>NZ_AJYA01000053.1 GCF_000265075.1 Nitritalea halalkaliphila LW7 | reverse complement strand
TATTATTTCCATATTGGCTCTAATTCTTGGTCGATCTTGCATCTGTTTATTAGACGGATCAAAAAATAAAGAATAAAATGGAAAGATTAAAAACAGAAATTTCTATTTATCAAACMAAGAAGACATTCAAAACTATTTTTTGAACTACTCTAAGCCGTACTTACTTAAACTCTGTTTTTATTGATAAGAGAAAATTCTTGTCTTTCATAACTGAGTTTCACGAATCAACCACGAACAATCTAGGGAAAAGTGTATTTTTTGTCTTTAGCGATGATGACTGTGATGCCTGTATAAGCAATGAAATGATTACGTTGGACAGTATTTCAAAGATTTTTGATGGAAAAATAGTTGTTTTGAAAAACACTTACAATAGTGGAGAATTAATTTTTCTAAAAAATAACTTCCCTTCCCTTCCAGAAATCTATCCTATACCAGAACATAGCTATAAATCCTTTTTTATAGAAAATAATACTTTCCCTTTCTATGCTTTTACAAAAAATAATTTTTCCGAAATCACTTTTTTTTGTGCCTCATGCCGACTTCCCTTATTTAAGTAAACAATTTTTTGAGATTAATCTCAGACAAGAATAAAATATTTGGCGACGAAAGGCATTATACGAATCATAAAAATAATCTACCTAATACCAAATCTCTCCATTCACTTTTGCATTCAACGGTTCGGACAAAGTATCTGGAGACCTGCCTGTACAAAAGATTCAAAACAGCTATTACAGTAGGAATTAGCATATCAATAAACTATATGAAACAAAAATAATTCAAAAATTTTGTAAAACTAAAAAAATAAACTTAAATTTAATTAACTGTCATAATTTTAGAAACGAAAATTCGAAGCAGCGATTACCGTGTCATAACACTTCATATTATTCTGTATCGGCATGTTCAGCAGAAAAGGAGCAGTGGAGAAATCAGGGGTAAGGGTGAAAATGAAGCACTTCGTACGATCTCGGGCAGGTGACCGCATTTAATTCACATTATTCAATGCGAAAATGAAGCTCCTAATAAAGGTAATCTTACTGTGTTTGCTTTTTCTTGTTTCATCTTTAACAGACATATGTAAGACAAACAATCTAAAAATTAAATCATTACTGTGAATATGACTCACTTTCCTGCACTACTTCTATGCATCTGCTGCCTACACATTCACTTCTTCTCCCAGGGACAGAAGGTGTATCCTACTAGCGCAGCCGATACATCACCGGAACTAACAAAGATTACCGTTCGATCACAGGATATATTGGAGAGCTTTACAGTCACCCGAGACAAACTGTCTGAACACTACATAGTGCCACTAGAAGTTACGGATGCAAGCTTAATCGGAAAAATAGACAAAGTCATAAGGCATGAGGAAAGGATTTTCGTCCTGGACTGCGATATTGCCCAAGCAGCATTCTGTTTTAATCTCGAAGGAAAATTCTTATTCAAACTTGGTAGCTCAGGCAAAGGACCCGGTGAATATCGTGAATTAAGAGACATCGTTTTATATCCAAGCACCAATGAAATAGGCGTTTTGCAAGGTGAAAAAATCATCTGGTACAGTACGGAGGATGGAGCATTTACAGGCTATACCACTGAACTGGAAAACATCGTGTTAGACAAGGTGAGTCTGTTAGATTCCACTCGTCTCATCGGATACGCCAATAACCAATGTTTTTCAAAAGAAAATTGTTCGAAATTCTACAGTTTCACGAAAGATGCTAAAATACTAAATCGTTATTTACCTATTGAAAAACAAGAAAAAAACCTTTATGTAGATTATGAAAATCCTTTTTCAGGAGGCACTTATAGTATTGGGTTTACACATGTACTAAATGACACCATATATACGATCAATGGACACGGTAAGATGGTACCAAAAGTTTGGTTTGATTTTACCGACATGGCTTCAAATGACAAATATGAGCTACCAAAAAGCACAAAGCAATATGAGAAATGGTTTAACAAAACAGTAAAAAATAAAACAGTAAAAGGTTTGACTTTTTATCATGAAACAAATGATGTCATTCAATTCAAATTCCGCAGAGGAGTGGATTTAGTTTGGGGACTATTTCTTAAGGAAACCAGTAGACTGATCTTAAGCGAAAACATTTTTGCTGACGAAATATTATTTATTAATACTAATGTAGGAATTCACAAGGATGCGTTTATCGCTTATTTTCCTAGAGGAATCGTTTTGCAAATTAGTGAATCCCTTCCCTCTGCTGAAAATGAAATTAAAGACTTAATTAATACATACGGAAAAAACTTTTATGACTACATGATATCTTTAGATGGAGCTGCAAATCCCATTTTAGTGTTTTCAAAATTTAAAAATGATCTATGAAATTGATTATTACATCCATATTACTACTAAATTTGTGCGGATTTAGTCTCTATTTTTTAGCGAAGCGAAAAAAAAACCATATTGCTTACGTACTTCGTACTTATTCATTTTTCTATTCAACTGCCCGCGCAAAGCATCTTGAGAATACCCTACACGCTTGAGCCTGGCACTGCTGCCTTTACACCAAAATACAGCTTACTTTTCGAATACGATGAAAACACGAAACCAAAAATAAAAATAGGCGAACCTGAGCTTTCCGGAGTCCCCGAATACATGAACCAAGCTAGAACATCGTATTTGGTGGTGGATTATCCGCAGTTTCTTCACCAACTGTTAAAATCCGGGAAAATTGATTCTACCACCGTAGCAAAATTTAAAGAAGAACACCCATTCCGTGTTGACTCCTCTGCACATCATACCACCCGCTCCTATATGGCTCTAGTCGTAGGCACTACGAAAACAGGCCAACGAATAGCCAGATTTGATAGCAACTACGATGGAGATGTTTCAGATGAAATGGATTACGTAATAAGCCCACTGCAAACAAACGAACCGCTTGCTCTAAGCCTGGATGACGCTTTATCTTTCCCCTTTGAATTTGTGGTAGATGGTAGATTAAGTGAAAAAAACATTCCCATTATACTAAAAACAAATACGCATGGAGACAGTATCTACTATGCAGCTGCATCCCATGGCAAAGCACACTTATTCGATCATGAGCTAAGCCTTAATTTGGGTTTTTCTTTTGACCCAAGTCTGAGTAATCCCGAATTACTAATTACAAATGAAAATGGACCTGTGGGAGGTATAAAAAAAGACGGCGATTTGCTACGGATTGGAAAACGTTTCTATCGATACCAAGGAGTCGATCCTATACAGCAACATATACGCTTAGAAAGAGTAACCATACCTTATTCGTTTTGGTCTAAAGACTCCAGTCACTATGCCCCGTATTTTGAAGGAGTTGAGTTTTCAACGAACAAGCAAATATCCTTAACAGACTTACAGGGGAAATATGTGTTTCTGAACTTTTGGGGTACATGGTGTGGTCCATGCATGGCGAAAATCCCCTCTATAGTGCAAGCCTTTAAGGAGTTAGAAAATGAAAACGTAGTTTTCTTGGGCATAGCCAGTGAATCACAAAAAGGCTTCGCTAAAGTACTTGATAAACGTCAAATCGATTGGCCACAAATTCTTTCCGACAGTACGAACGAAATCGTAGAAAAATTCAACATTTCCAGTTATCCGACGACCATGCTTTTGGGCCCAGACGGAAAAATTATCGATGTCAACCTAGATGAACACACCTTGGCTCAGGCTATTCGACAGTACATGGAACTGTATAACCTGGCATTAGAAGAATAAAAATAGGATGAATGGGGTAGGCCTCACCTCCAGCAGGCCTAGCCTACAGTATGCTCTCCGCAATTTACACCACTTATTTCCGAATAAGGCCTCGCAACTTGGTACTAAAACGCGGTTTATCCTCCATTACATTCAGTTCATCTTCACTCACACGCTTTACGCTCTCGATAGTGTAAAAAGCCTTCTCGTCCACTGCCTTCAGCTTCCCAACGAAACGCTCCAAACTATCCCGCTTCATGACGGTGAACACCAAATTTACTTTGCCATAGCGCCCCTCAGCACCCACGACCGTGAAGCGGTAATTCTCATCCTTCATGTAATCGAGAAGCGGCGTAAGTGGCGAAGGCGAAATCACCCGTACAAGCACCCGGCCGAGTGCCAACCGTTCCTCTATAGTCATGCCCACATAATTACCCATGGCGAAGCCTCCCGCATAAGCGATATAAGACATAGGGTTATCGATGTTTTGAAAAATTTGGCCGATGGCCAAAAGCCAAATCATAGCCTCAAAGAAACCTAAAATAGGCGCCACATTCTTTTTGCCATTTAGGACAAACATGATCCTCAGCGTATTAATAGAAACGTCCGAAACACGTGCCAAGAAAATAAGCACGGGCATAATAACGTAACTAAAGAGCGTTGGGGAAACACCGAGTTCGGCGAGAAATTCTTGCATAGTATCGAGTCTTTTGGCGCTGCAAAGGTACAGAAATCAGGACACTTTTTCAGCCTGTGCCCGAGCTTTTGCCTCTATCGTATTGGCTTTACCGGCCTGAAGGCCAAAGAGCCAAAACAGCACCGTACAGCCTAGCATAAGATAAAGCAAGTGGTCCCAGTTGCCAAAAGCATCAAAGACCAGACCAAAGCACACCGGCCCAAAGCAGCCAAATAATAGCCTGCCGACTGCGCCATGCCTGAAAGCGCTCCCGTCGTCTGCTCGTCCTCCGTGCGCAGGCCAATCATCGTATAAGCCAGGGAGATGCTCGAACCCATACTGGTCCCTAAAATCACCATACACACATACAATACAGTCGTATTTTCGATAAACAGCAGGCTAAACCCGATCAGATAGCCTGCACTCACCAAGCTGACCGCTCCCTGTTGCTGCCGAAACTTGACCGCGAAAATCGGCGCCAAAAAGGAGCCCGCCAGGCCAATCAGCTGCATCACAGAAAGCAGCAGTCCCGCCTTCGCCGTACTGTACCCCCTAGCCACCAGCATATCGGGGAACCAGCTCACCAGCGTAAAAAAAAGTAAGGACTGTACCCCAAGCACCATGCTGACCTGCCAGGCTAGACGTGATTTCCATACGCTCACCCCAGCAGGTAATGCCTCTCCACGGGGCTGCTTCCCCTCCTTACGCTGCATCTGCGGCCACCAAAGCACGATTCCAATGAGCACCAGCAAGGCCCAAGAAACCAGCGACCCTCTCCAGCCAAAACCCTTAAACTCCGCCAAAGGAGCAGCCAGCCCAGAGGCCACCGCCGCAAAAAGCGCCATCCCCGTCGTATATAGCGAGGTCAGCAGCCCAATGCGATTTGGCTCCCTTTTTTTTATCAAAGGGATAAGGAGTACATTACAAATCACAATCCCCACTCCCGTGAGACCCGTCCCCAAAAAAAGCCAAAAGGCTCGGCAGATAACGAAGCAGTGTGCCTATAAAAATAACGACAAGTGCCCAACCTATGGCCGGTGCCAAACCCAACCGCCGCCCAATGCGCGCACTCACCAGCGAAAAAGTAGCAAAGGTGAGCAAAGGCAGCGTGGTTAAAAAGCCCGCCATCGTATTCGAAAGCCCTAAATCCTCCTTAATATACGGCACCAAAGGCCCTATGCCCGTAATCGCTGGACGTAGATTAAAAGAAATAAAAAGAATCCCCACGATAAAAAACCATGAGGATCCTGTAAACGAATGAGAACGCGTCATCTAGGTGTTTTTTTCTACTAAATCCTTCACGCATTCCACCCATGTGTCACGTGAATTTAAACTAGGAACCAGATCCCAGCGCTCGCCACCCAGCTCTTCGAACTCCTCCTTATACTCTTCCCCTACCTCCACAGTGGTCTCTAAGCAGTCAGCCACAAATGCAGGCGAGAAAACAAGCACCTTCTTGATCCCCTCCTTCGCCAGCTCTTCGATAATATCTTCTGTATACGGCTTGATCCAAGGGTCTTTCCCCAGACGTGACTGGAAACAAGTAATCACCTTTTCCTCCGGAAGTCCTAACTTATCCGCGATGAGGCGCGTGGTATGGAAACACTGTCCGCGGTAGCAAAACTGGTTTTTCTTCGTATAGTTGGCACAGCACTTATCACTGAGCTGACAGTAGCCATCCACAGACCCTTTACGAATCTGACGTTCTGGCAGCCCATGATAAGAAAACAAGTAGCGATCATACTGCTCCTGCTCCATCATCTCCCTTCCGAGCTCCGCCCAAGCCTCTAAAAAGAGGGGATGATCCACGAAATTATTAACAAAAGTGATATTCGGGATGATCTGCCAGGTGCGTGCGATTTCCATCACCTTATCCACCACCGAACCATTCGTCGCCGAAGCATACTGCGGGAACAGGGAGATCACGATGATCTTCTTCACATTCGCCTTATTCAGCTTTTTCAGCCCCTCTTCGATGCTTGGGGACTGATAGCGCATGGCGATTTCTACCTCATACTGGCGCATATCTAATTTTTCCACCAACTTCTCCCGCAGATCCTGCGTGTGAAAAAGCAGCGGGCTCCCCCGTTCAGTCCATAGCTTACGGTACTCCTTCGCTGATTTCAGCGCTCGAAACGGAGCGATAATCAAGTTGACCAGCATCCATCTCGGGATATACGGGAAGTCAATCACACGTCCATCCATTAAAAACTGACGTAAATACTTCCGCACATCCCCCGTGGCAGTACTGTCCGGCGTGCCTAAATTAACCAGCAGGACACCCGTTTTTGCTTTGTTCTTCTGCATACTTTTTAAAAACTTCTCAGCTTATAAAAGCCAAAATTACACGTAATGTTCCACATATACGATTTTTCTTTCGATCGCACATCGATAAAATCGATTTAAAACCGAAAAAGCCTCTCTCCGCACATTCGGTGGAAGAAAGGCCTTTTATTTTGCCTCCCGGGCAACGTACACGGAGACAAAGTTGCTTATCCTTCGTCTTCCGCCATCATTTTTTCTACTTTATCACGCACCTCAGGATCCTGCTGATACGCCATGAAGATCATCTGGAACTTCTGCTGCCCGAGCTCACTGTCTTCGATCATTTTCATGACCTCGCCCTGAAGCTCCTCCTGCATTTTCATCACCATCTGTCCGACCTTATTAAAGGTAGCCATCTCCTCTTCATCCTTCGCTACCTCAGAAAGCTTGCCCTGCTCCTGCGCTTGGGCGATCTGCTGGAAGCGCATGATATCCATGCCCTCTTCTTCGATCTTAGCGACCATTTTCTGCTGCATGGCCTCCTGCTTCGGCATAATTTTCTTGTTTAAGTCCACAAAGGCCTCTATGTCTTCATCTGAAATGTCCGCAGGTGCCGCCTGATTTGGAGGCATCATTTGCTGCGCAAAAGCGCCAAAGCTGACCAAAAAAGCACATATAAAGCTTAAACCAATTAATTTTCTTAAGAATGTTCGTCGCATAATAAATGTTAAGGTTTGATACAAATTATCTTTAAATGTACAAAAACGCGACCACTTTTAACAAAAAACAGAGGAATTTTCACCTTTTTTTAGATTAAGCAGCGGCCTCTGGCGGCTTTTTCAGCGCCCAGCGCATCAGTGGCCCACTACTCATACTGGTCACGATAGCCATGATCACGAGCGCCACGAAGAGCTGCTCCCCGATCAAGCCATTTTCTAAAGCGATCAAGCCCAGGATAATCTCCATGGCGCCTCGAGCATTCATCCCGAACCCTACGGCTAGGGCTTCCTTCACTTGGAAACCTCCCTTAAACGCGCCATATCCGCTCCCCACGATTTTTCCTGCGAAGGATATCGCTAAGACAGCCAAGGTCAGTAAAAGATCGAAATTGGCGATAAAATTGATTTTCAACCCGATAGAAACGAAGAAAAGGGGTGCGAAAATATTATTAATAAACTGATGGACGATTTCTTTCGCGCGCTCGGACATGTGCTCACTGTCTCCTAGGGCTACGCCCAAAAGAAATGCCCCAAAAATGGAGTGGATCCCCAGCCATTCCGTAAAGGCTGCCGCCAGAAAACAGAAGGCCATCGAAAGGGATAGAACCCCTCCCGGCCAGGCCAGCTTTTTATTGACCCAGGGCAAGACCCTATTGATGATCATTTTCCCCAGTGTGAGCATAAAGAAGGTAAAAAACAGCGTAATGCCGATCGTTTGCGCCAGCGAAAGTGACCCCGCCTTCCCCATAAACGAGAGAATGACGGAAAAAATCAGCCAACCGATAATGTCATTCACCATAGCCGAAGCCACGATGAGCATGCCCATCTTCGTCTTAAAGAGATCCATATCCATCAGTATCCGTACCACTACGGGAAGTGCTGTAATCGACATGGCCGTGCCCATAAAGAGTGAAAAAAGCAGGCGATCCCCCTCTCCCATGCCAAAAAAGTCCGCAAAGTAGTAGGGAAAAATGAACCCAAGTGCAAAAGGTACGATCAATCCCAGCAGTGAAATACTAAGCGCCGATTTCCCCTGCGACCAGACCAGATGGAGCTCCACTTCGAGCCCTGCGATGAATAAAAGCAGGACGACCGCGATCTGCACGAAGCCGTCCAGCGCGATATTCGCATCCACATTCGATGCGAAAAAGAAATCAAAGCTCTCCGGGCTAAGCGTGCCCAAGATCGTGGGCCCCAGAAGGATCCCTGCTAGCAGCTCACCGACGACAGCGGCTGCCGAAACTTCTGCGCCACCTCCGCTAAAACCCGCGCCAGCAGCAGCATGACTGCCAGCTGTAAAAACAGGTTGATGACCGCGGCATGCGATAAACTCTCCATAGACTACGGTTTTAATATCAAAAGATTACAGGGCAGGTTCGACAGCATATCCTCGAGGTCATGCGGGAAAAGGCGGTCGATGAAGCCCAAATTCCCCTCATCGCCTAGCACGAGAAGATCCGCCTTCGACTCAGTTGCGAATTTGGCCAGCTCCACAGCCCACTTCCCCGAGGTCACCTTGATGGTGATGCGCTGCTCCTGGCAGTCGATCCCATCTAAAATATCTTGCACATATTTAATCTCCTCCGCCACAAGTTTCTTACGCATCTGCGAGGCTTCCTGCTCCCCTCCTTCAGCAGCAGTAGCCATCTGAAAACCATACATCTTAATCTCATTCACGATAAAAATGCGGGGGTCTGGTTCCAAGCGCGCCAGCTTTAGCCCCGAGGCGATCACCGTAGGAGTCTGCGCCTGCTGGGTGCCATTAATAACGATTCGACTAAAATGCCGCGGCTCGGTGCTCGGCTCGATAAGCGTCAGGACGGCACATTTCGCCTTACGGATAATTTTTCGAGCTACAGAGCCTGTGTAATAAGTAAAAAAGCTTTCGGACTTTAACGCGCCGGTGATGAGTAAATCCACCCCTTGACGCTCACAGACCTCTAAGATCTTTTTTACAGGCTTACCCTTTTCCCACACGATCTGTGTGCGGGCAGGGTCGATCTGATACCGTGTGCACACGGCTTGAAGTTTTTCTTCCAGAGCTGCACTATGGTCTCCCACATGAATAAGGAGTAGCTCGGACTGAAAAAGGGTTTTTAGACGCTTGGCTTCGGCGATGAGCGCCTCCATGCGTGGCGAAAAAGCGACGGCTAAAGCTATTTTTTTTAAACATGGCGAAGGAATAGGAAAGTGGAAGATAAAACAATTCCGCTGCTTAAAAAAATCTGCCCATTTCAGCACCCTTTAAAGCGCACATTTACCGCTTATCCGATAGCCCCACAGCCTTCCTTACTTCGCGTTCCGTATGGCTGAAAAAAATGCTAATATCGCTTGTTGGAAATCCCATAAATCTGAGAAGTGGATAAACTGATTACAAGCAAAACCAAAAAATAACGTTTTATGAAAAAAAAGTATCTCTCCCTCCTGGCCGGCATGGGGCTGCTGCTCGGTAGCAGCGAACTGACCATGGCGCAGGGAGACTACCCGACACTTTCCCAAATCGACCAGCGGGTGAAGCAGATCGGTAATTCCTCGGTAGCCTCTGTGAAGAGTCTCACGAAAACGGCTGGCGGTAAAGACATCTGGGCCATCCAGATCGGTACTGGCGACCGAGATAATAAACCGGCGCTCGCTATCGTAGGCGGTATAGAGGCTTTCATGTGCTGAGCGTGGAGCTGGCGCTCCAATTTGCGGAACGCATCAGCCAAGAACGCCCGAGGTGCTCGAAAATGTGAGCTTCTACGTGTTCCCGAACATGTCCCCAGACGCCTATGCGCAGTACCATGCGAACCTAAAGTATGAGCGCCGCGGAAATGCCGCTCAGGTAGACCACGACCGCGACGGCCGCACAAGTGAAGACCCTTACGTGGACCTGAACCGTGATGGCATGATCACGCTGATGCGTGTAGAATCTGCCCTCGGAACGCATAAACCCCACGAGGAGGACCCACGCGTCATGGTGCCTGCAGACGTGAAAAAAGGAGAAAAAGGCAGCTACTTCGTGTATGCCGAAAGCAGAGACCAAGATAAAGATGGACAGTTCGGTGAGGACCTGGAGGAGGGTATCGCTTTTAACAGAAGCCTCACCTATAAGTTCCCGATTTTCACACCTCTAGCAGGTGATTTCGCCGTCTCACAAGAGGAAAGCCGCGCCCTGCTGGATTACCTTTTCGATCAGTGGAACATCTTCGGCTTCGTGAGCTTTAGCCCTGCCAACAACCTATCCGCTCCACTAAAATACAACCCCGCCGATGCCAGAAAGCGCGTGGTAACGAGCATGTTAGAAAAAGACGTAGCACTTAACAGCATGATTTCCAGCATGTATAATGAGGTCGCAGATAAGGCTTATTTACAAAGCAACCAAGGTACCGACGGAGACTTTTTCCAGTGGCTTACTTCCATTTTGGCCGCCTGAGCTTGAGCACGCCAGGCTGGTGGGCTCCAGAGACCAAGCCAGCAGAGGGGAAGGCTAGCAGCCACCCTGAGGTGAACTTCTTGGCATGGGCAGAGCAGGAAGGCATCGACGCCTTTGTCCCATGGACAGCCGTGGAGCATCCCGACTTCCCTGGGAAAAAAGTAGAGGTGGGAGGCATTAAGCCCTTCCTGCTCTATAACCCTCCTTTCGAAAAAGTAGCCGACATCGCGACGACACATACAGATTTTATCTTGTCTTTGGCCGCTAAGGCCCCCAAGCTCGAGTTCCACGACGTGAAAACCGAGAAACTAAGTAACGGCTTAACACGGGTAACCGCCACACTTTATAATAACTCCCCGATCCCTACGCATACCGAAATGGGTGAGCGTTCGCGCTGGCTGCGCAAAGTCCGCGTGGATATCAATAAAAAAGCGGATGATTTAGTGGCTGGAGAGAAAATTAAATTGATAAACAGCGTGGGTGCTTATGAGAAAGTAACCATGAGCTGGGTGATCCAGGGCAGCGGTTCTGTAGAAGTAAAGGCTGGGGCTGCACACACGGGCTTCGCTAAATTTAACGTAAACCTGTAAGTATTAAGAAATGAAATTGAAAAACTGGTTATATACGACAGCACTCGGAGCGGCCCTAAGTATCGGCACACTCCAGACAGGGCAAGCACAGGAGCGCTATTTCCGCGCGATCGGTACGCCACATAATCCTAAAGTTCAGGTATCCTGGAATCGTTACCATACGAACCTGGCACTGGAGGAAATTATGAGGGAAATGGTCAAGCAGCATCCCAACTTGGTCAAGCTTACCAGTATCGGTAAATCCTATGAGGGAAATGACATTTGGGTGCTAACCATTACTGATTTTAAGGCGGGCAAGGCAGAGGATAAACCCGCCATGTGGATTGACGGTAACATTCACTCGAATGAGATCCAGGGGACTGAGTTTTCCCTTTACACCGCCTGGTACCTAACAGAGATGTATGGCGACCTGGACTTTATCACGGAGCTGCTAAAGGACAAAACCTTTTACATCGCGCCGACCATTAACCCGGACGCGCACGATTACTTCATTAAGGAGGCCAATACGCAAAACTCTCCACGCTCGGGGATGATGATCACCGATAATGATGGCGATGGGGAGTTCGGAGAGGATCCTTTTGATGACTTAAATAAGGATGGCCATATCACCATGATGATTCGGAAGTCGCCTACGGGACGCTATGTGAAGGATCAAATGGACCCACGTAAACTGATCATGGTGGCGCCAGATCAGCAGGGAGAATACGAAATGCTGGGCTACGAAGGAGTGGACCGTGACGGTGATGGACGCATTAACGAGGATGGCATCGGCTACTACGATCCAAACCGTGACTGGGGATGGAACTGGCAGCCGGATTATATCCAAAGTGGTGCCCTGCGCTATCCCTTTAGCGTACCGGAAAACCGCGCCGTGATGGAGTTCGTCATGAAGCATCCGAATATCGCCGCTGCACAAAGCTACCATAACTACGGGGGCATGATCCTTCGTGGCCCTGGGGACTGCCGAGGATTTAGACACCTATAACCGCAGCGACATCAGCATCTACGACGCGATCGCGAAAAAAGGTGAAGAGTTTATGCCGGGGTACCGCTACCTCGTCGTGTATAAGGACCTTTACTCCGTTTTCGGTGGACAGCTCGACTGGTTTTATGGCGGCAGAGGTATCTTTACCTATTCGAATGAATTGATGACCTCCTACCTCTACTTCCACCAGAACGCAGGACGCGGAAATCAAGACGAGCAGATGAAGGTAGATACCTACCTGACTTTTGGCGATGCCTTCGTCAACTGGGAAGAATACGACCACCCGCAATATGGAAAAATCGAAATCGGTGGCTTCAAAAAGAATTTTGGACGCCTCCACCCAGGTTTCTTGATGGAGCAAGATGCGCACCGTAACTCTGCCTTCACGATCCTCCATGCCTACCACACCCCGAAACTGAGCGTCATGGACGTGAAAGAAAAAGACCTTGGTAGAGGTTTAAAGGAAATCACGGCCACCATCTATAACGAGCGCCTTATTCCTACACACTCTTCTCAGGACTTAAAGTACAAAATCGAGCGCCCTGACCATGTGAAAATCGAAGGCGTTAATGTGGTAGCTGGCTTTATCGTGGAAAACGAGGACTTTAACAGACTGACAGAGCAAACTGTGGATCCCCAAACCATGCTAGTAGCGAATATCCCAGGGATGAACGCTGTAAAAGTACGCTGGATCGTATCTGGTAATACGAACCGTTACAGCATACAAGTGGACTCCGCTAAGGGAGGAAAGGCCTCTTGGTCGAAATAATCGGTATAGAAACAGAAAGTGGGTGATAGCGCCCCCTTTCCTTCGCGCCTAGCCGGCGCAAAACAAACAAAAACCACTCTAAGGCTCTTATGGAGACCCTAGAGTGGTTTTTTTATAGAAAGCCTTTCAGCTGCTGAAGCAAGTTCCGCTTGGTTTGGTAACCTCCTTTACGCCACAGTATTTTGCCTTTTCCTACCAGCATATAATGGGGAATGGAGCGAACGCCAAAGGTACGTGCCGCTTCCGGGTTACGATCGATATTTACCTTATATAAGCGAATTTTCCCACCGGTCTCAGCTACTACTTCTTCTAAAATTGGCGTCATCGTCTTGCAAGGGGCACACCAGTCCGCATAAAAATCCACAAGGATAAGTCCCTCCTGCTGCTTGAATAATGCCTGTAATTTCTGTTTCGACATATCGTTTACTACTTATTATGCCAAGGCCCTTTGCCTCGATTTAGTTCGCCTCGCGTGTGTTCGCCACGCATATTTTTCTTCTTTCCCTTCCAGCTACGGCATGCAGGCCTCCGATGCGCATCCCTTCCAGAATTTAGCACTTTGAACTTTTAATAAGTTTTGGGTTTTCGTCTTATGTGGGCCTCCAGTGTGACCAGAAGTGCTATTACCTTCGCTAAGAATACTAAAATGGCGTCAAGAGAAACGAGCAGGACATAAAAAAAGACCGCCGATGGCAGTCTTTTATTTGTACGTATACATGCACAAGCTTACTCTTCTGGAATCTCAATACCTAATTTAGTAAGTACCAGCTCCGTAAACTTGTCCTCATCTCTAGTGTAAAGCAATACAGGGTTATTACCTGCTGCCTCAGAGAAGATATGCGTATAGTTGTTTTCCGCAGCTACAGCATTAATAGCATTAAATACCTTATTCTGAACAGGCTCTAACAGCTCCTGCAGTTTACGCTGATAAGACACCTGCGCATCCTGCTCGAATTTCTGCAGTTCCTGCTGCTGACGCTGAAGCTCCTGCTCACGCTGAGCACGGGCATCGTCAGTCATCGTCTGTGCTGCCTGCTGATAAGCTTGCACCTTACGCTGAAAGTCCTGTGCCTTCGTTTGGATGTTGGTTTGTAGCTGCTGCTGATAATCCTGTAAATCGGCTCCGATCTGCTCCATCTCTGGCATCAAGTCCATGATTAGTTCTACGTTCGTGTAACCGATCTTGAGATCAGACTGCGCCTGTGCCACGAAACCTGCGAAAAGCATAAGAGCCGCAGCGAGAACAACTTTCATTTTCATCATTGTAGTGTAGTTTAATTTACTTTTTTTCTATTCCTAACTCTTCCAGAACGAATTCTGAGTAATCATGTATGGGATCGGTGTATATCAATCCTGTACTAGCAGCTTTATCGATAATCATCCCGAGACGGTTGCGTTTCGCTACTTTATCTATGGCATCATAAATCTTGGACTGCAGCGGCTGCAGTAACTCCGCTTGTTTTTGGAAATAAAGTCCATTCACGCCGAAAACGCGGTTATTAAAGGCTAAAGACTCCTTTTCTTTCTCCTTAATCGCCTTCATGCGCTCACTGTACATTTCTTCCGTTAACAAAACTTCCTCCGCTTTTAGTGCCGTATGCATCTCTTTTATTTCCGCATCTAAAGCACGCGCCTGATCTTTCCAGTCTTTCTGAAGAGCCTCTAGTTCCTTCTGAACTATCTTGTAATCCGGGTGCATATTCAGAATATATTCTGAATCGATGTATCCGAATTTTTGTGCCAAACTTTCTTGGTGCGACAAATATACACCTAAGAGAAGGAGAATGCAGCCTATTTTAGCAATTCTTAACATAAGCTTTCACGAATGATTAACGGAACTGCTGCCCGATGGTAAAGTGGAACTGTGGGCCACTTCTTCCGGTCATGCGTGGATCGAATTCCTCTAAGCTATCGAATCCATACCCCCAGTCAATCCCTAACAGACCAAAGGCCGGCATAAAGATTCGAGCACCTACACCCGCAGAGCGCTTGAGATTAAACGGATTGAAGTCCGCATAATTCCCCCAGTTATTTCCGGCCTCAGCAAAGCCAAGAAGGAAAATCGTAGCCGATGGATTTGGAGATACTAAGAAGCGTAACTCCATCACATGCTTGTTATACACCACCCCACCAAAAGGCTCATTTGAATTCGGATCGAAACGTCCTACCACACCTGGCGTAATCGCCTGATTTTCGTAGCCACGAAGACCGATAATTTCCTGACCTAAAGCGAAGTTATTAAAGTTCATCCCGTCACCACCTAACACAAAGCGCTCTAATGGAATGATGCCGATTCTATCCCCATAAGAACCTAAGAAGCCCATATGCGTCCGCGCACTAAGTACCCACTTGGTGGAACCAAAAACAGGCGTATAGAATGTACCATCAAACATCCACTTATGATATTCTAACCATCTGAAGCGCTCCTCGTCCGGAGATTCTCTGTTTAGGTTTGGATTCATGGAAGCGTATGGCGGCGTAAAGGAGGTAGCTAAACTGATGCTAGACCCTAAGCGCGGATAAATCGGGTTGTCGATATTATTCCTGGAGATGGTCGTATTTAGCGCTAAACTGTTGGCACGACCACTCGCGAAGCTTAACCCAAACTGACGACCAAACTGATCAAAGTTGTATACCTGATACTGAAGCGCTGTACTGATAGAGAAGTAATCATCTGGGAAAGTCACACGCTGCGAGAGCCCCAGTGTCACCCCTGTAATCTGGAAAGATCCGATTTCACGCGTCGGGTCCTGACGATTAAAGAAGTCAAGCTGACGCTGCACAGAGTGGTTAAAGCTAAAGCTAAGTGCCTTTGGCTTCTTCCCTCCGAACCAAGGCTCCGTTAACGAAACACTGTAATTCTGGAAGGCTCTACCATTCGCCTGTACACGTAAGGAAAGCTTTTGGCCATCGCCTACCGGCAAAGGTTTCCACTTTTCTAAATTTCCAATATTTCGAATAGAGAAATTGTTAAAGACAAGCCCTACTGTTCCCACGAAACCAAAGAAACCTCCCCAGCACCTGAAAGCTCTATCTGATCATTCGGACGCTCTTCTAACTTGAAGATAATGTCCACCGTAGCATCCGCTGGATTAGGTCGCAGATCGGGCTCGATATTCTCTGGGTCGAAATACCCCAGCTGTGACAATTCCCGAATCGTACGTACAAGTAAGCTTCTGTTAAACTTCTGTCCAGGAAGAATACGTATCTCACGCATCACCACGTGATCCGCCGTACGCTCATTTCCTTCGATACTGACAGAGTTTACCGTAACCTGAGGACCTTCCACGATTCTTAACTCTAAGTCGATAGAGTCTCCCTCCACTTTAACCTCTACCGGGTCGATGTTGAAGAATAGGTATCCATCATCCTGGTAGAGCGAAGAGATATCGTCCCCACGCTGCGGATCATAATTGAGACGCTTGTCTAATTTTTCTTTGTTGTAAACATCCCCCTTGGAAATGGCTAACTTGGCGCGAAGCACCTCATCCTCATGGATATAATTACCCACAAAGTTGATGTCACGGTAGTAATACTTTTTCCCTTCTTCGAGCTTGATCTTCATATTGATCGTATTCGAAGAATGCTGATAAATGGAATCACTTAAAATCTCCGCGTCACGGAAACCTCTCGAATTATAGAAGTTAACTAGCGTGTTTTTATCCTCTCGGAAATCCTTCACCACATACTTGGAAGCGCTAAAAAAGTTAGGCTTCACCGTACGCGAAAAATAATCGATTACATCTTCTCGGTCCGCAGGCGTGCGGTACCAGATCGCCTCAGCAGCAGAGCTAGGCGTTGTGTTCACCAAGCGGCTCGCTAAATCACGAAAAATATGGACTCGTGCGTGCTCTTTGGTATTTTTCAGCTTGGACTTTACCCTACGGTCTGAGATATTCTCATTGCCTTCGATTTGGATTTCGTTAATACGCACCTTAGACATCTTATCGACATCGAACCGAATCTTTACCGAGTTCGGAAGTGTGGTATCCCGCTCCTGAATCATTTTTACCTCCGTGTTCAGAAAGCCCTTATCGACAAAATACTGACGAATATTACGTTGAGAGGTACTCATCACATCTTCCCGAACTACGCGACCCCTGATTTTCACTTTGTCGCGCAACTCACTCTCTTGGGTTTTATTAATGCCAGAGAATTCGACACGGCTAAAGCGTGGACGCTCGGTAAGCTCTATTAAAAGGGAAATATCATCTCCCTCGATTTTCGTAACAAGAATTTTTACATCCCCGATGATTCCCTGCCCCCAAAGCTTCTTCAGTGCATCCGAAATTTCGTCTCCAGGTACAGAAATCTGATCATCTACCCGTAAGCCCGCTAAAGAAATGATCGCATTTTCATCTAAGGTGGCTAAACCCACTGCGCTTATCTCCGCTATGCGGAATTTCTGGGGATTTGCATAGTTGAGCTCCAGAATATTCACTGGACGGCTCGTGGTGAAGCGACTCTGCCCCAGACGAATCTGGCACTCAGCTCTCCACCTACCAACCATAAGATGAGAATCGCAAGTAAACTTTTTTTCATTTCATTAAGATTTTACTTGAGCTCCGGTTTTTCCAAACCGACGCTCTCTTCGTTGAAAGTCCAACACGGCCTCATATAGATGTACTTTCCTGAAATCAGGCCACAGTACGTCTGTAAAGTAAAGCTCTGTGTAGGCCATTTGCCATAAAAGGAAATTACTAATTCGGTATTCCCCACTAGTCCGGACTAATAACTCTGGGTCCGGATACTCCGCCGTGCACAGATGCGAAGCGATAAGCTCTTGGCTGATCGCCTCCACCTCTATTTCCTTGTTCGCTACTTTTTCGGCAATGCCCTTCATGGCTTGTTGGATATCCCAGCGTCCACTGTAACTTAAAGCTAAAATTACCGTTAAACCAGTATTATGAGCAGTTTTGGCGATACCCTCTTCCAGTTTTCCTTTGCAGTGCCCAGGAAGACTATTACGGTCGCCGATAGAAACCAAGCGCACATTATTCGCCATCATACTATCCATCTCGCTCATAACCGTGTGAACCACCAACTCCATGATCGCATTCACTTCATACTGCGGTCTAGACCAGTTCTCCGTAGAAAAGGTATACAGCGTCAGGTACTCGGCTCCCACATCATCGGAAGCTTCGATCACGTCACGCACCGCCTGAATCGCATTTTTATGCCCGAAAACGCGCATAGCACCTTTCTTTTGTGCCCAGCGCCCATTCCCGTCCATAATCACCGCGATATGGCGAGGCACATTCTCCTTATTAATCTGATCTAACATTACTTGATTTACAGGTAATTATAAATTCGAGGTACAAAAATGCCATTTCTTTTTTAGAATTCGTACCAATTTACGAATTAATTGAAACAGCGTACCCGTGTGATAAGATAACTTATGTTAAAATTTAAAAAATAGTAGTAATCCCTATCCGCATAATAGCGGCCATCGTGTCTAAATTCTACCACACTCGGCGGGCCAAATGTTGGACTATCCGCAGTACCTGGAGATGCAGGGGGAACGAGTGGAAGCTGATGCTGAGTAGGTCCTGAAAAGCGATTTGAACCATCCCTAAGAACAGGATTTGTGGTATTTGGAAGATCATAATTTTCAGAAATACCATCTAAGTTATCTGTGAACGTAAGCCGAATACTCGCTTCTACACTAAAAATCCAGCGCTCTGACAGTTTATACTTGATACCTATCCCCAAAGGAATAATTAATCCTCCCCCTCGATTAGACTCCCACTTGGAAGGGTCATCCCCCTCAAAGCCAATACGGGTTTCTTGAACGGGACCGCTGCCCCTATCCACCAACTGAATGGTTTCAGTTTGCCGATTAATAGCCATCCCCCTAGTAGAATGGAAGAAACCTCCCAGCCCAAATAAGGCATAAGGAGAAAACTTCACCGGCACCTGCGGGTTCATGTAATCCAGGAAGTGATACTCCATCACCGCATGCCCCTCGAAAATATCCGAACGAAAAAAAGCATTTCGTGCGATATTCGCCGCATCATGCCGCGCTAAACTATCCGCCCCACTCACACGACCGTAAGCCAGACCCAGACGAAGGGTCCACACATTGTCGAAATTTCGCTTGCCAAAGACCGTACCATGAAGACCCAGGCGACTGTTATCCAAGCGGCGCGCGATGTCTCCCGTATAAGAAGCCACCCCTAAACCACCGCCTATTTCGTAGCTCTGCGCATTTACGCCCCAGAAAAACGAAAAAAAGATGCCCCCAAAAAGAAGCAAACCCTTAAGAAACAAACCTAATCTCTTCAAGACACTGCAAGTTATTTAAACCTAAACGCATTTAAAACGCCCCTTCTTATCTTTCGGGTTAAATATTGTTAAGCTCCCCTGGTGACGCGGTCAGCAAAATTACAGGAAAAACCCACATAAAAATTTTTTTCTCCCTAGTTTCTCATATCATAGCCCCAGTTCAATTTCTCCCGCAAGGTATCGAAATAATGATAGGTGGAAAATTTAACCAAACGCGCACAAAAGGGCGCTTTCTGCACCTGCAGCGAAATCCCCGCATCCACTGCCGTAGAACGCGAATCTAAGGACACTAAAAACTTCTTGCTACGCCCCTCTATCGTAAAGCGAAGCACCGACTCATCACTAACGATTATCGGACGCACATTTAAATTATGAGGAGAAACAGGTGTTAAAACAAAATTCTTGGCCCCCGGCGTAATCAGGGGCCTCCACAACTCAAACTATAGCCCGTAGAACCCGTCGGCGTGGCCACAATGAGCCCATCCGCCCAGTAACTATTTAAATATAAGTCATCTACATAAGTATGTACGGTAATCATCGAAGAAGTATCCCGCTTGTGAATCGTAAATTCATTCAGCCCAAAATGAATTCCTTTAAACAAGGTCCGATCACTCGACACCTCGATCAGCGTCCGAGACTCCACCGCATAACGCCCTTCCATCAGATCAACCACCATCTGGTCCAGCTGATCCTTAGCCACAGTAGCTAAAAAACCCAAGCGCCCGTGTTAATTCCGATAATCGCGTCTCAGCCGCTCCTACTTTCGCGACAGTATCCAGCATCGTACCGTCTCCCCCTACAGAAAAGATAAAATCCAGCGCTTGCTCACGTAATGTCCCCTCTAGCACCTGAAAATAGACAGGCTTCTTACCCGCCTTCAGTAGCGCTTGCGCCAGCTCCTTACTTAAAAACAACTGGTGACCCAGACCCTGTAGCCGTTCACTCAGGTCATGAAAAAACGGTAGAAACTCTTTTTTGAGTCCCATACCGTGAAAAGCTATCTGCATATCTCTTGATTATAGATCCAAAAACCGGAATAAGTTGCCGATGCGATCCTCATCCTGGCTCGCCTCCACTTCTTCCGTATACTGATCTACTACTTTATAGCCAAAACGTTCAAGGGTAGCGCGAATATGGCGCAACTCCTTCTTGTCTAACTTGAGCGTCACTTTGATTTTACTGGCATCTAAAGGATCAGCAGCTATAAAACTACTTAATATCTTGGCATTTTCCGACTCTAACACGCGAGAAATCTCATGCATGCTGTAATCGGTCATGTGCATGGACAGCACGATCACCGCCCCCTCAGACTGCACCGTAAAGGTCTCCGAAAAGGCATTCACCGCATCCTGCAGCGTCACGACACCCTTATAAACACCCTGACGATCCACCACGGCCACCATTTTCAGCTCATGCTCCGCTGCCACACGCATCACCTCGTAGATATGCTTATCCTCGAAAACAAAAGCCGTGGCATCTTCTATCTCACAGGCACTCACAGGCAGGAGTCGATCGTTCACCTCATAAATGAGCGTATCACTGATGAAACCGAGAAAGTTTCCCTTATCGATCACAGGCAGCACATCGGTTCGAAGCTCTTCCATCCAGGAGAGTGCTAAACCTGTCGTATCCCCTAACTTTAATGGGGGATAGAAGCATGTATAAATTGGGAAACTTGCATACGCCTGAGCTTAATGTGTACTTATAAAACTGATTGTCCTCTTATCTTGTTTCAAAAACCCTACCAAAAGACTTCTCTAAAAAGCAAATCGAACACTCTAATTTACATATTTTTTAATAAACAACAACAATCGAGAGATTATTTGTAAAAAATAAATGCTTAACTCAGGCAAACCCTAATAAAACACCTATTTTATTATCAGCGACTCGCTATTAGAAACCTTAGAAGGAGAGGCGCTCACCAGCCATTTTGACCAGTTTTCGATTATTTCCATGCCAAATTCGGTCATGCAAGCCTCTGGATGATACTGAAGCCCTAAAACAGGAAGACTCCGATGCACAAACCCCATCAGCACACCCTCCTCCGTACGTAGTAGTGGCAGAAGCACCTCCGGCAGATCCTGCACCACTAAACTATGGTAGCGGGTCACAGAAAAAGAAGAAGGTACCCCAAGTAATACATTATGCTGCAGATTCGCAAACACTTTATGGACTTTTCCATGTACGGGATGCTCCCCCGCCACGATACGGGCGCCTACATACTGTGCGATCGCCTGATGCCCCAAGCATATCCCCAATAGGGGCAACTGGCGCTCCAGCGCCTCCCCCACATAGGCCAACAAATTCCCTGAAGACTCCGGGGTCCCAGGCCCTGGAGAAAGCACCACACCGATAATCTCCTCCCAAGGCTGCTCCGAAACTGCCGCATCATTCCGAACGATGCGCATGGGATGCCCCAGCCGACCGACATAGTCCGCTAACATGTGGGAAAAAGAATCGAAATTATCAATCAATAAGAGCATCCGGAAGAGTTTCTACAAGTTCCGCCACCCTGTTCATGGCCTCCGTCGCAACAGGAATATAGCATCCAGTGCCTGAATGAAAACAGGTGCCAAGGGACGAATATACGCATAGGCGGGCACCTCATGCACTTCCGCCATGTACGGAAACTGAAAGCGGTCCGAAATCCACGCCAGCAGGCTCAGCACAAAAAGCGCCTTAAACACCCCCAATAAGGCCCCCGCCACACGGTCTAGCGGCCCTAACAGCAGCATATCGATCGCCTGCCGCGCGACCAGACTCAGCAGCCGCACCAGAAAGAGTAAGGAAAAAAATAAAATCAAAAAAGACACAAAGGGAAGGAAAAACGTCAGCTCCTGCACATGCCGAGCCAGCACTTCCGTCCCCCTGTCCATCAGGCGAAAAGCCAGGTACATGGCCATAAAAAACCCCACCAGAGAAAATATACCCACGAGGAGCCCCTGCTTGAAACCCGTCCAAGCACCGAACACCACCGCAGCCAATATAACCCATGTCACCCAGTCCATCCTGAAAATAGCCTAGCCTACGCTAAAGCCGCTAATAGTGACTTCACCTTCTCGCTGATTAACTTGCCCTCGGCCTTACCGGCCAAAGCCTTCGATGCAGCGCCCATCACTTTACCCATATCCTTAGGACCACTTGCTCCCACCTGCTGGATAATGTCCGATACCGCCGCCGTCAGCTCCTCCTCAGTGAGCTGCTTAGGCAAAAACTCCTGAATAACCGCCAGCTCTGCCTGCTCCACCTCCGCGAGATCCGCACGCCCTGCTCCGTATAAATCGCCGCCGAATCACTACGCTGCTTGGCCGCCTTCGTTAGCAGCTTCAGCTCTTCTTCCTCGCTCATCTCAGCAGCTCCCCCCTTCGTTTCCTCTAACAGGATAAGGGATTTAATCGCACGAAGCGCACGTAAACGATCCTTTTCCTTGGCTAGCATCGCCTTTTTGATCTCACTTTCTATCGCTTGCTTTAAACTCATGACCTTGTTCTTAGTGTTAATACATTAACTTTGTAACAAATTTAATCTTAATCTGAGGAAATGACACAGTTAAGTGTAAATATTAATAAAATCGCGACCCTACGAAATGCCCGTGGCGGTAATAATCCCAATATCCTTCAGGTGGCCCTAGACGCAGAACGCTTTGGCGCCCAAGGCATCACCGTGCACCCACGTCCGGATGAGCGGCACATCCGCTACCAAGACGTCCACGACCTAAAACCTGCCCTCAGCACGGAGTTTAACATCGAGGGCTATCCCGACCGCCGCTTTCTCGACCTCATTAAAGCGGTGCGCCCTGCGCAAACGACCCTGGTGCCTGACCCTCCCCATGTGCTCACCTCGAACACCGGCTGGGACACGATCGAGCACCAGTCCATGCTCCGCGACATCGTAGCAGAACTGCACAGCTACGGCACCCGCGTCAGCATCTTCATTAACCCCGAGCCGCACTATTTCGAGCCAGCAAAGGCCTGTGGCGCCGACCGCGTCGAGCTCTACACAGGCCCCTACGCAGAACAGTTCCATCAGGACAGCGAAGCTGCCGTGGCTCCCTATGTGGAGGTCGGTCTGCTGGCAAAATCGCTTGACCTCGGCCTAAATGCCGGACATGACCTGGACCTGCATAACCTCGCCTTCCTGAAAGCACGCATCCCTCACCTGCTGGAAGTCTCCATCGGACATGCCCTCATCTGTGATGCCCTCTATTTCGGCCTCGAAAATACCATCCAAATGTACCGCAGACAACTTGAACTGGACCCTATAGCATGAAATTAGCCCATAAAACCCTTGGAAATGGCCCCGTTTTGGTCATCCTACACGGACTCTTTGGCTCTGCCGATAACTGGCTCAGCATCGCACGTGAGCTTGAAAACTCCTTTAGCCTGGTCCTCGTGGACCAAAGAAACCACGGAGACTCTCCCCACAGCAGCACCTGGAATTACGAGGTCATGGCCGAAGATCTGGCCGAGCTACTGGACGACCTGGGGCACGAGCGCGTCTTCCTCATGGGCCATAGCATGGGCGGAAAAACAGCCATGCGCTTTGCCACCCAGTACCCCGAACGCGTGGAAAAACTCCTCGTCGCGGACATTGCCCCACGGGCCTACCCCATTCACCATCAGGAAATTTTAGCCGGACTGAACGCCGTAGATGTGGAGCGGCTTGCCAGCCGCAAAGAAGCCGACGAGCAGCTCGCCCAGCACATTTCACATAAAGGCATCCGACAGTTTCTGCTTAAAGCACTGGGCCGCGATGAACAGAAAGGCTTTAAATGGCGCATCAACCTCCCCGTAATCACCGAAAAAATCGAGGAAGTGGGACGTGCACTCCCTGAGGAGGCCCGCTTCGAAGGGGCTACCCTTTTTATGGGCGGCGCGAACTCAGACTACATCCGGGAAGAAGATAAAGACCTCATCCAAAAGCACTTCCCGAACAGTAACCTCATTTACATCAAGCAGGCCGGGCACTGGCTACATGCCGAGCAGCCCGATGCCGTAATCCAAACCATTAAAGCCTTTTTCAAATGAGCCACGCCACCGGCCGCCTCTTTCTGATTCCCGTCGTACTCGCTCCAGACACCGCACATCGCGTCATTAGTCCCGAAATTCGGGAGATTCTCCCACAGATCCACCACTTTTACGTCGAAAATGTGCGGACGGCCAGACGTTTCATCAGCAGCCTACAGCTCGGACTGAATATCCCAGAGCTGCAGTTCGCGGTTCTGGATAAAAAAACGAAAGCCCCTGCCCTAAAAGGAATGCTGGACCTGCTGGCCGCTGGCCAAAATGTGGGCATCATGTCAGAAGCTGGATGCCCAGGCATCGCAGACCCCGGAAGCCTTGCCGTACGCCTGGCACATGAAAATGGGCTCGAAGTGGTGCCTCTGGCTGGACCTAGCGCCATGTTTCTGACGCTGATGGCCTCCGGCTTTAATGGGCAGAGCTTCACCTTCCACGGTTACCTGCCGATCGATAAAAAGGAACGACAGCAGCGCATTCACGAAATCGAAAAGGAATCTGCCCGCCTGCGCCGGACACAGCTTTTTATGGAGACCCCCTTTCGGAATGACAGCCTCTTCCAAGACCTCCTGAAGCATGCGCATCCAGAAACAGCACTCTGCGTGGCCGCGGAAATCACTTCCGAAAATGCCTTTATTCAAACCAAAAAGATCCACGAGTGGAAAAAAGCCGTCCCGGAGCTGCATAAACGCCCCACGGTTTTCGCCCTATACGCAGCAGATTGAAAAAACGCACAAGCCTGCTAAAAAGGTGTGATCTCCCTTTAGCAGGCTTATTTTTTATGCTGTAAAGCGGTCTACTTAACTGACAAGTGCACGATAGGCATCGAATAGCGCCAAAACCTCCTCCACATACCGCACTGCCAAATGGCCTTTGGCGAAGCCACTTCGTACCACAGGATCCCGGTAATATTTCGGATTGGATTTTTGCTCTAAGAAGTAGCTGACGCTCTCCCAGACATACGCTCTAGCACCATTTTTCAGCGCCAGTCTCCAAGCGTCCAGGACATGGCCATGTCCGATGTTATAAGAGGCTAAAATAAACTTGATGCGCTCCTGCGAATCCGGTACCTTGTCTTTCCAAAAAACATCTAAGTAGCGCAGGTACTGTACGCCACCCATCAGACTCTCATGCGGATCCAAGGGATTATCTACCCCGAAGCGCTCCAGTGTGACGGGCATCAGCTGTAACAAGCCCAGCGCACCGGCATAACTTTTCGCCTCATTATCGAACTGAGATTCCTTATATACTAAGGAAGCCAACAGGCGCCAATCCCAACCCAGCTCATCAGCTGCTTGCTGAATCGCCTGATCATAAGGGGAAATTTTCTGTCCTCCTACAGAAGAGAAGGGACTGTTACTACGGAAATAAGCGTTTCGAGAATCCAGAAAATATTTGTGATATAAAATCGCTTGATAACCGCTGTGGCGGGCATCCGCTAACCAGTCATCCAGGGCTTCCAGCAGTGCTGGGGCATTAGGACGAAGTCCCCAAGATACAGGAGACGCATCCCCTAAGGTGAGTGCCGTCTGTAAGTCTGCATGGTACGTGGCCTGCACAGAAGCAATGTCGGTATCCACGACCGTGTAGCCGATTTCTTGATTCACAACTCGCGCCACCAGTGTTTCGCGGTCACTTGCTACCGCATCGATATGAAAAGGTAGTGCTAAGGTATCGCGGAGCTGCTGTAGCTGCTCGAAGTGCACCGTCCCAGCAGGAACATGCACGGTCCGGCCAGCCAAGTCCTCCACCTTACGAAGCCGCTTGGTATTTCCATGCTGCACCAGGACGGGTCCCATCTCAGCGATAGGCACGCTAAAGGCAAGACGCTCATTTCGCTCCTCGGTCGGTGTAAGATTCATGGCGATGATGTCCGCCTTTCCCGCATACAGCAGCCGCGTCGCTTCCTCCACCTCATCCACTACCAAAATGCGCAACCCGACATCCAGAGACTCTGAGAACTTCTTAAGAAGCTCATATTCATAACCCATCCGTCGTCCTTTATACAAATAAAAACTAGTAGAGCGATTCTCCACCACTGCACGCAGATACCCCCTTGCGATGATCTCCTCAAGATCTAAATCTATCGGTGTAGTATCCTCTATCAAATAATCTTCCTCCGCATGGGATGAAGTACAGGACTTAACGGCGACAAAAAGCAAAACACCTAATGCGAAGAATACCCAAGAGTGCTTCTTAAATTTTGTGATTTCAACCATAATAAAATGTACCTTACATACAAGATTTTGTCCTTCAACAAAAGCTATGCCAAGGCCGTGAAGCCTAAGCAGTTGACTTTTAGAAGGTAAGGCAATAAATAACAGCATTCACATGCTGAAAAGTTCAAAAACAAAACGTCCACCGCGGGAACGACCCCGAGCAGTGGACGTGAAAATAGGACTAGGAAGCTCCGCAATCGGTATTTAGAGACTTTAATTATTTCTGAATTTTTCGAAACTATTCTGAAAGAATATTTTTCCAGACAGCCTTCTGAGCTCTATTTCTTGTTCTTTAATATTAAAAATAGAAGTGATTAAACGATCCTCGGCAGTAAGTAGATTGACCTGCGCATCTCGAAACTCCAGATAATTCGCGATCCCAAGGCGGAAGCGCTCCAGCGCGATGTCTGCATTTTCTACAGCTACCTCATAATTCGCGCGCTCGATCTCCAGCAGGTTCCGATTATTCACATAAGAATTATACGCGCGGTGAATGTCTGAAACCACTTGAAGCTCTATTTGCTTGGTAAAAAGTTCCGCATTCCGCTGCTCTACCTTCGCCTGCTGTATGCGCCGGTTTACCGTAAATCCAGAAAACAGGTTGAGCGCTACGCCACCGCCCCCTGTAAAACCATCCCGCTGGTTTTTGAGTAAGAACCCCGCGTCAGATTCTAAGGTATTCTGGGTATAATTTCCATTCAAATTAAAAGTCGGTAGTCGGGCTGCTTGGGCCTCACGAATCTGGAGGTATGCCACATTTTCCTGACGCTGCGCGATGAGAAAAAACTTGTTTTCAAGGTAAGCGTCCTCTAGTAGCTCTTCTAGGAGAAGCGGCTCTGCTACGGTGATGGTATCCCGCACCGTAAAGTCCTTATTTGGCGCCAGCGCCAAAAGCTCATTCAGATTAATGCGGGCATTTTGGATCACAAGCTCCTGGTTGACCACCAAGGAAAGATCCGCATTATAATCCACCTGAGCAGTAAGAAAGTCCCGCTTACCCGCACCACCTAGTTCATAGCGCGCCTTTGCTATTTCAAGCCTGGCCTTAGAAAAGTCCAGCGTCTTTTCGAGAACTTTCGAGCGCTGTAGCTCCAGTACGAGCCGGTAATAGGCGGTAGAAATGGCCGCCACTGCATTCTCTACCGTAACCTTCGCATCGAGTTCCGATAGTTCTGCCAAGCGTCCTAGGCGACGAATGGTCACCAAAGAGCTCGGATCGATGCCGAAAATTCCAACGATATTAAAGTTTTCTATGGACGTTTCCGCACCGCGAATGACGTTCGGCTCCGGGGTAGTCACAAACTGCTGCTCTACATTCTCACGCGCGAAGGTTTTTGAATAATTCGCAATGATGCTCGGCATAAGGAATGTCCCTACACCAATCTTTACATCTAAATCCGCAATATCAATGGTATTGAGTGCGATTTTAACATCAAAATTCTGTTCCAGACCAAGCTGAATGGCGCGTTCTAAATCTAATGGCTCTCCACTATCCTGAGCGAACAGGGGAAAGTATAGACCCAAGCAGGCAATAAGACTAAAAACTAACTTTTTCATGCGTTAAACTCTCGCTAATCGTCCTTTTTTAGAGGTTAAGAAGGTGTATACAGCCGGAATGATGAAAAGAGTAAGAAGAGTGGAGAAAGCCAGACCACCGATAACAGCTACCCCCATCGGAACTCGAGACTCGGCTCCTGCACCCAGCGCTAAAGCAATCGGTAAAATCCCTAAAATCGTGGATAGGGAAGTCATCAAAATCGGGCGGAAACGAGATGACGCCGCATCTTTAATGGCCTCTTCTACACTAAGCCCTTGAGCCTTTCGCTGGTTCGCGAATTCCACAATCAAAATCCCGTTCTTCGTCACTAGACCGATCAGCATAATGATACCGATTTGGCTGAAAATGTTAAGGGTAAAATCGAATAGCCAGAGTGAAGCCAAGGCACCGAACAAGGCTAGCGGCACCGTGAGCATGATCGTTAGCGGGTCCGTGAAGCTCTCAAACTGCGCAGAAAGCACCAAATAAATCAAAATAAGGGCGAAAATAAAGGCGAAAATCAAGCTGTTCGAGCTTTCTCTAAACTCCTTCGATAAGCCGGCCACATCTGTGGTGAACGTTTCATCTAAAACTTCTGCCGCGATGCGATCCATTTCATCTAAACCGTCCCCGATCGTGTAGCCTGGCGCTAAACCTGCCGAAACTGTAGCACTTACGAAGCGGTTAAAGCGGTAAAGCTGCGGTGGCGTACTTTTCTCTATGATCGTCACGAGGTTGTCCAGCTGAATCAGCTGCCCGTTATCTGAGCGCACATAGAGCATCTTCAGATCTACGGTTCATTTCTATCCTTCACCTGCATTTCTCCGACCACCTCATACTGCTTGCCATTCATAATAAAATAGGCAAAACGCTGTCCCGAGTAGGATAACTGTAGGGTACGGGCGATTTCCTGCACAGAAACCCCCAGATTACGCGCCTTTTCACGGTCGATTTCCACCTCTAACTCCGGCTTGGTGAACTTTAAATCAATGTCAGAAAAGCTGAAAATTTCACTTTGGCCGACGGCCTCCATAAAAGAAGGAATGTACTCCTTCAGCTTATCCAAGGTAGGCGCCTGCAGCACATACTGCACGGGCAGCCCGCCGCGACGATCTCCTATGGACTGTGGCTGCGTCACAAAGGCCCGAACAGCTGTAAACTGCGTACCTCCTGCGACACTTGGTTGAAAATCTGCTGCTGGGAACGCTCACGGGTGTCTGCTTCGGTTAGAATCAGGCGCAAGAAACCGGAATTTGTGCTCGCCGTACCGAAGCCTGGAGAAGTTACCGTAATGATTCCCGCACGCTCTTCTTCCGGAACGGTCTCCTGAAAATGAGCCGTCATCCTGTCTAGCACCTGGTCCATGTAACCGAAGGTAGCCCCTTCAGGACCAGAAACCACCACACGCATCTCTCCACGATCCTCCACGGGAGCGAGTTCCGTCGGCAGCACATCGAATAAGGCGTAAATACCAAAAGCAGTTAATAAAAGTGCTATAAACGACACCCACTTGACACGCATAAAGCCGTTTAGCAACTTATTATAGTGCTCGTTTAACCAAACGAAAACCGGCTCGGTGAAACGATAAATGGCGTTTTGTTTCTCCCTTCGCTTGAGCAGCTTGGAGCTGAGCATCGGTGTCATCGTGAGCGCCACAAAGGAGGAAATGATCACAGAGCCAGCCACCACGATACCAAACTCACGGAAGAGACGGCCTGTGGTTCCTGTAAGGAAAATCACGGGAAGGAATACTGCCGCCAGCGCGATGGTGGTGGCGATTACGGCAAAGAAAATCTCTTCTGCTCCCTTTTCCGCCGCTTTCTGCGGCTCTTCCCCTTTTTCGATTTTGGCATAAATATTTTCTAATACGACGATCGCATCATCCACCACCAGACCGATCGAGAGCACGATCCCCAGCAGCGTCAGTACATTTATGGAAAAGCCCATAATGTACATGATGAAAAATGCCCCGATTAATGAAATCGGAATCGTTACCACGGGAATGAAGGTCGTCCGCCAGTCTCGTAAAAACAGGAAAATAATCAAAACTACCAACAAAAAGGCTGTAATAATCGTCTCCTGCACCTCATTTATCGACGCCCGAATAAAACGCGTGGAATCGAAACCTATCCCGAGCGAAATATCCGAGGGCAAATCCTTCTCAATCCCCCCTAAACGCTTATAAAATTCATCGACGATTTCGATATTATTAGACCCCGGCAGCGGCACTAGCACCACACCCACCATAGGAATACCGTCTCGCTTCAGCACCGTACGCTCGTTCAGCGCGGCCATCTCCGCCTGGCCCACATCCTGAAAACGAACAATATTATTCTGATCCTCCTTAATGATGAGGTTGTTAAACTCCTGAGGAGTATTTAGCCTACTCTTTGTCCGTACGGACAGTTCGATCGCCGAGCCTTCAATCCGACCCGAAGGCAGTTCCACATTCTCGCTCTGGACCTTATTCAATATGTCCGTGGGCGTCACCCCGTACGAAGCCATCCGCAGGGGATCCATCCGCAGGCGAATCGCGTACTGCTTTTCTCCCCAGATCTGCACCGTACTCACCCCTGGAATCGTTTGGAGGCGCTCTTTAATGACATTATTCGCGAGATCCGAAAGCTCTAATAAATTTCTTCGGTCACTCCGCACATTTAAAAAGACGATCGGCTGGGAATCAGCATCTGCCTTCGACACGACAGGAGGATCAGTATCTGGAGGCAAGCGTCGCTGTGCCCCTGAAACCTTATCCCGCACATCATTCGCCGCAGCCTCTAGGTCAGCGCCCACATCGAATTCTACCGTGATATTACTTGTACCATCATTACTGGTGGAGGTCAGCGACTTAATCCCCGCGATACCATTAATCGCCTCCTCTAAAGGCTCCGTAATCTGGGCCTCGATCACGTCGGCATTTGCCCCCACATACGTCGTACGGACATTAATGATAGGAGGATCCACACTTGGAAACTCTCGGACACCCAGAAAACTAATTCCGATGATCCCAAATAACAATATCGTCAGCGATAGCACGATGGCTAACACAGGTCTACGTATACTTATCGTCGATAAACTCGCCATTTCCTCCTTTAAATTACTGTAAACTGCACCTCAGTGCCTCCCCTAACCTGTAAAATCCCCGTTGTGAGGACCTTGTCGCCTTCATTTAAACCTGAAATGATTTGAACCCTATTTTCTGTACGCGTCCCGATCATCACCGAGCGCTCCTCCACTTTACTATCTTGATTGACGATAAAAACCTTATAGCCACTGAGCTCCGGAATCACAGACTCCGATGGCACCATAAGGGCATCCTCCTGCTCACCGAGCACAAAACGGATGCGCACGAACATACCTGGAAGAAGGCGACCGTCCTTGTTGGGACTTTGCGCCCGCAGGCGCAAGGTACGGGTACTCGGATCTATGTTCGGCTCGAAGGCATAGACGGTTCCTTCCACCTCGCCCTCTAATCCATCCGTAGTAAAAAAGATCTTAGAGCCTAAGCGCACAGAACCTGCATACCGCTCTGGAATGGAAAATTCGATTTTTATGGGGTCTAAGCTGACGATGCTGGCGATGATATCCGTGGTAGCGATTACACTCCCCTCTGAAACCTGCCGTAAACCCAGCACCCCATCGAATGGTGCACGTATGACCGTCTTGTTAAGCTGCGCCTCGATTAGGCTTAAATCCGCTAAGTTGGTGTTGAACTGGTTTAAAACGATGTCATACTCCTCCTGGGAGATGGCTTCGCGCTCCAGCAGCTGCTTCTGACGCGACTCCTGACTTTCAAAAAGCTTTTTCGAATACTCTAGCCGGCGTGACTGCGCCTGCAGCTCATCATCATTCAAAAAGACAAGCGGTGTGCCTTTTTTAACAAACTGTCCCTCTTCAAAAGCGATTTTAGTGACCAGGCCGCTGACCTCTGCACGTAAATTTACCGTTTCGTTCGGAATGATCGCCCCTGTAACATTTAAGCTATTCACCAGACGCTCCGACTTCACTTGGATGACATTAACGGGTAAAGCCTGAGCCCCTGCGCTAGTTCCAGCACCGGCTGCGGCAGACTGAATTTCCTCATCGGAAAACCATAAACCTATCCTCGGATAAACGAAAATAATACCCACCACTGCTGCGATGAGTATACCGAGGATGACTTTTGTGTTTTTTTTCATGTTTACTTATGCACCCGACAGGCGCGAATCTGTATGTTGCAGTAAAAACTTTAAGGCCACTTCATTAAATTCCTCCGGTCTCTCGACATTCACCACATGTCCACATTTTTCGATGACATGCAGCACCACCCGACGATGCTCTTTGACGATTTTTTTAACTGGCTCTAAAAACATCAGGTCTTCTTCGCCCATCACATAAAGGGTGGGTATGCCTAAATCCTTCTCCTTAAAGTAACGAAGGAGGGGATTGACGTCCTTGGTCAACTTAAACCAGCGGATAAATTCCTTTTGACACAGGCGCTTAGCCTCTCGAACGAATAAATTTCTGCCTTCAGCATGGCCTTTTCTCGGCATGATCACAAAGGCAAATAGGCGATACAGCCACATGTAGGGCAAAATGCTCTTAAAGGTATTTCCCAAGAAAACCAATAAGCGAGAGGTGAAATTCAAACGTGTCACAGCGCCCGCCATCACCAGAGATTTTACACGCCGGGGCTCCATCTCCGCCAGCTGTCGTGCTAAAATCGTCCCTAGTGACACGCCCATAAAATGCGCAGGAGGTAACTGTATATGGTCTAAAACTTCGATGATATCCTTGGTGACTTTTTCGAAGGTGTACTGATCGTTCCATAGATTCTTCACCGAACGCGTGGCCGACTTGCCATGCCCACGTAAGTCGATGAGCAGTAGGTTAAAGTCGCTTTGGAAAGCGCGGATCTGCTTAAACCAAATGGAAGAGGAGCCGCCCGCACCATGGATGAACACGACCCAGTCAGCATCCGGGGATACTTCGTATGTTTTATAGTATAACATGATCGTTCAAGTTTATGCAGACCTAACTCCGTTCTACTGACGAAGGTTACCAATTTGCAAGTTACCTTAAATTTTTCCTTTTTTTTCCCAAAAAGGCACCAGTGGCAAAAGGCGTGGATGTATGGTTAAATGATTACGCTGAAAAATGCGGAATCTATGTAGGTACAAGGAATTTTCAAAATAGGTTCAGCACCTCCTGTTTTCTTCGCCATTTACGCTACAGCGAAGAGCTGTGCAGGATCCTTAAAAGACTTAAACTCTAGCGCATTTCCGCTGGGGTCTAAAAAGAAAAGTGTGGCCTGCTCCCCCACTTCTCCCTTAAATCGAATATAAGGCTCGATGATAAAGGTAACCTGAGCTGCCTTTAATTTTTCAGCCAGGGCATGCCATTCTTCCCAGGCAACACCACACCGAAATGACGGACGGGAACCGCTTTGCCGTCCACGGCGTTCGCCTCCACAGGCTGACACTCCTCAGGCTTCACATGCGCCGAAAGCTGGTGCCCGAAAAAATTAAAATCTATCCATTTTTCGGTATACCGTCCGATGGTGCAGCCTAACAGCTCTCCATAAAAACGGCGCGTTTCGTCGATCGAGCGAATGGGGAAGGCGAGGTGAAAGGGTTTCTGTGTATCCATTTGGTGTAATTAAATTTAGGTGGCATCTTTAGGCTGCAAAATTAAACTTTATTCCAGTAATTATGGCGGAAAAACGGGTTTCTTTAGTGCTAGCCAGCGGCGGGGCACGAGGCATGGCGCATATCGGCGCGATAGAGGCTTTAGAAGAGAAGGGCTACACCATCGTAAGTGTTTCAGGCTGCTCTGCAGGAGCGCTCGTCGGGGGCATCTACTGCGCAGGAAAACTGCCCGCTTTTAAAGAATGGATCTGTAACTTAGACAAGATCGACGTCTTTTCTCTAATGGACTTCACGCTTTCCAGTAAGGGCTTCATTAAGGGAGAAAAGGTCTTTAAGGAAATCCGAGAAATGGTGGGCCAAGTTTCCATCGAAACATTAAACATTCCCTTTAACTGCACGGCTGTGGATGTCTATGCGGGCACAGAAAAAGTCTTCGACTCGGGAGATCTCTTAACGGCTATCCGCGCCTCCGTTTCTATTCCCACCATTTTCACGCCAGCGGAAATAGCGGGAAGAAGTTACATCGATGGCGGAATATTAAATCCGCTTCCGCTAAACCTAGTCCCCGAACAGGTGCAGGCCGACCTCTTACTGGCAGTGGATCTAAATGCCGACGCCCACACCTTTCAAGAGCCGGAACTGCTGCTCAGCACGGAAAAATTGGCTGATGGGGCCGATAAAAGCTCCTCTAAGCTAACGAAAATCACCGACCGCTTTAAAATCCCTGGTTGGGTAAATGATTACCGTGAAAAGTTCCGCGCGCGCTTCGGTGAGGAAGAGGCACTTCCCTTAAATGAAAAAGAAAAGGAGGAGGTGAAGACCCTAAGCTCGCTGGAGCTACTCAATCACTCCTTCGACCTGCTTCAGGATCGGCTGAGTGAACTTTATATCGAAAAACACCCAGTGGACATCCTCGTCGAAATCGCCCGTAACCAGGCGGGCACGCTGGAGTTTCACCGCGCCCCTGAGCTCATCGCGATAGGAAAAGACAAAACCTTAAAAGCCCTCCAAAAATACGAGAATGGGAATTGAAGCGCTAAACCGCATACTGGGTAACATCGACCTTTACCTGCTGGATCAGCTGCTGAAGGGGCGCTTCACGAAGGAACAGCGCATCCTGGACGCAGGTAGCGGTGAGGGCAGAAATGCGGGGTATTTCATCCGAGAAAACTACGCATTATATGCAGTAGACCGAGAGCCTCTGGCGATTCAGTACCTACGCTATCACGCGAAAACGCTAAACCCGAGCTACGACTCCTTTAGATTTCAGGTCGCTGACTTACGGGAAATCCCCTTTCATACCCACGCTTTCGATGTGGTCCTCAGCTCTGCCGTGCTTCATTTCGCACAGGATGAGGAGGACTTTCTCGCCCTTTTCGAGGAACACATGCGGGTGCTAAAACCTGGTGGCCTTTTCTTTTTACGCATGTGCGTCAGCGAGGAGCTGGCACTGGGCATGCACGCTGCTGGCAGGACCGCCACGGTAGAAAATCCCCGCACCTTAGGAGATGGCTCCTGGCGCTTTGTGCTCACGCCCACCCTACTGGCAGCGCTAAAATCCCGCTACGGCTTAGCCCCTTTAGAAGCCGAAAAAAGCGTGGCAGTACACGGACAGCGCCTCATGGGAAGCTTTATTTGGCAAAAAAATGCCCCAACTGACGAAAAAAAGTCTTTATTTTGAAGCTAGGCAGCTAAATCTTCAGTAACAAGCACCGTTTATGATGAAAAAAAACCTTTACACTTTCCTTTTCCTTTTGCTCTCGACTTTGGCCTACGGCCAAAAAAGCCCTGAGGAATTTTTAGGCTATCCCCTCGGAGAGCGCTTCACACCCCACCATCGCGTGGTGGCTTACTTCGAACACGTGGCCGCGAACAGCCCGCTGGTGGAGCTGCAGTACTATGGCGAATCCTATGAACATCGTCCCCTCTTCGTGGCCGTCATCAGCAGCGAGGCGAATATGGGCCGACTAGAACAAATCCGAGAGGACAACCTGAAACGCACCGGCTTCCTTTCCGGCAGTCCGGAAACGGGCCTGGCCATCAACTGGATGCAATATAATGTGCACGGCAATGAGGCCGTCGCTACGGAAGCGGCTATGATGACCTTTTGGGACCTGGTGAACCCGGAAGACACCAGATACAAGGCTTGGCTTGAAAATCAGGTGGTGCTCATCGACCCATGTGCGAACCCAGACGGAAAAGACCGCTATACCATTTGGTATAACCAGAAGCAAAACAAGCGCTTACAGCCCGACCCCCAGTCGGTGGAGCACAGTGAACCTTGGCCAGGAGGCCGCCCAAACCACTACCTCCTCGACCTAAACAGGGACTGGGCTTGGCAGACACAGCAGGAGACGAAGCAGCGTCTGGAGCTATACCATCAGTGGATGCCGCACCTTTTTGTGGACTTCCATGAGCAGGGCATTAACGATCCCTTTTATTTCGCGCCAGCCGCAAAGCCGGTGCACAAGCAGGTAACGGGCTTTCAGCGCGAGTTTCAGGAAATTTACGGAAAAAATACGGCTGAAAAATTCGATGCACAGGGCTGGCTATACTTTACGAAAGAGCGCTTCGACCTGCTATACCCTGCCTATGGCGACACCTACCCCATGTACAATGGCGCCATCGGGATGACCATCGAGAAGGGGGGATCGGGTCGTGCCGGCTTAGGCATGCTGAATGCGCTGAAAGATACCGTCACGCTGAAAGAGCGCATCGAGCATCAGCACATCGCAGGGATTTCCGCAGTGGAAGTGGCCGCGAAAGAAGCCCAAAAACTGACGGATAATTTCACAGCATTCTTTAAGGATAACCGCGAAAATCCACAGGGGAAATACAAGAGCTTTATCCTAAAAGTAGGCGATCAGCCAGAGCGTCTGCGCGGACTTTTAGAACTCCTCGACCTGAATAAGGTGCACTACGGCGAGCTGGGCAGGAAGGCTACCTTCAGCGGGCTGGACTACCAAACAGGAAAAGTACGCAGCTTTACTGCGGAAGCGAAGGACATCGTGGTCAGTGCCGATCAGCCGAAGTCAGTGCTGGCGCAAATTCTTTTTGAGCCTGAGGCGGTGCTGGAAGACAGCTTAACCTATGACATCACCAGCTGGGCCCTGCCCTATGCACATGGCGTGGAAGCCTACGCGCTGGACCGTGTGATCCGCCCTGAGCGTGAATTCGAAGCGGCGGCGTTCCGCCAAAATGAGGTGCAGCCAGGTACTCTGGCCTACATCAGCCCCTGGAGAGCCAGCGTACACCCCCGCTTTCTGGCGGCCCTTTTAGACAAAAAAGTACGCGTACGTTATGCGAGCTATCCCTTTGAACTTGATGGCAAAAAACACCCGGCAGGAGCCTTATCATCCACCGAAATGGAAATGATAAAATCGCAAGCTTCGACTCGCTGGTCGTAGCCACAGCGAATAAGTTCGAGGTGGAACTTACCGCTGCGAAATCTGGGATGGTGACCTTAGGAAAGGATTTCGGATCCTCCGATGTGCGCGCCATCAAAGCTCCTAAGGTAGCGCTCCTCAGTGGTCCGGGCACCTCTTCTTTAAATTTCGGTGAAATCTGGTACCACTTCGAGCAAGAGCTGGACTATCCACTTAGCATCTTGGAACTGTCGGCTGTGGGCCGTTATGACCTCTCCACCTACGATGTGCTCATCATGCCATCAGGAAGCGGCCTCCTCCGTGGTCAGGATAAAAAGATTAAGGACTGGGTGCGTGCCGGTGGCAAATTGATCCTAATGGAAGGTGCCTTAGCCGAATTTGCTGCAGATGATGACTTCAGCCTGAAGCGCTTCCTGAAAGACGAGCAAGAAAAGGCGGCAAAAGACCGTGCGAAAGAGCGCGAGGAAAAACGTCTCCTGGCCCCTTATCAAAGCAGTGAGCGCGCACGCGTAAGTGGACAAGTGGCAGGTGCGGTCTTCGAAGTGAACCTAGACGAAACTCATCCCCTCGGTTATGGCTATGGAGGTACCTACTATACGCTGAAAAATAGCAGCAGCCGCTATGGCTACCTGAAAAATGGGGTGAATGCAGGCACCATCCGAAACCTCGAGCAGTACCGATTTGGCTTCGTCGGAAGCGAAGTGAAACCTAGCCTAGCCGAAAGCCTCGTGGTGGGCAGCGAAAGTATGGGCCGTGGTCAAGTTATCTACTTTGTGGATAATCCTATGTTCCGCTCCTTCTGGGAAAATGGCAAACTCTTATTCGGAAATGCGGTCTTCCTCGTAGGCCAATAAAATATCCCGAATAGCTACAAAACCTATTAAAAAGGGCTTCCCACGCTTGGAGGAAGCCCTTTTTTCTTAGCCGGTAGAGGCATCAGATTGCCCTACTAGATAGGAAAGCTTCGCTCAGGCTATGGCCTCTAATAACGAAGCCCTCCTTAAAAATCTTCATCGAAATCGCGGTCTCCACCTCCATTTCTTCCATTTCTTCTTTCCATAAACTCCTAACGAAACGATAGGTAAATGCAATCGTCCCGATACGGGTCTCCCGGTTAAACAAGCGCTGAAAATCAAAATTCTCATCGGTAGTTCGGATTCGGAATATCCGGGTATTAAAGATATCGCTGACATTCACACTTATGGTGGCCTTTTTATTAAACAGATCCTTCCTAAGGCCCATGTTTACTCCCCAAATCGGCTCTATTTCACCCTGAGGAAGGACGATAGGCCCCCGATAGTCTGCCTGAATCTGTAGGGAAGCGAACTTGGGAATCGCCATATTCGCTAATAAATTTACCGTCCATGAAAAGTTCGAGTTGTTAAAATTCGCCTCAATATTCTCTCCTATAATTTCAGAGTAGAAGAAATTACCGGACAGGGTGGCATCGAACCAAGAGGTAAACTGGAACTGATTCACCAGCTCTAAGCCTGTACTACTACGGCTATTCGCATTTTCCCGAAGCTGCACAGACACATTATCCTCATTTAAGCGAATAACCCGCGTCTGCACATCCGTCGTAAAACGATGATACACCACAGCATTTAGCAGGTACTTGTCCCACCCCTTCATATAACCGAATTCATAACTATTCGTGAACTCTGGCTGCAGCTCCTGATTCCCGATACTCAAGTTAAAGAGATCGTTTACCCGGAAAATGGGGGCCAGGGCCCAAATATTCGGTCGAGATATCCTTCTCGAAAAATTAGCTGTTAACTCTTCT
>NZ_AJYA01000052.1 GCF_000265075.1 Nitritalea halalkaliphila LW7 | reverse complement strand
TTTGGACACATTTTCTAAGGGAGCGCCTGCGCTGCCCTTTTTGGCTCTGCCCAAAGGAAGCAAACGAAGCAACGAACATAGAAAAGAAAGCAAACGAAAGAAAAAGAAAGCAAACGATCTCGTTTTTCGAAAAAAGGAAAGCAAACGAAAGTAAACGAACATTTTAAAGGTAGCTGTAGGTTTTTATTTGCGCTAGTAGTTAACAGCACGCACCTGAGGTACAAAAAGTACAAGGGGTGCGTGTTTTTTTGCTTTGGTCAAGCGAGTGGTTTTTTGTTTAGGTGACTTGGTGTTAGAAGGTAATTTTGTTATTTTTCAGAAAAGCTATGTATAACACCAATTTAAGCACTATGAAAAAAATATTATTCATTCTTTTTGTCCTGTTTTCTATAGGAAAGCTCCATGCGCAGGAAGCCAACCACGATAGTTTTATCGTCAAGAATTTAGAAGCGAAAGAAGCGCAATATGCTAAAATAGCTCGTGAAATTTGGGAAAACCCTGAATTAGGTTATTTGGAATTCACCAGCTCCAAGTTGCTGGCAGATGAGTTACGGGCGGCGGGATTTACTGTGCAGATGGGGGTGGCCGATATGCCTACATCTTTTGTGGCTACGTATGACCGGGGTGGCCCTGTTATCGGGTTTTTAGCAGAATACGATGCACTTCCAGGTTTATCACAGGATGCAGTCCCTTTTCGTTCGGTGCTTGTCGATGGTGGAAATGGACACGGCTGCGGACATAATTTATTTGGAACAGCTGTAGTAGCTTCTGCCATCACCTTAAAGGAGTGGATCGATGCCAATCAGATTAAGGCCACATTAAAAATTTTTGGTACGCCGGCTGAGGAGGGTGGTGCAGGAAAGGTGTATATGGTGCGTGCGGGCCTGTTCGATCAGGTAGATGCTGTCATCAACTGGCACCCTGGCGACCGAAACAGTGCGGACGCCTCTACGTGCACGGCAGTGATGCAGGGTTATTTTAAGTTTTATGGTCAGACTTCACATGCCGCGGGAGCACCTGAGCGCGGCCGTTCTGCCTTAGATGCTGTGGAGGCCATGAATATGATGGTGAATATGATGCGTGAACACGTCGATCAGGAAAGTCGCATTCATTATGTCATCACGAACGGTGGTCTAGCGGCTAATGTGGTGCCCGATTATGCGGTAGTCGAGTACATGGTGCGTCATCCTGATGTAATGGAAGTGAAGCAAATGTGGGAGCGTGTGAAGTTAGCCGCTGAAGGGGCAGCGATGGGAACAGAAACACGTGTCGAGGTGGAGGTAGTAGCTGGGATTTATGGGTTACTGCCGAATGAAACGTTAGCACAAGCGATGCATAAAAATTTAACCTTAGTCGGAGGTGTACACTATGATGCCGAGGAGTTGGATTTTGCCGAAAAGATCCAAGCGACCCTTAATGTTCCGAAGCCCCCGGCGCTGACGCTGGCCCAGGAGGTGCAGCCGTATCGCCTTACCCATTTTCCAGCTTCCACAGATGTAGGGGATGTTAGCTATGTAGTGCCTACGGTAGGTTTACGAACGGCTACGTGGGTTCCTGGCACAGCAGCGCATACCTGGCAAGCAGTAGCGGCAGATGGCATGAGCATCGGTTATAAAGGAATGATGGTAGCTGCTAAAACGATGGCACTTACAGGAAAGGACTTAATCATGAATCCTTTGTTAATCCGTGAAGCCAAGCAGGAGTTCGAGACGCGTTTAGATGGGCTGGAGTATGCACCTTTAATAGGGGATATGGCGCCTCCTTTGCACTTCCGAAAAGACCAAAACAAGGTGCGCTGAGGTTTAGAGCGGGATTAGCTGGAGGGTGCGCCTTGTAAGTCTGCGAAGCTCGTATTATCTTTAGTTTATACCATCTATCTTTCCTTTATATCCTAAGCTCTTTATGATTTCCAACTTAGCTACGAAGTTACAAGAAAAGGCAGCCTTAAAAGCGGCTGTCTTTAAACTTACCCAGTCTGCCTTTAAGCGTTTAGAGATGCAAGCACATCAGCTGGCTCAGGAGCTCCATGCTCAGGTGAAGTTAGACGCTGGGGTACAGGTACAATTCGATCAGGTAAATGCACATGAGTTTATTTTACGTTTCGGAGAAGATGCCCTCGTGGTTATCCTGCAGAGTAATGTGGTGAAGCTACCTGAGGAACGCTATCTTAGTAAGGCCAAGTATGTGAAAGCGGATGATAAGCGAGCCTATTTTGGCCAAATTTTAGTGTACAATTTCCTAAGTGATACCATCACCTATAACCGGATGGAGGACCATGGCTATCTGATCGGAAGGTTATTATTAAACATAGAAAATAAGTTTTTTATTGAAGGCGAAAGAAATCTGGTGTTTCATTATCCTGAGTTAAAGGAAAATGACCTTACAGATGAAAAGTTACGCGATATGCTGATGCTACTCATGCGTTCTGCTGTGGATAATGACCTTTTAGCGCCTGCTTTTCAGGAATTGATGGTCATTAATTACCAGCAGAAGCTGCTGTACACCTCTGGACTGGGGAGTCCCCAGAAGATAGGCTTCGATGTGTTTGCTAAAAATCGTGAGGAGGAGGCCTAAACCGTAAAAAGCCCGTAAACCAGTTCTTTCAAGAGCTGTTTACGGGCTTTATTTAGCTCTCACCCAAAGAAAGAGCATGATAAAGGATTATTTGTTCGTTAGCACCTATAAAATATCGGTTTTCCGTGGATCTGGACCATATGCATTTTCTCCATCTTGACCAGGTTTTAAAGCCAGCCAAATAAAGCCGATGAAGTTCAGGGGTGGCGGAATGATGAGGTAGATGACGTATTTATAGTCTAAGCCAATGTCATGAAGACGGCGAATGGCCTGAACTAGCAGCATGACAATGGTGCTAATCAAAATGGTTCCGAAAATGGCAAAAGCTATCCAATCTTGAAGCTTGTAAGCGTAAAATAACTGGATGAGGGAAATGACATTTGTACTATAAAAGATCAGAAATAAAGTCAGGTATTTCCTTCGGGTGATTCGCCCGTTTGGATTTAAAACAGCTATCATGATTCATTCGTTCTTGGTTAAAGTTATTATTATAACTAATTGAAGGCGAAATTGTTTGAAAAGCAAAGGTATGCCAGCAGCTGTAGCTTATTTAAGTCAGCAGTTTGCTTCATGCGATTTGCTGATTTATAAATAAAAAAAACCTTTGGGACATGGCTATGTACCCAAAGGTTCCTAAAGTTATGCTGCCAGCAGCTTGAAACTTTCGCGCTTAGATAATTTCTACACTTCTTTTCACGAAAGCGGTTAACTCCTTACCAGTCAACAATCCCTGCGCCAGTAAAGCCAGATCAAATGCCTGCTTCGCTAATTTTGCCTGTACTTCTGGAGACTCTGCCTTCAGGATCTTGTCCACTAAAGGATGGTTACCGTTTATGGCTACTTTATAACGGTCTGGCATAGCACCATAAAAGCTCATGCCACCACCGCCGGTCTGGGCCATATCCTTCATGCGGCGCATAAACTCATCCATGGTTACAGTTACAGGCAGCTCCTCAGGACTTAGTCCCTCCACCTGAATTTCGTAGGTTTCTTTCGCTATCGCCTTTTCGAAAATCTCTTTCACCTGCTTGCTTTGCTCCTCAGTGAGTAAGTTTTCGATGCTGCTTTCCTTTTCGATCAACTTATCCACGACATCCGCATCCACACGCTTGAAGGCAATTTTTTCGCCTTTCATCTCGATATGCTGGATGAAATGACTGTCGATCGGGTGGTCCAGCACGAGGACATCATAGCCCTTTTGGTTCGCAGAACCGATAAAAGCATCCTGCTTGTCCACATCAGTGGCGTAGAGGTAAATTTTCTGCTCGCTTTTATCCGTCTGAAGGGCCTGTACTTTTTCGGCATACTCCTCTAATGTGAAGCAGGACCCCTCTGTATTCTTTAGTAGCGCAAACTGCTTGGCCTTATCGGCAAACTTATCTTCGCTAATCATGCCGTACTTCACGAATAAGCCGATATCCGACCATTTCTGCTCATAGGCAGCCCGATCCTTCTTGAAGAGCTCGGCCAATTTATCCGCCATCTTTTTTCGTAATGTGATTGTTGATCTTCTTCACGTTTCCATCCGCCTGAAGGAAGCTTCTGGATACATTTAGCGGAATGTCTGGCGAATCGATCACACCATGTAGGAGCATTAAAAACTCTGGCACGATATCTTTTACCTCATCTGTGATGAACACCTGACGGCTAAACAGCTTGATTTTATTCTTTTGCAGATCAAAATCATTTTTTAATCTTAGGGAAATAAAGAACGCCCGTCAGGTTAAAAGGGAAGTCCACATTTAAATGAATCCAGAAGAGGGGGTCTTCGCTAAAAGGGTAGAGCTCCTTATAGAAGGCCAGATAGTCCTCGTCTTTTAAATCGCTCGGAGACTTAGTCCAAATCGGTGCAGTCGTATTGATTACATTCGGTACCTCTACGGAGGTGTACTTCGTTTTGCCCGCTTCATCTACACCATCTTCCTTACTTTCGGTTTTAGTGCCGAACTGGATCGGAATAGGAAGAAACTTGGCATATTTGTCTAAAATGCTCTGAAGCTTGTATTTGTCTAAAAACTCTTCGCCTTCTTCGGAAAGATGTAAAATCACAGTGGTACCGCGTGTAGTGCGCGATCCTTCACTGATCTCGAAGCTGGTACTTCCATCACATACCCAGCGTGCAGGCTGCGCACCCTCCTGATAGGACAGGGTCTGAATTTCCACCTCTTTGGCCACCATAAAGGCAGAATAAAAGCCTAAACCAAACTTGCCGATGATCTCATTGGCATCCTTGGCTTCTTTAAACTTCTCTACAAACTCGGTAGCACCGGAAAATGCGATCTGGTTGATATACTTTTTAATCTCTTCAGCCGTCATCCCCAAGCCATTATCCGCGATGGTGATGGTCTTGTTTTCCTTATCGAAGCTCACCTGAACGGTGGTGTCGCCTAAGTCTCCGCCATACTGTCCGAGTGAAGCCAGCCGCTTGATTTTTTGCGTGGCATCCACGGCATTCGAAACGAGCTCACGCAGAAAGATCTCGTTGTCAGAGTATAAAAACTTTTTGATAATCGGGAAAATGTTCTCGGTATGAATCGAGATGGTACCTTTTTCTTGCATATCTACTTATTCGTTTAGAATGGAACGCTCATGTTTTCAGACCCTATGGCAAGAGCTGTTCCAATCCCCGCTCCCTGTCATTTTGTCACTGGATGCTAGCTCGTATGGCTTTTTGAAGTAAATTGCTTCCCCATCATCCTGAGTATCCATGCCTACCCCGCACCTGACACCTGCCAAAACCCTTTTCCAACACACGCTCTCCCGCCTTCGCTATGTGTATGAGGAAGAGGAGGCTCCCGCAGTGGTGGAGCTCCTCATGGAAGAGGTCTACGGGATTTCCCGCATGCAAGTGCATAGCCAGGAACTCCTCGACGCTGAGCGCCTGAACCCCTTTTTAGAGCTGCTCGCTACCGGTATGCCACTACAGCAGGCACTGGGATATGCGTATTTTTATGGCCGTAAGTTCCGCGTCTCTGAAGCTGTTCTGATACCGCGGAGAGAGACAGAGGAACTGGTGTACACGCTTCTGCAGCGGCATCGGCCCGCTATAGGCAAGCGCCTGCTGGACATCGGTACGGGGAGTGGCTGCATCGCGCTAACACTCGCCCTGGAGCTGCCTCAGGCTACTGTATGGGGACTCGATATCTCAGCAGAGGCTTTGGCCGTGGCCAAAGAAAACGGCCAGCGGCTCGGAACTACGGTGCACTGGCTGCAGGAAGATATCTTAAACTGGAAAAATGCCGCCCCGGAAGGCCCTGGGATATCATCGTCTCGAACCCCCCTATGTATGCCGCACGGAAAAAGAACACATGGCCCCTCGCGTCCTGGATTTTGAGCCCCACCTCGCGCTATTCGTTCCCGACGAGGATCCTCTGCGCTTCTATCGGGAAATCGGAAGCTATGGCCGCAGGGCACTGGTACCTGGTGGTGCTCTCTATGTTGAAATTAATGAGGCCTACGGACGGGCCTGCTGTCAGCTTTTTTCCGAACAGGGCTATAAAAACGTTGCCTGCATGTGGACATGCAGGGCAAAGATCGTATCGTAGAAGCCTTTCAGCCGAAGCTAGAGGAAGGCGCCTAAGCGGGAGCTTTTGGCCGGGAGGCCAAATGAAACGAAGGGGGCACTTAGTCCTCCCAACCCCAAGCGGGACCCGGGTTTTCTACCTCCTTACTCAGGTCAAAACGTACTGTGAATTCGCGTGTGCGCCTACACGGCGCAAATTATACGTAAAGCTTTTATCGTCTACGGTGATCCACCAGACATTATTCGCGGCGTAGGGAATCAGGTCTGCCGTTTCCTGATCAGCGGGAAAAAACTGCAATCCCGCCATACCAGTATTCGCACTCACGCCTCCATACTGCGTAATTTCATCCTCGCTCCCATCTTCATGCCGGTGGTCATGCTTCAGCTTGATGCGCCCGCCTGCCTCTCGCGTCAGCACCCAAGTTCGGGATTTGTCTTCGCCGACAAAGAAAGGGATGGTGATGCGCTCCGGGTCGCAACTTCTCACGTGCATGACTAATGTTTTTCCGGCGAACTGATCGTTTGGCCCCATGGGTGTGGTGACTTCCCCTGCGAAGGTTTTACCGCAGTGCTGGCTGAGGCGCTCCCAAAAGGCATCTGAACCGCTCATTTCCTGCTGAGCAGCGGCAGAAAAAGTGGATAAGTGGAAAATAAGTAGGAAAAGTCCTGTCGTTAATTTCGAAATATGCTTCATTCTTTTACAAAATTATACCTTAAACATAAGAATAAATACTGGATCGGTAGTTCCCACAAACAGTTTTATTCCATGAGCGGTTTTAAGGGAAATGAATACAAAAAGAGTTGTAGTTTGGTTTAGAAATGATTTAAGGGTGCATGATCATGCACCTTTATTTTCTGCTTACGATAAGGACGCGGAGGTCATTCCTGTTTACTGTGTCGATCCCAGACAGTTCGGCACCATGCGCTTAGGCCTGCCTAAGACGGGGTCCTTTCGTGCAAAGTTCCTTATCGAGGCACTCCGAGACTTGCGATTGAGACTGATTGATCTAGGCGCCCAGCTACATATCTTGTACGGAAAGCCAGAGGAGGTGCTACCGGATTTTCTGCGCGCTGTGGAAGCAGATGCCCTCTACTTTTCTGAAGAAATTACTTCTGAGGAGGTAGCAGTAGAGAAGGCCGTGGAGGCAGCAGCTTGGAAGGCAGGAGTGGCGACGGAATCTTTCTGGCAGCAAACCCTCTTTCATATATCGGACCTCCCTTTTCCTGTGGGGCAGACCCCAGAGGTCTTCACGCAGTTTCGGAAGGAGTGCGAAAAATTCAGTAAAATCAGACCGGCCTATCCTGCGCCGGACGAACTATATTATCCATTTCCAGATGTGCCAAAGGGGGATATCCCCACTTTAGCAGTCCTTGGTTTGGAGGAGCCCGAAGTATCGGACCGTGGCGTGTTGGTGTTTGAAGGTGGAGAGGGTCCGGCTTTGGCGCGACTCCAGACCTACTTTTGGGAAAATGACTGCCTAAAAGTGTACAAAGAAACACGAAATGGCCTCCTAGGGGCTGATTATTCCAGTAAGTTCTCTCCCTGGCTGGCGCTTGGCTGTATTTCACCCCGCTACATCTACGAGGAAGTGGCGCGCTATGAGAAGGAGCGCAAAAAAAATCAATCGACCTACTGGCTCGTATTCGAGCTGATCTGGAGAGATTATTTTAAGTTTATCGCTAAAAAGCACGGCAATAAAATTTTTTGGCTCCAAGGCATCAAGCCGAACGCGGAAAAGTGGCAGCGAAATGAAGCCCTCTTTCAGCGCTGGGTGGAAGGCCAAACGGGTATTCCCTTCGTGGATGCAAACATGCGTGAACTAGCCGAAACAGGCTTTATGTCGAATCGCGGCCGCCAAAATGTGGCTAGTTTCCTCGTGAATGACCTGAATATTGATTGGCGCTGGGGTGCTTCTTATTTCGAGTCCGTGCTCATCGATTATGATGTGTGCAGCAACTGGGGCAACTGGATGTATGTCGCGGGGGTAGGTAATGATCCACGCGAAAACCGGTATTTCGCGATATTAAAGCAGGCGAAAAATTACGATGCCAAGGGCGATTATGTGCGCCACTGGGTGCCGGAGTTGGCAGCGCTGCCGGGTTATGACATCCAAAAGCCCTTTGATTTGCCGCCAGGCACCCTTAAAAAGTATGGCATTAGCCTGGGAGGCCATTATCCGCACCCCATGGTGAAAATGCGCGCCATCTACTAAGCATTTTCTATCGTCATCCGTATATCCAGACTATTCCACCGCTTTTGAGGGGAAGGTCTGCCGTAAGAATGCTGCCAGTGCTTCGATGCCGGCAGCATTTTTTTCGTACATGCCCATGTGTCCCACTCCCTCGAGTAGAACAAAGCGAGTGACGAGGCTTTCCTGTGCACGGCTATCTTCTTCGGAGATGGCGGGATCCTCCTGGCCAGCGATCAGCAGACTGTGAGGCATACGGGCGAGCACTTCGCGGCGATCTGGGCGGGCACGCATGGCTTTGGTGTAGGCGAGAGCCACTGCGGTAGGTGTCTGGCTTCCGTGCGCG
>NZ_AJYA01000051.1 GCF_000265075.1 Nitritalea halalkaliphila LW7 | reverse complement strand
AGTTAACCGTTCTTCTGACCAGGCACTTTTAGAAGGTGATGTGGTAACAGATGCCCGCCAGACCCTGGATCAAAGTTCCCGACCAGCAGTTTCCATGCAGATGAATGCAGAAGGTGCGCGCAAGTGGAGACGAGTAACAGCAGATAACATCGGCCGCCGTATCGCTGTCGTTTTAGATGACTTCGTTTATACAGCGCCTACCGTACAGTCTGAAATCCCAAGCGGTCAGTCTGAAATCACGGGGAACTTCACGATCGAAGAGGCAAAAGACTTGGCGAATATCCTCAAGTCTGGTTCACTTCCTGCGCCAACTAAAATCGTGGAAGAAGCCATCATCGGTCCTACTTTAGGAAAAGAAGCACAGCGTCAGGGGATCGTTTCGATGATTTCAGGTCTGGTGTTAGTGGTTCTCTTCATGATCGCGTATTATTCTAAGGGCGGTTTTGTGGCTATCGCGGCCTGGTGTTTAACATCTTCTTTATCCTCGGTATCCTCGCGCAGCTAGGTACAGCCCTTACACTACCGGGTATCGCAGGTATCGTATTGACGATCGGTATGTCTATCGATGCGAACGTGCTCATCTTCGAGCGTATTGAGGAAGAGCTCCGTAATGGTGTTTCCTTGATAGCAGCCATTAATAATGGGTACTCTAAAGCATTCTCTGCGATTCTCGATTCGAATGTCACGACTTTCTTGACGGGTGCTATCCTGTATTCTTTGGGCCAGGGCCCAATAAAAGGCTTCGCCATCGTCTTAATGATCGGTATCGCGTCCTCTTTCTTCTCTGCTGTGTTTATCACCCGCGTGATCGTACACTGGATGAGTGCAAAAGGGGATAAGTCAAGCATCTCTTTCATCTCTCCTCTAGCGAAAAAAGGCGGCTTAGCCGACCTTAATATCGACTTCTTAGGCAAGCGTAAAGTTGCTTATTTGATATCCTCTTCCATTATCGTAGTAGGTCTTTTACTCGCTGTTTTCTCCGGACTTAAGTTTGGCGTAGACTTTACGGGCGGACGTTCTTACATCGTCGAATTCAGTGAACCTGTGGTGGCCTCTGATATTAAAGTAGGTTTAGATGCTGACTTGGAAGGCTCTGTGGAGGTGAAATCCTATGGAGCGAATAACGTGATGAAAGTAACGACCTCTTACCTCATTAATGAAGATGATGATGCGTCGAATGCAGAAGTCGAGCGTCGTGTGCGTGAGGGCTTGGCTAAGGTGACGGGGGCTACTTTTAAGGCAGATGCAAGTTCTTTAGCTTCGGGCGAGTTTTCGATCACAGGATCTTCTAAGGTAGGTGCTACTGTGGCGGATTCCATTAAGAAATCCTCTGCTGAGGCGATGTTCTTCGCGATTCTAGCGATCTTTTTGTACATCTTATTACGCTTTAGAAAGTGGCAGTTTTCTTTGGCATCTATCGCCGCACTAATCCATGATACCCTATTTGTGATCGCAGCATTCGCGATCGTATCGGCCATCGGTGTGAATGTGGAGGTAGACCAGGTGTTCATCGCTGCACTCCTCACCGTGGTGGGTTACTCCATTAACGATACCGTGGTCGTATTCGACCGTATCCGTGAAAACATGGAAAATAGAGGTTCTAGTAAGTTGGTCAAGTTATTTAACGATGCCATTAACCAGACCATGGCGCGTACCTTGATTACATCTGCTACGACCTTAATCGTGGTGCTTGTGCTCCTCATCTTCGGTGGTGAAGTCTTAAGAGGATTCTCTTTAGCGCTCTTAGTGGGTGTTTTAGTGGGTACTTACTCTTCCATCTACATCGCTACTCCAGTCGTAGTGGATTTAATGAAGCGAGAGCTGGAGCAGGATGAAGCTGAGCCGGCGAAGAAGGCTGTGTAAATAGCTTTGGTTTTGCCGGAGGCAAAATTTCTAAAAGCCCTTTCGGATATCCTGAAAGGGGCTTTTTCGTATCTGTTTTTCGGGCTGCAGGAATAAAAAAAGGGCAGAGAATGCTCCCTTGCCCTAAAGATATTTTTGGCCGTCAGGCCTTCCGAGTTTCAGAAAGATAAGACCACCTGCTGCCGCAGTAAATCGTCGAAGGTTTCGCGCTTGCGGATGAGGTGCGCCTCTCCTTCATAGATGAGGACCTCTGCGGGGCGCATGCGTGAGTTATAGTTAGACGCCATGCTAAAGCCATAAGCACCAGCGTTTTGGATCACTAAGACATCTCCTGTGTCCACCGTGTGCAGTCTGCGTTCTGCGGCGATGGTATCCGTTTCACAAATATAGCCCACGATGGTGTAGACCTGTTCGGAGCCACTTGTTTTCGTCAGGTTATAAACGCTATGGTAGGCATCGTACATCATGGGGCGGATGAGGTGATTCAAGCCGCTATCGACTCCGATAAAGGTGGAAGCTGGGGTAGACTTGACCACATTAGCGCGAACCAAAAGAAATCCCGCTTCGCTGACCAGGAACTTTCCAGGCTCAAACCAGAGTTCTAATTTGCGCCCATAGCGCTCACAAAAGGCCAAGAAGGCGGCAGAGACCTTTTCGCCGATGTCTTCCATGTCCGTGGCTATATCTCCTGGTTTATAGGCCACCTTAAAACCTCCTCCAAAGTCGAGAAAGCGTAGGTCAGGAAAGGATGCTGCGGCCTCAAAGAGGATTTCAGCGCCTTTCAGAAAGACAGCGGCATCTAAAATATCTGAGCCGGTATGTACATGCAGGCCTGTTACCTGTAGCTGGTAGCGCTCCACGATTTCAGTGATGGCCTTCACCTGTAGGATGGAAATCCCAAATTTGCTGTCGATATGGCCAACAGAGATCTTCGCATTTCCCCCGGCCAGGATATGTGGATTTAGGCGCACACAGACGGGTACGGAGGCACCATAGGTTTGGCCGAATTTTTCCAGCATGGGCAGGTTATCGATGTTCAGCATAACGCCTAGTTCGACTGCCTGCTGAATTTCGGCGAAGCTCACCATGTTCGGGGTGTACATGATGTCTTCGGGAGGGAAGCCTGCTTCTAGACATAGCAGAACCTCTTCTATAGAAACGGCATCGGCTCCGGTACCGGATTTTCGTAAAAGTTTTAAAATGCTTAGGTTGGAAAGGGCTTTCGTCGCATATTTTATACGTAGGGGGACAGCGTTAAATGCCTCCTGTAACCGTTTTACCTGTGCTTGTATTTTTTCAGCGTCGTACACGTAGACGGGCGTGCCGAAGGTGTCGGCTACCGTTAAAAGAGAAACCCCTTGAATGTGGGTAGGTTGTGCCTGCATAAGCTTCATTATTCAGATAGCAAAGTTAGGAAACCAGGGGAAATAAAAAAGGAAGACACCTGCCTTCCTTCTTTATATCTATATAATCAAACTATGCTTAATTTAAGAAACTACTCTACATACGTAGCTGGAGCGCTGTATGTTGGGTTTTTTTGGAATTTAAGGCATATTTTTGCCGTTAAAAGTTGTTAAGTAGCTGATTTCTCTTATAACATAAGTGTAACTTTGTTCTATGAGTAAAGCGACCATGAAGGTGATTATCGTGCTGATGGTGCTGGCGAGCCTAGGAATGGTGGGTTTTCAGTACTATTGGATTAATAGTGCCTTCTATGTACAGGAGCAGCGCTTTACTCAGCAGGCAGTAGATGCTTTAAACCGGACGATCGTGCGGCTGGAAGAAGGGGAGACCAGTGATATATTTTTAAATATTTTGGCTCGGGATACGACCTTGCAGCGCAGCTTGTTTAAGCGCATCGACCCTATTATCGTGGAGGTGCAGCAGACGCAGATTCGCTACTCGCGGCCTTCTATCATGGATTCGCTTCGCTTTCAGTCTATTCCTACTTTTACGCCGCGTTTCCGCCGCCTTTTAGAGATCAGAGGTATAGACGCCTCTGTTCTGGCTGATATAGATGCCTTTTTTACTATTTCACCCCCGAGCGTGCTTCGGCGCTATTTACGCCAGATGAGATGGAGGTGCTGTTACAGGAACGCGAGCGACAAATGCAGTACCTCGAAGAGCAGGAGCGCTTGGAGGAGCAAGCGGGCTATGCGACTGAGCGCGTAGAGGTAGTGCAGCAGGTGCGTCTTCCGAAGGATGCGCTAGATAAAATCCGAAATGCTAATTACAAAATAGATGCGATGAACCGGGCGATGGAGGAGCTTCTTTCTGGTCAGAAAGCTGTCATGGAGCGTATCGATCCAGAGCGCGTCATCAGCCTTACTCAAGAACACCTTCAAGCGAAAGGTATTCAAGAACCCTTTCAAATGGGAGTGGCCACAGATGAAGGTGCCTTTTACCCCTTGTTCAGCGAAGCTTTCGCAGATACACTTTCTCCTTCAGAGGAAAGCATTCGTGCGCGTCTGTTTCCAAAAGATATTTTAGGTAAGGAAAACTACTTGTACTTACACTTCCCCAATAAGTCGAACTACATCATTAAGCAGATTTGGTTACCTCTTTCCAGTAGTGTGGTGCTGATGGGCATCATCATTTTCTGCTTCATCTACGCTATTCGCACGATTATTCAGCAGAAAAAGCTTTCTGAAATCAAGAATGATTTTATCAACAATATGACGCATGAGTTTAAGACGCCTATCGCGACCATAAGCCTCGCTGTAGAAGCACTTCAAGACCCTGAGCTCATGCATCAGCAGCGTTTTCGTGAGCGTTACCTGCAGGTGATCAACCAAGAAAATAAGCGATTAGGTGAACAAGTGGAGAAGGTGTTGCAAGCGGCCACTTTAGACAAGCAGCAGTTTTCATTAAAAAAAGAACGCCTGGACTTACATGAAGTGCTCAGTGGCTGTACGCAGCAGGTAGCCCTTCAGATCGAGCGAAAAGGAGGGCAAATCGCGTTTTTCGGTTCACCGGGAGCGTGGGTGGAGGCAGACCCTTTTCATCTGACGCATATTTTCAATAACCTCTTGGATAACGCCATCAAGTATTCCAAAGATGCCCCTCAGGTGTCCCTTCGTCTGGAGGCAGAGGAAACCTATTATGTGGTGACTATTTCGGATCAGGGAATCGGAATGTCGAAAGAAGCCTTGCGCTATATTTTTGATAAATTTTACCGTGTTCACACCGGAAATGTGCACGATGTAAAAGGTTTTGGCCTAGGTCTAGCGTATGTGAAGGCGATGGTCGAAGCACATAAAGGCCAGGTATTCGCTGAGAGTGACCACTAGGAAAAGGCAGTACATTTACCATAAAAATCCCAAAGCATGATGAATCCTAACCGCATACTTATCGTCGAAGATGATCCCAATTTAGGGGATATTTTACACGAATATCTGGAAATGAAAGGTTTCCAGGCGACCCTTTGCCGCGATGGTGAGGAAGGCTGGAACCGGTTTAAGAAAGGGGCCTTTGACCTGTTAGTTTTAGATGTGATGATGCCGAAAAAAGATGGCTTTACGCTGGGAAAGGAGATCAAGCAGCTCGAGCCTGAAATCCCTATTATTTACCTAACGGCTAAAAATCAAAAGGAGGATGTCATTGCCGGCTTGAAGTTGGGTGCTGACGATTATATGACCAAACCGTTCAGTATGGAAGAGCTCCTTTTGCGCATCCGCGCCATTTTAAAGCGCAGCGCGAAAGCGGACACGCAGGCACTCAGCGTGCTGCAGTTTGGAAGCTTTACTTTGCATTATGACGAGCAGCGGCTGGTAGGCCCTGATGGTACGCATAAGCTTACCAGTAAGGAAAATGAGCTCCTTAGAATATTGGCAGCGGATGTAAACAAGCAGGTGAATAGAAGTTTAGCGCTGAAGCAAATCTGGGGTGATGACAGTTATTTTAATGCGCGGAGTATGGATGTGTACCTCAGTAAAATTCGTAAGCTGCTCAAGGCAGATCCTCAGGTACAGATTATCACAGTGCATGGAGAGGGGTATAAGCTGGTGGTTACGACCAGTTAATTTTTTACCAGCACCCTAAGGCACCTGGTGTGGGCCTCCGTTGTGTGTCCTTCCGCCTCCTTTCTGCTGTGCCTTTCTGTGCAGGGGATGTGGGTTAAGGAAAAAGGCCTTTCTATGCGTTTGGAATAGAAAGGCCTTTTTCTTTGCATCAGGTGCAGAGTTACTTCATATTCATGCCTCCATCTACGATCAGGTCCTGACCGGTGATGGCGCGTGACCAGGGAGATGCAAAAAACAGGCAGGCATCGGCCAGTTCTTCAGGCTGGTTACCCGCTGCAGGGGAGTATTGGCCTGAATGATGTCAAAAACAGCGTCTGAGGTGGCCGCACTCGCATCTGTGGTACGCAGAAGGCCTCCTGAGAGCATATTTACGGTGATGTTATGTGCACCCAGCTCGCGGGCGAGGTTCCGGCTGAAGCCCAAGAGTGCCGCTTTAGCGGTCGTGTAATCGTAGTAAGGGACCACGGGATTATGGAATAAGTTGGTGCCGATCTGGATGATGCGCCCGAATTTCGCAGCCTTCATGCTGGGGAGGCAGGCCTGGATACAGTGATGGGCCCCTTTAAGGGTTCCTGTTAGCTGAGCCTCCATATTTTCCCATGCGAGCGCCTCATACTGCGTGTTTTGGCTCGGATCAAAACGATAGTTGATCAGCGCATTATTCACCAGGGTCGTAACAGGCGCTTTATGGTACACCTCGGCTTGACGTAGCATAGCGGCCACCGCTCCGGCATCGCGGACATCTGCCTGAAGGGCCACGGCACGTTCTCCGATTTCCTGAGCTAGCGCTTTGGCGGCGTCTTCACTTTGGTAATAGTTGATGACGACACGCGCGCCTTCGGCCGCAAAGGCCTGAGTAATGGCCTTGCCTAAGCCTCTGGCCCCACCTGTGATGAGGACTACTTGGTCTTGGATTTTCATGGTTTCAGTTTAGCAGATAACACGAGAAACTGCGGGTTTCTGTTACGGTGGTCGGAAACTTTGGCGTCAGCCACTTCCACTAACTATTCATGATGATAGGGCTCCCCGTTTAATATCGTGTAAGCGCGGTAGACCTGCTCCAGTAGAAATAGGCGTACCATCTGGTGAGAAAAGGTCATCTTAGACAGGGAAAGGGTGCCATCTGCTCTGTCGTAAATCGTGGAATCGAAACCGTAGGGACCTCCGATAAGTAAAATTACCTGTTTCCAACCCGCGTTCATCTGCTTCTGCCAAAACTCCGAAAACTCCTTAGAAGTAAATAGCTTTCCCCCCTCATCGAGTAAGTAAACGCGGTCGCTGTCCTGAATCCGCTTTAAAAATAGCACGGCCTCCTTCTCCTTCTGGCTGGACTCCGAGAGGTTTTTAGCTCCTTTTATGTCTGGAATGACCTCAAGCTCGACTTTTAAGTAAAACTGCAAGCGCTTCAGGTACTTCGCATAGAGCGCCTCTAGTTCGCGCTCGTCTGTTTTGCCGATGGCGATGATTTTTATCTGCATGGAATCAGGCTTTGGAGCCTTAAAGTTACGGGAATCTGCTTGCTTCTCGTAGCTTTCTTTCGCCTTCCTAAAAGGCATTTGGCCTGTTTTGGTTTTTGCCCTAGGGGCAAAGGCATGGTTATACCCTATAAATGTGTATGCACTGCCTAAAAATGTATATAAAAATTTAAACAATTTATTTTAACTAATTGAAAAACAATTCTTTGAATTCCTAGCTTTTCTATAGGTAATCCAAACAAATTCTACCATGAAAAAACTATTTTCTCTTGCGCTAGTGCTGACCGTAGTGTTGGCCTCCGCATTTACCGTAAACAAGAATGCGTCTGTAACTGCGAATGATGACATCGTGGCTTTAGCGTCTAAAACGGACTTTTTATCTACCTAGTAGCTGCTGTGCAGGCAGGTGATCTAGTAGGCACCCTGCAGGGAGATGGTCCTTTTACTGTGTTTGCTCCTTCTAATGAAGCTTTCTCGAAACTTCCTGCTGGAACTGTAGAGGAGTTGCTGAAGCCAGAGAACAAAGCACAGTTAGTGGCAGTGTTGACCTATCACGTAGTACCTGGAAAAGTATATAGCAAAGACCTGAAAGATGGTATGAAAGCGAAAACAGCTCAAGGTTCTGAGGTGACGATTTCCCTGAAAGATGGTAAGGCGATGGTCAATAATGCGAACGTAGCCACAGCAGATATCGAAGCTTCAAATGGAGTAGTGCATGTAATCGATGCCGTTATCTTACCTCCTATGTAAGTTTCCTTCTCTGGAAAGCATAAAAAAAAGGCGGTAGAAATACCGCCTTTTTTTATGCCATTAATCCTTTACGTTTAAGAATCGTCTCTAAAAATTTAATCTCGTTTTCGGATTTAAAGATGGTATAAGGCAGGTAAATAAACTGTGCGCGTGACATGGTAAGTACGAAAGCTTCCTTCGACTTCTCTACTTTCTTAATCAAAGACCAGTTTATCGGCATGCCCTGCCGTGCATTTAAGCGCATTAAAATTTGACGACTGTCGATTTCGTAGGATAACTTATCGAACATGGCCTTGTTCTGCTCCATTTGTGTGACGCCAGCGAACTGGATGAGCCAGAAAAGCACATAGAGCAGATAGGCGAGGATGGCCATGCTGATCCACCACCAGGAGGCGATCCAAAAATACCCGCAAGCAATACCCACGGCAATTAGGATGGTCCACCACTGTTCTTTTAGCACATTAGCCAGGCCTGTTTTGATATAGGTCCCAGAGTCTAACTGATATTTCTTGGTTTTAACGATCATTTTGGTACGGTATTCGAGCTGCAAATATCGACCTATCCACCCGATTTAACAAACGGAATCCCCTAATCCTGATTATTTTGAAAAAAATTAAATCATTATGGATTCTAAACGGTTAAACTATTGGTAGATAAAATTCTTTGTAGTAACTTAAAAGAAATTTTCGAAGGAATATGAGTAGCTTAATCATAGATTTAATATTATGTGGGGTGGCGTATGTGGTGCTGATCTATTTTGTCGCTACTATGACCAAAGCCCGCTTCCAAAGAGGAAGAGATAATGGAGACGATGGAGATGGAGGTATCGAAGATATCACTCCTCCTAAAATTGATTTGCCGCCAGGGGTCATCTGGCCTTCAGATGCGCCGAAACGCGTAGGCCCGAAAGAGCCTGTCGAGGTTTAAATTGATCCCTGATTTATCGGTTACACTGCTGACAGATTCCTTGAATTAAAAGATTTACCTCTTTTTCTACGAATCCCTGTGGTAATTTGATTTTCGGAAGTACAGCGCTCTCGACACAGGTGGTTTTTCCACAGACTTCGCACTTAAAGTGCACATGGTCGTGACTATGCTCTTCATCATGGACAGCATGGGAATGGTCGTGGCTACAAAGGGCATATTTCACCGCCCCGCTGTCGTCTAACACTTTATGTACAATATCCTTTTCCAGATACGTTTTTAATGTTCGGTACAGCGTCACACGATCATGCTCAGGTGTAAGCACTTGCTCTAAATCGGCATGCGAAAGTGCCTCCTTCCGCTCGCCCATCAGCGCCAGTACATCCAATCGACATTTTGTTATCCGTAATTTTTTTTGCTGCAGCAGCTCTTCCATGCGTGTTAAGAAATATACTTATGAATCAAACGTTCCTCCTAAATTAGGGTTTTACTCTTAGTATCCCAAAAATTCCCGCGTACCCGCTTCTGCATATGCCCAAAACAGTTAAAAAGTACACCTTGCTCGTCATCGGAGGAGGACTCGCAGGCCTAGTGAGTGCCATTTTACTTCGTAAAGCAGGGCACCAAGTTACCTTAGTTGAAAAAAAAAGCCTATCCCTTCCACCGCGTGTGCGGAGAATATATCTCGAATGAAGTGCGTGACTTTTTAAAGCGGGAGGCGCTCTGGCCTCCGGATGAGGTAGCAGAGATCAGGCAGTTTATGCTCTCCTCGACGGATGGAAAACAGGCCACCCTTCCCCTGGACCTGGGGGGATTTGGCATCAGCCGCTATACTTTAGATCTTTTCTTGTATCAGCGTGCACAGCAAGAGGGGGTGGAGGTGCTCGAAAAGGAGCAAGTCCTCGATGTGCATAAAAAGAACCGGCGGATGCAGGTGACCCTGCAGCGGGGTGGGATGCGAGAAGTAGACATGGTCTTGGGTGCCTTCGGCAAAAGATCTCGCCTAGATAAAACCCTCCAGCGCTCCTTCATGCAGCAGGAGGGAGCCTATATCGGGGTAAAATACCATGTAAAAAGCGATTTTGACCCCCATACTGTCGCACTGCATAATTTTCCCGGTGGTTACTGCGGGATGAATAAAGTCGAAGGGGATCGCTATAATCTCTGTTACCTGGGGAGCCAAAAGGACCTGAAAACGTATGGTTCCATTCCTGAAATGGAGGCGGCTCGGCTGCATCAAAACCCCCTTCTAAAAGAGATTTTCACCAGCAGTACCTTTTTATTCGAAAAACCCGAGGTCATCACCTCCGTTAGCTTCGCGAAAAAAGCTCCCATCGAGCAGGATATTTTAATGCTCGGCGATGCGGCAGGCTGATCACCCCACTGTGCGGTAATGGGATGGCCATCGCTATCCATACTGCAAAATTAGCCGCAGAGGCGGTAAATGAAAGTAGCTCCCCTGAGGCAGCCCGCCAGCGCTATGCGAAAAGTTGGTATGCCTTATTTTACGGTCGCCTGCGCATCGGCCGAATGATTCAGACCCTTTTCGGGGCTGGCACCGGCTCACGCATTGCCGTAGGCCTTCTGCGCTACAGCCCAGCCCTGAGCACCCAGCTGATGGCACGTACCCACGGTCAGCCCTTTTAGTTTCGCCTTCATCATGCGGACTTCCCTACTGCGCTAGGGGCCTTTGCCCTCGGGGCAAAAAATAATGCTATCTTTACGCCAGATTTAAGCAACATGAAATTATTTCCAAATACCGTCCGCGGCGTCGTATTCGCGCTGGAGCAGATTTTCGAACAGGGCTACTACACCGATAAGGTCATCGAGCGCCTCTTTAAGGCGAATCCCAAGTGGGGTGCACGCGACAGGGCTTTCGTGGCGGAAACCGTCTATGAAATGGTACGCTGGTGGCGGCTCCTACGTGAAATTAGCCCACAGCAGGATTATTATAGCCTTTTTGGCACCTACTATTTAATGGCTGGGCATGCACTTCCTGCATGGGAGGAGTTTAAGCATGTGCAGGCGGATGCGGTCCGCAAAGGGCTAGATGCGGTAGAAAACCGGGCGGTAAAGGCCTCCATTCCTGACTGGCTCGATGCAGCTGGGGCTTCGGGATTAGGAGCGCTCTGGGAGCCGGAGTTACAGGCGCTGAACCAACAGGCAGCGGTGGTGCTGCGGGTGAATACACTTAAAAACTCGAGGGAACAGTTGAAAAATCGTTTGGCAGCAGATGGCATTCAGGCCTATGCGCCGAAGGGTTATCCGGATGCGCTCGTACTGGAGCAGCGCCAAAACATTTTCAAGCATCCTGCTTTTAAGGAGGGGGCTTTTGAGATTCAGGATGCTTCTTCTCAGCTGGTGGCCGCGGCCTTAGATGTGGAGCCGGGCATGCGCGTCATCGATGCCTGTGCCGGCGCGGGTGGCAAAGCGCTGCATATCGCGGCACTGATGCAGAATAAGGGGCGTGTTTTGGCGATGGACATCGAGGGCTGGAAGCTAAAGCAGGCCAAGCTGCGTGCCCGAAGGGGTGGAGTCTCCATCCTCGAAACGCGCGAGATCGAGGCTAAAACCGTGAAACGGCTTCGCGATTCTGCGGATCGCTTGCTGCTCGATGTGCCCTGCACGGGTTTAGGTGTCCTCAAGCGCAACCCAGACACGAAGTGGAAGCTGAGCCCCCAGCGGCTGGAAGAGTTACGCGGTATCCAGCAGCAAATCTTACAAGGGTACACGCCGATGTTAAAGCCAGGTGGGGTGCTCGTGTATGCGACTTGTAGCATTTTACCGGCAGAAAATAAGGAGCAGATAGACAGGTTTTTAGCTAGTCCTGCGGGTCAGGCCTTCCAGCTAGTAGAAGAGCAGCATGTGCTGGCCCATCAGAGTGGATTCGATGGCTTTTATGTGGCGAAGCTACAGAAGGGTTAGTGTCCTTTGGGCCAGGGGCCCAAAGCTTTTAATGGAAGAGCGCATAAAAAAAGGAGCACCTAAGGCGCTCCTCTTTTCCACTTTATACACACAAATTATTCCTATTTTTTAAATAATTTACTCTCGTCTCTGTAACCAGGTTTATCGATGAACCAGTCTTGGTATTTAGAACCATTTGACTTTGCCCATTCTTTCATTTTTAAATACCCTTCTGTAATGTTATTTTTTTCTCGCATAAAGGGTACATCAGCTGGTATAAACATCACCCATGGCAAGCCGTTTTCTTTAGAGGTGTATCTAACTTCTTTATATAAGGCATTATCTGAAGCGGTTCCAAAAAGACTAGGGTCTGCAAGGTCGGTCCCCTCTCGTCCTGGAAGGTGAATTTCGCGCCCACGCTCCTGGTTGACAATTAAAAATGGGCTCATATCATATTCAGTACCCGCTGGGAAATCAGCACCCTCATTTACCTTAATATGAATCACTATCGGTTCGAGGTCAGGCACGCCTACCAGGAAAGGGTTATTTGCTGGAATAAGTGTTCGAACATTTTCAAAAACGATCACGGTGAGATGGGATTGGTTTGCTTCCGCACCATTAGGTAGATAATTGAATATGACCGATTTCCCTTTAACTGTTCCCCTAACTTCTTCCACAGCCCAAATAGGAATAGATGGAAAATGGATGCCAAAGCTATTATCGAAAGCGGCACCCGCTGCGCGCGGTTGAATCGTGAGCCTGATTTCCTTTAAAATACCATCTTTTGACCTTTGTAGTCTTTCGCCTTTAATTCCTAAGACAAGGTCATTAAAGTCATAATCCCCTAAACCAGGCCATAAGTCCTCAAACATAAGCGTGCTGTATCCTTCTGTTCCGAAGATCGAGATAACATTTTCGGTATACGTTCGTGTTTCATCAATGGTACAGTTTCTCGTGGGATCAGCAGCTGTATTACCGTGAAGACTAAAGTCATCTAGGGCGATGCGACCCTCACCTCCACTACCTGTGAATGAAATCATGATTTTCGTATAGTGAGTGTCTCGAAGTATTTCCCAAGGGACTTCTATAGAGTATGTGCGGACTTTGGGGTCTGATGGATCAGCTAAGCTTTCAGAAAAAAAGTGTATAGGCGTTCCTTCCTCTTCACCGCTCCATTTGTGTGGTATGTAGCTGAGATGCACAGTGCGATTGGTAGCGGAGCCACCATCTGTTTTTAATTTAAAGCTTATGTTTCCTGAGTTTATGAGTAACCACGGAGTCACGATGCTTTGCTCCCCAATCGTGGAGGTATTAACAGAGTTCGTAGTTCTTACCGTGTAGCTACCTGAAATTTCTATGGACGAGTCGATGGTGGTGCCGTTAAAGCCCCAGCATGCAGTGCGATAAGGGCCAGTACTTCCAAGCTCAGCATTAAAAATTTGAGCCTGAGCTAGTGGGCTCCAGAGAAGTCCGAAAAGCCCTATGGATGCGATAGAAGAAAAAAGCTTAGTCATTTACAGGGAAGTTAAAGGTGATAGAAGACTGACGTGCGTTTGCGTTTACGCTAAGTGAGCCGAAGCTGACGTCTAGGCGTTCGATCTGAGCCGGAACGGCCACTTCGATACGTAAGGCATCATTAGCTGGCTGAAGCGCTTGGTAAAGGACCACGCCCTCGGGAGTGCTTACCGTGAAGAGTGCGCTAAAGTCAATCGG
>NZ_AJYA01000050.1 GCF_000265075.1 Nitritalea halalkaliphila LW7 | reverse complement strand
TCTGGATCCGGCGCATTTTCCTTCGGACCATCCGGATCATCCGCACTATTGGCCACCGCTACGTTACGGATCACCGTACCCGCTGCCGTATTAGCCGGGATTCCTAAAACTAAGGTCAACGTAGCCTCTCCACCCGCCGCGATCTCGGCGATGTTCCAGCTCACCGTGCCGGCAGCAAAAGTCCCGCCCATGCTCGCACTCTCGAACACCGTTCCCGCAGGAAGTGCATCCGTCACCAACACATTGCGCGCTGCCGCATTTCCTATATTACGTACTCGAATCGTGTAGGTAATCGACTCACCCGCCAGCACGCGCGGTGCCGCAGGCGTCTTCAGCACTTCTAGATCAGCTCGAGGTGCTGCATCGACGATTACATTCACCAAATTACTTAGCACAGGACTTCGTGGATCTGTCGCAGCAATACCCCTTGCTTGATTCGCAAGTACAGTTCCATCCGGTAGATCCACATTCGAACCTAACACATAGGTAAAGAATACAGATTCTCCGATAGGGATGTTAGGAACCTCCCAAACTAGTACGCCCGCATTCACAACACCTCCAGCAGAAGCATTTACTAACTGTGTACCAGGAGGTAAAGGGCTCTCGATGCGAACAGGGCCAGTGGCTAAATTTCCCGTATTACTTACCTCTAAGGTGAAGGTATTGTCCTCACCTGCTGTAATTCGTGTTCTGTTGGCTGCTAAAACCAAGTTTAAGTTGGCCACACAGTCAATCAAATTAACTAAGATCTCTGTACGCTCTACACTTTCACAACCGGCTGTCGTCTCAGCACTAGCAAAATAGCGCATGCCATTTACCAGTGGAGTGGATAGCGGCAGGGCCGTGCCACCCGTGGGAGCATCGAAGAAGCGTACATTTCGGCCACTTACTACTAAATCAGCCAGCGTGGCATTTGCTGTGAGGCAAAACTCCTGAACAGCATTCGCTACAGGAGCCATACCTGCTTCCACCTGAACAGTAACCGCAGTACGCTGTGCGCTTTCACAACCAGCGGCAGATTCCTGACTGATGAAATAGGTGGCACCATCCACCAGTGGTGTAGTTAAAGGTAGTTCCGTCAGATCATCTATGGTAGCGAAGAAGCGTAAACCAATGCCTGATACCGCGATATCTGCCAAGGTAGGCATGTTGATCGCGCAGAATAGCTGATTAGCATTCGCTACAGGCGGGCCAGCATCCGCATTTACACGAACATTCGCGACAAGAAGTCCACCCGCAGGGGTTTCACAACCCGAGGCCGAAACAGCTGATAGGAAGAAACTTACATCACCTGCAGCTAAGCCATCTACCCTCAGTTCACCCGCCGCATTAAGGGCAAAGCGAACGCCTCCCACTTCTTGGCCATCTAAAATTTCATTTGTGCGAGCTGCATCACGGTACCATCTGAAGGTCGTCGCAGCTGGATCAAACGCACTACCTTCCTGAAGACCTGGAGTTAAGATCACGGTCTCTCCGAGACAGAATTCCCCTGCACCTGTGATGGTTAAATCAGCCGCCTGAGGCGCTGGATTCACTTGCACGCGAACAGGAATTCGGATCGGATCCTCACAGTCATTGCGAACCACAGCGATAAAGAATGTGGTCTGTCCTACTGTTGTTAGCGGAGCGGAAGTAAAGCTATTGCCACTCGCTAATAATGTTCCTCCTTCAGGTGCATCGTACCAGCGTAAAGTCGTTCCTTCTGCAGGTGTAGCGCTGAGTGTAGCACGTTCACCCACACACACTTCGACATCTTCACTAATCGCACTTGGTCCCGCAAAGTTGATTTCCGCTTGGAAGATATCTACGGAGGTCAATAAGGTAGCTACCCCTGCCGTATTGGTCACACGGATACCATTAAAGGCTTGACCTGCAGGGAAAACTACTGTACCTGCACTGCCCGAGAGCAGTGTAACACGTAATAAATTATTGTTTAACGAAACAGCCGATCCCACAGGCTGCCATTTTGTAAAAGTTGTAACTGTACGCCTCCTAAGACACTAACATCAGCTAAGCCTCCTGGAATGGCCAGACGGACACGTACACTGTCCCCAGCCGCACCTTGAGTTGGGAAAAACAGGTTTTGGAACACAGAACCTGATAGTAAGCCAGCAGGAATATTCAATCGGCTAAATGTGTCTGGATTTCCATCCACGGCACGTTCGGCATTTGTAATCGAGCACAAGACACACAGTAAGGTCGAACCGCCGCTTTGCGCATTCGCTATCGTACAGTTTTCGGCATTCGGATCACGCGGCACGATGGTTACAGTCACCGTAGCAGCATTTTCACTTAAGCACTGAGTCGTCGTATTACGCGCGAATACGCTAAAGGTAAAGGTGCCTATCGGCAAAGTCGTCGGCGTAGTAAAGACCTCGCCTACAAAGACTTCCTGGCCATTCGCATCGAACCAAACGGCAACTTCACCTGCACCGACAGAAGCAGAAATCGCAGCACTAAACCCTTCCGTTAATGTAATGGCCGTAGGAGAAACTACCGGAGTCGCTGGCCTTTCATTCACGGTAAGAACCACTTCTCTCGCCTCACCCGCTTTAGTTTCACAAATACCCTCCGCTGCGACGGTTACAAAGAACCTATTAGCACCCAAATTCACGCTGGCTGGCGTAAAGGTGGCCCCTTCAAACAGCAGCTGTGTCAAGCCCGCGTCGGTATACCATCTAAAAATCGGATTGGTTAGAGCACTGCTTGCCGTAAGTTCTGTCGGCTCACCCAAACAGATTTCACGTCCATCGGCTGTAATATCAGCTGCTGTACTGGATGGATTTACTGTTAGCGTCACTTCTAACGCTTGACCAGGCAGCGTTTGGCACACGCCATCCCCTTCTACTGTAATGAAATACGTAGTGGTCACCGTCGGACTTACCACCGTTCCGCTTATTAAACTAGATGGGCTCAGGCTAGCATCTGTGAAAATGCGGAAAATAGGATTTGCTACAGTCGTGCTGCGCGGATTCAGGTCAAAGCTTTCGCCCGGACAAATCGCACCGGCATCTGCATCGATATCTGCAGCCGTACTTGGTGCACAGGCTGTATTAATGGTTACAGGAGGCGTTTGGCGCTCCACATCTACTGCTGGTCCATCTGTAATTAGACCCGTCGCCGTAGCAAAAGCAATATTTGAAATTTGACCGATGACGGAGCTATCGATCGGACCTACTTCCACAGTGAAGCTAACCTCTCGGCTTTGGCCTACGGCCAAATTAGCTGGCTCAAACACCCAGCGCACTTCTCCTGCTTCCACACTGCCATCATCAGTAGCAGAAAGGAAAATGGTATTCGCTGGAAGCGGATCGCGAATGAAAAGACGTTCTAAATCGACAGATCCTGTGTTACGTACCGTAATCGTGTACGTTAAGGTAGCACCCGCTACAGCAGAACCACTCGGATCACTGGAGCTAACCAGTTTCGTAATGGCGATATCTAAATTATTCAGGACTGGAATTCGGGTGCCTGGACCGGCTCCTAAATCAGGACCACTAGTTAACGGATCCTGATTGTCCACAGGAGGCACTGTTAAAATAGGATCTGGAATTCCATTCGCACGAACCTCTGCTGTATTTTCTATGAAGAAAATATTGGTTAGATTTTGGTTCGTACGGACGCTAAACGTAACGGATTTGGTCTCCCCTACTTGCAGATTACCTACAGTAAAGCTGACCACATCACCGGCCAAAGTACCTCCTGATACGTAACTTACGCCCGCAGGAAGCCTATCACTAACCCGTACGTTTGTCAGATTTTGATTTCCTAAATTTCGAACAAATATCGTGTAAGTAATCAACTGATTAGGGCCCACTTGCGTAGCAGAGGCATCTCCTTCCACCGCGAATGCTTTCCATGCGGCCAGATTAGGATTGGCTTCCACTGGAATAATAGTCCCTTCTGGAGCACCTATATCCGGGCCATCACCCAGCGCGTTCGGTGGCAATGAATTTATCGCAGGTCCTGCAGGGTCGAGCTGTAAGCGTGCGATGTTAAAAATTTCATTCACACCGCTTAGGTTTGCTTCCACTCGTACGCGGAAAGTAAGCGTTCGAGTACCTCCTGCCGGAACGTCGACATTCGTCCAAACCAGTTCATTCGCGATTAGTGCACCTCCATCGGAAGCTGAACCCGTTACGAAAGCTGTATTTTCAGGAATCGCATCCCGAATGATTAGCCCACTTAAAGGCACTGAGCCTTGGTTGCGAATATTTATAAAGTAAGTGACCTCTTCTCCCCCTTGAACGAAGAGATTTCCTGTGCTTACCTCAAATCCCTTCCAAAAATCCAAGTCTAATAGCAGCAAGTCTACAGGTAGGCTGAGCTCTGAAGGACAAGTACTTAGCGCACGAACGGTGAAACTACCCACTTGTGCAGCGCTAAAGGCAGGAATGCTGAGCTCAGGCCCTGTTACCGCAGGGATAAGCACACCGTTTTGGAACCATTCGTAGGTGGTGCCTGCGGCAAAATCGCCTGCATTTGCCACACGTAGGGTAATAGGTGCACCTAAAGGCAGCACATTGGCGCCAGCCGGCTCCAAGATAGGAAGCGGTGTTTCCCGTACTCGGATTTGCAGCTCACGGCGCTCTGTGGTCGTCTCACATCCGAAACGTATCGGCTGCACGAATACAGTAAGCACCGTACCAGCGGGTAACTGTGCAATGTCTTGCACCGTGATTTCATCCGATCCAGTCGCCGCCGTGTAAAGCTTAACTCCATCACAATCAGTCGGTAAGACCAGCTCCTCGCCAGGACAAATATCAAGAATTCCTAATCCAGTAGCTGGATCCAGCACCTCATTCTCAAATCGTGTCGTCGGTACGATGCTTACATCAAAAACCCGAAGTGCTTCTAATGCGCTTACCAGGCCACCGCTTAAAATCTGAATACGATCGAAAGGTACATCTGTCGCCAAGCTCAGAATTCCTTCATTATTCCCCGCCAGAAGACGTAGCGAAATGAGGCTACCATTCAAAGCCACGGGAGCTCCTACAGCTTGATTACCTAAGAAGCGCTGAATGCGAAAACCATCTAAGAGACTAAGCTCTAAAAGTGCCGCTGGAACACCGATTTTGATGCGAAGGGAATCGCCTTGGATCGCTGGGATGCGATACGCGACTTCGAGTTTAGAGAAGGCATTAACACCGACTGCATTAACGATCGTAGCAAAAGTGTTTAAATTCCCATCCACGGCTCTCTCCGGATTTAAGACTGCCGTTAAACCTGTAACTACGTCTAAACCAAGTAAGCCTGTCTCGAAACCTGTTAGTACATCAAAGACCCCGAAATCACACACTGGTGCTGATGCGCTGGCATCATTTGTATAGGCGCCATAAACACGAACCGTCTGGAGAAGATTCACCAGCGGAAGTAAGCCCACCTTCACTGCATCGAAAGAAACGGCATTGCCATTCGCAGCGGTAGGTACAAAATTCACATTAAACTCATTTACACCATTTAAGACAGACACAAGATTGCCATCTACGACACGTCGAGGACCGACAGCCACGCCATTTCGGAAAGGTTGCACATAAATCCCAGCTGCCACTTGCGCTACTCCTGCTAGCTCTCTGGCCAACTTAACCGTTACGAGCGATCCAGCCGGTCGGGTGACATTCCAGCCTAAGGTCTGGGAAGTCTCTCCAGTAAGTCCCAGCAGAGAAGTCCCTAAGGTTTCCGATAGCACGGAGAAGGTACTCAGATTTCCGTCAGCTGCATTATTGGCATTCGTGACAGATCCCAGCTGTATCCCTAAAAGGCTACTGGTAGTAAATTCCGTCGCATCATTCGCAAAATTCGGGGTGAAGACCGCCGGACAGTCATCGAAATCAATGACCGTCACGATAATATCGACAAAATTGGTACAATTAGGCCCATCCGCCTGTACGCGGTAAACAAACTGACCTCCAGAAGTAAACGGCCCTGCTAGATTCGGTGCAGTAAAAGGAGCACCGCCCTGTGGTATGATGGAAACTGGCACTGGATTTCCTGCACCATCCGTGGCCGAAACTGCGGGTAGCGTGACAGTATCATTTAAGCCAGCTGTAAAAACAGTGGCGCCTGCTACTGTTATCGTAGGATTTAGATCCACATCTGCCGTAACGGCTGCACGCACAGAAGGCTCGGAACAGTCTGCTCGCGTGGCGCTTACATAAAACACCGAACGCGCACTGATAGGACCCGCATTAAACGTAGCTCCTGAAGCGATCGCCGTACCACCTACTGGGCGATCGAACCATTGATAGGTTGTATTGGGCTCTTGAATAACAGAGAAAATCGCATTTTCACCGGCACATAGCACTTGATTTTGAGCTGCCGGATCGGCAAAGAGTGGTCGCCCAGCTGTCTTCACCACCTCATGGATCCGAATGGCTTCTCCTACATCTACATTTAAAAGAGAACCCACACGAACTTCGAAGCGATCGAAAGGAACGCCAGGACGTACTGGAAATGTAACCGGATCACCTCCAGAAAGTAACCCCAAAAGATCCAATTGTAAAATACCTAAAAGTTCTGTATTTAAAGCACTTAGAGGTTGATTAAAAACGACATTCCCTTGATTATATGCCACCAAGCGAATGCCTCCTAATAAATCCACATTCAGTACCGCTGGGGAACCAGACAGCGTTACTTGAACCTCATCAGTGGCGACACTACTGGAGCCCCACTCGAAAAACTGAGAAATAGTTCCCCCAACGGACAGTAAACCCGGACTAAGGGAAGAAAAAGTGTTGATGTCTCCATCTATGGCACGACCGGGATTAGTAACTCCTGAACTACCCAAGCCGAGCAGGTCCAAGTTTATCCCTGAAGCATCAAAAGAAGTGAACTGAGGAGAACCACATGCCCCAATCCCATCAATGGTGACAACAGAAAATACGTCGAGATTTACTATATTTCCTAAACCTAATAAAGAGGTAATATCATTTGTCGCACGAATTCGTGTATAAGGTTGATCTGGAGTAAAAGCTACAAAAAGATTGCCCTGCGCATCCGCTACCACGCGCGACCTGGGGTTGTTAAAACCACCGCCCGATGATCCAGAATTACGTGAAAAAACAACACCAGCCTCATTACGCGCCTCAAGCGAAATCACTTGGTTCCCCAACAAAACAAGACCACCGATATCAGCAAGTGCCTGCCCGAGCGAGCCCCCTAAAAGAGATTCTAATAAGCTGTCTTCTCCACGTAGTCGAACATAAGAAGTGGTATTAGCCGCTTGAAGACTTGGAAAGCGCAAGTCAATAAAACCGGTAAAACTACCTAGTCCCAGCGCAAGTCCTGGGCTAGACTGCAAACGAGCAAACTGATTATTGTTTACCGTAGCATTCTGAGGATTAATGGCTGTAGGTGTAGAAGTAAATATCCCAGTCGATCGAGGTTCCGAAATAGCCACCACCTCATTGGCGACCGTAATGGTTTGGGCTTGGCTTTTCTTGGGCACACCAAGCCCCGCACCCAAGTAGAAAAATAAGATGAAATAATAGTAAAATTTCGACATATGGTTCATAATTAGTTCCCAACATCAAATTAAGGAACGAATAAACCGCTTATCGAAAAATAACTGAATTGTTACTTCACGGGACATTTTTGTCATGTAACAGACAAATTTTGTAAGGATAAAAAAGCGAAAAAAACATACATCTGTACATAAAAAAGAGAGAAGTTGCCTGATTAAGCAGAATACCCACCATCACACAACGTAATTTTAGTTAATATATTGTAGGAAAAATTCAAAAAATCAAGGGGATAAAGGGGGTTGACCACCATTTGCTTAATAGCTATTTTGTCAAAATTTTACTAAATTAGAATCACTCAAAAGCAAATATAAATTTGATATAGAGCTAAAAACAAAACAGGCCGTGAATAGTGACACGACCTGTTTGTCTTGCTAAAACTTAAAAGATAATAGACTGAAATTAAACTAATTATCTAAGAAATAGAGCGAATCACAATGTCCACACGGTTATTCTCTTGATGTTCCTCTTCCGAACAGGGAAGACCTGGCAGGCAATCATTTTTCAATTCCTGATTCCCTTTCGACTGAATAGAGATCCTTCTTTGATCCACATTCTTGCTTTCCAGATAAGACTGAATAAGTGCAGCTTGCCTATTCGTAAATAGCGTAGCTTGTCGCGTAGATTTTCGCGCATCCGCATGTACACCCAGTTCCACACGTAAGCCTGCATGTATGCGCAGTTCAGCGGCAAGCCAGTCTAATTTTTCCTTTGCTTCTGGACTCAACTGCTCCACTTCACTATTTTTTAAAGGGTACAACACATCCGCGGCACCAAAACGAATCGAACGTAAACGTAACTCTGGATTTTGTTCAGCTAAGACCACTCCAGGCTGTAAAATAAACTCAGCGCTATGCAGTGTCGTGCTAAAAACCCGAAGACCTGCTATAGTTGCAGCGTCATTAATGGGAACTTGTAATTTACCATTCGATTGTTTTAGAACTGTGTCTAAAACCACTTTATCCTGAAAGTCAAAAACTTGGACTGTAAAATCCCGTCCATCTCGTACGGACTTCACCCCATCTATAGACAGCGCCACTTGTAGAACTTCCTTACGCTGGGGACTTAGCTGAGCAGTGAACAGCTTCAGTTCCGAGCCAGAAGACGTTCGATTAGAAGAAAAAAGAATGGCTCCTGGACGAAGTGGATCTACCATGAAGTTCACCTCGTCCTTATTGGAATTTATACCAAAACCCAGATTCTCTGCTTTTCGAAAATTAGAGCCTATACGTTCTGCCTTATATAAATCATAACCACCAAATCCGGTATGCCCACGACTGGAAAAAAACAAATAGTCGCCCACCATAGCAGGAGATCGATCATCCTCAAACGTATTCACCTCAGGGCCAGCATTTATCGGTCGCGTCCAGCGATTATCTCCGATATAAATTTGATAATAGATATCTAAGCCTCCGTATCCACCGGGCATATCCGAAGCAAAATAGAGCACACCCTTTTGTTCATCCCAAAAGGGATCGAGCACAGCATATTTAGACACATCGTTTACAGCCAGGGCCAGCTCTTCCCCAAAGGTTCCATCCGCCTTTCGTGCACGATAGAATATTCCAGGATAAACGGCTAGTCGTGTACTACCGGGCAAAGCAGCTTTTAAGCCTTTCTTTTGTGCATCTGGCGTGGCGCTGTAAAAAACATATTCCTTCGAAAAAGTGACAGGACCCGCATAAAGCTTGTCATCCATGAGTGTACTTACCTTTATAGGTGCATCCTCGAAAGTTCTACGACGAAACAGTTCAAAGACACTTTTATTCTCCTGGTTTTTATACTCTTTTACGTAATAAAAAGATTGATCGGCGTAGGTCAACCCATACACTTCACCTTGCTCTTGCTCGAAAGCTGCTAAGGGCCGCGCTATTTCTTCAGTGGTTTGTTTTTTCGCTTTTTTCGTCCGCGCTATCGTGGCGAGTAATTGCTCCAATTCTTGATCCCCCGGTGAAAAAATACCTGAGTCCATTCCTTTTTTCAAAATTTGTTCTGCTTCCTCGAGCAGTCCCGCGCGCACCTGCAATTCTGCGTAATACTTATAATCTTGCATGTCAAGTGCACTTTTTTCATGCAGGTATTGAAACCATTTATCAGCAGTATCAAAGCGCTTAGTCCAAAAAGCAGATTTGGCAAATCCCAACACCACACGATCTTCCATCGTGACCTCTAAAAGATCATTAAATGCATCGTAGGCATCCTGATAAAACCCGTTAGATAGAAGTCGCTCCGCTTGATTAATTTTTCGCTGGGTAAAGCTGAGATCAATTTTTTGGGCCGAAATTTCCTGTTGTAAAAGGCAAAAACCCAGCAGTAAAAGGAAAAGTCGTTTCATGTGGTACATATAATGGCTCATTTTTTTTATATACATTTATCCATCTTGACGTGCGATAGGCAAAGTCAAAATTACCTATAACTACGAAGTTGGCCTCTAAAAAGACCACTATTCCGTAAAATTCGCTTTTATGGACAGTTCTCGGAAGTTTACGCCTTTGCGCCCAGCGCAAAAAAAGATAGCACTGGATATTCCAGTACTATCTCTAATGCATAAATCAACCAAATAAACTTAAAAATATCGTGGAGACACGATGCTGGATCTACGCTGAGGGAATAAAATACCTAACGAAATTTCATGTGTAGTCAATGATCTCACATCAAAACCGCTAATATTATGATCATAGGCATAGCCGATTCTTAACCCTTCTCCTAGTTGCAGCTGAGCGATTCCGATAAGCGCTACAGGTCTTTCTAAATTAGAGTTTACCAAGCGGTCTGCATAGTCAACACCGAATCGATAAGAAGCCCCTAGGCGTAGACGCTCATAGAACACCCCTTGGAGGTCACGTCCACACGAGCGGCGCACGGAAGTCATCCATCACCAGAACAGATGGGATTAAGCCACTTGATCCGATAAATTTACGAAGAAACCCGTATGAATATTGGCAGCGACTCTGCGGTCAACGATAATATCCCCTTGGTCCTCCTCACGGAAAAGCGATAGCATATTTTCTGCAGCTGCGCCAAAGAAGAAGAAATCACTGTAATAAAACATTCCCGCCTTAAATTCAGGATACATAACTCGCTCTTGATTTAAAGGAACGTTAGGATCCATAGGCATGAGAGGGTTTAAAATACTGCCATCAAACATGGAGTTCACCATACCTCCAGCGATTCCGAAATTCAAGTACTGCGACTCAGTAAGCTGAATTCGATAACTTAAATTAGCGAAGAGTGAGGTAGCACGCTGAGGACCTAATTCATCATGGAGCGCATAAAAGCCAATCCCTAATCGTGAACCCTCTAGATACGTATCTGCTGCCACAGCAAAAGTGTCGGTGCTCCTTCTACCCCTGTCCACTGCGCACGGTAGTAACTTTGAACGAAAAGAGATTCTTTATATCCTGTATAAGCAGGGTTAATGAATACTGGGTTAAATATGTATTGAGAAAACTGTGGTACTTGTTGGGCCTTTAGCGGCCCAACAAGCATTCCACAAAAGAAAAACGCTGCTAGAATTAAAATTGACTTTTTCATGATTAGTTGATTATGGTTACGAATCCTGTAAACTTGGTGCTCACACCATTTTCATCTGTTACTTCTAACTGATAATAGTAGGTTCCACTATTTAGGTTGCTACCATTCCAGTCACCTTGGTAATCAGAAGCTCTAAAGACTTCTACACCATACCTGTTAACCACGATAAGTTTATTTGAAACAAACAGCTCATCAAGTCCTCTTATCTCCCAAGTATCATTAATACCGTCACCGTTAGGCGTAAAGACATTTGGAATCACAAGATCGATTTGGATATGCTCCGTTCTTGATGTGTTATTTTCCTCATTAATATCACGCTGTTCCGTGCGAAGACGTGCGGTATTCGATACCGTACCGGCGCGAGTTGCTTCTGCGATAATCCTTAAAGTAGCTGTAGCACCCGGCGCCAGCGTCTCTATCTGCCATGTCACTACGCGAGTGGCATTATTGAAGGAAGCTGTTCCTGTAGAGTTGATCGCATCGCGGAACGTCACAAGCGGAGAAATAAAGTCTGTAACCGTTAGGCCGTTCGCTGTTACTGTGGAAATATTCTCTACAGTGATGAGGAACTCAAACTGCTCTCCTACTCGAATCACTTGCGCGGATACTTCTTTCAGAATAGCTACATCCAAGCCTCCTACTGGTACCGGATCGTTAGAATCCTCTACTGGGTCTACATTATCACCTTCAACACGAACAGTATTAATGATGGAACCACTTTCAGCTGTTACAAGCGCTGTTATCGTGAACAGTACTTCTTCTCCCGGCGCCAAGCGATCGATCATCCAAGTCAATAGGTTACCATCCACAACAGGTCTCCAGTAGCATCGATAAACATCACCGAAGCTGGCAACTGATCTGTTACCACTAAATTGAGTGCATCCGCGTTTCCAACACTTCTGACGCGAATCTCGAAGGTTACCATGTCACCATTCGTAACAGAGGTCTCCAATAGCGTCTTTTCTACTTCGATCTCCGCCACACGTGGTTCTACTACTTCCGTTCTTACCGGATCAGATGAAATCGGTGTATTCGGATCATCTGGCGTTTCCGCAGTCGCCACGTTAATAATTACAGAACCTGGAGCAATTTGATCCCCTACGCGAACGATAAGCTGTAAAGTTATCGCTTCACCAGGTTGTAATGCTGCAATTGTCCATGTTACTAGGCCATTTGCCAACATTCCTCCATTATCCGCACTCACAAAGGTAGCTGCTACTGGAACTGGATCTGTGACAACCACATTTCGAGCTGCTCCCGTTCCTGTGTTACGCACCGTGATGGTATAGACGAGTTCCTGACCTGCTTCAATAGTAGCTGGAGCCATCTTCTCAATCTCGAGCATAGCCATTTGGTTATTATCCACTGGCGTCTCGTCTGGATCAGACTCTTTCGGTGTATCTGGATCCGTAGGACTCTCTACCCTTGCGATATTCGAAATAATCGTTCCATCTGCTAGGTTCGCATCCACGAGCACCACCAAGCTCAAGGTCACCGTCTCGCCCGCTGGGATAGTACCCACATTCCAAGTCACGATGCCATTCTCCAACATGCCGCCCATGTCTGCACTTACAAAGCTGGTGCCTACCGGAATCGGATCCGTTACCACTACCTCTTGTGCATCACTTGGTCCATTATTCGTCACCGTGATCGTGTACGCCAAGTTCT
>NZ_AJYA01000049.1 GCF_000265075.1 Nitritalea halalkaliphila LW7 | reverse complement strand
GTGACCCGATCGAGCAGGTGAAAGCCACTTAGAAATAGGCTGATGACCGAAGAGGAGATTAAGGAAATCGATAAGCGCGTAAAGAAACAAGTAGAGGATGCTGTGAAGTTCGCTGAGGAGTCTCCGTGGCCAGATGGCAGGACGCCTTTAAAGATGTGTACCAGCAGGAAGACTATCCTTTCGTAATGGAATAGGCCCTCCCGGGCCAAAGGGAAAGCCGGTGGATGAAAACTACCGGCTTTTTTATTTGCTACAGGCTAGGATAATGTAGAGAGAAAAGAAAGGCAAGTTTTGTAAATGAACAAAAGAAATATAACTTTGCGGAGCAAATTTTAGTAGAGCATGGCGAAGAAAACAAGCACGAAGGAACCTGTCAATCAGGGAAATGAAGTATTAGAGAATCCAGAAGCGATCGCGAGCAGCTTAAGCCGCGGTGAAGATTTCGTAAAAAAGAACTCCAAAATCTTCGGAGGTATCATCGCAGCGGTGATTTTACTGATGGCGGGGATTCTTTATTTCCAGATCGACAAACAAAATAAAAACAAGAAGGCGCAGGCAGAAATGTTCCAAGCCGTTTATTATTTCGAACAAGATCAAACAGACTTGGCACTAGCTGGTGATGGCGAGTCCAAGGGCTTTTTAGATATTATCAAGCAGTACGGGGGCACCGATGCGGCCAACTTAGCTCATTATTATGTAGGGTCTATCTACATGTCCGAGTCGAAGTACAGCGATGCAGTAGATTATTTGAAGAAATTTTCTGCAAATGATTATTTCGTGCAGGCACAGGCTTTCGCGCTTTTAGGCGATGCCTACTTAGAGCTAGAGAATACGAAAGAGGCGATTTCTTTTTACAAGAAGGCAGCTAATCACCGTGAGAACAAATTCTTTACCCCTAAGTATTTACTGAAGTTAGCGATCGCTCAGGAAGCTGCAGGCGACCTGAACGCTGCCATCGGTACGCTATCCGAAATCGAAGAAAAATATTTCGAATCTTTCGAGTACACGAATGCACGTAAACACAAGGCCCGCTTAGAAGGCCTTGCTTCTCGCTAATGCGTAACTGCTTACACACATGCATGAAACGAAAGAGTAAGGCCCCTATCGGTCTTACTCTTTTTTATTTAGCTATACCTTATAACAGAAGAAAAAGATGGCCAGCAATTTAAAAAACCTAAGTAGCTACAGCACCCACAAGCTTCCCGATATTAGTGGAAAAAAATTTGGAATCGTCGTATCCGAATGGAACGACAGCATCACAGAAGCACTTTATTCAGGAGCCTTAGATACCTTGCTCCGTCATGGTGCTAAAAAGGAGAATTTATACCGCTACGATGTCCCTGGTTCTTTCGAACTGACCCTCGGTGCTCAGTACCTGGCTCAAGAGGAAGAAATCGACGCCGTCATTTGCTTGGGCTGTGTCATCCAAGGAGAAACGCGGCATTTCGACTTTATCTGTGACGCCGTCGCACATGGGATTACCGAAGTCGGCATGAAGTATAACAAACCGGTGATTTTCGGTGTTTTGACCCCCGACAACCAGCAGCAAGCTTTAGATCGTGCAGGTGGCAAGCATGGAAACAAAGGGGATGAAGCGGCCATAACCGCGATCAAAATGCTCGGCTTTTTTCAGTCCTAAACTAGAACGTAATTAACCGTTAATACAACTATGAGAATCATGAAGTTTGGGGGCACTTCGGTAGGAAAGCCGGAGCGCATGCACCAGGTACTGGACTTGATTACCCGTGATGAAAAGCGTAAAATCGTCGTCTTGTCCGCACTTTCTGGCACGACGAACGCGCTGGTACAAATCGGAGAGGCTTTAGCCGAGGGAGATAAAGATAAAGCGAAAAACCTCATCGACACGCTCCATGCGCACTACAAAGCCTTCGTCGAGGAACTCCTCAGCAGCACAGCAGCCAAGTCTAAGGCGAATAAAATCGTAAAAGAGCACTTCGAATTCTTAGAAATTCTGCTTAAAATCTCGTTTAACGAAGCAATTAACCGAGATATCTTGGCACAGGGAGAGCTACTTTCTACCAAGCTATTCTACACGCTGTTACAGGAAAAGGACATCCCTGCGGTATTTTTACCCGCCCTGGACTTCATGAGCATCGACGAAAACAATGAGCCTGAGCTGGCGAAGATCCGCGAAAAGTTACAGCAGATTCTCGGTCGCTACCCACAGGACCAACTTTTCGTCACACAAGGGTACATCTGTAAAAACCACAAAAACGAGGTGGACAACCTCAAGCGCGGGGGCTCCGACTATACCGCTTCCCTTATCGGTGCGGCCAGTCAGGCCGAGGTTATCGAGATCTGGACCGATATCGATGGCATGCATAATAATGACCCGCGTGTGGTGAATAAGACGCGACCGGTAGCTAAATTGTCCTTCGATGAAGCTGCAGAGCTCGCTTATTTCGGTGCTAAAATTTTGCACCCCGCCTCTATTTGGCCAGCCCAGCAGGGAAATGTGCCCGTAAAGCTTCTGAACACGATGGATCCTGACGCACCAGGGACCACGATTACGAGCCAGGAAACGGGTAAAGGGGTGAAGGCCTTAGCGGCCAAAGACGGCATTACTGCGATTAAGATAAAGTCCAGTCGCATGCTGTTAGCCTATGGCTTCTTGCGCCAGGTATTTGAGATTTTCGAGCGCTACAAGACGCCGATCGATATGATTACCACTTCTGAGGTGGCCATTTCCCTAACCATCGATGATACCAGCCACCTGAAGCAGCTGCAAGAGGCGCTGAAAGATTTCGGCACAGTGGAAATCGATGCTAATCAAACGATTATTTCAGTAGTCGGCAACCAAGTGGCGAACGAGAAGGGCAGCTTGGCAGGCATTATGAACTGCCTCACCAACTTCCCAATCCGTATGGTGTCGTATGGTGGAAGTCGTCATAATGTATCCATTTTGGTGGATGCTCAGTACAAGCAGCAGGCCCTGCAGCAGTTAAATGAAGGCCTTTTTAATTGGGAGGCAGAATAATCGGTTTAATGGAAAGGAAGTGTAGGCATTTTTCATCAATTTTAGGCATGAAAAAACTACACTTTCTTTTTTGCTTTTTTTTTCTTGGCATCTGGCTTCCTTTTGGCGCGGCAAGCGCCCACTGACCGGGCGTATGAGACCCTTTTCGAGCGCAGTGGAGGGAAGGAGACACCGCCCTATGAGGAGGTTATCTCCTATTTTCAACGCTTAGCTGCAGATTTCGAGGCGGTCCGCATGCTTCCGATGGGCATTACCGACTCGGGAGAGCCCCTACATCTCGTCCTTTTAGATGAGCAGCTCGACTTCGACCCGGCCACTTGGCATGAAAAGGGGCGACCAGTCGTATTTATCCAAAACGGCATTCACCCGGGAGAGCCGGACGGCATAGATGCCAGCATGCTGTTTCTGCGTGACATTTTATTAAAAAAAATCCCCCACGATCCGCGGGTCGCCCTAGCCATCGTCCCCGTGTATAACGTCGGCGGCCACCTTAATCGAAATACGCATAGCCGCGTAAATCAAAACGGGCCAGAGGCTTACGGTTACCGCGGAAATGCACGGAACTACGATCTTAACCGCGACTTCCTGAAGGCAGATACCCGAAATGCCCGGAGCTTTCAGCAGCTATTTCAGTTTTTAAAGCCTCATATCTTTATCGATACGCACGTCAGTAATGGAGCCGACTACCAGCACGTCATGACGATGATTTCCACCCAAAGCGATCGCCTCGGCGGCCGTGCAGGTAGTTATTTACGGGAGCACATGAATCCGACCCTGTATGCTGAAATGGAAAAAAAGGGCTTCCCCATGATCCCCTACATGAGCGCCTATGGCAGCAAACCTGAGGACGGGTGGCCACAGTTTAAAGACCTAGGCCGCTACAGCAGTGGCTATGCGGCGCTATTTTCTACCATCAGCTTTATGCCGGAAACCCACATGCTCAAGCCCTATGCAGATCGGGTAGCCTCTACCTATGCCTTTTTCGAGGTAGTCTTAGAGGTGCTCGCAGCATCAGGGGCGGAGATAGTGGCCCATGTACAGGCCGATCGTGCGGCCATCCAGCATCAAGAGCTATTTCCTTTAAATTTCGTTTTGGACCGCAGCCGCTCTACCCCCATGACCTTTATGGGCTACCGCTCTGGACAGAAACCTTCCGCGATTTCCGGAAAGGACCGCTTGTATTACGATCGCGAACAGCCTTTCACGACGACGGTACCCTTTTATGAGTTTTATAGTCCAAGTCTCCAAAAAAAGGCCCCAAAAGCGTATGTGATTCCACAGGGTTGGTATCCCGTCATCGAAAACCTAAAACGCAATAACGTGCGACTTCAGGCGCTGGAACGGGACAGCAGTTTTCAGGTGACCGCCTATAAGATCGCAGCGTACCAGACCTCCAGTACGCCATTCGAAGGACACTTCATGCACCGAGACGTAAAAGTGGAAGAAGCGCAGGAAGTGCGGCAGTTCCGCAAAGGAGATTATCTGGTCTTACTCGACCAAGAAGCGAATCGATTTTTAATCGAAGTTTTGGAACCCGAATCAGAAGATAGTTTCTTTGTGTGGAATTTCTTTGATACCATCCTACAAGCCAAAGAAGGATTTTCTGCGTATGTATTTGAGGATTTGGCCGCTAGCTATCTCGAGGAGCAGCCTGAATTAAAGGCCGCACTGGAAAGCGCGAAGGCGGCTGACCCCGAACTGGCCGCTAGCGGGCCGAGACAGTTACGCTGGGTGTATGAGCGCTCCCCCTGGAAGGATCCCGCACATATGCGCTATCCCGTATACCGAATAGAACGATGAAAAAACAAGATATAGCCTCTAAATCAACGGCACGCCCCCACTTCATGACCCGACTAAAAGAGAAGTGGGGCTTGAAAAGCATGTGGCAGGTCGTTTTAATCCTCCTCGTTTTCGCCCTCACCGGAACTACCGTGCTGCTAATTAAGCAGCCACTGCTCCAGTTTCTGGGAGTGGATATGAGTCAGGGAGGCGCCTGGAAAACCGTCCTCTACTTACTCTTCGTACTTCCCCTTTACCAGTTGATTTTACTCTTTTACGGTGCCCTGCTCGGGCAATTTTCTTTTTTCTGGGAGAAGGAAAAAGCCCTTTTCAGAAGGATCTTCGGAGGGCGCACATCTTAAGCAGAAACAAGGGTGAAAGAAACGTGTTTTCATTGGGTTAGGAGTGGTTTAAGAGGTAAATTTGCAGATTAGATTAAGAGAATAATGGCGAAGAAACGAGGGATAGCCCTGGAAGAGCACGAAAAGCGAAAGTTAAATAAGGAAAGTTTCAGTAAACTGAGTGGAATATTCCGCTTTATACTCCCCTATCGATTCAAGTTCTTTCTCGGCTTAGGATTCTTATTATTTTCCAGCCTTACCTTGCTGACCTTTCCATTCGTGGCAGGTAAGCTTATCGATGCTGCGTCGGGGGAAGGCTGGTGGATTAATGACATCAACAGTATAGCGTTTTTACTGCTTGGGATTTTACTCATCCAGAGTGTCTTTTCCTTTTTCCGTGTTTGGTTATTCGCCCTAGTGAGCGAGCGCTCCATGCGGGACATTCGCATCGCCCTGTACGGCCGACTCGTGCAGCTTCCGATGACCTTTTTCGATAAACGCAGAACGGGCGAGCTTATCAGCCGCATCACCTCGGATGTCAGCCTGCTGCAGGATGCTTTTTCCACGACACTCGCAGAGCTTTTCCGCCAGCTGGTCACGCTCATCGCTGGGGTAGCTTTCTTGTTATTTACTACGCCGAAGCTTACCCTCTTTATGTTGGGAACCTTCCCCGTGTTGGTTGTCATAGCGATGGTTTTCGGTCGGTACATCCGGAAGTTATCCAAGCAGACGCAGGATGAGTTGCTGCCGCCAATGTCATCGTAGAGGAGACGCTCCAGTCTATATTCACGGTAAAAAGTTTCTCCGGTGAGCGTTACGAAAGTCAGCGCTACGAAAGTGGCCTGAACCGTGTGGTCCATGTCGCCTTAAGGGCTGCCGGATTCCGAGGGGCCTTTATCTCCTTCATCATTTTTGCGCTATTCGGCGGAATCGTGGCTGTGATGTGGTATGGGGCTTCACTTGTCGCATCGGGTGCCATGAGTGTGGGGGATCTGGTCTCTTTCGTTCTCTACACCACCTTCATCGGAGGCTCTATCGCAGGCCTTGGAGACATCTATGGACAGCTCCAGAAGGCGATCGGCTCCTCTGAACGCGTGCTGGAAATCTTAGAGGAAACCCCAGAGGCACTGGCCACCGCATACGAAGCAGTTCCGCTAAAGGGAGACATTGCATTTAAGGATGTGCAGTTTGCCTACCCGACACGAAAAGAAGTGACGGTGCTGAAGTCCCTTTCTTTGCGCATCGGCGCAGGGGAAAAAATAGCACTGGCAGGACACAGTGGAGCAGGAAAATCTACCATAATTCAGCTACTGATGCGTTTTTATCCCCTAGATAAAGGGAGCATACAAGTAGATGGCCGTAGTTTAGAAGAATGGAACCTCGCTCAGCTGCGTAGTCACATCGGTATCGTACCACAGGAGGTACTGCTCTTTGGCGGCAGCATCCGAGAAAATATCGCCTATGCACGTCCAGAGGCTACGGAAGAAGAAATCATCCAAGCGGCGAAAAAAGCGAATGCTTGGCAGTTTATAGAAAAATTCCCGGAGGGCTTGGATACCTGGTGGGAGAGCGGGGCATCAAGCTTTCTGGCGGGCAGCGTCAGCGCGTTGCGATCGCGCGTGCGATTTTAAAAGATCCTGCCATCCTTATTT
>NZ_AJYA01000048.1 GCF_000265075.1 Nitritalea halalkaliphila LW7 | reverse complement strand
ACCTTTTACGGCGGAAGGCCTGCTGCGTGCCCAGCATCGTGGCATGCAGCGCGGTATCAGGGGGCAGAGGTGACCATCGTCCATCATTCCTACCTCCGCTGGCTGCACACACAGGGTGTGCCCCTGAAGGAAATGCCTGCGCAGGGGGTCTACGATCCTGCAGGCGGCTGGTTGCTGAGACGCAAAAGCCTTTTTGCGCAGCGCGCGCCAGGCTTACCTGTCTGTCGGCCCTCGCTTCGGGAAAGGCGGGCAGCATGAGGAGCCGATTAACGACAGCAAAGGCTGTGGCACGGTTATGCGGATGCACCTGTGGGCTGATGTATGCGCAGGACATGCAAGCGGCCTTTGAGATGGGGTGCCAGCTTTCCGCCCTCACGCATGGGCACCCGTCAGGCTATCTCAGTGGAGGTTTTTTCGCCGCGGTGATCTCGGGGCTTTGTCAACATATACCCTTGAATACCAGTGTGTATAAGGCTTTGGAACTGCTGATCGGTCGGCCCGGATTTCAAGAAGTGGAGCGGCTCATATTTCGTGCTTTGGACCTGCATGAGAAGTTAAAAGGCATGCCGCTGAGCCCGCAGCACCTCGAATCTCTGGGAGGGGCCTGGGTTGCGGAGGAGGCCCTCGCGATCAGTCTGCTCTGTTCCCTGCATTATGTGGAGGATTTTAAAGTGGGTGTTTTGGCAGCTGTAAACCATGGTGGAGACAGCGATTCTACTGGCGCCTGACGGGCAATATCCTCGGCTTGATCCATGGCCTATCGGGCATTCCAAGTGAGTGGATCTCCGGTCTGCGCGATGCGGATATCGTCTTGGAGATGGGCGAAGACCTTGCTATCAGTGTACAGGGAGCTACCTTCGCGCCCGATGCAGCGTGGGAAGAGAAGTATTCCCCCTTTTAGGTTTTGGTGCCCAGAAGCAGGTCGCAACCTTTCTCCAAGTGTTTTTTTAGGGAGTCATTCCCCAACTTTAAAAGGCAAAAAATCCAACTTAGTTCTCCTAATTTTGAACTGAAGTCTCTATATTTGCAACAATGTTGAAACAACTGCTTCTTTTAGGTATGACCTTGCTGCTTGTGGTAAACGGAATGCTCTATTCCGTTATACAGGGAGCCTATGTCCTAAATAAAGCAGCGATCATCGAAAATTTCTGCGTGAACACCACCCAGCCTGAGCTGAAATGCGATGGGAAATGCTACCTAGCCCAGCAGTTGGAAGCAGAAAAAGAACGGCAGGAGCAAAACAAGACACATGCCTTCGGGATGGATTTCGGTCAATTTATAGCGCCTGAGCAAGTTCCAGTGCTTCACCTTCCTGTATTTCTAGGGGAGGGCAGCTTTTCCAGTCTTTACATCGAGCGGATCTTCTCTATTTTTACCGGTGCCCTGGATATTCCTCCCAAGCTCTAATTTTTATAGGTTTCAGAAGCCTACATGCACTCGCTTCGTCCGCAGGTAGGTCTGCGCTAAGCGGCTCTCTCTCGCCTTTTCCTTTGCGCTATGCGCAAAAAAAAATAGCCTCTCTCTAAGGCCACTCCAATGGATAAAGTAGGCTGTTTTTCCTTTTAACTTCCATGAGCTATCGCTAGTAAAGCATTTAGACGACACTATGGTGCGTACGCTGTTCCTTATTTGCATGTCTTGGATGATCCTACTGAATAGTATGGTTTATTCCGTTATCTGTGTGAATTTTCAACTAAACAGGTCCTTTATAACGGAAATGTTTTGTGAAAATAAAGGCCTTCCCCTGTCCAGCTGCGGAGGCGCCTGCTACATGGAGCGGCAGCTGGAGCATGCTTCCCAAGAATCGGAAGGCGACGTGATGCGTTTTCGATCGGATTTTAACGCTTATACGTTGGCCTGCCTACCTGTTTTTTCCATGAAAAGGGAAGGCAAGGGGGTGCCGACGCAAAAGGCCTTCTATCAATTTCCTTTCTATGGTCTGGTCTCCATGCCGCTGGAGAAACCTCCTAAATGCTAAGCAGAAATTCGCCCGCACATGAAGACAACTCATCGTATAGTGAAAACGAAAACTGCTTAAAATGAAATTTAACGCTTTATTTATATGTATTGCCGTCTTTTTGATGGCAGTGGGGGACCTTACGGCCCAAATTAGAATGGAGGGAAATGTGATCGATGGCAACAGTCAGGAGCCTATTCCTGGTGTGGCCATTAAGGTTAGGGGCACGACGACGGGCACTGTAACAGACCTGAATGGAGGCTTTACACTGGACGTGCAAGAGGAGGCCCGGAACTTAGAGTTCTCTTTAATCGGCTATGAAACGAAACTCGTTTCCATCACCAACTTCCCCTCGAACGGCCGTGTCATCTTACAGCCCTCCTCTTTGGATCTGGCCGAGGTAACCGTTTTGGGTTTTGAAAACAACCGATCTCTATTAGAATCCACGGGAGCTATCGCCATCGCCGGCCCTAGGGATTTTGACAGAGCTGACAAAACGGACCTTGCCCAGATGCTCAATCATATTCCCGGGGTACAGGTGAGAGGGGCAAATGTGCTGCGGCCGGCAACCATCTCCATTCGAGGCCAGGGGGCCAGAGGTCCGGGGCAGACGGGCAGGATAAAAATATACTTAAATGACCTCATGCTGACGAATGCAGATGGAACGAACGCCTGGGAAGATATCGATCCCTATACCATCGGTTCTGTGGAGGTTATTAAAGGTCCAGGGAGTAGTATCTACGGTGCGTCCGTAGGAGGTGTGTTAAATATTCGAACAGAGACTGCGCCTTATGGGGAACACAGCGTAGAAGCCTTTTCGCTGCTGGGTTCTTTTAATTCCATGCGTGTAGGAACCACTTATCGGGTAAGTAATGAGAAGGTAAATATCCTAGCTACCGTCGGAACGCAGTCCACGGATGGCTTTCGGGAGCATTCGCAAGAACAGCGGGACTTTGTTACCTTCTTAGGCACATTTTCGAATGCGGAAAACAATACGACTACGCTCTTTTTAAATCGAAATAGGTACGACTCCAGGGCTCCAGGTGCGCTAACGCCGCAGCAGGTGGAAGAAAACCCGAGACAGGCCTTGCCGCTCGCTGTACTCCAAAACGCGGGCAGAATCGCGACCTTTACTCGGATGGGCATGAGTAACGATTGGCAGATAAGCGATCGCTGGAGAAATGTAACCTCGCTCACCATGTCCTTTTCGGACTTAGATCATCCGATAAACTTTCTCTACATCTATCAGTGGGCCCAAGACGTAGGGGGTAGGACGCGGTTTATCCATGATACGAACGTGTTCGGGAAAAAGGCCTCATTCACTGTGGGTGGTGAGTACCTTACCGGTGTCGTGCGAACGAATTTTTATGGCATCGAAGCAGGAAGACCTACGGGTGTGGCCATAGGCGACAGAGAGGCGAGAATACAAAATGGGATTCTCTTTGGGCAAGCAGAGTTAGAGGCGACGGAAAAACTCCTCGTCACCGCAGGAATGAGCGTGAATTTCTATGAGTTCGCGAATCTGGAGCTGACACTTCCAGGGGCTGAGAATCAAGTGAGACGTTTTGACCCCTTTGTAGCCCCTCGGGTAGCCTTTAATTACAGGCCCTAAAAACCTTAGCGATTCATGGAAATATTTCTGCAGGGTTTACCCGCCGGCGGTAGGGGATATTAACCGACCCGATGGGACAGTGAATCTGGACCTCAGAGAAGAGACGGCGCTGAATTTCGAGATCGGCAGTAGGGGAGCGGCGCTTAACGGCTGGCTGGAATATGATGTCAATGTGTACCGAATGAACCTCACGAATGAGATCCTCACCCGAACGCCCGAAATTGGCTTTGCGATTCGAGAAAATGCCGGAGAGACCAGCTACACAGGCTTGGAGGTGTACCTTAAGTCTAATCTGGCGCGAAACGCTAAGGGATTTATCCAGACGGTGATGCCTTCTTTCTCGCTTACGCTGCAAGAAACGGTGTTTGTCGATTTCCGCGAAACCCTCACACAGGCAGGACAAATCGTGGAATCGGATCTTCAAGGGAATCAAGTACCCGGAAATGCTCCCTCTAGAATCTTTAGCAATCTGGAAATCGGGGCTAAAAATGGCTTGTATGCCTTTGCCAACATCGAGTGGGTCGATCGAACACCCATCAATAATACCAATACACTCTTTAATGACGCGTTCACCTTCGTCTCCGCTAAAGTGGGCTGGAGAGGCTATCTCAGCCCCCGATTGGAAGCGAATCTAAACGTGGGGGTGAATAACCTGCTCGATCAAATCTATTCGGATAGTCCTGCGCTTAACCCCAACCCGATTCCTGGGGGGCCACTGGCAGGGCAGTTTCCTTTCCTTATTCCGAACTGGGGGAGAAATTATTATGCAGGATTAAATGTAAAGTATCATTTCTAAAGTACAGGATAAGGCTGGGAGAGAACTCCCAGCCGCTACCTTCCAAAGCGTATGGAATCAAAGCTAAAAGATAAAAAAACGACACGTGCGGCTACTTTAAAGCGAATCTATAAGTGGCATAGTGTGCTCGGTATGCTAACACTCCTCCGGTTATCTTCTGGACAGTCTCTGGCTTGATGCACCCGTTTATGGCCCACTGGTTTAAGCCTGAAATAGCTAAAACCTTCCTCATCCCCACACCTATTCCCGAGGAGAAGGTGCAGCTCAGTCCACAGGAAGCACTGGAGACCAATGGCATCACCTCCTTTAAAAACCTGCGCCTGGTGCAGTGGGAAGAGCAGGTCTATTACCAAGTAAAAGACGATCAAGCGCAGCTCGTCTACATCGATGCCCAAAATGGGGCCTTGAAAGAAAATGGTGATCGCTTGTATGCCGAATACTTGGCCAGAATTTTCTTGGATGACCCCTCCAGCCCGGTGAAAAACGCGGTGATCCAGGAGGAGTTTGATGATCAGTACAAGTACATCAACCGCCTGCTGCCAGTTTGGAAGCTCGACTTCGATCGCCCAGATGCGATGACGCTCTATGTGGAAACCCTATCGGATCGCTTAGGAACCTTTAACCCGAGGAGTAGAAAGGCCTTCATTTGGTTCTTTAGTTTCTTTCATAATTGGTCCTGGCTAGAGTCCATCACCAACCTGCATGTGCGAACCACGGTCATGCTGCTCTTTTTAGGGCTTATTACTGCTTCCGCCTTGGCGGGCCTGCTCATCTATGGCTTTATGTGGAAACGTTTCAGTAGCCCAAGGCCAGAGAATAAAAGAGGACTCCTACGCCAGTACCATCGACAAATCGGTTTGGCCACCGCCTTCGTTACCCTGACCTTTGCCTTTAGTGGAGGGTATCAAGCCACAGCCAAGTATACCCCGAATACATTGCCTGAAATGCGCGTGGAACCCAGTATACGCACCGCTGATTTGATGGTTCCGCTCCAGGAGCTGGACCTTGCCAAAGGCAGCTTGGTTAATTTCGAGGTCGTACAGATGCAGGGCGAAACCTTCTATCAGGTACACAAACATGAGGGGAGGGAAAACCCGCTTCGCTATGCCTATTATGCCGCCAGCTCGGGGGGGCAACTTGAAGACGGTGACACCCAGTATGCCCAGTTCCTCGCCGATACCTTTGCGGAAAAATTAGGGCTTAACCTCCGCACCTCAGCGCTCCAAAGCCAGGAGGTCCTACGTACCTTCGACCATGAATATGGGTTTATCTTTAAAAGGTTACCCGTACATAAGTTAGCCTTTACTACCCCGAACGCACAGACCCTTTACATCGAGACCGGCACCTCGCGCTTAGCGGCGAGCATCGCGAATGCAGATCGGGTCAGAGGATTCTCCTTTGCCGTACTCCATAAGTTTTTCTTTATGGACTGGGCCGGGAAAACCGTCCGTGACCTCGTGATGCTGGTCAGCGCTTTAGGTGTTCTGGTGGTGAGCTTATTTGGTCTGGCACTCTTCGTGAAACAAAACAGCTTGTTCTGACTAGTTACAGCAAGAAAGGGCAGTTAATGACTGCTCCTTCTTTTTTCTAACCTTATAAAACAACATACACACATGAAAAAACTACTTTTACTGGCACTCTTAGGCGGCTTCTTTGGGAGCTGCACCTCTGAAGTACAAGAAATGTCTCCTCAATTTGACCATGCAGGGGCGATTTTAGCGTCCTTAGAAAAGTCCAAGGCCTATACCTATGCGATTTTAGATCAAATGCCCGATAGCCTGTACGACTATAAACCGACTCCAGAGTTGATGACATTTTCTGAACATTATGTGCATAATGCCCTATTCACGTGTAATCAGCTGGCGAATCGGCTCCAACTCGAAAACCCCTATAAGGATTTTAAACGGGAGCGGGACTTTACTAAGGAGGAAACCATCCAGGAAGTGGACCGGATGTACGCTTTCATGACCAAAACCTTAGAAGCGATGACTACCGAGGACTTGGAAAAAGAAATAGAGTTCGGAAAGGAAAATATTCCTGCTTGGAGACTTTTCCATATAGTGGAAAATCATAACAATCATCATAGAGGGTACTCTCTGGTGTATCTGCGGATGAATGGGATCGTTCCGAAAGGATATTTTGGTTGGTAAGCACAAAACAAAACGTATGAAAAATTTCGGTATTTACGCACTAATGCTCCTCCTCTTCTCCTGCGGGAAGCCAGAGTCTGAAGCAACACAGTCTTTTCCTCCAGCGCTGCAGTTCCTTCTTATGGATGATTCGGACAGCATCTACTTGGCTTCTCTGGAAGCAGATGCACTCCTCCTGCGCGCGAGTGCTCCGAACGAGGCATCCGCCAGTTTGTATCTGAGTGAAGACCGCTCCCTTCTCTTTTCGATGGAACGGGCCTCCGGCCAAATTAATATCATGGAGCTCGCTCGTTTCGGGAAATGGCTGCCCCAGCCCATAGAGCGGCCGCTCCCCACGCATTGGACAGGCGTCCAAAACCACGCCCTAATTTTTAATGATGGGGACGGGAGTGTCCTCTATACGCAGGCGGACACGGCTGTTACCGCAGGCTTTTCCCTGAGGGTTTTAGAGCTGGAGGAAAGCAGTGCCCACCACGGCGCAGCACTGTATCTGAACAGCGGGACCGTGGCCATGACAGTAAAGGGGGAGCAGGAAGAGGGGGTGCTTCCGCAGCGGGTAGCCCTGGTGGACCTCCGCAGTCAGCAGAAACTCCTCAGCACCGAGGCCCTGGCACTTGGAGGCATTCACGGCGCACAGTCGAACGGCACCTACGCCCTTTTTGGCACCATGGAGGGCATTTTATGGATAAAAGAGGACCTCAGCTATGGCCTGATCGCCTATCCCGAGCCTTTACAAAACAGTTCGGGTAACTGGATCGGCAGCCTGAAGGGGGCGGGCTCCACCTTTGTGGGGAGTGCCAGGAATTTAGGTTTATTTCAACTTGACCCGGAGGCGCAGACTATCGTCAGCCTTTACGCCTCGGATCAGGTGGCAGACTATCAGGTGAGCGCGGATGGGCGCTACACGGTGGTGCTGCGCAAAGATAATCGCCTGGCTCTGCTCGATAATACTTCCTTGGCCCTGTTACAGGAGATGCCTATTCCGGATCAGCCGGAGACCGCTAAGGGGTATAAGATCGCACTATCTGAGCAGCTGCTGGTGGTGGCAGCGCTGGGGTATAGACAGCTCCAGTTCTTTGACATCTCCACTCTGCAGCCGCTGGGGCAGTTTTCTTCCGATGTGGTGCTTCGGGATTTCCTCGTTTTTTAGGCTGCGGGCGATAGGCCTTTTTGGGGGGAGTTCAGACGCCTTAGGGTGTCGGTGAACTCCCCCCTTTTATCCATATGCAGGTCAGAAGCGGGTCGCTGCCGCTCCAAAGGCCATGAGCGTGCTCATTTTTCGCTTGGGTTAAAAAAGAAAGCAAACGAAACCAATCGAACATGGAAAAGAAAGCAAACGAAGCCAAACGATCACGGTTTTAGCAAAATCGAAAGCAAACGAAAGTTAAAAAAGAAAGCAAACGAACATTTTGTGGTTTTAGGGGAGAAAAGAATTAAAACCTGTCAATGGCTGACAATTCTGTACTTTTTAAGTAATAAGTGTTGGAATACTTAAATTATCACCCTATCTTAAACTAAAATTACGGGTATAAAACCAAAAAGACCCCTAAAACTAATGTTGAAGGGGCCTTTTGAAATGTTTTCACAACGGAATAATCCTTATTGTGAATTGCTTCAAATTGGTTTTTAAAGATAGTAAAAGATTTTCAAATTTTTAAGGACTTATGAAAAAGATTTTAGGTTTAGATTTAGGTACGAACAGCGTTGGCTGGGCGCTTATCGCGCAAGATACAAGCGAGCGTAAGGGGGAAATCATCGGCTTGGGCTCTCGTATTATTCCCATGTCTCAGGATCTGCTCGGCGACTTCGGGAAAGGCAATTCTGTTTCTCAGACGGCTGAGCGGACAAGATTGCGGGGGGTGAGGCGTCTGCGCGAGCGGTATTTATTACGAAGAGAGCGGCTGCATCGGGTGCTTCATATTTTAGGGTTTTTGCCTGAAAATTACGCTTCACAGATAGATTTTACTGAGCGTGTAGGTAAATTTTTTCCTGAAAAAGAGCCGAAATTAGCTTATGACGATTCGGGCAACTTTCTATTCAGTGCGTATTTTGAAGAAATGCTGACCGTTTTTAACGCTAGGCAGCCCGAACTACTTTCCCAAGGAAGAAGACTTCCTCAGGGTTGGACACTTTACTACTTAAGGAAAAAAGCACTCACTGAAAAGATATCTAAAGAGGCTTTGGCTTGGGTTCTTTTAAATTTTAATCAAAAAAGGGGCTATTATCAGCTGCGAGGAGAGGAGCAAGAAGAAAATCCACATAAACTTGTGGAGTTTCATACGTTGAAAGTGGTTAAAATAGAAAAAGATCCCGAAGTGAACAGTAAGGGAGATACTTGGTATTCGCTCCATTTAGAAAATGAATGGGTGTATAGGAGGTCGAGTAAGGTGCCTTTGGATGATTGGCTCGGTAAAGAAAGGGATTTTATAGTGACCACCGATTTAGATAAAGAAGGTAACCCTAAATTGGATCGAGATGGACAGATAAAAAGAAGTTTTCGTGCCCCAAGTGAAGATGATTGGGGGCTTGTGAAGAAAAAAACAGAGCGCGAACTCGAACGCTCAGGAACCACAGTAGGAGCGTATATTTTTGAGCAGTTACTTCTGAATCCACAAGTCAAGGTTAAAGGTAAGCTCATTAAGACGATTGAGCGTAAGTTCTATAAAGAAGAGCTATTAAAAATAATGCGTACGCAAGAGGCTTTTCATCCTGAGTTACGTGATGAGCAATTATTAGCAGATGCAGTACGGGAACTATACAAGCATAATAAGGGACATCAACATGTATTGCTGGGGAAGGACCTAAGTCATTTACTTATAGAAGACATCCTATTTTACCAGCGTCCTTTAAAAAGTCAGAAATCCAGTATCGCAAATTGTCCTTTAGAAAAAAGGTATTATGAAAAAGAGGGAGAGCAGGTAGAGCTCCCCCAAAAGGTTACATCTAAGTCGCATCCATTATTCCAAGAGTTTCGACTGCTGCAGTGGCTGGCCAATCTAAGAATACTTCGAAAGGCCGATAATAAGGATGTGACTGCTGCATTTATTAGAAGTTGGGAGGAAAAAGAACAGCTACTTCATTACCTGTCTTCAGTAGAAAAAATATCGAATGATATAGTTCTTAAATTTTTATTGGGTTTACATGGTTTTAAAGGTAAGGCATTACAGGCGGAAGTCCAGAAGTACCGCTGGAACTATGTTTTTGACTCAGAGACCAATGAGTCTAAAGAGTATCCTGGAAATACAACGCGCGCGGACTTCATGGCCCGATTAAATCGGGTAGTGAATTTTGATAAGGAGCAATATACTCCGGAGTTTGAGGAATCTTTATGGCATATCGTTTATAGTGTGACTGATAAGCAGGAGTTTGAACGTGCGCTGAAAAGATTCGCAAGAAAATGGAGTCTTGATGAGGAAACCTTTTTCGCGGCATTTAGAAAAATACCGCCCTTTAAAAGCGATTATGCATCCTACTCTCTAAAAGCAATTAAAAAACTGCTTCCTCTTATGCGTTTTGGTTCTAGCTGGAATGAATCGGCTATTGACACTGAATCAAGAAGAAGGATTGACCTTGTTTTAGATGGTGAATATGACCCAGAAGTAAAGGATAAAGTTCGAGAGCTGTCCGTTGACTTCACTTCGGTAGCTGAATTTCAAGGGCTTCCTTTATGGTTTGCGAGTTACTTGGTTTATGGCCGTCATGCTGAAGCTTCTGAGCTAGTGAAGTGGAACTCTAGTGAAGAACTAGCTCAGTTTATCAAGGATTTTAAGCAGCATAGTTTAAGAAACCCTATAGTAGAACAAGTAATCGTAGAAACGCTACGCGTGGTAAAGGATATTTGGGATACTTATGGTGAAGGGCGTAAGGATTTTTTTGATGAAATTCATATTGAACTGGGTAGGGAAATGAAAAACCCAGCTGAGGTTCGTCAGCGTATGACGCGTCAGCAATCTGAGCAGGAAAATACTAATCTTCGCATCAAGGCATTTCTTCTAGAGCTATTAAAAGATCCTGATGTAGAAGATGTAAGGCCATATTCGCCCATGCAGCAAGATATTTTAAAACTATACGAAGAGGGAGCTTTATTAGCAGCAGAAGATATTCCAGAAGATATTTTGAAAATCAGCAAAGCGCCACAGCCTTCTCGATCCGATTTTCAGCGGTATAAGATTTGGCTCGAACAGCAGTATTGTTCTCCATATACTGGAAAGCTGATACCTCTTAATAAGCTATTTACCCCTGCCTATGAAATCGAGCATGTGATACCCCAGTCGCGTTATTTCGATGACAGCATGAGTAATAAGGTAATCTGTGAGGCAGCTGTCAATAAATTAAAAGGTAATAAACTAGGCCTCGAGTTTATACAGGCACACGGTGGAGAAAGAATTCAGCTTGGCTATGGAGAAGAGGTCACGATTTTCACAGAAGCGCAGTATAAAGGGTTTATCGAGGACAAGTACGCGAGGCATCCCGTGAAAAAGCGTAAGTTACTAGCCGATGAACTACCCGAAAGTATGATTGAGCGGCAGTTAAATGATACACGCTACATCAGTAAGTATATAGCGGGCATACTTTCTTGCATAGTTCGCGCTGAAGAACAGGATACAGGGTTTAACTCGAAAAACGTTGTCCCAGGTTCCGGCAAAGTTACGGGAGTTCTCAAACAAGATTGGGGCTTGAATGATGTTTGGAATTCGCTTATTCTTCCACGGTTTGAGCGAATGAATCAGCTATCGGGTTCAAATGACTATACCGCGTGGAATGAGAAGCATCAAAAGTTCCTACCCACCGTTCCGCTGGAAATGGCAAAAGGGTTTCAGAAAAAAAGAATAGATCATCGGCATCATGCTTTAGATGCTTTAGTGGTAGCTTGTACTACCAGAACACATATCCAATACATGAATAATGAGCATGCACGCAAAAAAAGTCTATAAAAATGATGAGGAGAAAAAAGCAAGGCGTTATGATCTAAGAAATAAACTGTGTTATAAAAACAAGTCTCTTGATAATGGGCAGTATACCTGGCAATTTTATAAACCGTGGGAGTCCTTTACAGCAGATGCGAAAGAGAAGTTAGAGCAAGTAATCGTCAGTTTTAAACAGAATTTACGTGTTATCAATCGCACCACCAACTTCTATTATTCTTATAGAGATGAGACAGGGGCCTTGCGTCTAGATAGTCAAGGGAATCCGAAAAAGGCACTGATTAAACAAGTAAAAGGCGATGCTTGGGCTATTCGTAAACCCATGCATAAAGATACAGTTACAGCTCATATTCACTTACGCGATGTGAAGAAGGTGCGTCTGAGTCTGGCTATGGAGAATCCGGAACAGCTTGTGAATAAACGCTTAAAAAAACATGTTGCAGGACTCATTGCTTTAAACTACGACGCAAAATTACTAGTCAAATATTTTAAGGATCGTAAGTATCAGTTTGAGGGAGAGGATGTTTCTAAAGTAGACGTCTACTACATGAGAGAGGATTTAGCTGCTACTAGAGTTGTCTTAGATACTTCGTTTAATAAGAAAAAGATCGAAACCGTTACAGATACGGGTATTCGTAAAATTCTTTTAAAACATCTCGAAAGCTATACGGGAATATTAGACGCTAAAGGAAAAGAAATTCCTGCAGAAACGCTTGCGTTTACTCCCGAAGGAATCGATGATATGAATAAGTCTATTCGGGAATTGAATGATGGGAAAGATCATCAACCTATTTATAAGGTGCGAACTTTCGAAGTAAAGGGTGCTAAATTTCCTGTCGGATTAACTGGTAATAAAAGCAAAAAGTTAGTAGAAGCGGCTAAGGGAACGAATCTTTACTTTGCTATTTATATCGATGAAAACGGCAAACGTAATTATGAAAGTATTCCTTTTAATGTGGTTTTAGAGCGCTCAAGCAAGGGGAGGGACCCGTTCCAGAACGTAATGATAAGGGCCATAGGCTATTGTTTCACTTGTCGCCAAATGATTTGGTTTATATTCCAGAGAAAGATTTTATAGATAAATCGGTGAAAACAGAACCAATGCCTTTAAGACTACCTGAAAGAGTTTATAAGATGATTAGTAGCACTGGTGCTGAATGTCATTTTCTTCCAGTTAACGTGTCGTCTTTAATCAAAGGGTATGATGCAAAGTCTAAGCTCGGAGAGTTTGGTAGTCAAAATAAGCAGGAAGTAACGAGTGATTCATTTATTCGGGTTAAAGAGCGGTGTTATAAATTAGAAATAAACCGGCTAGGAATACCATTAAATAGATTAAAATGATAAAGCGAACTCTATTCTTCGGTAATCCTGCTCATTTAAGTACAACGAATCAGCAGTTAAAAATCAGCTTTCGTGATGCGTCACTTCCTGATCGGCAGGTGCCCATTGAAGACATTGGAGTCATCGTTTTAGAGGATCAGCAGATTACCGTCACCAATGCGCTTTTAGCCAAGCTAACTGCGCATAAGGTGGCTGTAATTTGCTGTAATGCAGCCCATTTACCAGAAGGGCTCTTACTGCCTATGCATGCACATACAGAGCATACAGAACGGATTCGACATCAGTTGAATGCATCACTGCCTTTAAAAAAGAATTTATGGCAACAAACAATAAGCGCCAAGATCAAAAATCAACATGCGTTATTGGTTGAACGTGGTATTGAGATTAAGCGAATGGAGTACCTGTACCGGAATGTTAAGTCGGGTGACACTGGGGGCCATGAAGCGCAGGCGGCAGCCATCTACTGGGATCATTTAATCGATATTCCTGGTTTTAGGAGAGAGCAGACTGGAATTCCTCCGAATAACTTACTTAATTATGGCTATGCGATCCTTCGTGCTGTGATCGCTAGGGCACTGGTTTCATCGGGGATGTTACCAAGTGTTGGAATTTGGCATCGGAATAAATACAATCCGTATTGTTTGGCGGATGACATAATGGAACCCTATCGTCCGTATGTGGATTTAGTTGTTCATGCTATCGTCGAAAGCGGGGAAAGTATAGAAGAGCTCAGCACAGCCTTAAAACGAGAGCTTTTGCAAATACCGGCGATGGATGTACAGATAGAGGGGCAGAAGAGTCCGTTATTTATCGCAGCTTCACGAACTACCTCTTCTCTCTTCGATTGTTTCGTAGGAGTTAGCAGGAAGATTAGTTATCCTGACTATGGAGGCTAATCATTTTTCAAGGCTAAATCAATATCGTTCTATGTGGGTACTTGTTTTCTTTGATTTGCCGACAGATACTAAGCGAGATCGTAAGGTGGCAGCTGGTTTTCGAAAAAAACTTTTAGAAGATGGTTTTGCGATGTTTCAGTTCTCCATTTACACGCGTTTTTGCCCAAGTCGGGAGAATGCTGATGTGCATATACGCCGGACAAAGATAAATCTTCCTCCAAAGGGAAAGGTAGGTATCATGGCCATTACGGATAGGCAATTTGGTATGATGGAGATTTTCTACGGAAAAAAGAAACAGGATACGGAGCCGCCCTCTCAGCAACTTGAATTATTTTAGGGCCAATATAAAGTAACCTTCTTGAACTTTGAAAGATTTTTTACGCTTACTTTTTTAATCCTGAAAATCAAGTTAAGTCACAGCTTACCAGCAGTTTAGACTGCGGTAAGCTGTGACTCTTAGACTAAGATACCAATTTGAGAGCAATTCACAACAAAACGTACTGAACGTGAAAGCGAACAAGGCTGTGACTCTTAGACTAAGATACCAATTTGAGAGCAATTCACAACCCTTGTCGAGATCGTCGTTGGCGAATCCATAGCTGTGACTCTTAGACTAAGATACCAATTTGAGAGCAATTCACAACCTGGATGAGCTGACTTDCTCGAATCACCACTGCCTATACGATGTACAGCACGTACGTCTGAGCATCGA
>NZ_AJYA01000047.1 GCF_000265075.1 Nitritalea halalkaliphila LW7 | reverse complement strand
AAAATATCTTGCATCGACGCTGGTAAGAGATATCAATAAGAAGTCTTCTTTTGCCATGTCTTTGGAAATGAGCACCGCAGAACTGGAATCGAAAAATGAATTGTTACTGGACTTTGCCTCTAAATTTCAATATCAAGCCAGCTCATCAACGGCTTTTTTCTTTCTACTTCTTATTTTAGGAAACCCATAGATGCTTGGGATATTTCGGGTCTTTCCTATTTTGGTGACTTTAACACCTTTATTACCCGTAATGCTACTTTATTTGTAGCTGAGCGTTTTAACTTAATTTGGGCTCTTAAATGGACGAACCCCAAGAAGAAGCTTGAAGCAAATTTAACTGGTATTATTAATTTTCAAAAAATACCAGCAAGAGAGCAAGTCTTGGATGAATTTGCTGAAATAAATGAATTTACCTTTAATTATTTCAAACCTACTTTAAATACATCGGTAGACGTTGATAAATACCTTCCTCGATTATTGACCAATGTAAATTTTCAACTAAGTTATTTTATTGTGAATAATGAAAATAGTTTTAATAATTTTCAATCCTTTAAGTCTGAATCTGCTGATTTTAAAATCGGATTTTCAACAAATGATATCGGTAGGCTTTCTTTAAATTTTAAAAATGCGCTTCTTTTAAATAAGTCAAAGTACACAAACTACGGAGGGTGTGCGTTCCTTAAGACAGGACCTTTTTTATCAATCTGATGCAAGCTTATCTCTTAAATTTTTACCTAAAAATAAATTAAAAGTAAGCCTGGTTTCTAAACTTTTCAGTCCTTTGAATCAAAATAATTTTTGGAATAATCATTTTTTAGAGGCGCGTGCTGCTTATGTAATTAATGATAGGCAAAATGTTGGCTTGAATTTTAAAAACATGACCAACCGAAGGAATTTTGAATCCATTATCTTATCTCCTACTAATCGGATCATGACAATGGTTGAATTACAACCTTGCGTTTATTTATTTTTCTTATTTTTTCCGTTTTTCAACTTGATGGTTCTTACTTACTGGTATTGGTTTTTTCCGTTCTTACGTTATTGGTTCCATTATTTTTGCATCTAAATCTCTGGAATAGACGGAACAAGGAGTCAGCTGAGTCGTTAGTAGGAGTAAAGAACGCGTTTAACCTTTAAGACTTAGCATCATGCGTATCGTTTTTTCCCTCGTATTTGTCATTTTTTTTTGTGCCGCAGGCATTTAGCCAGTTCGTACTTGATTTAGAGTCGGGGTTAATTTTTCCGGGGTACAACGATATCCGTGTACCGAATGAGGGAGGATCCGATTTCAGCTTTCAAGATGATTTTACCACGGAAGGAGGAGTTATTCCATTTAGAGCGAGATTAGAGTTTACATTTAATAAGAAGAATAAGCTTTATGCTCTGTATGCGCCTCTTCGGATCCAGTATGCTACCGATGCCTTAAACCGTCCAATCGCTTTTGATGGAGCTATTTTTTCTGAAGGCTTACCTACTACAGGTAGTTACCGTTTTAACAGTTATCGGCTGACTTACCGTAGAGACTTATTTGAGAATGAGAGGTGGCTATTGGCGCTGGGATTTACTGCCAAAATAAGGGATGCAGCCATCACCTTGGAAAATGTCACCTCACAAAATGACATTACTTCCCGAGTAAACGATGACCTTGGGTTTGTCCCCCTGCTGCATGTCTATGCCAGCTATCAAGCCGCTGGTAACACTTTTTTCCTAGAGGCGGATGCTTTAGGAGCACGTCAAGGTAGGGCCATTGATGTGTTTTTAGGCGCTAGCCGGCACATCAGTCCTAAGGTGGAGGTTCGAGCGGGTTATAGGATCTTAGAAGGCGGAGCAAATGTAGATCAAGTTTTCAATTTTACCTTGGTTCAATTTGCCAGCCTGGGGCTTCGGTATCATTTTTCGCCTTTTCTCAAGGAGAAATGATAAGAGCATGCCCTCCTAACAAAGACTAACGGTAATTTAATCCTTAGGTGGAGGGTTTTTTATATAGTGGGTTTACATCAGGCTAATCATTAAGAAAGAAAATGAACATGGCAATGGCTAAGCCTGCTTTATCGTTTAAGTTATTCCCTTCTACACTAGCTATTGTTTGGCCTGCTGTATTTTGTACCGTAGTGTTCGTTACAAGCCCTAATTCTTGTTCAGTCATCGTAAAGAGTCGATTTCCTACACTAAAGCCGAGTGTTTGCTTTTGGGTATTGGTTAGGGTGTCATTTTCGAATCTTGCAATTACTTGGTGCCTTGAGTTACGAATCTCCCCGCTGTCCATATAGGCTAACATAGACCTATCTGTGGTCGATAGTAGTTTTGCTTCAAAGGTTATTGGAAGCTCTTCTGTTGCGCATCCCGTAGCAAGCAGTAGGAAGGAAAGTATAGAAATGTACATGTATTTATTCATTTTAGTTTTATTTTATTTCGTCATAAAATAAGATATTTTATTTTTAGTGTCGTCATAGGTTACGATATTAGGGTCTTTGGTAGTGATAAAATAGTTGACTATTCCGAAATCACCTGAGCACATGGAAGTATGTAAGAGCAGAGTAGCTAGAATGGTTAATTGCCAATTAGTATTTACAAAAAAGTAAAGTGTTAATAAAGATAGTGTGATGCATATAAAAGGTAATAAGGCGACAAATGCAAATTCACGTCTATTGACAACGAAATTATTTGCTAATGCTGCAAAGTATAATTTTTTTAAATTATAATCTAAAGATGTTTCTGTAGCGCCCAAAGCTCTATAGGCTAAGATGTGTATACATTCATGGATCGGGATTAGTAAAAAGCATACGGTAAAGCCAAATGTGTAATAGAAAATAATGTCATCCCACCCCATACTTTTTTCTTGAAAACAAAAATAAATACTTAAGATTCCTAATAAAAGAAAAGCAATATTTATTAGGTAAAAGGTTATCGAGACATAGGACCATTTGTTTAGATGATTTTTAACGAATGGGATTAATTCATGGTGTTCCAGTTTTTCCACAAGCCGATACTTTTCAACGGCAAGGTTTTCGGGTGTAATCTTCATTGTCGAAGTGTGTTGAGATAAAGCTGTATAAACAGCACAAAAGTAAGGCTTCGGCGCTATGTAAAAATTGGACTTTTGCGACAATTATCGGATTTCCCAGATAATCTCATTTTCCTCTAGCTTACTTACGCGTTTAAAAAAGGCCTTAGGGCTTATCCCAGTAAGTTTTTTAAAGTCTCTAGTGAAGTAGGATTGGTCGTAGTAATTGCTTTCATAGGCTACTTCTGTAAGTTTTTTGATTTCTTTTTGAAGCCCTTCTTTTGAAAGTGTATGTCGAAACTTTGAAATTCTCTTATATGCCGAGGGAGAACAGGTTAGCCATCTCTTAAAAACCCTTTGCAAGGTTTTATGAGATACCGCACATTGGTCAGCGACTTCCTGTATGGTGTAATCTTTTTCGACATCCTCTAAAAGATAAACAGCTTTTTTTACTAAAGCATCCTCTTTTTTCTGTAAGTTTTCTAATAGAAAAGTTTCTAAACGTTCAATCCTTTTCGATAATGTCGTTTCCTTAAATAAACGCTCAGTGTGGAGGTGCCAGTGCGGCACTGCAAGTGCTTGAGAAAAGGAGGGAGCATATGTGATTAAGTCATTTTGTAAAAAGTAGCTTGCTCCTAATGGTTTGAAAATAATGGCTATTTCTTCAAACGAACCCTGATAGCTCACAAAAAATGGTTGTGTATATTTTCCAGTGATTTCAACGCAAACCTCATTTTTTACCTCTTCACCTCCGGTAATGGTAAGCGAAAGATCGCCCCTTGCGATTTGAACACCCTTAAAAAGCGAAATGCACGTATTTGTGTGTGGAAAAGCCACATAACTCATCGTGTTTAGTTCTGGATTGGTGAAGACGTAGAAATACGCGATGTAGTTACTCAGTATTTTAGATAACGGTGCTATCGTTTTGATCATGTTTTAACGCCAAACTAATCATTACATTATGAATTGCTCAACAAAGCGGAGTGAAACGCAAGGGATGTTTTGATAAAAATACCTACTCAAATATATGTATAATTTTTTGAGAAAAGGTGTTTTAATAGATTCTTTGGCTTGAGTCTAAGATTCCCTTTTTGCCCAGTCTGATGCTTTTTTGATTCTGACAGCTTGTAAAACGACGCGTAGAAATAGATAGCTGAAAAAATAAATCCTAACTCACACAATTACAGTAAGTTAGGATTCTATTAAGCAGAGGAGGAGGGATTCGAACCCCCGGTACCTCTCGGTACAACGGTTTTCAAGACCGCCGCGATCGACCACTCTGCCACTCCTCTGGATCAATTGCGTTCTATTGTGGCACAAATGTAAAGGCTTTTTTTAATTTCGACAAGCCTTAGACTTGAAAAAATGCCTGTTTTTTGCGCGGAAGCGCAAAATAGCACAGTATCAGGGGCTTAATTTTCTTAACTGATGTGCTGTTTATCTCCCCCGAGGTACAGCCTGTCCTTACTACATAAAGGGCCATGCGGGGATGTCAATTTCCTTTCCTTCCGATGGCTGACTCCGCAGCGCCAATTAAAATTTTAATATAAACTCCTGCAGGTTTTCACTGCGTTCTAGGTTTAACTTTTTTCGCAAGCGGTAGCGTGCTATCTCCACCCCTCGGGTGCTGATATTCATCAAGTAGGCCATCTCCTTAGAAGAAAGGTTCATCCGGAGGTAGGCCGTTAACTTGATCTCCTGAGGGCTGAGCGTAGGATAGGCCCCCTTAAAGCGCTGCATAAAATCTCCATGGACCTGGTCGAAATAGAGTTCGAACTGCTCCCAATCGTTGTCTTGAGCGATGTTTTTATCGATGCTCGTGATGACTTTCTGAAGCTCCTGCTTGACCTCTTGATTGCGGCTTTTTTTGATGATTTGGTTCAAATGGTTTTTTGCATGATCGATAAATTCGTTTTTATTTAAAAGTTGCATGGTGGCCGAGGCCAGCTTTTTATTCTTGCTTTGGATTTCGGCTTCTAATTTTTCGGTGCGGAGCTGTTCGAGTTCCTGCTGCGAGCGCTCGAGCTGAGAGGATGTCTCCGCGATTACCTCCTCCTGTTTGGCCGTAATGGCCGCGGTTTTTTGTTCGTAAGCACGATCCAGGCGTTTAAAACCAATAAATAAAAAAGCGAGAGCGCCTACGAAATAGGTGCTATATGCCCAGGGACTGCGGTACCAAGGGGGTAAAATACTAAAAGAAAAGGCCGCCGCTTCACTAACTTGCCCGTATAGATCTCTACTCTGCACATAAAACGTGTAGCGTCCTTCGCGTAAATTCGTGTATGCCCGGTCTCTTTTGTCCGTCCATTCGCCATAGTCGTTTTCTAGACCTTCTAGGTAAAAGCGAAACTGCGTAGAAAGCTCTTGATTCGGAATGGTATTCGTGAACTCAAAACGTAAATCCCGCATGCTATATGGAAACTGCGCTCGCTTATGTGGCGCTTCCACGAACTCTTGGTCGAAGAGCCGTTTACTCCCCCCTCTGTACAAGAGGGAATCTGAACCACCTGTTCGATAGATTCCCCGGATGAGTGTAGGATACTGCGGGGGAACCGCCTTCGCATCGCGTAAGGTATAGCGGATAAAGCCTTCATTCGCAGCAAATAAGACCTCATTCGGCCCGATTAGGGAGACGTTTTGTAGGTCGTCATTTAGTAAGGGCAGGATTTTATTAAACAACTGATGGTTTTTCTTGTAGCTGCCGTCGTTTTGAGATTCTAAAACCCCTACTTCTTTATTCCCGATGAAAAAAATATTTCCCACAGGATCTTCTGCCAGACTGGTGATGAGCATGTCATGCTCAAAATAGGGTGCGAATGTAGGGTCTTTTTCGAAACGATCTTCTGTAGGCAGGTAGCGGTAAATGCCATATTCTGTCGTGAAAAGTGTTCTTCCTCCTATTTTCCACACCGAATTCATCAGATTGGTGGGAAGCCCATCTGCAGTGCCGTACAGCCGCGCACTAACGCGTTTTAAGTCATCGGAAAGGGTAAGCTTGTAGACCCCTTTATAGCTATGTGACATCCAGAGAGAGCCATCGCTTTCCCACTGAATAAGACGGCAGGATTCTTTAAACCCATCGATTTCGTGGAGGAGGCGATAGGAGCCGCCAGCTTCTTTTTGGTAGAGCGCCAGACCATTATAGGTGCCAGCGATAAATAGGTCGGGCTGCTCGCGCATAGGTAAAAAGCCCCATACACCGACCTGTCCCCCCAGGGCTTCTAATCCATTTTTTCCTAATGCATAGCCGCCCGAGTGCCGCGCTACTAGGAGCTCATTTCCCCGCTGCGTGAGCCCATAGGCCTGTCCTTCCCCATTGGGTACGGGATAGGCGTCCTTTGCCGCAGGCGGCAAAACAGCCAAATGAATATTCGTAGCTAAGTAGAGGGCATTCTGGTGGGTTCGAGCTGCATAACCGGTGCCGAGAACGCCCATGCGCTGATCGATAAGCCGAAATGGAAGGCTGAGCTCTACGAGGGTGATGCCATTACTGTGTCCGAGCCACAGATTGCCCGCCCGATCTTCAAAAACACTTAATATCGTACTGTTTTCCAGTCCTTTATTACGGTCCAGATGCAGCTGGACATGCCCCTTCTCATCTAGGATGTACAGGCCATCAAACTGCGTTCCTATGGCGATGTGCCCATTTTTAAGTGTACTCACCACGTTGATACTGCGCAGTTCAGGAAGGACTAATTCCGCCCAGGGGCGCCGTTCTGTGTCGCTTAGCTGTAGCACGCTGCCGTTTTCTTGGAGGAGAAGCAGCACATCGGGCTGATTGTCACCATCCCTCTTATGAGGTTTTTAGTAAGGGATTCGCCCTGAGGAACGGTCTGCAGGCGGTCTCGCTCCAGCCGAAGCAGTCCTTTATCACTATCCTGAACGTAAAGCTGTTGCTGATGCTGATGGAAACTTAAAAAACCGCTATCACTTTCGATGATGCGGATAAGTGTTTCGTGTTCATCGAAGATAAAAAGATAGTCGAAGGTACAGAACACGAGGTGCTCGTGCAGGCGAAAAACTTTCCAAACCTCCTCTAAGTCTCGGTAGCCTTCAGGAAGGCGGTCGAGAAGGGAGTGGTAGACGGGTTCAGGCCCAGTTTGAAAATGAAAGTAGCCGATTTCTCCCTGAGCAGCCACGTAGACTTTTTCGTCATGCTCCACCCAAAGGTCCCTGATTTTCGTGCTGTTTGGAAGCCCGAAGCGCTGCCAGTCGGTGCCGTCATAATGCAGCAGCCCGAAGTTATTCGCCACAAAAAGGCTTCCATAGCTATCCTGCGTGAAGGCATAGTTTTGAATACCGCCTTTGTACACTTTGCTGGAATAAAAACGGGTGAAGGGAAGACCTGTAGCAGGGCTTGTTTGCATCGCGAAAAGATTGAAAACCAAAAAAAGTAGGTAGAACTGCCGCATTTCGATCGCTTTTGTTTGGATGTATCACCGAAGATAATGAGAAAATAGGATGTATAAAAGCCATGAGCGGAACCTTCTTCCTCAGCAATTGAAAAAGCTTGTTTTCAGGCTAAAAATCAAGTTTTTCTAGGTGTTTGATGTAGTTTTGAGAAAGTCCGAAAACCGCGCTGATGTAGTTTTAGCGCATCCCTTTTTTTGGCTTTACGCAGGAGAATGCGCTCATTCGTCTCGGCAATAAATCCAAAACCCATGAGAAAACTTCTATTACTTAGCATGCTTTGCTGCTGGAGTCTGTTTGCCTTCGCACAGAGCACACGCAGTGGTCGTGTCGTAGATGATCGCGGCGATCCCATACCGGGAGCGAGCATTTTAAAACTCGGAAGCAGTGTAGGTACTGTTTCGGATCTGGATGGAAATTTCACCATCTCCGCGGTCGAAGGCGATCGTTTGCAAGTCAGCTTCATCGGCTTTACCAGTCAGGTGATTACTATCGGCAGCCAAACGCAGCTGCGCATCACCCTAGCGGATGAGCTGACGTCTTTAAATGAGGTCGTGGTGGTGGGTTACGGTACCTCCACGAAAAAGGAACTTACAGGAGCTATCTCACAGGTAGATGGGGAGTCCATCACCGCGATGAATATGCCCCGAGTGGATCAAGCGCTGCAGGGTAAAATCGCAGGGGTTACCATCACGACGAACTCTGGCGCACCTGGGGCCACGTCCAACATTCGTATTCGTGGACTTAGTACCTTTGGAGATAATGACCCCCTGATTTTAGTAGATGGAATCATCTTCGATGCGGCAGGACTTAACTCCCTGAATCCAAATGACATCGAGTCCGTAAATGTGCTGAAAGATGGTACTGCGGGAATTTATGGTGTGCGCGCAGCGAATGGCGTCATCCTGATCGAAACGAAAAAAGGCAGTAAGAATACACGTGCCTCCGTGGACTTTTCAGCTTGGAGAGGGGTGCAAGAGGCAGAGCGCAAGCTCAACCTCCTGAATGCCACAGAATATGCGATTTTAAAGAACGAAGCCTTTGCCGCTGGCGGCTTACCCAGACCCTTCGCGAACACGCAGTTAGGACGCGGGACAGACTGGCAGGCAGAAGTTTTCCAAACAGCCCCCATCGAGGAGTATAACCTCACCATCACAGGTGGGAGCGAAAAGACCTCCTACTCCATCGGGGGCTCCTATTTCGGGCAACAAGGAATCGTCGGTGGCCCACGCTCTAATTTCGAGCGGTACAATGCTCGCCTTAACTTTACCACGGCGCTAGCGCCAAAGGTGACGCTCACCAGTGTGCTACTTTACACCCATGAGCAGGCCAGCGGCATTCCCCAGGGGGGAATCGGTTCGGTACTTTTTAACACCATTAATGCCTATCCTACGGAGCCGGTACGTATCGGGGACCGGTTTTCCTTCTTAGAGGATGTGCAAGATATCATCAATCCGCTCGCGCAAATCGAAAATACGTTTAATGAAACCTATGTCAATAAAATCGTAGGTAAGGAGGAGGTCGCGTATAAAATCAATGATTATTTCAGCCTAAATGGACGTGCAGGCTATAACTTCGCCCTCGTAGATACACGTGTTTTTAATCCTCTCGTGTGGTATGGACCCGGAAAGTTCGCGAACACAGCGCGAAATGAGAACCTGGATCCGGTGCTCGTAGATATCGGTGGCATACAAATCGAACGAGGTGCCAGTGCATTCGAGAGCCGTAATTCCTTTTTAGATTACAACTTAGAAGCTTTCCTAAACTATGATCAGCAGCTTACAGCGCTCCATCGGGTAAAAGGCACTGCCGGGGTTTCTTATTTTGGTAACCGCAGTATGGGACTGAATGGGGTCGGCTTTAACATTCCCAATAATGATCCTGCCTTCGCGGCCATTTCTGCTAACCAGGCGCCAGGAGGTTTTTTAAATAATGCCGGCTCCTTCCGGGCGCGGCAGCGGCTGCTTTCTGCTTTCGTTCGTGGGGAGTACGATTACAAGCGTCGGTACATGTTTTCCGCTATTCTCCGCCGCGATGGTTCCTCTAACTTCGGCCCAAATAACCGCTTTGGCTATTTTCCGGCAGTTTCTGGAGCTTGGGTGATATCAGATGAAGGCTTCTTCGGCACGGGCGGCCCCATCGACTTTTTGAAGCTGAGAACGAGCTTTGGGATCTCGGGGAATGATCAGATCGGCCTCTTTCGATTTCGCGGCTTGATGGATGGCCTCGCCCGGTACGTGTTTGATGATCTCATCGTAAATGGTGCTGCGGTGGGTACTTTTAGTAATCCTGACCTGCGCTGGGAGACGACTTACCAGACGAATTTTGGCTTAGATTTTACCTTGCTGCGCAATGTGGACTTCACCGCCAACTACTTCATCAAGGAAACCCGTGATCTTTTGTTCCAGCCGGCAGTTTCCGCCCTTTTGGGTTCCTATGGGCCAGGTGGTTTTCCTCCCGTTATCAATGCCGGTAATGTGATGAACCGCGGTCTGGAGCTTGAAATCGGCTGGGCGACGCAGCGCAGCAGCGGCTTGAATTTCCGAGTGGACTATAACATTACCTTTCTCACGAATCGCGTGACCAGCGTACCGGAAGGCTTGGACTTTATTCCTGGAGCAGCCTTTGGGGTGGGAGGGAACATCGCCACCCGCTTCCAGGAAGGCTTCCCTATAGGCTATTTCGTTGGGTTTAAAACCGATGGCATCTGGCAGTCACAAGAAGAGATCGCTGCCAGCCCGGTGGTCCAGCCCGGTGCGCGGCCTGGAGATTTACGCTTCGTAGATGTTAATGGGGATGGGCGCATTGCTTTCGGCGACGAATCCGATCTGACGTTTTTAGGTTCGCCGATACCAGATTATATCATGGGACTTAACCTGTCCATGGATTTTAAGGGCTTCGATTTTTCTGCGAACATTTATGCAGCGATCGGCCAGGACATCATTCGAAATTATGAGCGTCAGCAGCCTTTTGCGAACCAAATGGCCTATAACGTCAACCGCTGGACGGGTCCCGGGACGACGAATGAATTTCCGCGTCTCACGACCGGTCCCACACGAAATACAGTCTTCTCAGACTTTTTCGTGGAAGACGGATCCTTTGCGCGCCTGCGCAATGTCACCCTCGGCTACACCCTCCCCGAGGCGGTGAGCGGGAAAGTAGGGGTGCGCGCTTTACGGGTCTATGTGGCTGCGAATAACCTGATCACCCTCACCCGCTACATGGGCTTTGACCCGGATGTGGGAGCGCCTAATCCACTTTTCGCAGGAGTGGATAACGGGATTTTTCCGCAGGCGCGCGTGCTAATGGGAGGCGTTAACTTTAGATTTTAAGCAAATGAAAAAGATACTAAGCTTAGGAATTGTGCTCGGACTATTTTTACAGTCCTGCGAGCAGTGGCTTGACCTGGAGCCAGAATTTACTCAGGATGCGGAAAATTTCTTTAACACAGAGGAGGATTTCCAGAGGGCCGTCATCGGGGTGTATGACCTGATGCAGACCAACTATCTGCAGCTGTGGATCGGTGAGATCGCCAGCGATAACTCCATAGCGGGAGGGGAGAGCGTAAACGACACGCAGGTCTCCACGAGATTCAAAATATGAACCACGGCGGGATAAATAATGAGCTTCGTGATGTGATGCGTTTCAATTATGCAGGTATCACGCGGGCGAATTTCGTGTTCGAAAACCAGGATAGACTGGATTTCCCTGCTAAGGAGCGCTTATTAGCGGAGATTTCCTTTATTCGCGCCTATTATTATTTCACGCTCACCATGTACTTCGGCGATATGCCATTGATCATAGACCGCCGCATTTCCATAAGCGAGGTCACGCAGCTGGATCGCACACCGCAGGCCGAAGTGTATGCACAGATCGAGCGCGACCTAGACCGAGCCATTGAGGTGCTCCCCTGGATTAACCTGCCGGTAGGACGCATCACGAAGGGGGCCGCCATGGCCCTAAAGGGCAAAGTGCTCCTCTACCAAAACAAATTTGCTGAGACTGCCAAGTGCTGGAAGCGCTTATCACCACCAATCAGGCAGGGTATGCGCTAGATCCAGCTATCGAAACGATGTGGTTAGTGGCCAATCAAAACAGCAGCGAAGATGTCTTCACCATCCAGCATTCAGGCCTTCAAGGGGGCGATTACGGTTGCCTCGTCTGTCTACAAGGTAACCCAGCCCCAGGTTTTCATGCGATTCGTAATTGGGTAGGGCCTTTCTACGGCGACGGTAACAGTTATAACCTACCCACCCAGGAGCTCTATGATTTCTTCGGGAATGACCCACGCCGTGAGGTGACCATTCTGCACTTAGAGAACTTCATCGCCGCACAGCCAAATCCCCAGGACATCAGCTTCGCGATCGGAGGCGGGGGTCATACAGGCTACTTTAATAATAAGTACATCAAGCGGGATTTTGAGCGGGGCCTTCCAGATGACGACTTGACCAGTCCGCAGAATTACCGCGCCATTCGCTATGCTGATGTGCTGCTGATGGCGGCGGAGGCCTTCGCCCAAAGTGGAAATGATGGCCGTGCCCGCGCTCTGGTGAATGAGGTGCGGGCGCGCGCAGGCGTAGCACCGATCGCTTCATCCGGCATGCAGCTTCTCGAGGATATCTACCGCGAACGCCGCCTGGAATTATCTGGCGAAGGCTACCGCTTTTGGGATCTGGTACGTACCGGCAGAGCTGCTGGACGAATTCAGGCTTCGTGCCCGGTAAGCATGAGTTATTTCCTATTCCGCAGGTAGAAATCGATCTGGCAGGAGGAAATTGGAGACAAAATCCAGGCTATTAATCGTGTAAACATGAAAAAATCAATTCATTATATTTATTTCGCCCTGCTACTTCTCGTGGGCTGGGCATGTACAGAGGAGTTTCGCCTGACGGCAGAGGCCCCCAGTGTGGAAGATGCGAATTTCAACTTCCAGCCTACGGCGCAGAGCGCGAATATCATCCAGTTTACGGGCGTAGGAGACTTCTTCATGATGAAGTGGGACCTTGGAAATGGCGCCACTGCAGAAGGCCGCACCGTGACGGGGCTATACCCACTGGCAGGTACCTACACGGTGACGCTTACTGTCTTTAATGCGGGAGGTAGCGAATCCTTCTCTCGTGAGATTGTGATCGACGAGACTGATCCCACCCTATTAGACCGCCCAGTTTTTAATCTACTGACAGGTGGTCTGGATGCCGCGGAGGGCAAAACGTGGGTCATCGATTCCACCCGCGTAGGGCACTTTGGGGTGGGCCCCAACCCTTCCGTAAACGGCGACTTTCCAGAATTTTATCAGGCACAGCCGAATGAAAAAGTAGGCAGTGGCATGTACAATACCCGCTACACCTTTAAGCTTGAAAACTTCCAGTTTATTTGGAATACAGGTGGTTTGGTGTATTTAAATGCAGCTCAGGGGAGCCAGTTTCCGGGTGCCTTCGACCCAGGAGTGGGAGATTTATCGGCTCCATTCGTTTCTCCGGGAGGCCTAACCTGGAACATCGTGGAGGAAGAGGGAAGAAACCCAGTCTTAAGTGTTTCTTCACCGGGCTTTATTGGCTACTTTGCCGGAGGCAGAACCTATCAGATCGTCCGCTTGGAAGAAAATGAAATGTTCCTGCGCTTCGTGGATCAGTCGAATGAATCCCTGGCTTGGTACGTGCGCCTCATACCGGCGGGCTTGCAAGTGGTTCCAGATCCGGAGCCGGAGCCAGAGCCGGAGAATCCCGATGTAGCCTTTACACTGAATGATTTAGTAGGTCCCGGGAAGCGTACATGGATGCTTCGACCAGGGGCAGGCTCCTTCGGTGTGGGGCCTGCGCGTGGAAGTGAGGCTTTCTTCCCGAATGGTACTGACATCTCTGGGGACCGACCGTGTTTATGGAACGATAAGTTTACCTTCGGACGGGATGGTGTGTTTACCTATAATGCCCAAGGGGATATTTTCGCGGAGGATTATATGGGCTTAGGTGCTCAAGGTTGTGTTTCCGAGGAGCTTCTATCCGGTACTGCGGCGGCTGCTTGGGGTTCTGGTACACATGCTTTTACCTTCACGCCAGGCACTGCGACGGAATTTCCGAAGCTTACGGTGCGTGGAACGGGTGCCTTTATCGCCCTTCCGAAAGCCTTTAATGGGGGCGAATACGCTGCGGCGCCACCTCGTGCAGATGAATCGGTTACCTATGATGTGATCGGCTATGATCCAGAAACGCGGGCGCTTAGTTTATCGATCGATATCTCTACAGATGGCAGCTTATTTTGGAACTTCGTGCTTATCCCGACCTCGGAGGAGGCTACAGGACCACAGGAGCCAGCGCCAGGAGCCTTTACGCTACAGGATTTGATCGGATCAGGAACGCAGTCCTGGAGTTTAGAACCAGCGGTAGGGGCTTTCGGTGTAGGACCAGCCCCCGGATCAGACTCTTTTTTCCCTAACGGATTAAATATTTCCGGTGACAGACCTTGTTTGTGGAATGATGCGTTTATCTTTCAGGCTGATGGCACTTATCGTTATAATGCGAACGGGGATATTTATGCCGAGGATTACATGGGAATTTTCGGAGGCGGCTGTCAGCCAGAGTCTAACTTAGCCGGCACCCGGGGGCCGCTTGGGCTTCAGGCACCCATCAGTACACCTTTACCCCAGCCTCTGGAAATACCCCAGCGAAAATCACGGTGCGCGGGACAGGAGCTTTTATCGCCCTTCCGAAAGCCTTTAATGGAGGGGAATACAGTGAAGGTCCTCCGCGTGAAAATGCGGCGGTAACGTATACCGTTTTAGACTATAATCCGAGTACGCGTGCACTCACGCTGACCCTGGATATTACCGATAATGGAAGCGTCTGGTGGACCTTCCGACTCATTCCAAATGATTAAAACATGCTTATGATACGCTTTATTTCATCCCTATACGTCGTTCTTTTCTTAACTGTGGCACAGGCGTGTACCCAGTCGGAGGTGGACCAGCAGCTGGTGCTGCCCTCGAATTTAGAGGTCAGTGTCCGCACGGAGGCGCGCGGAGAGGTGGTCGTCAGTTTCTCGGCTACGAATGCCAACTTCTTCCGAGTGAGCTTCGGCACACCAGGAGAACTGCCTCAGCGGGTGAGTGGTACTGAGGCCCGATTTACCTATTCCGAGCCTGGCAACTTCACGATTCGCGTACAAGCTCATACGACGGAGGCTGATTTTATCGTAGCAGAAGAGGAGGTGAGCATCGCTCCCTCCGTCTTCGGGCTCTTTATTCCGGAAACGGGCTATGTGAGCCCCGAAAGTTATGCAGGATATTCCCTGGTCTGGCGTGATGAGTTCACAGGCACTAGCCTCTCCTCGGATTGGGTCTTTGACCTTGGAGATGGCTGCCCGAATCTCTGTGGATGGGGAAACAACGAGCTGCAGTGGTACCGCAGAGAAAATGTACGTGTGGAGAATGGCTATCTGGTCATTCAGGCCCGTCGTGAAGCGGCTGGCGGACGAGAATTTACCTCTTCGCGCATCAAAACACAAGGCCGCCAATCGTTTCAGTATGGACGCATCGACATCCGCGCAGCCCTTCCGAAAGGACAGGGCATTTGGCCGGCGCTCTGGATGCTGGGCGATAACATCACGGAAGTGGGCTGGCCGCGCTGTGGGGAGATCGATATCATGGAAATGGTAGGGGGAAGTGCCTTCGGACGTGATAACCGGGTGCACGGTACCTTGCATTGGGATAATAACGGCAGCTGGGCGAACTTTGGGGGCTTCACCACCTTAGAGGAAGGCATCTTTAACGATAACTTTCACGTCTTCTCCATCATTTGGGAAGAAGAGAAAATCACTTGGTTGCTGGACGATGTACAGTTTTTCGTCATTGACACCAGCCCCGCCGAACTGGACGAATTCCGCCGTTCTTTCTTCTTCCTCTTTAACGTGGCAGTGGGCGGAAACTGGCCTGGGAATCCGGATGGCAGTACGCGCTTTCCACAGCAGATGGTCGTAGATTATGTGCGTGTTTTTCAGCGCACCTCATAAGGATTTAGCATGCTTCACTACGAAATGAAGTGGCCGGGGGGGACGCCCTCTCGGGCAAAATCAACGCAAACCTATTTACCTAATGAAAAGAAAAGCGGCAGATAGCCGCTTTTTCTTTTTCATTAGGGCGCTATACAGTTTTCCGCGCCTCTCTGAACTCGCCTCCTGCTTCGTGTCATTTAGCGAGTAAAAGCACAGGTTAAAACCCTACAAAATTAATAGGGATTGTCTTAAATTATGTTTTTTTTGTAGAAAAACATAATTAATTCTTTGTGTAATTGGAAATGCTTTGTACCTTTGTGTTATCAAAATTTATCTTTTTAAGATAAATAACTACTCGAAGTAAGTTACTAACAAGTCGCCCGATTACTCCCGCCTCCCTTAAAATAGTTTAGGGGAGGCTATTTCTTTTTTAAGCGATACCTGGTAGCGCGTAACTTCCGCCTCTTCTTGGCGCAAGCCTAATCCGAGCGCTTCGAGCGCCTTCCAAAAGGTGGCGACATCCTCCGGGAAAAAGCGAAAGTCCATAGGATAGGGGGGGTCCGTCTCTGTTTCAGGTAGCACGATGGCGCCCACGATGCCAAACTGCTCCAAATAATCAGCCAGATCTTTCAGCTGTGCAGCCGGCGAACGATAGTGCTGGCCCGAGGCGCCGGCCTCTTCAGGGTTTACGGCTGCATGTTGCGCTCGTTTCACCGGGTCCTCGAGTACCAAGCGGTAGATTTTACTTGTCTCTCGTAGCGTGTCCAGCGTCAGACCAAAATGTGTCTGCACGTGCTCAAAAAGCTGTGTACGAAGCAGGTCGGAATCGGCTTCTGCTACGATGAGGTCCAATGTGTAAAGTTCTTCTTCCAGTGCCTGCTTTTCCTCTTCTTTGATTTGGAAGCGCCTCCAGCCCAGATCCATCGCCTCTCTGATCATGCCGCTGATGCTATAGTTAATCAAGGTGAGTCGACGCCCCTTCAATCCCTCGCCTAAGCCTTTGATGCTAAGGGTGGGTAGGCCTTCGAGGCTTTCGATCAGAGTAAAGGCCTCTTCCTCTGTGCCGCTGCGCTCGAAAATGTCGCTACGCAGGGGATCGAATCCGATTCGGTCCTGCTTTTGCGCTACGCGCGGCTCCTCCCCGGATAGAAAAGCCTGTAGCGTAAAAGCATCTAAATCCTCGGGCGCACTGATGCTTCGGATCTGGCCACTCGGATCGATCAGCACGGCATGGGGGATGATGCGGTGAGGAAAATAAGTGGCCAAGAGCTCGTGTTCGTCCCGGACATGCTGAAATGTGGCTGGCTGTTTCTCCACAAAGCGCCGCACACGGGATGTCTCTTCGTAGCTGACCGCCCAGATGTGTAAGGACTCAGAAAACTGCGCTTGCAGACTGTCCAGCTTGCGGTGGCCTGCCACGCAGGGGGCGCACCAGGTGCCCAAAAGTCAATGAGCAGCCACTTGCCACTGCCATCAGGGAAACGCAGTTCTAAGCTGTCTATTTTTAAGTCATTGGTAATCAGTGCCTTGGGAAGTGTGGCCCCTTGGCTTAGTGCTTCTGCCGGAGCTGCCGCTGTGGAGGAGGCATCTTGCGCGCTGCCTTGCTGCCCCTGCAGGCATAAAATGAGCAGGAGGCCGAAGAAGAATAGTGGGGAGCGTTTATGTCTTGTTTTCATGGGGGTAAAGGTAGTTGGTGCGGTAGATTGTTTTGTTAAGCGAAACGAAATGGATGTAAAATAGTGTAAAGGCGCTGCCGTAACTGGAGATTTTCCCTTAGTTTTAGATCATGAAATCTTTTACTTCCTTTTGGTCGGGGCTGGTGGCCCTGCTCTTTTTCGCTTTTATGGGGCTGCAGGCTTGGCTGCTGTTTCGTGATTTTGAGGCGCGTAAGGGAGCCATTTTAGAGGAGGTGGAGGAAATTAGTAGGCAGTTTTTTCGCCAACAGGAAGAGGCACGTGTAGACCGAGTGAATGCCGCCTTTCGGGAAGATGTTCTGAGCGAAAACTATGTCCGCGTGCGCTTGGATTCGACGGATAAAGGGGAAGGACTACTTCGACTGCTTGCCCCCGATTCAGACCGCGTTTTCGTGGAAATTCGACTGCCAGAAAACCCCGAATGGAAGGAAATGGAGGCTGTAGAGCTGCTGCTCGAGCGGAATCGCCGCATGCTCCTACAGGGTCGCTGATGTACTGGCAGGATACCTTGGCGGAGCGCTTACGTGCTGGACTAAATGCCCCCTGGCCGGTGGATTCCTTGGCACGTGCTCTCCAAGACCAGGTCCAAAGCACTTTTCTAGCACTTCAGGTGCAGTTAGATACGGCAGGGACGGTGCTGCCAGTAGCCACAAAGGGGGCTATCGCCTTAGCACCGCAGAAAATCGGTGCGTTTAAAGGCCAACAAGTATTTTTCCCTGTCGTCAGCGGCTTGTCCAAGGCCGCCACCTGGCAGCTGCTCCCTAGCCTGCTCCTTAGTTTCCTGCTGCTGCTTGCCTTAGGGAGCGTATGGGCGCTTTGGCACTCACAAGAGCGCAAAAAGCAGGCCTGGCTTCAGGAACGGGAGACCCTGCTTCAGCAGTTGGCGCACACTCTGATGACTCCGCTGAGCGTGGCTTCCCTAGCCCTTCAGCGGCTCCAAAAAAAGGATTTTTTACCCGCCACCGCTCAGCGGTATCTCGATTTGGCTAGCGAGGAGCTGGGTCGGATGCAGCACCTCGGCGAAAGTCTGCTGCTGCTGGAAGAGCAGGAAGAGCGTATGGAGTTGCAGTCTTTTTTGGCCCAACTCCCCAGCTGGGCACCGCGGGACCTGCTCCTTCAGGTGCAGCCTCCTGATGTCCCGACTCACCTCGCGATTTCGGCGAAGCGCTTGACTCTGGTCTTGTATGTCCTCTTAGATAATGCGCGTAAGTATGCGGGAGAAGCTGCCCAGCTGCACATTTGGGTGGAGACGGAGCCGCACGGGGTCTGCGTGCATGTTCAGGATAATGGCCCGGGAATTTCGGACAGTGAAAAAGAGGCTATTTTTACCCCCTATTTTCGTGGGGTTTTGGCCCGTGAGGGCCAAAAGGCGGGCTTCGGACTGGGGCTTTACCAGGCGCGCCAATTGGTGACAGCTGTCGGAGGGCAGCTAGAACTGGTGGCCAGCCGGGAGAGGCACACGGGGGCCCACTTTCTTTTACGCGTGGATCGACTACAAAAGAAGTAAATATGAAGCGTGTCGTACTGATAGAAGATGAGCAGAATTTGGCATTTTTAGTCTGTGAGGGGCTGGAAGAGGCGGGGTTTCAGGTGCGCTGGGAGCGGGATGGTGAAGCGGGCTTAGCGGCTGCTCTCGCGCCTGAGGTGGATGTGGTGCTGCTGGATGGAGGACTTCCTAAGCGGGATGGCTTCGAGGTGCTCGCGCTTTTGCAGCAGCAGCGCCCGACGCTTCCCGTGCTGATGCTCACAGCGCGTATCTTACCGAAAGATGCGGTGCGTGCCCTGCAGCTGGGAGCGGTGGATTATGTGCGCAAGCCGTTCAGCTTAGAGGAGCTCATCGTGCGTATGGAGCGCTTTTTGATAGGCACACAGCTGGAGCAAAGAGAACAGGAAGCGGGGCTGCATCTGGGTGTTTTGCAGTTTTTTCCCCGGCAGCAGCGTTTACTTCGTCCCCATGACACGGTGTCCCTCTCGTATAAGGAGAGCCTGCTGCTTCAGGTTTTATGGCAGCATGAGGGAGAAGTGATGGAAAAAGAGGCCCTGTGGCAGGCTGTTTGGGGCCAGGAGGAGGGCTATGCCAGCCGCAGCTTGGATGTGTTTATATCGCGCTTGCGCAAGTTACTCGCAGTGGAGCCTCGCCTGCAGCTGCTGAGCATTCGCGGGGTGGGGTATAAGCTGGTGCTGACGGCAGCTCTCTAGTGCCCGTAGCGCTTAGACCTAGTAGGTGTGTTTTTTATCGCAACAATATTGCATGTAGCATTAAATTACCTACATTTGCAGGAAATTTAATGCTACATGCGCCTGCTCACCCTGCTTGTCTTCACTACTCTTTTTGTTTTGCCCCGAATCGGGCAGGCACAGGAGCATGCGCTGCGCATCCGTGTCTTAGACCCCAGTGGGAGCGCCCTCCCCGGAGCCATCGTTCAGCTCGAACCCAGCGGGGCCTACCTGCTCACCAATCAAGAAGGAAATGGGATTTTTCAGGCAATTGGCCCGGGAGCACTACGGCTTCGCGCCCAAATGATGGGTTTCGAGACCCTCGATACGCTTTTTGCCGAAGGCCAAACCCCTACCGCACTTACCCTCACCCTGAAAAGCCGGAGCCTGGAACTGCAGGAGGTGACGGTGACAGCCAAAGAAAATACGTCGGGCCTCGGAACCAGCTCCCTCATCGAAAGGGAGGCTATCGCGCACGTGCAGCCCAATAGCTTGCGGGATGTACTGCAGCTTATACCCGGGCAGCTGGCGATTAATCCCAGTGTGAATACGCCGCAGCAAATCTTGATCCGGCAGGTGTCCACGAATGGCGCCGGAAATGCAGTGGCTCAGATGGGGACCGCTATCGTCATGGATGGCAGCCCGCTTTCTAATGATGCGAATTTACAAGCTAATGTCAACATCCTCAACAGTAGCCCAGGCGCTCCAGCTCCCTTTCAGTCGGTAGCGAACCAGGGCTTTGACTTGCGCCAGATTCCGGCCGATCAAATCGAGTCCGTGGAGGTCTTACGCGGCATCGGCTCAGCGCGGCATGGGAATTTTACCGCGGGCGCTGTGCTGGTCCAGACACGCATCGGAGATTTTAAGCCCAACCTAACGCTGCGAGCGAATCCGAATGCGCTGCAGCTCTCCGGCGGGGCAGGGTACCGACTGGGAGAACGGCATGCGATTAGCGCGGATGTGGATGCCATGGATTCGCGCCCAGATCCGCGGGATGTGTTTAACCGTTTTTTTCGGCGACAGGCCACGCTGGGACATCAGTATAGCGGGCTGGCGGGAGATCTGCTGATTCGTAACCGCCTGACCTTGGGAAATAGCACAGCCTCACGTGCGCTGCAGGCAGATCAAGACCCCTCGCAGCGCAGTTGGGAATCCGAAGATCGTCTGTTTCGATGGAATGCCCAGTTGATTATGCAAGGGAATAACACCTGGTATGATCGGCTGGAAGGAACCTTTGCGCTGACGCGCAATGCCCAAAACTCTTTTTTCACCGAGTTTATTACCACTAATGTGGGGCCGAGACCGACCTTTTTTACCGACACCACAGGCGTAGTGCCCTTCGGCCCAGCGCGCTATTTGAATATCACGACTGTGGAGGGGAATCCGCTCAACTACTACCATCGCCTGGAGTGGACCAAGAGCCTGCGCTTAGGAAATGTGGCGCACAAGTTGGTGCTCGGCTCCGAACTGCGGCATGATGTGAATCGTGGGGCGGGCAGGCAGTTTGATCTGGAGACGCCGCCGCGTCAAAACTTTAGCGCCGGGGATCGCCCACGGACTTTCGATGAGGTGCCGGCCCTGAATCAGGTGTCCGCCTACCTGGAGGATCGCTTTTTACTGCGTCTAGGGGGTAAAATCTGGTCTTGGCAGGCGGGCCTGCGAATGGATCATTACTTTCTTTCGGGCCCTGAGCAGCGCGTAATCGGGACAGACTGGCAGCCTAGGCTGCAAACGGCTTTGGCGCTCCACCCGAAACATCGCTTACGCGCAGGCTATGGCGTGCATGCTAAGGTTCCGGGCCTGAATTTCCTGAGTCCCGGGCCACGCTTTATCGATTTGATCAACTTCAATTTCTTCGCCCCAGATCCAGACGAACGCCTGCTGGTCGTGACCACCCGACGTATTGAACCCGATGTGCGGGAGTTGCGCAGCTTTCTTTCCCGGAAGGGGGAGCTGAGCATGGAGGGGGAGCTGGGCAGCATGCGCTACACGGTGAATGCCTTTATCGAGCGCACCAGTGGCGGGCCAAGTTTTGTGCGCCAGCCCTTCATCGCAGCACGCGGTCTGTTCGAGGTGGAAGCACTGCGCCCCGGACAGCCTCCCCTGCTGTCGGAAAGCCCTACCCGCTTCGATACCTTGTTTTTGGCCTTTGATGCCCCCGTGAACAACAGGGGCTTGGTGAACCAAGGAGTGGAGTTTGCCTTAGACTTCCCCGAATGGAAGGTCTTAAAGACGGCCCTCTCTGTAAATGGCGCCTACATCCGGACCAAGAGCACGGTGGAGGGAGAGGAGATCAACCCTAACTTTATCTTTCGCCATGTAAATGCTCCTTTTATCCCTTTCTTTCAAGCGGGACAGGGTAACCTTGGGCGACAGTTTAATACCTCTTTCCGTTTTATCCATCGCTTTCCGCAGGCCGGACTCGTACTGTCCAGCTTGGTGCAGGTGGTCTGGGTGCAGGAGGACCAAGTCATCGGTTTTGATCCCCTTCCTACGGCCTTTTTAAACCGTAGAGGTGAAGTTTTCCGGGTCAGCCCAGAAGAAGCCCAGCTTCCTGAGTTTGTGCCTTTTCATAACTTAACCTCACCCGAGCAGCTACTTCCGGTGCGGCGACCACCGCTGACGCTGGTGAACTTTCGCATGAACAAGGAATTTCAGGCGGGGCGGGGCTTTGCTTTCTTCGTGAATAATCTCTTTAACCATAGACCGCTGTTCCAAGACCCTCGAAATGTGGCCTTCGTGCAGCGGAATCTGAGCCTGTTCTTCGGGGCGGAGGTCTTTTACCGTCTGTAAGTCGCTGGCTAGTTTGCTTCTAATTGTATCAACATTTATTTAACCGTTTATCTATTTAGTATGAAACACGTTCACTACCCTTTTGCTTTACTGGCGCTACTTCTGCTGCTGGTAGCTTGTTCCACCGACGATACCCCGCGTGTGGAACGCTTCGATGCCACCATACAGGTGCTTTTCCCTGAAGATTTCGCCGAAGAGGCTGCTCCAAATGTCCAGGTTACGCTGACCAATGCCGCCTCTGGGCAGCGCGAAGAAGCAGTTACCGGCGCGAACGGATTGGTGGAATTTGCGAATCTGGTCCCGGGCATCTACACCTTACAAGCCAGCCGCGCCCTAACGGAAAGCGAGGCAGAGCTACTCACCGGCGCAGCGGTCCGCGTGAATCTGAATTTCGTCGATAATAATTTGATGCTGAACCCCACCGTGGCGAACAGCCCGATTCAGGCGCGCCTCTCGGGAGCCATTACGGGAGATCTGGTCATCAGTCAGGTCTATTACACCGGCTCGCGTACCCCGGAAGGATCTAATTATTTCTTCGATCAGTTTTTCGAAATCTATAATAACTCCAGTGAGCCGATTGTCTTGGATGGCTTGATTTTATCGAATGTTTTTGGCCCATCGGGCCAAATCAACCCGAATACACTGCCTACACCGTTCGCAGACGATCAGGACAATGTGTTCATCACCACCGCCTGGAGAATCCCAGGAAATGGCAATACCCACGTGCTGGCACCTTTTACGGCCATCACGATCGCGCAGCAAGGGATTAATCACCGCGCCGAAGTGGCTAATCCAGCCAGTCCCGTAGACCTGAGTCAGGCAGATTTTGAGCTATTTGTGGTGGGTTCCGAGCGAGATGTAGATGCCCCGAATGTGCCCAATATGGAGATGCTGTACCATCCGTTTAACGGTACTTTCTCCCTGGTTCCTGTTTTCGGACCGGCAACGATCATCTGGAGAACGGATAATTTTGAGGCCCTCGAGCAGGTGGCTATCCCCGGTGCGAATCCGAACAGCCCTCCTGTGGTTCGTGTGCCGACAAATCTGATCATCGACGCAGTGGAGGCCTTAAGAGGAGAGGGTGACGCCGCTTTCAAGCGCATTCCTGTGCACAAGACGCCGGTTTTGCTTTCGTGAATGGCATCTACACCAGCGAATCGATCATCCGTAAAACCCAAACCATCGATGGCAATCTCCTCTATCAGGACACCAATAACAGCACTGAGGATTTCGTCATAAATCCGACCCCGGCACCTACTAACCGATAACGTGTAAGCCCATGAGAGCGAAAGGCATGCTAGGATATTTTAGCTTTCTGCTAATGCTGCTTGGGGGAAGTGCAGTGGCCTCATCTGCAGACTCCTTGGCACGAAAGGATGCCGGGGAGTCCTCTTCCCTACATCCTGCTTGGTACCTGCAGCAGTTGGACGTTTCCTGGCATGCCGCTTTCCCCTTTCTAATGCAGTCGGAAGACCAGCCCGAATTTTATCAGGCAGCGCTGCACCATGCTTCTGGATCGGGGAATTTGGTCCCTGCCTTGGCTCCCGAACGCTTTCAGGAGGTGAGTTTCTCCTCGCAGTCGCGTAAACAACTGGGCAGCTGGTCTTTTCAGGGGGATTTCGGCTACACCCGAGAGCTGGAAGCCTGCGGCCCTTTTTACTTCAGGGCTCCGCACAGCAGGGAAACCCCTTTTTGCTGGCGCAAGAGAGCAGCTCCCCATGGTCAGGAGATCAGGTCGCAGTGGGTGTTTCGGGCCACTCCGCTCCCTATGTGAGGGGAAGGATGAGTAGCTTTTTCCGGCTGCAGTACCAGGTCTCGACAGCGGCCATGGATGCCGAACCTCGTCCGCTCTATCGTGCTAACCGGTACCAACTTCATCTTGGTCAAAATCTACGCCTTCAAAAGGGGCTTTCCCTGGGCTTGGCAGGCACTTTTTCCCGCGGCATCGAGGAAAACCAGATTGGGGCCTTTGCCGCACAGGAATTTCGCCTCCGTTTTATGCGTGGACTGGAGACCTTCACGCGCACGGCTTTCCAAAGCTTCACCCGTAACCAGTTTCAGGAGGAGTGGGCGCTTCAGCTGCATGCCCAGCAGCAGTGGGGTAAGGAGGGTTTTGTGTTTTTGGTTTTGGGCAGGGCCCAAAAAACCTTCCAGATTCGAGATGGCATCGCCTTTCCTCTAGATGCTGGGAGTGGACGGCAGGAAACCTTCCGGCTTCAGGGAGGACTGCAGCGACACCTCTCTCCGGGCACGTACCAGCAGGAGCTGCGCGCTACCCTCCAAAATGGGAATGGATTAGATCCTCTTTTTCAGGCGGTCAACTTCCTGCATGCGCAGCGTGAGGTGGCGGGTGTGCACCTGTGGCGGAATCGGCGCCAAACTGCGCTCTACCGCTTCGACTGGCAGTGGTGGGCTCAGGAGCAGGAGGACATCGCGGCGGGTGCTATTCGCCACTTTTCGGTGACGACACTGGAAACTGCCGCCAGCTTCTCTCTGGTCACAATAGGGCGTTCTACACTCCTCGCAGGTCCTCAGCTGGGGCTCAGTCTTCCCGGCGCTTCGCAGTTTCCTGACCCGACAAGTGAGGTCGGCCGTTTTCTGCAGCAGCCGGACCTGCTTTTCTATGGGCAGCAGCATGTCACAGGAGGCGTGGCCTTTACCTGGCTTTGGCAAAACCTGAACAAGGATGCCTTTTCGCTAGACTTGGCCGTGGCACACCGGCAGCAGCCGAAGCATGCCTTCACCCAGTATCGTATTCAACTCAACTATCTGCTTTATTAATTTTCTTATGCACGTATTCTTTCCGCACCACGCACTTCTGTTTCGGAAGTACTTGTCCTGCCTCCTCCTTCTTCTGAGCCTAACCCTGCCCACCGTTTTCGCTCAGCAGCCACCGCTAACGGCTTTAGAGTGGGCCGACTCCCTCGCGAAACAAACCCTCCAAAACGAGGGACTTTTTACTGTTTTCGGAGGTGTAAAACCCATCAGCACGGTGCAGCACATTTCCTTTGCTATCGACACCCTCACAGGGAAACTACTCGACGAGGAGGAAGCGGCTGCACGCATGCGCGCGATACAAGACAGCTTTCGCTTTCTCGCCGATGAGCAGGTGGGTTTCGTGCTTATCCCCTTTCGTGCTGTTTACGGCAAGTCACGCGGCTTTGAGTTGCTGGTCTTCCATCGCCAAGCGCTTGAAAACCGTATCGCTGCGCAGCGCGATTTCTTTTTGAAACGTGGCGTATTTCCGGACAGCCCGGCAGAGCAGCTGTTGACCCTCTATGAGTTTGAGGAAAAGTTCGATCGCTTCCGTGCCTATGGCTATTTTTTCGGGTATCCGGATGCCGCGGTAGATTTTTTCGTGGAAGCAGCACGCCACCAGGAGGAAACGGGAGATTTCGTGACACGCGATTTTTTTCAAATACCTGTTGCTAGCGCAAAAGAGGGGCATTTCGTCTATGCCATTCCGAAGGACTCGGAGCCTTCAGCGGAGGATTTGGCTTTGAGAGCCCGAGCAGCCCAACTTCTCAGTCGCTACGAAGAGGTGCGTGACTCCCGCGTATCCGAAACGTCTCGGCCTTTCGCATTTCTGGAGCTTTTTCAGGAAATGCGCCGCTTGGATGCACAGTAGTTTCCACCCTAACAGCATCGCCCATGCGGTTCAGCCCAAGTGAAAGTCACCAGGAGCACCGTCATAGGCGATGCTTCCCCCTTCGAGCAGGCACATGCGCGAGGCCAGGCGCTGCACCTCCAGGAGGTCATGGCTGACCAGTAGGGTACTCATTCCATAGCGCGCATGAACGGTCCGCAGCATGTCCTGCAACTTGCCCCTCATTTTCGTGTCCAGTGCCGAAAGGGGCTCGTCTAACAGTAAGATGTCTGGCTTGCGCAAAATCGCCCGCGCAAGGGCCACCCGCTGTTTTTGGCCTCCGGAAAGGATATGGGGGCGCTTGTCCTGCAGCCCTTCCAGCTCGATCAGTGCCAGGAGTTCCCGAATGCTGTCAGTGGAAGCGCCCTTAGGAAGGGCAAAGGCCAGGTTTTCATACACGCTCATGTTTGGGAAGAGAGAGTAGGCTTGAAAGACCATACCGATGGAGCGCTTTTGGGGAGGGAGGTACAGGCCTTTGCTGCTTTGGAACCAGGTTTCATTTCCTACCCGAATCAGGCCCGCGTCAGGACGCATAAACCCAGCCAGCATGCGCAGCACACTGGTTTTTCCTGCGCCCGAAGGACCGTAAAGCGCCATAAATTCCCCTTTGGCGATAGCCAAATCCACCTCCAGGGTAAAGGGCCCATCCGCACCGGAAAGATTTTTTTTAAGTTGGAGGTGAATCATAGCAGGCGTAAAAATTTTTGGTGGCGATAGTTGAGGCTGTAAACGGTGAGCAAGACCAGGAAGGAGAAGACCAGTAAAATAAAGGCATAGCGGTTCGCGGCGGCATAATTGAGCGCCTCCACCTCATCGTAAATGCTGATCGCCACTACCTTGGTTTCGCCGGGGATGCTGCCACCTACCATCAGGATGACGCCGAATTCGCCGATGGTATGGGCAAAGGTTAGCATGCCGGCGCTTAGTAGGGCAGGTAGGCTATTCGGCAGGATGACGCGCCAGAACGTTGTCCAGGGGCTTTTACCGAGGGCATAGGCGGCTTCCACCAGGGTCTCTGGAAAGGCCCGAAAGCCTGCTTGGAGGGGCTGTAGCATAAAGGGCAGGCTATAGAGCATGGAGGCGATCACCAGTCCCGGAAAGGTAAACAGGAGGTGGACATGGAAATACTCTGCCAAAAAACCACCCAGCCAGGCCTCTGGACTCCATAAGCTAAGCAAGTAAAAGCCCAAAACCGTGGGAGGAAGTACTAACGGCAGGCCGATGAGGGATTCCAAGAGGACTTTGTAGCGCTTTGGTCGGAAGACCAACCAGTACGCCAGCGGCAGACCGAGCAGGAAGAGCCCGATCGTGGTGTAGGCGGCCAGCTTAAAGGAGAGGTAGAAGGGAAGGAGGTCTAAGTCACTCATGGGGTGGGGGATTGGAATCCGAAGTGCGCGAAGATGGCTTTGGTTTCTGTGCGCTGCACAAAGCGAAAGAAGGCCTCCGCTTCGGGCATGTCCTTACCTGCCTCCGTCACGATAGCGCCTGTAGCAGGGGGGCATGCAGTTCTTCCGGTAGGAGGGTGTAGGCAGGGTTTAGCGCATGCAGGGCCTTTCCGCGCATCAGCGCCAGTGCGATGATGCCTGCTTCGACACCACCTGTACTAACAAACTGCGCTGTCTGCGCGATGTTTTCACCGAAGATCAGCTTGTCGCGCAGCGCCTCGTAAAGTCCGCTACTTCGAAGCGCTTGTTCAGCTGCCAGGCCATAGGGCGCATGGCGCGGATTCGCGATGGCGATTTTCCGAACTTCGGGGGCCTGCAGGTCTGCCAGTTGCTCCCGCTTTCCCTGTCGCTGCCAAAGCACGAGTCGACCCAGGCCATAGGGGTAGACGGCGCTACCTGCTTTTCCGGCCTTTACGAGCCGTTCGGGATACTGGATGTCAGCTGAAAAGTAGAGGTGAAAAGGAGCGCCTCGGGAAAGCTGTTCGTACAGTTTTCCGCTGGAGCCATAGATGACTTCGATAGCCGCCGGATCGGAATAGCGACTGACGATAGAGTCGAGCGCATAGCGCAGGTCAGCGGCTGCGGCGATGCGCAAAATACCTTTGGAGGAAGCCGTCTCATCGGTTTCTTGCGCTTCGTTTTCTCTGGAGCCCGAGCCACAAGATAGCAGGAAGAGAGCAGACAGCAGCAGGCTATAGCGTAAGCGGTGTTTCAGCATTTTTTGGGAGCGGGATTCTATAGGGGCAAAAATAAACCCTTCAGCTTGGGAAACAAGGTAAAGGGTCTTAGGTTTTTAGTGTCAGCGTGTTTTAGACTACTGAAGAGCCTGCGCCTGGCAGCTTACATATGATCTGTCGGGAATTCGCGTAAGAAGTGGCGCTTGAAATTACGCCAGTCATAATTAATCGTCACCCAAAGGAAAAAGCCACTGCGCACATTCAAGGTTTCTGGATTCGGGAAAGACAGTCGGAAGTGGTAGCCAGGTGAAAAGGTGACGGCACGATGCTGAATATTCAGCATAGGCCAGATTCGATGCTCGTAAGGGTTTTCTGCGAAAGCAGGCCCCACCGTCCACAGGGACTCATTTAAGACAGAAATGGAGGTATTAAAATGAGGGCTTAGCCTTCGGCCAAAATTATAGCGCATGCTAAAATTGGCTCGCAGGCGATGGTTGAGCTGGAACTCGTCTAAGATTTCTGTTCCATCGAGCATCGCGCGGTAGCGCATGTCGTGACGGTAGCGCAGGCTACTCGTAAAGGGGCCGGCTGGGGGGAGGCGGTAGACGATTTGGCCCCAGGGCCGATGTTCCGGCCGCACGAGTCGTCCATCAGAAAACCCAGTGCGCAGCATGAGAGCAGCATATCCGGCTGTGAAGGACCACTTTTGATCGGCGGAGTGAAAGGTTAGCCCTCCGCGGCCGATAAGAAATAGTTCGGGAACGAAGTGCGTATCGAGCCACAGGGATAAACGGGGGGCGATTTGGCCTGAGGTCATAAAACCGCCCCAAAGTTCCGGAATAAAATTCACCTCCCGCTGTGCGGATGCCTGCGGTAGGGAGGAGAAGGTGACGATCAGGCAGAACAGGATCGCCGAGCAGTATTTTGCGAACATATAAGAACTAAAAGAAACGCCTATTGTCGCAAATACGCTTAAAAATGAAAAATGTTTAATTTAAACTAAGGATTTTTCATTTTCTGCTGTGCGTGCGCGGAAATTAGCGGCATCCTCTAGGTAGTGAAGTGTCAGGAGCTGGTCTGCTTTCTGCAGCAAAATCTTGCTGCTGGGATCTACATTTTGGATAAATACACGCTTGCCTAGCTTTTCATAGCGTGCCGAAATCTTCTGTAGGGCATCTAGTGCGGAGTGGTCCACGATGCGGCTTTCGCTGAAGTCAATGATGATTTCGTCGGGGTCGTTTTGAGGGTCAAACTTTTGGCCGAAGGCCGTCGTGGAGGCAAAGAAGAGGGGGCCGTAGATCGCATAATGTTTCTTGCCTCGCGCATCGACATGTTTGCGGGCACGGATCATTTTGGCGTTTTGCCAAGCGAAAACCAGGGCGGAGATGATCACGCCCACCAGCACGGCGAGGGCCAAGTTATGCAGGAGAACTGTCGTCAGCGTCACTACCACCATGACGAGTACATCATGAGTAGGCACCTTGCGGAAGACTTTTAGGGAGGCCCATTCGAAGGTACCGATGGCCACCATAAACATCAGGCCTACCACCGCTGCCATGGGGATACGCTCGATGTAGGAAGAGAAAAACAAGATAAAGGCCAGCAGGCTGAGTGCCGCCATAACCCCAGAAAGCCGCGTGCGTCCCCCTGTTTTTAGGTTGATTAGCGACTGCCCGATCATGGCGCATCCCCCCATGCCCCCGAAGAAGCCCGTTGTCATGTTAGCGACTCCCTGTGCCACACATTCTTTATTACCATTTCCGCGGGTTTCTGTGATTTCATCGACGAGGGTAAGGGTAAGCAGGCTTTCGATCAGTCCTACCCCTGCCATGATGAGTGCGTAGGGAAGTACGATATAGAGGGTTTCTAAGGTTAGGGGTGCCAGGGGCAAATGGAACTGAGGCAGCCCGCCTTTAATCGAGGCGAGGTCGCCCACCAGGCGTGTTTCGATGGGGCTAAAGTGTACGAGCAGGGACAGGCCTAGGATGGCCAGCAGCGCTGCGGGGATGCTTTTGGTGACCTTAGGGAGAAACTTGATCAGCAGCATGGTAGCTGCGACGAGGCCCAGCATGGTGTAGAGGGCGGTGCCGGAGAGCCATTCCTTTTGCCCCGGGAGGGGCTCCCACTTAAACTGCTCCAGCTGGGTCATCGCGATGACGATGGCCAGGCCATTTACGAACCCGAACATCACGGGATGGGGTACGAGGCGGATAAACTTGCCCAGTTTAAATACCCCGACGAGGACTTGTATAAGGCCCATGAGGATGACGGCGATGAAGAGGTATTCTACGCCATGGGTGGCTACTAGGGAGACGATGACGATGGCTGTGGCGCCTGCTGCCCCAGAGATCATGCCGGGTCTTCCACCGATGAGGGCGGTGATGAGGGCGATGATGCAGGCCGTGTAAAGGCCACTTAATGGGGAGACGCCCGCCAGAAGAGAAAAGGCTACCACCTCAGGCACCAGGGCGAGGGAAGTCGTTAGTCCAGCGAAAAGTTCGGTTTTTAGTGAGAAGTATGGGCGTTTAAAAAATGAAGTGCTTGAGAGCTGCATAGTAAGGTACTGTTAATAAGGGCGCAAAGGTAGGGGTTTTCATTGGCTTTACCAATCTGAGCAGAAATATTGTTCCATCATCAGAGCCACGTAGCGGACGCCTATTTAGTAGCTCGGTGGCTTTATCCCCAGGAGGGAAAAAGGGTATCTATTCCCCATCTCGGTGCGGTGCACAGGCTGGAGGCGATCATTAATCTCCCTCAGTGTCGGGCTATGCAAACGTTGCCGCAAACGTTTGTCTAAAAAAATACAGTTTTTTTACTATTTTCTATTTGTTTTATTGTCGGCTTATCTGTACATTTTCAGAATAAACATTGGAAATAATACCTAAATGCATAAGGATATTGGTTTTCCATGTAGCTTTTAACAAAAACCCAAAACTATGTACACCCGAAGTTTTCCTTTTGGCGGCAGCCGAATGCCGCGCCTGTTTCTGCTGTTTAGCCTATCGCTATGTTTCGCCTTTTGGTCCTGTTCCTCCTTAACAGAGGAGATCACGGATTTACGGGAAGGGGATGAGCGGGTACAGCACGAAATTCAAGTTACCCAGACGCCAAATACGCCCGACGCTGCTGCGCGTGCGGGTCAGCTGGGAGGTCCCGTGATGATGCAAGCATTCTACTGGGATGTACCCGCAGGTGGCACCTGGTGGGAGCATGTAGAATCTAAAGTGAGTGCGTGGAGTGCAGCAGGCATCACCTCTATCTGGCTTCCTCCGGTAAATAAAACCATGAATGGGCCTTTTTCTATGGGCTATGACCCTTTTGATTTTTATGATTTTGGGGAGTTCGACCAACAGGGCTCCGTGGAAACTCGATTCGGTTCGCGTCAGGAGTTGGAGTCCCTCATCGGCAGTGCGCACCAGGAGGGCCTGGAGGTGATCGCGGATATCGTGCTTAATCATAATAGCGGGGGAAATGCCGAATTTAATCCGTTTACGGGTACGGAAACGTTTACCAGCTACGTGCCTGCTTCGGGTAAATTTTTTCGCAGCTATCTAGATTTTCACCCGAATGATATGCGTCATGCAGACGAAGGGGTTTTCGGTGGTTTTCCAGACCTGAGCCATGTCAAGCCTTACGTACAAGACTGGCTTTGGAAGCGGCCTGATGCGGTGGCCAAGTATTACAAGGAGGTGATGGGCTTCGATGGCTGGCGCTTCGATTACGTGAAAGGTTTTGGTGCCTGGGTGGTACGGGACTGGGTGAATGAAGTCGGCGGCTTTTCTGTAGGAGAGCTCTGGGACGGGAATGCTCAGTCTTTGGAAGACTGGGTAAATGCCACGAGTCAGACCTCTTCGGCCTTTGATTTCGCCTGTTACTACCTGATGGAGCAGGCCTTCGACCAAAACAATTTAAATGCCTTAAGCGGGGATATGCTCTGGAAGCGAAACCCGATGAAGGCGGTGACCTTTGTGGCAAATCATGATACGGACGAAATTTGGCGCAAGAATTTGGCTTATGCCTACATTTTAACGCACGAGGGATACCCCTGTATTTTTTATTCGGATTATGAGGAATGGCTGGATAAGGAGCGCTTGGATAATTTGCTTTGGATCCGTGGGCATTTGGCCTTCGGCAATACATCCATCCTGTATGTGGATCAGGACGAGTACATTGCCCGTCGGAATGGTGGCCCAGGCATGCTCGTGTACATTAACAATGCAGACTTTTGGCAGGAGCGCTGGGTGCGCACGAATTGGGCGAATACGGAGATTAAAGACTATACGGGGCATTCCTCTTGGCAGCCTTTTACACAGGGAGACCAGTGGGTAAAGATACAGGTACCGCCGCGTAGCTATAGTATCTGGGCGCCGGTAGGCTTTTAATGGAGCGGCTTGCCGTCACCTTCTACAGCGGTGGAGGGTGACGGTGAGTCTTTTTTTATCAAACGCATATAAGGGGAGTAAGTAGGTGCGGTGCTTGCTGCTACCACGTGGCTACCATAGGCTATGCCGTCATTTCGCTCGAGATTTAAGCGTTAGAGAGGGTTAAAGTGCATAGGTTCGTTTGGTTTCTTTTTTTTGGGAGGATGTTCGATTTTGTTCGTTTTCTTTCGTTTCCTTTCTTTTTTCGATGTTTTCACTTTCTTTTTCTTTCGTTTCCTTTCTTTTTTCGGTATTATCGCTTTCTTTTTCTTTCTTTTCCTATTTTCTTTTTCCATCCATGATTTCACACGGAAGGGCTGTTATTTTACAGTATGCAAAGCAATCGCCCTAAATGCTAGCTATGGGGTAGATGTGTGAAGCCTAGGTGTTCCTACTAGCCTGAAATAGTTAGGATTTTTTTAATTTAATTTTTATGAACAATTTAAGTGATGGTAACATGGTTGAACTTTCTTTTTCGGAGAGTGAGAATTTAAATGGGGGTATTTTCCCCGTTGCTGTTGCGGTTTGGTGGGCTGGAGCCACGATAGCTGCTAAATGCGGAGTAGTTGCTGCGGGTGCCGCCACGGTCGCAGCAGGAGCTGCAGTGGGTGCATACACTGGTTTTAAAGATACGGAAGTAAAACCCAATTAGCATGCGAGTAGAAGTATTAAATGATCGAGAACTAACTACGACTAAAGGTGGTATACTCCCTTTAGCAGTAGCATGGGGAATCTGCAAAGGTGTTTGTGTTTTAACAGCTGGAGCCTATGGAGCAGGTTATGCGGTGGGAAAGGCTTATGCCCATTATAAAAACAGCCAAGAGGTCCCAGTGGTAGCGGAATAGCACACTATTTTAATTCATATAATCTAAAAAGTAAGAAAAATGGAAAAGAAGAAAAATTCCACATGGGTAGTTGTTTTGTTTTTTTTAGTAGTTTTCGGAGTAGCCGGATTCATCTCCTATAAAGGGGGGTACGTGGTAGGAAAGTTCCTAGGCGAGCGGCAGCAGATCGAAAACAGATAAATAGACAAAGGGTAARSGCGATGAKYTTCAGTGACTTGATCGTTTTTACTTTTTTATTAGAAACKATTTTWTAATARWKTWAGATTTTTCTTACAGASTGCCTYYTTAACCGCGTCTCGCCCCAGGCGCTCCAGCTGCTGCTGCCCGAC
>NZ_AJYA01000046.1 GCF_000265075.1 Nitritalea halalkaliphila LW7 | reverse complement strand
CACTTCGGGTCGAGTTCCAAAGAAAAGCTTATATTACCCATCATATCGACTAACTATGCGAAATTTTTACTCACTGCAGCAGCATCTTGTATTCCTGGATGGTATTCGCTCAGGGCCCCGAGCACTCGTTTTGAGCAGATACAAGTTTTTGATAGCCGAAAAGCGCGACTTTTACCTCCTATGGATGTTCGTGTTCGTGAGACAAAATCGTGGAGATGGCCCCTCGCTTAGCAGCGGAATCTGGAGAACGCCTTATCGATGGAAGTGGCAAGACCCTCTTACCTGGCTTAATCGACGTTCATGTGCACCTAACTTTCGGTGCATTAAGCATGAAAGAAATGCTTTCGCCGATGCTCTCACAGGGCGTTATTATGGAAAAAGTGGGCGGAGGAGCAGCCTCCATGCTGCTTCGTGGTTTTACATCGGTCCGTGATGCGGGTGGTCCTATTTTTCCGCTGAAAGCGCAGATAGATGCTGGAGCACTTGCCGGCCCGAGGATTTGGCCATCAGGAGCCACGATTTCGCAGACGGCAGGGCATGGTGATTTTCGCAGTCCTGATGAGCGTTCAAGAAAGTTCTTCGGAGAGGTGTCACGAGCAGAGCGCATGCAGGCTACATTTATAGCGGATGGACGCCCCGAAGTACTTACAGCAGTGCGCGAAAATTTACGCTTTGGCGCTAGCCAAATCAAGCTGATGGCCGGGGGAGGGACCTCTTCTGCCTATGATCCGGTAGATGTGACGCAGTATACCTTGGATGAAATGCAGGCCGCCGTAGAGGCTGCAGAAGACTGGGGTACTTATGTGATGGTGCATGCCTACACACCGAGAGCCGTCCAAAAAGCCATTCGCGCAGGGGTTAAGTGCATCGAACATGGCCAAATTCTGGATAAAAAAACGCTTCGTATGATGAAGCGAAAGGGAGTTTGGCTCAGTACCCAGAACTTGGTAGAAAGCACCCCCGATATGGATCCACTGCGCGTGGAGAAGCGAAAGCCTGTGATCGAAGGGCAGGAGAAACTTTGGCCCCTGGCCAAAAAGATGAACCTGAAAATCGCTTGGGGAACAGATTTTCTGTTTGAGCCGGAGCTAAATACACAGCAGAATGCCTACATCCTTCGCCTACAGCGCTGGTTTACGAATGCGGAGGTGCTACAACTCATTACCTATAACAACGGGCAGCTGCTTCAACTATCGGGCAAGCGCTCCCCTTATCCAGGCCTGCTGGGAGTGGTGGAGGAAGGAGCTTTTGCCGATTTAATCGTTGTGGATGGAAATCCCGTGGAAGATTTGGCGCTAATCGCAGCACCAGAAACGCGATTCTTGCTTATCATGAAGGACGGCCAAGTGGTAAAGGATCTGCTGCAGTAGTTTATTTTGCCTTCGTTTTCTCCTCCCATTTTTGAATGATTAAGGGGATCTCATCCAGTAGTAGTTGGTAAAACCCACGCACATGCTCGAGATCCTCTGTTTTTTTTTGATTCTCCTTTCGGGTAGCTATGGCTGTGTCCAGCATCTGCATGAAGAGGGCAAAGCGGTGATTGATAAGCGATTCTGTCGTCCAACTTTCCAGCGTTAGGTAGAAAAAGCGCTTGCGCTTCCCAGGTTGCTGGCGAAAGGAAATGAGCTGTTGGTCGATAAGCATATTTAATGCGATCGAAACAGCACTTTTGCTTAAATTAAAATAGCTAATCAGTTCTTCGAAGGTGGCCGCATCCTGCTTGTACATCAGGTAGGTGTATAGCTTGGCAGCTGCTGGTGTAAGTCCTAAACGTTCTGCGAGGAGAGCTTGCTCCTCAATTTTTACTTTTAAATGTTCCACTGTCCTGTTTGGTTTCGTTAATAAAGAACCAAAATTGCTTCATTTTACCCGAAATCGGGTATAGCACGCCATCGTAACCTTGCCTACCTTTGTAAAGGGTGATTAAGTGACTTTTTTAGTACAAGATTTAGAAGAGCATGCATGATTTTTTTGCTCTTCTACTCTTTTTTCTCGTCGGCCAGATCATGCCGTTTCGGTATATCGGGATTAACGAATGTAAAGCCTCGTGCATCAGTTCCTTCGTAGAAATCAACTTCCATGCCCATTAGGAACATCATGTGTCTTTTTTCGATCAAAACGGTCAATTCTTCGATAACAAAGACTTTATCGTCCTCTTTTTCTGTGTCAAAACCCAACATATACGCCATGCCACCACAGCCTCCCCCTTTTACCCCTATGCGAAGTGCGTAGGTGGGTGGAATGTTTTTGTTTTTAATGATATGAGTGATTTCTTCTAATGCTTTAGGCGTAATAGAAATAGGGTTTAGCATATACTTGTTTTACTTTTCTGTGCATACATGCAACAATATTCTTAGATAAAAGTACTCAAATTTCGAAATGTTTACTACAAAGCGTAGAATTAAATGTAGGAACATGTAATTTTGTTCCTCTCATGCAAATGAGGTGGTATCCGACTTTAACAGACCTTATCTTATGGAATTTCTTTCTCAACTGCTGACTGTGTTAATTGCCGCTGGGGCAGTGCTTTATGGCATGTATTTGGTGATACTCACTTTTCTGAAGCAAGAACGTGAAAAACAGGATAAAGAATTACGTGCCTTTAGTCAAAAGGAGGTCATACCGATCCGACTGCAGGCTGCCGAGCGCATGTGTCTGCTTTTAGAGCGCATCCGACCTAACCAACTCATTCGGCGCGTTAATGATCCTGAGTTTTCGGCTTCTCAGCTCCATCAGGCACTTCTTCGGGATTTAAGAGAGGAAGTGAACCATAATCTTTCCCAGCAGGTTTATTTCTCAGATGAGGCCTGGGCACGTGTAGAGGCGGCAGTGGAAAGTACGATTGTCCTCATAAACGCTTCTTTTCAGGAGGTAGACGCGCAGGCGAAAGGACTGGTACTGGCTAAAGCAATTATGGAAAAATCCTTAGCTTCTTCTGCAGAGCTATCCGCTTAGCCATCTCTGCTATTAAAAAGGAAGTGCATCTGTACTTTTAACCCCTAAATTCGCTAGCTAGCATGTGGAAGCAAAACAACTATTTTCAGCAGGCAAGATTGCGGTTTTTGGCGCAAGCCGAACAAATCGCCTCCAGTAAAGAAGCCATCCTTAAGCTTTTAGAGGAAGCAAGGGCGAAAATTGCGGCCTTAGGCGAAAGTAAGGAGTTGCAAAAGGTGCTTCAGCCGCTACATGTGTTTAAGCGCATGTTAGAAGCCCACCGTTCCGGAGCGCATCGCCTATCCTTTAAAACGCTAGCCTTATTATGCTTAGGCTTGCTTTATTTTGTGACACCCATCGATATTATTCCCGATGTGATTCCTGTATTGGGTTTTGCTGATGATGCCTCCGTGCTATTAGCTATTTTTCATGCGCTAAAGCAGGAGATAGAGGACTTCCAATCTTGGGAGGCCAGTAAAGAAAATACCTAAAACCAATCTAAACTACCCCATTTTATGCAAACGAGCACCCCTGCACTCCCTTCAGAGCTGCTGACAGGACCTACTTATACTTACGGCACTTATAGAAGCTTAGTCGATGAACTGCTGGCCAAAGGACAAACTACAGGTGAAAATCATAGTGAGGCCATGCTGCACTATACACGCATGAATCAGCAGCGCATGAAGCGCTGGGATAAAACGGCACTAGTACCCGAGACTTTAGAGCGTCTATTAGGCGGCCTAAAACAACCACAGCGCTGGATAGTGCTCACAGAGGCCTGGTGTGGTGATGCTGCACAATCCATCCCGTTCTTAGCTAAAATGGCTGAAGTCTCCGCGTCTATCTCTTTGGATTTGGTGCTGCGTGATCAAAATAGTGCCCTCATGGCAGCGTTTTTAACGAATGGCGCGCAGTCTATCCCCAAACTTATCGCCTGCGATGTGGCCACTGGGGAGGTCTGCTTTACTTGGGGTCCACGCCCTGCAGTTCTACAAGAAAAAGTTATCGCCTATAAGGCTAATCCCGCTGGACAGACGCAAGAAGAATTTATCGCCTCGATTCATCGCTGGTACACCGATAATAAAAATCAGGCGATAGCAGCAGAGTTTGAAGTGCTACTTAAACCCTTTACGCTATGAAAATCGCACTCATAGCCGGGGCGACAGGCATGGTCGGGAAGCAGGCCCTATATCAACTTTTAGACTCCGACTGTGATGCGGTACTTTCTTTCGGAAGGCGACAGCTGCAGATCAAGCATAATAAGCTGCTTCAGTTTACTGTGGATTTTACGCGTGTGGCCGATTTCAACCTAGAGGAGGCTATCCAAGAAAAAAACAGCGGTGGCGACTGGACTTGGCTTCGCTTGGCACTCTCAGAGG
>NZ_AJYA01000045.1 GCF_000265075.1 Nitritalea halalkaliphila LW7 | reverse complement strand
GAGAATTGGTTTCTACCAGTCGGATCCATTTGCCTCCCCGCTTATCGGATCAAATGAATGGGCTTGCCTTAGATCCAGCTGATCCTCGGGATATTTTATATGCGAGTTTTTCTTCCTTTGACACGCGGGAACGTTCATCGTATGGACTGTCCACATATCGATGGATTATTTTACGAATAGACTTAGATGCCAAAACGATTCAAGAGGTGCCTATTGCTGGTGCGGATCATCTTCACTTAACGCGCGCACTTTTACCTGAAGTAAAAGGAGATACACTCCATGTCTTGATGCGTGATCCGGATGAGGCGCTTTACCTGAAGCGCTTCGTTATTGGAGAGGTTTCCGGTTCAGGGGAGTTATGAGCCCCTTACGGGGTCGCCTACTTGAACGCGAGTACCCCTCAGGAGCAACATATTTTGGCCAAATTTACTTGATTGTTCTGGACTCTGTAGCTGGCTAAAGTGCGTAGAGGCTCTTTTCCCTTTTCGGCAGTATCTTGATTTACTGTTATCAAAACACAGCGGGCACAGGCTTCGTAACTTTAAAATGAGCCTCACCGATAAACAGTTCTTGCCAACTATCCTCGATGAATGGCTGCTCGGATGAAAAGGTGAAATTCGGACGGAAGCGGTCCATCCCTACGGGCTGGTCTAGCCGGTCGTTCAGATCAGCTAAAGAGGCCTCTCCAATGATCATGTAGGGCATGCCATCAGCAAAACTGACATGCTCTCCCGCCACAGCATATTTAGCCTTGAGTGGCCGTGGGGCATTTTCTTCCATAAACACCAGCTTAACTTCTTCGCTCACCTGTTCTGAAAACCAGCGGGATATGGCTTTACTAACCTCTAAAGCAGGCACCTGATCTTCCCAAATCGTTACGTGAAGGAGATGTTTGCTTTCGGGTTGAAAAGGAATTTGAATGGCTTGTTGTGCATCATCTTTGCGGTGCACCCGCAAATGATCCAGATGCAGTGAGGCCTGAAGAAGTGCGAGCTGAGGATGTGTCCGCTGCGTGACAAAAATACCATTCGCATCCACCAGCATCCATCGCCGGTCATGCGCTAAGCCTTTCATCGTCAAAGAGGCTTCTGGAACGGAGATGCCCCCAAGAGATTTTATAGGGTAAAGATAGATGCCTGTGAGTTTAGCTGTCATGTATATGCTTTATAAAGCGAAAATAAGACGAATATCTGATTTTTTGGCCATAGGTGCTGACAATATCCCCTTTTCATCGGGCGCAAAGCTGCATTTCGACAGACCAAGTCAGTCATTAGCTGCCATTCTGACACATTCTACAGGCTATAACTAGGCTGGCATACGCATTGTCTAAAGGCATAATGTCGATAGTTGTAACAAATAAAAATTAGAAATACATCATCATGGGAAAAATTATTGGTATAGACTTGGGGACTACAAACTCCTGTGTAGCCGTAATGGAAGGCAATGAGCCTGTAGTGATCCAAAATAGCGAAGGTAGAAGAACTACACCCTCTATCGTGGCTTTTCTAGATAATGGTAATGGTGAGCGTAAGGTAGGTGATCCGGCTAAACGCCAGGCGATAACCAATCCTGCAAATACCATCTCTTCTGTGAAGCGTTTCATGGGGAAAAAGTTCTCAGAGGTTTCTGCAGAGAAAAAGCAAGCTTCCTATAAGGTAGAGCAAGGAGCTAATGATACCGTAAGCGTACGCATCGGCGATCGTGGTTACACGCCGCAAGAGCTTTCGGCGATGATTTTACAAAAAATGAAATCTACAGCGGAGGATTTCCTGGGGCAGGAAGTTACTGAAGCTGTCATTACTGTTCCTGCTTACTTTAATGATGCGGAGCGCCAAGCGACGAAAGAGGCGGGCCAAATCGCCGGCTTGGACGTGAAGCGAATCATTAACGAGCCTACAGCGGCAGCTTTGGCCTATGGCTTAGATAAGAAGGATCAAGAAATTAAAGTTGCTGTTTACGATTTAGGTGGAGGAACCTTTGATATCTCCATTTTAGAACTGGGAGATGGCGTTTTCGAAGTACTTTCCACTAACGGGGACGTGCACTTAGGAGGTGATGATTTCGACCAGGTGATCATCGACTGGTTGGCATCAGAATTCCAGGCGGAAGAAGGAATCGATCTGAAACAAGATCCGATGGCGCTACAGCGACTAAAAGAGGCGGCAGAAAAAGCGAAAATTGAGCTTTCCAGCTCTTCTTCTACTGAAATTAACCTACCCTACATTACGGCCACCCAGACTGGACCTAAGCATCTCGTGCGGAACTGACGCGCGCCAAGTTCGAGCAGTTATCCGATACACTCGTGCAGCGTTCTATGGAGCCATGTAAGAAGGCATTAAAGGATGCTGGCTTATCTGCTTCTGATATCGACGAGGTCATCCTGGTGGGAGGGTCTACGCGTATCCCTAAAATCGTGGAAGAGGTGGAGAAGTTCTTTGGCAAGAAGCCTTCTAAGGGAGTAAATCCTGATGAGGTAGTAGCCATAGGGGCCGCGATTCAAGGGGGTGTATTAACAGGAGAGGTAAAGGATGTTTTACTTCTCGATGTGACTCCCCTTTCCCTAGGAATCGAAACGATGGGAGGTGTCTTCACGAAATTAATCGAAGCGAACACAACGATTCCGACGAAAAAATCCGAGGTGTTTTCCACTGCTGCAGATAATCAGCCGGCGGTAGACATTCACGTGCTGCAGGGCGAGCGCTCCATGGCGAAGGATAACAAAACCATCGGTCGTTTCCAATTATCGGATATTCCTCCAGCTCCACGGGGTGTGCCCCAAATCGAGGTGACGTTTGACATCGATGCGAATGGTATCTTGAATGTCTCTGCGAAAGATAAGGGAACAGGTAAGGAGCAGAAAATTAAGATCGAGGCTTCTTCAGGCTTATCACAAGAGGAAATCGAACGCATGCGTCGTGAAGCTGAGGCAAATGCTGCTTCGGATAAGCAGGAAAGAGAGCGTGTAGATAAGCTTAACCAGGCGGACAGCCTAATTTTCCAGACTGAAAAGCAGTTGAAAGAGTTTGGCGAGAAGCTCTCGGAAGGGAACAAAACGGCGATCGAAGGTGCCCTTACGAAGTTGAAGGAAGTACATGCTGCTGCTGACTTAGCGGGCATAGATGCAGCTACAGAGGCATTAAATCAAGCGTGGGCGGCAGCTTCCCAAGAGATGTATGCTGCTTCTGGCGCGGAGAACCCTAACCCAGGGGCCGCTGGTGCGCAAACAGGTGGTGACGCTGGTGATGGTGTTTCCGATGTCGATTATGAAGAGGTAAACGACGATAAAAAGTAAACCACGCTTTCGCGTGTAGCATGCAAAGCGGCTTTCCTCGGAGAGTCGCTTTTTCCGCCTTTAGACAAGATGCTATCGATGCAATTAACATCAGAAAATAAATGGAGACGTCTAATCGTCGTCGGTGACCGCGTACTGATTAAGTTGCGCCGTCCCGATGAGAAGACCGCCACAGGGCTTTATTTACCACCTGGCGTGAAAGAAAAGGAAAAGGTGCAGCAGGGCTACGTTATAAAAACGGGGCCGGGGTATCCGATTCCACTTCCCGCTGAAGAGGAGGAACCTTGGAAGGAGCGTGACGAACGTATTCGTTACATTCCGCTTCAGGCCCAAGAAGGAGATTTGGCCTTATTTCTTTTAAATGGAGCACATGAGGTGGTGTACGAGGGAGAAAAATACTTCATCGTGCCACAGCATGCCATCCTGATGCTGGAGCGTGAGGAAGAGCTATAGTACTTCCAGCTCTTTTATGAAAAAATAGCTTACAATAAAAAGGGGATACCGATGCTGGTTATCCCCTTTTTTATGTACTAGCGCGTTAGTAGCGCAAACTCCTTTGCGAAATAGCTGAGGATAATTTGGGCGCCAGCCCGCTTTATGCTCAAAAGTGATTCCAGCATGGCACGCTCTCCATCCAGCCAGCCACGTTCTGCGGCTGCTTTTATCATGGCGTATTCGCCGCTGACATTATAAGCAGCTATAGGAAGCGCAGTGTGTTCGCGCAGCAGGTGAATGATGTCCAAATAAGCGAGTGCAGGTTTTACCATCAAGAAGTCCGCCCCTTCGCTGCTGTCTAACTCTGCTTCGATCAGGGCTTCACGTGCATTCGCAGGATCCATCTGGTAGGTTTTTTTATCTCCTGACTTAGGAGCTGAGTCTAAGGCATCTCGGAAGGGGCCATAAAAAGCGGAGGCGTATTTCGCTGTGTACGACATAATCGATACGTCTGTATAACCTGAGGCATCCAGTACCTCCCGTATATAGCCTACCCGGCCGTCCATCATATCGGATGGCCCGAGGATGTCTGCTCCAGCTTGCGCCTGTGCTAAGGCCATCTTCCCTAAGATCTCGAGCGTCTCATCATTTAAGATTTTGCCATCCTGCACGAGGCCATCGTGTCCATCGCTGCTGTAAGGATCCATGGCTACATCTGTCATGATGACAGCCTCAGGAAAGCGCTGCTTTAAGCTATGGATGGCTTTCAGATAAAAGGTTTCCGGACGGTGGCTTTCCGTCGCGAAACGGTCTTTTTTATTATCCGGATAGGCGGGAAAGATATCAAAGGAGCGGATGCCCAGTTCCATGCATGTTTCCACCTCCTGTAGCATAAGATCGAGGGAATAGCGGTAAATGCCGGGCATGGAATTTACCTCCACCTGCTGGTTTATCCCATCAATTAAGAATAATGGGAAAATAAAATCCTTAGTGGAAAGGCGCGTCTCTTCCACCATCTCCCGGATAACGGCAGACTTTCTATTTCTTCTTGGTCTTCTTAACATCGAAGCGATTGTCTATTATTTGGCGTTTTTAGCGAGGAAATTTGCGATTTTGGCTGTGTTTTCAGGAGAAGCACCTACAAAAACTTCCACTAATTTACCCTCCGCATCTAAAATAGCATGCAGGGGAATAGCGCGTCCCTGGTATTTTTTGTCCTGAGCTGCGATCAGTTCCAGCGCTTGCAAATTATTAAAACTATGCTCATATAAAAAGGAAAAGTCCGGCTTGCGCTCGACGTAGCGATCGAAAATGGAGCGGTCTTCCTTCGTCAGAGCGATAAAGCGTACGGCTTTTCCCTCGTATTTCTCTACGAGCTCGTTTAACTCGGGGATTTCCTTGATGCAGGGACCACACCAGGTAGCCCAAAGGTTGATGACCACGATTTCACCTTCGGCTATAGGGGCTAGCCCTTCTTTTTCTAAATGCGTGTTTAGGGTCTCGCGGAAGTCTTCTTTGGCCGGCAGGCCGGCAAAAACCAAGTAACTCGCCAACAAAAAGACGAGGGATAGGGAAAGCATTTTTTTCATAACAGCGATAAACTTAGGATAAGAAATTTCGAATCAATAAATATACGGGAAAAATTGTCCTTAAGACAGAAATGGGCAGGAAAATCCAAGCAAAGCGGGCAGGGGCGGAGTGTCCGATAATGCACGCGCTACTGTCCGATAATGAACTTTTCCGTACAGGTGTAGCTATTTTTCTGTTTTTGTCCGAAAAAAAAGATAGAACGAAAACGGTAATCTATAGGAGAGGGCTACCTAAATTTAGGTAATTCTGATCAGATTCATAGGTGCACTGTTCTTGAAATCATTCTTTTTCCTATATTAGGTTCCTGAAACGGAAAACAAGCAGTAGGCTTGGTAAGGTTTATGTACTAATTAACAAAATTATTTAAATAGCATATGAAAAAACTATCCATGACCGCAGCGCTTTGCCTGCTCCTCTCGGTAGCGGTATCGGCGCAAAATGCTATCCAGTTTAAAGAGTTTACGCTGGATAATGGATTACATGTCATCATGCATCAGGATAATGCTACACCTATCGTAGCTACCTCGGTGCTGTATCATGTGGGGTCCAAGAATGAGCAGCCGGACCGTACGGGTTTTGCGCACTTTTTCGAGCATTTACTTTTCGAGGGAACAGAGAACATTCCGAGAGGGGAGTACATGAATAAAATTCAAGCCATCGGGGGGACCTTAAATGCGTTTACCTCGAATGACATCACGTATTATTATGAGATCGTGCCGAGCCATCACCTGAAGACGGCTTTATACATGGAGTCGGAGCGCATGCTGCATCCTAAAATAGATCAGATCGGTGTGGATACGCAGCGCGAAGTTATAAAAGAAGAGAAGCGTCAGAGCTACGATAACCGTCCTTATGGTACGATTCTTCCCGAGACGATGAAGCGCGCTTTTTTAGAGCATCCGTACCAGTGGCCAGTCATCGGTTCTATGGAGCATTTAGATTTAGCTCAGCTCCAGGAGTTTATGGACTTTCATAAGGCGTACTACGTGCCGAATAATGCGGTGCTGACCATCGCTGGTGACATCGATTATGCGCAGACCGAAGAGTGGGTGCGTCTGTATTTCGCGGATATCCCGAAAGGGCCGAGTGATTTCTACCGTCCATCCGTAAAGGAGCCGAAGAAAACTACCGAGACGCGCGATATCATTTACGATAATATCCAGATACCGGCTGTGATTCAGGCGTACAACCTGCCCGCTAAAACGCATCCGGATTCCTATGCGCTGGATATGCTTTCTACTTATCTGACTGGAGGAAACTCCTCCCTGATGACGAAGGAGTTGGTCGATAAGCAGCAAAAGGCACTGGCGGTAGCCGCTATCCCACTCGATTTAGAGGATGGGGGGGTGTTTTTAATGTATGGTATCACGAATATGGGTGTGGCGCCTGAAGACTTAGAGAAGGAAATCGATAAGCTGCTCGTGCAGGTGCAGCAAAACGGCATTTCGGAAAAGGATTTTCAGAAATTACAAAACATCACGGAGAACAATCTGGTCAGCCGGAACAGCTCTATGGCGGGTATCGCTCAGGCCCTTTCCGATGCGCATGTGTTCCGAGGAAGTGCTAACTACGTGAATAAGGAGTTGGATTATTTCCGTAAAGTGACGCGTGAAGATATTCAGCGCGTGGCGAATGAATACTTTAATCTGGAAGGACGTGTGGTCTTGTATTATTTGCCGAAGGCAAATCAAAACGCTGCAGACTAATTTTTAAATCCGAAGAGAAATTAAGCTATGAAAAATAAACTTATTTTACTTGCGGCCGGCGTACTGGTGACCGGCCTAGCGACTGCTCAGGTGGATCGTTCTACCTATCCGGACCCTGCTCCGCGCGTGAAATTCAGCTCGGGAATGCAGAAAGTTTTACACTCCCGAACGGCTTGCAGGTGTTCGTGGTGGAAAATAACAAACTGCCGCGGGTGACGTTTTCACTGGTGCTGGACCGTGATCCGCTTTTAGAAGGGGACAAGAGTGGCATGGTCGGCATGGTCGGTGAGATGATGATGGGCGGCACGAAAAACCGTACCAAGGATCAGCTGGATGAGGAAATCGACTTTATAGGAGCTAGTATTTCTGCTGGGTCCACCTCCATTTTCGCTTCCTCTTTAAAGAAGCATCAGGATAAGGCGCTGGAGCTCTTGACAGATGTATTGTATAATCCGATTTTCCCTGAGGAGGAGTTGGACAAGCTGAAAAAGCAGGCCATTACGGGCTTAGCTGCCGCCAAAGATGATCCGAACGCGATCTCAGGCGTCTGACCTCTCGTTTGGTGTATGGAGATGCACACCCTTATGGAGAGATTCAAACAGAGGCTAGCCTGAAAAATATCGAAGTGGCCGATATTAAAAACTATTACAACACCTATTTCCGCCCGAATATCGCTTACATGGCTGTGGTGGGTGACATTACTGCCGCTGAAGCGAAGGCTGTCGTGGAGAAGTATTTTGGCAAGTGGGAAAAGGGGGATGTTCCTACGTTCTCTTATGACAAACCACAGGCGCTGCTGAGACGATGGTGGCATTAGTGGACCGTCCGAGCTCCGTACAGGCAGTGGTGAATATTACCTATCCAGTGGAAATGAACATCGACCATCCGGATTATTTAAGCACCCGTGTTTTAAATTATATTTTAGGAGGGGGCTCCTCTTCGCGTCTATTCATGAACCTACGCGAAGATAAGGGCTATACCTATGGTGCGTACTCTTCTTTAGGCTCAGATCGTCTGATAGCACGCTTTTCTGCTAGCGCTAGTGTGAAGCAAGTGGCGGCCGACTCTGCCGTTAATGAGATGATCTATGAAATCCGTAACATGCGCGATAAGGGAGTGACGGCGGAAGAGCTAGAGGCTGCGAAGGCCAATTTAGCAGTTCTTTCGGTCGTTCCTTAGAGAGCCCCTCTACGATTGCGAATTTTGCGATCAACACGAAGCGGTATAACTTGCCTGAAGATTTTTACAGCGCCTACTTGCAGCGTTTGGAAGCTTTAACGGTGGAGGATATTAATGCCGCGGCGAAAAAATACATGAAGCCAGATAACATGTATGTGACAGTGGTCGGAAATACAGCCGAGTTCGGTGAGCGTATGGGTGCTTTCGGCAATGTGGCCATGTTTACCAACATGGGAGAGCCTGAAAAAGAGATGGTGGCGGCAGGAGATATGACCGCTGAGGCGATCATCGCAAATTACCTTGCGGCGATCGGTGGTGCAGATAAGGCCGCTGCGATTCGTTCAGCAAAGGTGGTTCAGGAAGCGGAAATCCAAGGGACCAAGTTAAATATTGAGTCTATCCATGATGAGGACAATAGCTTCTTTGTGCAGCGCACAAAAATGATGGGCAATACCTTAGCGACTGTAGTTTTAGAGGGTGCGAATGGCAAAATGGTTCAGATGGGCCAAGAGCAGGCACTTTCGGATGAGCAGGTAGAGGCCATGAAGCCGATGAGCTTTATCATTCCTGAGCTGCATTATGAGTTGCTGGGATATACGATGACGGTAGAGGGAATTAAGGAGGTAGAAGGTGAAGAGGCGTATAAGGTAGATGTGATGACACCTACTGGCAGTAAGCAAACGACCTACTACAGTGTAGCTACCGGCCTGAAGGTGAAAATGGAAAGCGCAGAAAATGGGGACATGGTTTACCGCGACTACGAAGATGTGGAAGGAGTGAAATACCCGATGACGACGATCGCGAATAACCCGATGATTCCTGTGCCTTTAGAAATGAAGATTCAGTCGATCGCCTTTAATGTAGAAATCGCTGAGGCAGATAAAAAGTAAAGGCCAGCAGATTAAACTAGTGTAAAGAATTCCCGCTGGGGGCTGTCGAAGACGCCTTTTTCGGGAATTCTTTTTATCTTTATCTAAATTAAATTTAAAATGAAGAAAACAAACAACTCTTATTTCGTATCACGGCTATTCGTAGCAGTTATGGTGCTGCTGGTTAGCGGAACATTAGCGCTAGCCGACCAGGACGCTAAGCGCGTAATCGATACCTATATCGCTGCAGTAGGAGGCGAGGAGGCTGTAAAAAGCGTAACTTCTAGTTTCGTGCGCATGGAAACAGAGGTACAGGGGATGACACTGAATATCACGGCAAAGGCCGATGTGAAAAATGAGCGCCTCTACCAGGGTACAGAGATGGCTGGAAACATCGTGCAAAAAACTATCGTGAACGATGGCAAGGCGCGTATCGAGGCCATGGGGCAGGTACAGGAGCTGGATGCTGAAACCATGGGGAACATCGTCACACAAACCTACTTGTTTCCGGAGCTTTTTTATGAAGATTTCGGGTTCGAGGTGAAGTATGTAGGCAAGGAGAAATTAGACGGTAAGGATGTGGAGGTCCTGGAAGTCTCTACTTCTGCCGGCTCTTTTAAAGAGTATTATAGTGTGGAGTCTGGTTTAAAGCTTCTAACTTCTGGAGATGTGGTAGGGGAGACAGCTTTCAGTGAGTATAAGTCGATCGGAAATGGATTGATTTATCCGCACAGCCTGAGCATTAAAAATCCTATGCTTCCGATGACGATGGAGATGAAGGTGATCGAGCTGAAGCTCAATGTGACCTTTGAGGATGCTGATTTCAACTAAGCATCTGCTTTAGTGACATAAAAAAGGCCCTGTCAGGGCCTTTTTTATGTCTTTTGGCTTTTTATTCCCACCAAAGTGCCCGTAAAGGATAGGTTCCAGTACTGCTAAAGTGGGTATAAGAAGGGAAGAAATCTGCGGGAGCTAACTGAAGGAGGAAGGTTTGGTCCCAGCGGGAGACTTGGATTTCGTATGGAGCTTGTTCCGAAAGGAGCTGCACCTGATCGCCGACACGCAGGTAGGTATACCCTTCGCTGTCTGGATGGAGGTAGCGCACCTGTCCATCTTCCGTGCAGTGGATACCGAGGCGCCGGAGAGGGTCTTTCGCGGGGACGGCTTCGAAATAAATGCCCATGCTGCTGCCGAGCTGCTGCAGTAGGTACGGGATGACATTTTGCCCGGGATGTTCGATATAGGTGGAGATGTAGCTATGCAGTTCCGGGGACTTTGCGCGGAGCGCGGCCAGAAGCTCCGCATACACATAACCTTTTTCGGGCTTTCCATACTCCTCCCATAGCTGTCGCATAAACATAGGAAGGCTCTCCCCAGCCTCTAGGAGGAGCAGGTCGAGGCCCAGTGCCAAGAGGCTTCCGTAGAGGTAGATATTCACCTTACGATCCGGGCTCCCCTCCACATAGCCGTCCAGCCACAGGTCCTCGGAGGCCTGAGCGATGCTTTGATGGCGCCATCCTGCCGAAAACCCTTGCCTCTCAAAGCGCTGCGCAAGGGTGTTCAAATAGGCCTCGGCGCTAAAAAAACCGGACTTTTTTAGGTACAAGTCGCCCATATACGTGGTGATGCCTTCTAAGAATAGGCCCTCCTGCAGGTGGACCTCCTGATGAAGGCGGTATGGGCGCAAAGCCGCGGGGCGGATGCTGCAGACGTTCCATGCATGATACAGCTCGTGGCTGCTGATGCCTGCTAAGCGCTCTTGGCCTTCCGGGCTATGCAGTTCCTGATGTGGTCCCAGCGTGATGACGGTGGACGCCTGATGCTCTACACCATGGTACTTCGGAAAGGGGAGCAGGAGGAGCAGGAAGTGGTAATCGGGCACGGGAAAGCTCCCGAAATCCTGCACCTGCCGTTTTGTAAACGCTTGGAATGTGCTTTGTAGCTCGTCGCTCAGCAGCGGTTCCGGGCCGTAGAGGTGTATGTAGAAATCCGTTTCCCCACCGTGTAGCAGGTGCTGTGCAGGTCTCTGCTGATGAGCACAGGGCTGTCGATCAGCTGCTGATAGTGCTGCGCCTCCCAGAGCCCCCCTTCAAAATCGATTTCTTCAAGGGCGGTGGCCGCTTTTTCTCCTTCACGCGTAGGCAGCTGCACCACGTAGGGCTGCGCTTCTAGGTCCGGATGCCAAAGCAGCAGCGGCGCGAAGTTCACATAAAAAAGATTTTCATCCACCCAGCAGCTGCCCGCATCCAGAACAGCAGCATGGTAGGCATAGGTCAGGATTAGGTCGCTTTCCTCCTCGAGCTGCAGCTCCCAGCTGTTTTTAGAGGTCTTGGCGATGCTGATTTCTTGTTTTTGGCCCTCAGGGCCAAGGGTAAATGCGCGCATGCCACGCAGGTACTGTCCATAGTGAGCAGCACTGTAACGCCCTGGCCTCCAGAGTGCTTGGTGGAAGGTGTGGCGGCCGGCAGGCAGTGCGCCTACACTAAAGGAGATGTCTAGGTACTGTGCGGCACGATTCGGGCAGCGTATTTCCAGTGTAATCAGATCCGCAAATGGATTGAAAGTGGTATCTTGCATGAAAAATAGCGTTTACGTGAATTTCAGGTAAACAAAAGTAAACATCTCATTTGTAATTAAAAAAAAGAGATTTATCTTTGCAATCCCTTAGGGCATACCGCGTTTGGGGATTCAATTAAGAGCGATACATAATAAAAGCATAGCGTCATGAAAAGAACATTTCAGCCTTCTCGTAGAAAGAGAAGAAACAAGCACGGCTTCAGATTAAGAATGTCTACTGCGAATGGTAGAAGAGTATTGAAGTCAAGAAGAGCGAAAGGAAGACATAAATTAACTGTTTCTTCTGAGAAAACGCTTAAGAAGTAAGCTTGCATACGCTGAACCAGACAGGTGAATGACATATACATTTCCTAAGACGGCACGACTGCATGCTAAAAAATCAATAAAGGAACTTTTTGATAAAAGGTTCCTCTTTTTTTTTATATCCCTTTAAGGTTATTTGCCTCCCAGCTCCAGAGCAGGAGGGACATGCTGTACTTTTCTCCATTCCTAAAAAGAAAATCCGTGGTGCAGTGGAACGGAATTTGTTAAAACGCCGCTGTAGGGAAGCCTATCGCCTGCAGGTGGGGGAGGTCCTTACCGGCAACATCCCCCAGCGCATCGCGTTTATCTATACGGAACGTAAGGTACAGCCCTATGCCCTCATCGAAAAGCGCATGCGGCGCTGTCTCGAGCAAATTCAAGAACGTGCGGCAGCACAACAAGCATCCAAAGCATGAAAAAAAATACGCGTATTTCTCTCTATGTGCTAAGCAGCCTCTTAGCCGTGGGTTTACTTTTTTCTTTTGTTCAAAAGAACGATCGGCTATTTGCCATCGCCAAGCATCTGGATATCTTCGCTTCCCTGATTCGGGAGCTTGATTCCTATTATGTGGATGAGATCGACCCGGAGGAGCTGATTACGGCAGGTATGGAAGCCATGCTGAGTGAGCTGGACCCTTATACGGAGTTAATTCCGGAGGAAAACTCTGATGATTTTCGCATGATGACCACTGGAGAGTATGGTGGAGTGGGGGCGCTTATCGGGAACCGTACCGGAACGAACATCATCATCATGCCTTATACGGGATGGCCAGCGCAGGAAGCGGGACTCATGATAGGGGATGAGCTTTTACGTGTGGATACTACGAAGGTCGTAGATAAGGAAACAGCAGACATCAGCCGCCTCCTAAAAGGTCCCGCGAATACCCTTGTAGAGGTAGAAGTCAAGCGCGGGAAAGACACCCTCCGCTTTGAGTTGACGCGTAAAAAAATCGTTTTAAATAATGTGCCGTATTACGGCAAATTAAACGACGAGGTCGGCTATATAAAGTTGACCGATTTTACTACCCATGCAGGACAAGATGTGCGCCGAGCCCTGGTCGCCTTAAAGGAACAGGGAATTAGCAGCTTGGTGCTTGATTTAAGAGATAATCCAGGCGGCATCATGAAAGAAGCGGTAGAGATCGTGAACCTATTTGTGCCAAAAGGCCGCGAGGTGTCAGCACGCGTGGCAAAATGGACATGGTGAACACGGTGTACAAGACCAGTAAGTCACCTTTGGATAAAGAAATCCCATTAGCGGTGCTCATTAACGAGCGAAGCGCCTCAGCGGCAGAAATCGTGGCCGGTGCGCTCCAAGATTATGATCGTGCGGTGCTGATCGGGCGCAAAACCTTCGGAAAGGGGCTCGTTCAGACCACCATTCCGCTCTCGTATAATGCCCAGGTAAAGGTCACCACTGCCCGGTATTATATTCCAAGTGGCCGCTGTGTGCAAGCCATTGACTACAGCCGACGTGGTGAGGAAAATGCGAGCGTTCCGGATTCTTTGCGCCAAGCGTTTAAAACCAAAAACGGAAGAACTGTCTTAGATGGAGCAGGTATCGAGCCAGACGTGGAGGTGGAGTCTCCGACCTTCGCGCCGATCACCTTTAGTCTTGTGGCACGCAGCCATGTCTTCAACTTTGCGACAGCTTTTTCCCATAAAAACCCAAAAATCGCAGGCCCAAGAGAGTTTCAGGTTTCCGATGCACTTTATGAAGAGTTCGTGGAGTGGTTAGCGGATAAGGAGTACGACTACACCACTTATGTGGAAAAATCGCTGGAGGATCTGGAGAAGTATGCCAAGCGTGAGCAGTACTTTGAAGAAATCGAGGCGACTTTAGCGGCATTAAAAGAGAAGGTGACCCATAGCAAGGAGCAGGATCTCGTGACGCATAAGGCGGAGGTGAAGCGTGCCCTCCGAGAGGAAATTATTTCGCGCTACTACTTCCAGGAAGGGGTGGTGCAGGCTTCCCTGGATGAGGATGAAGAGATAAAAAAGGCCATCGAGCTCCTTGGCGATGCGCCTAAAATGAAAACCTTATTAGCAGCCAAGTAAATGATAGTAGCGATAGATACCTCTACGCCGGTCTGCTCGGTGGCCTTACATCAGCAGGGGCGCCTGTTGACCAGTGTAGAAAGTCACCTGCCTCAGGTACATGGGAAGGTCCTCGTTTCGTTTATCGATCGCGTCTGCCGAGAGGCGGGTATCCATAAGCGCGAGCTGGAAGCAGTAGCAGTGGCGAACGGTCCAGGTTCTTACACTGGCCTGCGTATAGGGCTATCGACTGCGAAGGGCCTCTGCTATGCCTTGGATTTACCGCTGATAACCTTGGATGCTTTGGCTGGGTATCGTAGTGTCTTTTCTGGGGTCCAAGCGGGCACTTTAATGGCGATGATGGACGCTCGCCGCATGGAAGCCTATGTGCGCATCGAGCAGCTGGGGGCTACGCCACAACTTATACAGGAGAGCCGTCCGCAAATTTTGGATGCCCATTTGCTGGATCCTTATCTGGATCGGGGCCCTGTTTTTTTAGTGGGCGATGCTGTGCCTAAGTTTATGGAAGCATTTCCTCACCCGCAGGCTATTCCCGTAGGGGTGACCCAGTCGGCCCGTTTATTAGGAGCTGCGGCATGGGAGGCCTTCGGCCAAAAGGCCTTTGCAGACCTCGCGTATGCGGAGCCGAACTACTTAAAAGCTTTTTTGGTTACAGCCTCGAAGAAAAACCCTTTTCAGCTATGAGTGAGATTGTGAATCGAGTGGCCCAAAGCCCCCTCTATACCTTAGATTTGGAAAAGTTTTACCAGCACGGTGAGCGGGTTGGTTTTGACCTCGCACCTTTTTTATGGCAGGGCCTGGCCTTAAAGGAGGCAGATTTCCGAGAAGCCCTAAAGGCAGAAGACTGGTCCGTGTATGCGGGGAAGTTTGTGTATGTGCACTGTTCTGCCGATGCCATCGTTCCGCACTGGGCATTTATGCTTGTGGGGACCTATTTGCAGGAGGCGGGCGTGTTTTTCGTAGTGGGTGATCAGCATACGTTAGAGCAGGCCCTATTTGATGCCGCATTCGCTGAATTTCCAGTGGAGGAGGTGGCCGACAGGCCGCTGGTGGTGAAGGGCTGTAGTAGTGTTACGCTTCCTTTATATGTATATGGAAAGGTCGTGGCCCGCTTACAGGAGCATGTAAAATCCATTATGTGGGGAGAGCCCTGCAGCACGGTTCCCCTGTATAAGCGTAAGCGTAAGTAGGTAGTGGAGGACTTGGTGCTTCCGCACCAAAATTAATTCAATTCATTTTCAGCTATTTACACCTGATGCTGTATTTTTTTCTGGTGTTGGTATTGGTTTTAAATCGGCGACCTACTATGTTTGTATTCCCAAACGGGGGAAAGAGTTGACAAAAGGAAAGGACAAAATAAAAAAGTTGAAATTTTATTTGGTGTTTTAAAAAGCGATCAAGCATCTTTGCAAACTCAATCGCGCAAAAGAGAGCTGATTGAAAAGCGGAGAAAAAAAAAATATCAAAAAAAAGTTTTGCAGATTAAAGAATCAATCTTAACTTTGCACTCCGAAAACAACGAGTAATTTTAAAAATTACGCTAAATCACAAAAGGTGATAAAAGTTCTTTGAAGGTTTTGTAAGAAATAATGACATCCTAATAGTACAGGAAAATGAAAATTTTCCGTCAATTTTAGTCGAGCGTACAGGAAAACGAGTGATGCTATAGGCATCACGCCAAACACTTTACAATGGAGAGTTTGATCCTGGCTCAGGATGAACGCTAGCGGCAGGCCTAATACATGCAAGTCGAACGGGATCCAGAAGCTTGCTTTTGGTGAGAGTGGCGCACGGGTGCGTAACGCGTATGGCAACCTACCTGCTACTGGGGGATAGCCCGGGGAAACTCGGATTGAATACCCCA
>NZ_AJYA01000044.1 GCF_000265075.1 Nitritalea halalkaliphila LW7 | reverse complement strand
TTGCAATAGTAAGCATCCTGCTATAGCGAAATGGTGCCATCGATTGGCCTGCACACCTGCACTGGCACGAAACTGCTGTCGGGTATTCAAGAGTTGTTCTGAGGGTCCAAGAAACGGGTTCTCACGTACGAAACTCAAATAGGTATTGCGCAGCATATCCCCCTCAAATCCCGCAAAAACCCCTAAAGCATCTACTACTGCGTAGGAGGCTTGAAGTTGTGGGAAAATGTGGAAGTCTGAGGGTTTATTTTCCGTCACGTCATTTTCGATCACCATATTCGCCCCCGCCACCAAGTCCAGGCCATTTGCGCGGTAGCGCAGCTGTGGATTTATCCGATAAAAATTTCGGCTAATCCCCTGGTAGGTCACATCCTCGGGGCAGTCGTCTCCAAAAAGGAGTTGAAACCTATCCCAAAACCATTTTCGAATCTATAGTGCACGTTGGTCGTAAAACTGGCCGCTGACTCAGTAGCCCGAAACCCGTCCGTTAAATTGCGCACATCGAAGGAGGCCACATACTGCAGGGCCGCATCCTGATCGATGGGCTGTATTTTTCCGGATAAGCCTACCTCCTGCAAGACATTTACGTCTGGCGTAAAATTCAGTAGCTGGAGCACCTCATTTTCAGGATCGAATCCATAAAAACGAAACTCATCACGTCGGTAGCGTAAATTTCCATGAAAGGTAAAGTAGTCGGTAAACCAGCGCGCATCCGCTCCCATTTCGGTGAGGTGCTCTGCTGAGTTGGCCCCATCTACAGGACCGCGGTAAAAACCCTGATGCTTCAGGTAGCCGCCTACGGCAAAATCCTGTTCCTCCCATAGGTTATAGCGTGCCTCCAGAAGTGGGGAAATAAAATTCCCGAAGCCAGCACGCACGAAACCTGGATAGAGCTCCTTTTGCTTGCGTGGAAAATTGCGTACAGACGGCTCCACCTCGATGGATTCTGGCCTGGTGGCCAAATAAAACGGCGTGACCGTATAGGTAAACTGCGCCTCACTTTTCGGAGTAGGCAGTACCGGAACTGGAGCGAAAGGCCTGTTTTGCTTCGGAAGCGTCAGCACACGGTCCTTACGGATGACAAACTCCTGGTTTTGCACCTCTCCACGCTGCCCCTGCTGGGCATGCGCTTGTTGCAGGCCGCCGATAAAAAGCAAACCTGCCACAGTAGAAAATAAAAATGGAAATACCTTCATGTTTTGTGCTGTTACTTTTTATCTAACTCCTTTAAGCGTTCCCGGGCTTTCGTGCGAATCTCCGCATTCGTCGACCCTTCGATAACCGAATTAAGCGTACTCTTCGCCTGGAAGGTCTCGCCGAGTTCCTGATAGTTGTCCGCTAAAAGGATAAAAAACATCCCATACCAGTAATCATAGGCAGAAAATGCGGAGGACTCATCGAAAATCAACTCATTCGAGGCTGTAAAAGAGCGCTCCTTCCGTTTCAGTTCAGCCACCAGATACAGCGCCTCAGCACCTTGGACCGTCTTATGTGTTTGATACAGTTCTGTCAGCGTCCCTGAGGCCTGCGCCATACGGTTTTGCGCCAGCTGCGCCTTCCCTTTCATGAGTAAGGCCTCCGGCTGCGCCTCGGGCGTAATGGCCCCCAGACGCATGATTTCATCCGCAAAAAAGACGACAGAGTCCTGATTATTTAACGCTGCGTACGCCTGCATTAGACCCCGATTGGACTCGTACTCGTCCATCTTCGTGCGCGCTGTCCCACGCCACTCTCGGAAGAAAGGCACCGCACGGCGGTATTGCTTATTGGCCAGCTCTATGCCCGCCAAACGCTGCACCGCACGCACCCGCTGTGGAGAGGCCTTCACCTGAACGATCTCCTGATACAGCCTTGCCGCTTCTGTGGTGTTCTCCAATCTAAAATGCGACTCTGCTAAAAACAGCTTTGCTTCCAGCTGATTCGCAGCCTGCGGATAATTCCGCATGTACGTACCAAAAGCAGCTACCGCATCGCGGAATTTCCCTGAAAGGAACAAGCTCTTCGCAGACTCAAACTCCAACTGCTGCACACTCTGATTGTCCGGATTCGCACGGCGATAGGCACTCATATAATTCGAAAACTCTCCTGCACGACCTAAAAGCACCAGCGACTCCTGAAGCCCCACCAGCGCTTGATCGATATTGCTAGCATTCGGAAAGTTATCTAAAAGCGTCTTATAATCCTTCACCGACTGCTCGTACTGCTGTAAGGAGAAGTTGGCGATGGCGCGCCTTCCAGGGCAAAAGGCTGAAAAGGGGAATTCGGACGCGTCGTTATCAGCTGCCCGAAACCCTCTATCGCCTCTCGGTATTGCAGCTCCTCCATGTGCACCTGAGAGCGCTGGAAAAGGGCGTCTTCTACGTAACGGCTATTCGGAAACTGCCGCACCACCGTCGTAAAGGACTGAACAGCCGCTCGGTTATTTCCTTGGAAATTTTGAATGACTCCCAGACGGAAGTGGGCGTAGTCTTGATCTGTCACGCGCTCATCGATGGCACGCTGAAAAAGCAGTGAAGCATTCGTGAATTTTTTCTGCACATAATAAGAATCCGCTAATCGAATTAGCGCATCCTCATAGCGTTCCGTTCTTTTCGAGCGGCTCTGTTTATTTATATAGGTTTCAAATTCCCGCTCTGCTTTCTCATACTGCTCGGTATTAAAGTACGCATAGGCTAAAGCATAATGTGCCTGCATAATAGCAGGGCTCACCTCATTTCGATGCCCTGCGATAAGGCGCTCAAACACCCGAATAGCACCCGACTCATCTCCTGAGGCAGCTAGGGCTTCCCCCTTCCAAAAAGTGGCTTCTTTCACCAGCTCCGCATCCAGTGGCTTACTCAGAGATTTATCGAAAAAAACCTGCGCTTGGCGGTAATTCGCATCCCGAAAATACACGATGCCCTGATAGTAGGTAATCCGCTGATAGGCACTCTGAATGCGGTTCGAACTCCCCTGACGCCCCATCTTTTCGATCATTTCGATCGCACGTAGATAGTTGCTCGTATTAATTAAAGCATCCGCCAAAAGCTCCTCCGCCTGACGCTTGTATTTGCCATTCGGATAATTTTCAATGTACGTATCGATGGCGTTTACCGCCTGCTGGAAGTTGCCACGCTCTAAGCTTAGCTTGGCAAAATTAAAGTAGGCTTCCTCCTTAATATCAGGCCGAGCATCCAACCTTGCCGCCGTTTCGAAAGCGTTTAGAGCGAAATTCGGATTGTTCAATTTCACATAGGCATGACCTAAATAATAGCTAGATACCTGCGCGATCGCATCATCCCCCACTGCACTCACTTTAAAATAATCTGTGGCACGCTGATAATTCTTGATTTCAAACTGCGCGATACCGGCCTTGTACACCTGCCCGATGCTTAGATCTCCTCTTCTGGCATTCACGAAGGCGTCGAAATGGAAAGCCGCACGCTCGAAATTACGCTTCTCGAAATACGCCTCCGCCACATAGACGTGAATCCGCTCCTTGCGTTCTACATTTCCACGCTTGCTCAGCACCTCCTCCGCGTAGGTAATCAACTCCTCATAGGCCTTCTGCTCGTAATAAAGCGCAGCCAGCAGGTAAGGCACCTTGCTTTGATAAAACGGATAGCGATCCGCTTCGCGCAAATTCCTTACCGCAGCGTCGGTATTCCCCGCTTTTAGCTCCAAATAGCCCGCATAGTAATAAGCATCAGGCCGATAGTTGCCTGACGCTCCTTTAAGTAATTAAAATAGTGGAGTGCCTGCCGATCTTGTTTTAACTGCATGTGCGCATAGCCCTGCTTGAAGGTCGTTTCATCCCGCTGCTCCGGCCATACATCTGCCGCGCGCACAGCGCTGAAGGCACGTAAGGCCCCCGCATAATCACGCTTATCAAAACGAAAGTTGCCTAAATAAAACGCTGCCTCACTTGAGCGCGGATGCTCTCGATGCGTCCGAACGAAAGACTGAAACAGCCCCTCTGCGTCTTCATCCTCCGCTTCTAAAGCAGAAACGGCACGCTTAAATTGCGCCTCCAGGCGCTGATCTGCGTACAGGGTGTCTTTCGCAAAGCGCTCGTATGTGAAACGCGCCGCGCTAAACTGGTGCAAATGAAATAACTGGGAAATTTCATCCAGCCTCGCCTCATCGCTGCGCTGAATAACACCCGACTGGCGCGGGCACCCTGAAACAAGAGCAGTGCGCCGATAAAAAAAAGGACTTGCCTCATGCTTTTCTATGGAAATGGGTTGGGTTTTTAGTGCATTATTTTAAAAATGAGCTCTTTTAAGATGGCTGGCTCATCCATCTCGCCTGTACCCACGCCCTTAGAACGTAGATCGGCCTCTTTTAAGTATTGCATGATATCAATAACCTTGCCCATTTTATAGCGATTAGCAGCGATTTTATACTCCTTAACGAAATACGGGTTCATCCCTAACTGACGCGCTAGCTCTTGATCCGAAGCTCCTCGCGCGGCATGCGTTTGCGCGATCTTTTGAAACTGTGTGAAGATCAGTGCTAATATGGGGATCAGTGGATGATTGCGCATATTTTGGCTGAAATAATGCACGATCTTATTCGCTTTCACCACATCTCCCACCGCGATGGCCTTCGTCAGCTCAAAATTATTATACTCCTTATTAATCCCAATATACTGCTGAATATACTCCGCAGTGATCTCGATGGAACCCGTAAAATTAAGCAAGAGCTTGCTTACCTCATTATGCAGCACCTCGATGTTATTCCCTATACTGTCAGCCAGCAGCTTGGCATTGATCGGCTGAATCCGATGACCTAAAGAAGCGATATATCCCTCGATCCAGTCGGCCATCTTATAGTCAGGTACCTTTTCACTGACCACCAGCACCGCATGCTTGTCCAGTGCCTTGGCCAGCTTTTTTTTACCATCCAGCTTCTTATACTTGTGTGCAAACACTAAAATCGTACTCGGCAGCGGATTTTGGACGTACTGCATCAGCATGTTCTCATTATCCTCCCTACTTAAAAAAGGAATCTGCTGAGCCTCCTTCACGATCACCACCTGACGCTCGGCCATCATCGGAAAACGCTTGGCATTTCCTAAGATAACAGGCATGGTCGTATCCTTTCCATACATGACCATCTGATTAAACCCTTTTTCATGCTCGGCGATGGCATGCTTCTCGATAAAATCACTGATCTGATCGATGAAAAAGGCTTCCTCTCCATGCAAAAAATAAACGGGAGCATATTTTCCCGCCTTTAAATCCTTTAAAACAGCTTCTGGTTTACTTGGCATCTAATCGTTCTTTTCCAGCTCAAAGATACAATTTTCTAGCACCCACAAGCGGTTTTAAACAGCTCTTTTTTTACTCTCAGCCTCGCTTCATGCCTCCATGCCTTTGCGCTTCGCGCAAAAAAAAAGGCCCGAACCACTCCACGCAGCCCGAGACCCTTTAACAGCTCAAAAGCACTATTAATATAACATGCGGAAACGAATCGTTCCCGGAATTTTCTTCAGTGCGTCGATAACATCCGGAGAATAGGCCTTATCGATGTCTGTGATCACATAACCTATTGTCTCATTCGTCTTCAAGTACTGCCCCACGATGTTAATGTCGTAGTCTGCTAATGTGCGGTTGATTTTCGCCAAAACGCCGGGCTCATTCAGGTGAATGTGGATGAGACGATGGGCATTTTTCAAAAAAGGCAATTGGATATTCGGAAAGTTGACCGAGTTATAGGTATTGCCTGTATTGATATACTCCATGATCTTACTCGGCACGAAATCAGCGATATTTTCCTGCGCCTCTAAGGTCGACCCCCCGATATGTGGGGTCAAAATGGTGTTACGCACACCGATCAGCTCCGACACGAAAGGCTCACTGTTGTTTTTCGGCTCTTCAGGAAAGACATCTACCGCAGCCCCAGCGAGCTTGCCACTTTCCAATGCCGCCTTTAGGGCCTCGATTTCCACCACATGCCCGCGACTGAGGTTGACCAAGTAGGCCCCTTCCTTCATTTTGGCGATAGCCGCCGCATCGATCAGGTTTTCATTATCGCTGCGTCCATCTACGTGCAAGCTCACAAAATCACAGGTGCTCAGCAGCTCGTCGAGGCTAGCCAGTTTCGTGGCATTTCCGAGTGCCAGTTTCTCGATGACATCATAGTAATACACGTCCATGCCCATATTTTCTGCCAGCACGGAAAGCTGTGCACCGATATTTCCATAGCCGATGATGCCTAATTTTTTGCCCCTGATCTCGAAACTTCCTGTGGCCGACTTGTCCCACTTGCCCTGATGCATGGCGAGCGATTTATCGTGAAAATTTCGTGCGAGGAAAATAATCTCCGCGATAGCCATTTCCACGACAGAGCGCGTATTGCTAAACGGCGCATTAAAAACCGCGATCCCCTTTTCGGTACAGGTATCCAGGTCAATCTGATTCGTTCCGATGCAGAAGGCCCCGATGGCGATGAGGCGATTGGCTTGCGCCAAAACCTTTGCCGTGACCTGCGTCTTAGAGCGAATGCCCAGAATGCTGACACCCTTAATTTTTTCGGCTAGCTCTTCCTCGTTTAAGGCAGAGCTGATGGTTTCCACCTGATACCCTTCACGACGCATCAGCTCCTGAGCCACAGGATGCACATTTTCCAAGAGCAGAACCTGAATTCGGCTTTTCGGATAGGAGAATTTTTTATTCATTTTGTTAACATACAGAATTTCATCCAGGCTGGGCGCGATATGGTCGGCCTTGCTACTCACTTTCGGGCGGTTCACATTTTCGGTGAATGCATAAAATTTATTGGCTAAGCCCGCCTCCTTTATCTCATAATCCGTGTACCCATCTCCGATTACATAAATATCACCCTCTAAATTTAATTTTGCAATAGTAGCCGACTTCCCTCCATTATTCGAAAGCACATTATCCCGATTAAAATCCACGATCCTGCCCTGCTCGTCGTACACAAACTCATTTGCGAAGACATGGTCAGGCAGGATTCCATACTGCTCTACGATGGGGACGATAAAATCTTTGAATCCATTGGAAATAATGATGATGTCTTCCGCATTCTCCTCTAAAAATTCGCGATTTCGGGAGAAGGACACCGACACTTTTTGTTTTAGCGCGGCGATAAGGTCCTGAATCTGCGCCTTATCCGCCTGCAGGATTTCAAGCCGCTGCTCTAAGGACTCCCTTAAGTTTAAGCTGCCTTCCATCCCTCTATCCGTGATTTCCTTAATCGCTTGAAGTTTTTCGGCTTTTTTTGGGTCTTTTTCTAAGCTGATTTCCCCTAATACATCTAAGGCTTCCACCTGCGTAAAGGTACTGTCAAAATCAATGATGAATTTTTTACTCGTTGGCATGTAAGTGATTGGTTTCAATAGGTTGCTGCGAAATTACGGCTAAAATAACAGTTTTTTATTTTCATTATCAAGTTTCACAAGAAAAGCCCGAATATATTTCCTTTTTGCTAATCTTTCTGCGACTAAAGGCACAGAAGCAGCAACATACTTCTGTACCTCGAGGAGACTGCTAAGACATGCTACTGCCGAGTTGTAGCCTTCTCTTGAGCGGATTCGCTGACGCATAGAAACTCCTATCCAACATTCGAATAAGCCACTTATAAGGTTTTTTTGAATTAGATAAAGGTGTTTTTACTTCTTTTATTCATTTTTGACTATATTTAAAGGCTTCTAAACGAACCCAGCGTGTACGGAACACGCTTGCTATGCTTGAAAGTCTATGAGTATCTTTTTGTTAGCCCCTGGCAAAGAACTAAGTCCATGGAAGAAAGCCTTCCACCGCGAGGCACCGGAGATTCCTCTGCTCACCGCGGAGGACTCCCCTCAGCGCATCGCGGAGGCTAAGATGGCCGTGCTATGGCAGCATCCTTCCTCCTGCTGGGAACAGTTGCCCGCCCTACAGCTAATTGCCTCCATGGGCGCCGGCGTCGATCACCTGCTCCAAGATCCCATGCTCCCAGAGAGAATTCCTATCATGCGTATCGTTGATGAAGGGCTCAGTCAGTACATGAGCTCCTATGTGCTTTGGGGCATCTTACAGCACCATCGGCGCGCCAGCCACTTTGCGCAGCTCCAAACCCAGCAGCGCTGGAACATGGATACCCCGACACACGAAATTCGCGTAGGGGTCATGGGGGTAGGCGCCCTTGGCATGGATGTCATCCGCAAGTGTCAGGCCCTTCAAATCCCGGTGGTGGGCTATGGCAACAGCCCCCGAGCCAATACAGATTTTCCCTATTATGCGGCAGAGCAGCTGCCCGAATTTCTACAAGCTGCCAATGTACTCGTCTGCCTGCTACCGCTTACACCGAAAACGGAGGGCATTTTAAATGCGACCCTGTTTGAAGCTTGCACCCCAGGCACCTATCTGATTAATGTCGGCAGGGGCAGACATTTGGTGGAAGAAGACCTATTGCCCGCCATCGAAGCCGGACAGTTATCTGGTGCCCTGTTAGATGTTTTTCGGCAGGAGCCTTTGCCGGAAGGCCATCCCTTCTGGAGTCATCCCGCCCTCACGCTTACCCCGCATATTTCTTCGGTAACGAACCCAGATGCCGCCGTGCCGCAGCTCGTGGAAAATTACAGGAGAATTCAAAAAAACGAACCACTCATACATCTCGTCTCTCGCGAGCGAGGGTACTAAACAGCGATTATGCCAGCACTTAACACCTTACTTTGTCCCATAGATTTTTCTGAATGCGCACTGAATGCATTAGAATACGCCACGCGCTTAGCGAATTACTACCAGGCGGAGCTGCACATTCTTCATGTCCTGGAAACAGGAGATCAAGGCCCAGAGGCTATCACCGAGCAGCAGCAGGCCTTTGCCGAAGGAAAATTAGCGCGTTTTAAAGAGACCATTTTAGCCGAATCCGGCATCGAAGGCCTGAAAGGATGCACCATACAGGTCAGCAGTGGGAAAATTTCAGCGACTATCATGGACTATGCCGACCGAATAGAAGCCTCTATGCTGGTGCTGGGCGCAGAAGGCTGAATGAATTTAAGCCAAATTTTATTGGAGGAAATGCCGCGAAAGTGGTGATGCGCGCCGCGCAAGATGTGGTGCTCGTTCCCAAAAAGGGCTATTTTAAACCCCCGCGCAAGGTGGTTTATGCCACCAATTACTTAGAGGAAGATAAAATCGCGATCCAAAAAGTGACGCACTTCGCGTCGTTCTTCGATGCGGAAGTCGATATCGTGCATGTGTCGAGCAAGTCTAAAGCGATCGACCGTGCGCTCCATCAGACGATGGTGCAGGAGCTCAAGCCCTACGTGCGCTATCCAAAATCGAGCTTCGTGTTGAAAACTTATCGGGATGAGCCTGGCTTAGGCTTGGAAAATTACTTAAAAGTGGCCAAAGGCGACATATTAGTGACGCTGACCAAGAAAAAGTCTTGGTTCGACCAGCTTTTCGCACAGAATTTAAGTAAAAAGATGTCTTACTTTATCAACAAGCCACTTTGGGCCGTGAAAATGCTTTAGGAGGTAAAGGTTAACTATAGTGTATAAGACATTAAATTAAGGTGTAGTTAATAAGTTTCCATTATCTAGACGTTGAGACCAAAAGTGGGATTAAAGAATGTCTGCTGGCCGGTTTGCCATCTGAATCGGTCTGGAATTGGGCTTATTTGGTAGCTCGCTTTTGGCCTTGTTCAATTACTACAAGATTCAATTTTTCAAGAATTTTCTCCGTTAATTCTTCGCCTGTTTTCTCCTTAAAAAAGGCAGCAAAACCATCTAATGTGATTTCATTAAAATCTTTGGAATAATTCAGTTCTGCGTCAAATGAACTATTTGCTGCGGATCTTTCCAGACGAAAAATAGTTTCCCTATCACCTAATCTATTGGATGAACCTACTCGAATAAAAGTACCTTCATTCTTTCCTTTATTTTTTAAAAAGTAAGGAGGCTTACTCCCTTTGTGAATGTATACTCTGATGATATGTTTGTCTTCCTCTGTAAGGAATGAAATTTCAGGTTGAATTATTGGAGCACAAGAGTCAAGAACAATATTACTAATTCTGTTTTCAATGCTATCTAATTGATTTTGAGGAATGCCAACAAGTGCTCTTGGGTTATTTTTTATGCCTATATATAATTCACCACCCGCGTCGTTTGCAAAAGCAACAACTGTTTTGGACAAATCTGAATTAGCTCGGTAAAGTCTCTTTAAATTCTAAACGACGTCCTTCCGGTAATTTTATTTTATCTGCCAATTTCAAAATTCGCCAATTTTTAAGTTGCCTCTTCTATATCCGCCTTATTCTATGACCGTTATTGCCTCTTGAAAATCAGCTATCAACACACAATTTTTTTCGCACTGATCATTGCTTAACAAGTATTTAGCATGAATTATTTCTTTAACCCCCTTTTTAGAAACTGCCAAAACTCCTGACGCGTAGTGGAATCTGTAAAAATAGCCTTTAAGACTCCCATAAAATGACTGAGGTCTACCGACTTTTTTTCAGGCTCGAAACTGGGCTGAACGGGCTGCCTAATCGACAACTTCTCCCCCTCATCCGCTTTCGTTTCCTTTCTTTTTTGTTCGTTTTCGCTTTCGTTTGCTTTCGTTTGCTTTCCTTTTTGTTCGTTTTCGCTTTCGTTTGCTTTCTTTTGTGTTCGATTCGGGTCGTAACCGATCAGCTCATCCGCCCGCTTAAAGGAGCGCTTACTGCGCTCGATATAGCCTAGCTTCTCCTCTACCAAGCCTTTATTGTTATAGGCCACCGCATCCTCCGGATCCAGCTCGATCGCCTTTTCATAATCTTCTATCGCCTCCTTTAGCATGCCGATGCGGTCACGAAAATAAGCACGAGAGGCGAAACGATAGGGATTGCCCGGGTCTAAATTAATGGCCTGATCGAATCCCTCCGCAGCTTCTTGGTTGCGCCGCATCAGATGCAGTACCACCGCACGGTCACTGATATAACTCGGATTATAGGGCTCGAAGCTCAACAAATAATCAAAGTCTTCGAGTGCCGCATCGAGCTGGCCCAAGCGGCTATACACCCGTGTCCGAAAGGCTTTATACTCGGTATTTCCCGCATCCGCTGCCAAACAATCGTTGATAGCTTCCAGCGCCTGCTCGAACTCTCCTACTTTAAAATGTGCTATACTCTCTTCAAATCTTTTCTGCATCGGACTTCTAGTTCACTCTATAGAGTACAAAATTACCCCTTAGAAAGTTTAAAAACCATGGCATTCTCCTGAAATCTGCCCTTCTCCACTTTCTTAGCGGAGGATAAGCGGATTTTTCTTTAGGAAGCGGCCATAATTCCGTTATTTTGGGGAAACATACGAACGCATGAAAATTATCGCCATCGGCAGAAATTATGCCGACCATATCGCCGAGCTGGCCAATGAACGCCCCGAGGCCCCAGTCGTTTTTTTAAAGCCTGACACCGCCCTGCTAAAAAATGGCGCCCCTTTTTATCATCCCGACTTCTCTGAAAACATTCACCACGAAGTAGAGCTGGTACTTAAAATCCAAAAGGAGGGCAAGTACATCCAAGAACAGTTTGCCCATCGCTACTACGATGAAATCGGGATCGGAATCGATTTTACAGCCCGTGACTTGCAGCAGCGCTGCAAAGAAAAGGGCCTCCCCTGGGAAATCGCCAAAGCCTTTAATGGAAGCGCCCCTATCGGTGGTTTTCTACCGAAAAGCCACTTCCAAGACCTAGCGAACATCACCTTCAGCCTCCAAAAAAATGGCGAGGAAGTGCAGCGCGGAAATACTGGCATGATGCTCTTTAGTTTTGACGCCATCATCGCCTATGTCAGCCAGTTTTTTACCCTGAAAAAAGGCGATCTGATCTTTACCGGCACTCCTGCTGGCGTGTCTAAAATTGCCGTGGGAGATGTCCTTACAGGCTTTATCGAGGACGAAGCCCTGCTTGAAGTCGCCATTAAATGAGGAGAAAGTCCCCACTTAACCGGGTCCTACAGGTGGTAGGACTTCTTGCCCTACTCCTATTGGCCTCCGGCCAAAAATCAGCCGATAATACGCTCCCCGACTATGCCTTTCCCGTAGCGGGCGAGCCTCCCTTTTTGCTGTCCGGTAACTTCGCCGAACTCCGTCCCACCCACTTTCACGCAGGCATCGACGTGAAGATAGGTGGTCGCTCGGGTGCGCCCATTGTAGCCATCAGCGACGGGTATATCGAACGCATTAAGACCTCCTCCTTCGGCTATGGACTGGTTATCTATCTGCGGCATAAAGACGGAAATAGCTCCGTCTATGCACATTTAGACGATTTTAGCCCGAGTGTGAAGGCACTTTTCATCCCGGAGCACTATGCGAAAGAAGAAAATGACCTTGAATTTTTTCCCGAGCCGGGCAGCTGGCCCATAAAAAAAGGCGAAGTCCTCGGCTATGGCGGAAACACCGGCAGCTCAGCAGGGCCACACCTGCATTTTGAAATTCGCGACAGCCTAGAGCGGCCCATAGACCCCTGCGCTTTATCCCGGAAAGGTACGCGATGAGCTGCCTCCGTCCYTGCTGGCCATTAACCTCGTGCCACTCAGTCTGGACAGCCGGGTAAATGGCA
>NZ_AJYA01000043.1 GCF_000265075.1 Nitritalea halalkaliphila LW7 | reverse complement strand
TTTTTATATTTGAAGAAAAACCTTGCGTATGACTACTTGGACTTTAGCTGCTGCCAAAGCGCTGCACGAGCTGCCTTTTTTAGAATTAATCCATCAAGCTGCCACGGTTCATCGGGCGCATCATGATCCGAATAAGGTGCAAATCAGTACCTTGATTTCCATCAAAACGGGTGGCTGCCCCGAAGACTGTGGCTACTGTCCCCAAGCGGCCCGCTACCATACGGAGGTAGAAGGGGAGCCGCTCCTTTCTGTGGCTAGGGTGAAGGCGCAGGCCCTGCGGGCACAAGCCGCTGGCTCCTCTCGGGTTTGTCTGGGCGCGGCCTGGCGCAATGTGAAGGATGGGCCCGAGTTCGAGCAGGTCTTAGAGATGGTGCGAGAAGTGAGCCGCCTAAACATGGAGGTGTGCTGTACCCTCGGCATGCTGACGCCGCATCAAGCCAAGCGTCTAGAGGAGGCGGGGCTGTATGCTTATAATCATAATGTGGATAGCTCGGAGGAGTACTATAAAGAAATTATCTCTACACGGGCATACGAGGACCGCTTAGAAACGCTTCGAAATGTGCGGAAGACCGCCGTTACGCTTTGTTCTGGTGGCATCATCGGGATGGGGGAGTCCCTGGAGGATCGCATGAGCATGCTGGTACGCCTGGCGAATATGGACCCCTACCCAGAGAGTGTGCCCATAAATGCCCTCGTGCCAGTGGAAGGCACCCCACTAGAAGGTCAAGCGCCGGTATCTATTTTTGAGATGGTCCGCATGGTGGCTACCGCACGGATACTGATGCCTGAAACACAGGTGAGGCTCTCCGCCGGGCGAACCAGCATGAGTCCAGAAGGACAAGCACTCTGTTTCTATGCAGGTGCCAATTCGATTTTCGCAGGGGATAAATTGCTGACCACACCCAACCCGGACATCGCCGAGGATCAGGCCCTTTTCCGTGCCTTGGGTATACAGCCGCAGGCGCCTTACGAAAAGCATGCGCCACGAAAAGCCGCTGACATAGTCAGCCCAGCCCTCGGAGAGAAGCCTAAATGGTCACGACCGGGGCATCAGATTCCTCGAAATGAAGAAAAAAGACGGCGCTAAGCAGGCATTGTTGTATATTTGTTGACACCATTTACCCGCTGGCAGGCCTGCAGGTCGCCGAGCGCTTGCCTTCGATCTTTATGTCCACAGATTCACAGCAGCCCTTCGTTTATCCCGATCTTCAGCCCCCTGTAGCGGCGGAGAAGTCCCATACCGTCATAGCCCCTCATGGCCATCGCCGGGAGGATCCCTATTACTGGCTTCGGGAGCGCGATAATCCGGAAGTGCTGGCCTATCTCAAGGCGGAAAATGCCTACTTAGCGCGTATGTTAGCGCATACGAATGACTTTCAGCAGGCGCTTTTTCAGGAAATGCGTGCGCGCATAAAGGAGGATGACAGCTCGGTCCCCTACTTCTTAGGGGGCTACTGGTATGCTACACGCTACCAAGAGGGTGGGGAGTACCCTCTTTATGTCCGCAGGAAGGGTAGCTTAGAAGCCCCGGAAGAAGTGTTAGTAGATGGAAATGCTTTGGCCGAAGGCCTGTCCTTCCTTAATTTCTTTATTTCCGTAAGTCATGACCACCAGCGTGTGGCCATTATCTTAGATACCCAAGGGCGCAATTTTTACCGCATCCAAGTGAAGGACTTGCTTACGGGTGAGCTTCTGCCGGATAGCGTGCCGGATGTACGGAGTAGCGCCGTTTGGGCACCGGATAATGCCTCGTTTTATTACACGATTCCCGATCCGGTGACGCTGCGTAACTATCAGGTGAAGCGCCATGTTTTGGGTACTGACGCTTCTGAGGATCAGGTCATTTTCGAGGAGAAAGACGAGACCTTAGACTGCGGTGTGTATTTGAGTCGTTCGAAAGCATTTTTGCTGGTACACTCCAGCCGGACGGATGCCTCGGTGAGCTATGTGGCACCGGTGGATCGGCCCGAGGAGCTGCGCTTGTTTAGCCCTTTAAGCCCCGGTGTGCAGTACCATGTGGAGCATGCCGGTGGAGCGCACTTTTATATCCATACCAACTGGAATGCGCCGAATTATCGCCTGATGCGGTGCGGGCTGAAGGAGACGTCTGCGGCTTTCTGGGTGGATTTTTTGGCCCACAGGCCAAAGGTTTTTCTAGAGGATGTTCTTTATTTCCAGGACTTTATCGTGTTCGAGGAGAAGGAAGCTGGCCTGGCGCAGCTGCGTGTTCTGCGTAGGGCTGACGGGGACAGTCATGTGATCGCTTTTCATGAGCCGGCCTATGCGGCAGGCTTGGGGCACAACCCTGATTTTCAGTCCACGACCCTGCGCTATCAGTACACCTCTATGACGACACCGCACAGCACTTTTGCGTATGGAATGGAGACCCGTGTGCGGGAGCTGTTAAAGGAGCAGGAGGTTCTGGGGGATTTTGACAGGTCGCTTTACCGCACGGAGCGGGTTTGGGTACCCGCCGCCGATGGTGCGCAGATTCCACTTTCCCTGGTGTATCGGATCGACCGCTTTCGACAGGATGGCAGCATGCCCGGGTGGATTTATGCCTATGGCGCCTATGGTTACAGTATGGAGGCTACCTTTAGCACGGCGCGGCTAAGTCTTTTAGATCGGGGCATGGTGTATGCGATCGCGCATGTTCGTGGCGGTCAGGAGCTGGGAGGGGACTGGTATGCTGCTGGAAAAATGCTGCAGAAGCAAAATACTTTTGATGATTTTATCGCTTGTTCGCGCTGGTTGCAGGAGCAAGGCTATGTGGCGAAGGATAAGTTATTTGCGTCGGGAGGCAGTGCTGGAGGGCTCCTCATCGGGGCGGTGTATAATCAGGCGCCCGAGCTTTACCGGGGGCTGATCGCGGCAGTCCCTTTTGTGGATGTGCTGACCACGATGTTAGATGATAGCATTCCGCTGACGACCTTTGAGTGGTTAGAATGGGGAAATCCGGCTAATCCTGAGGAGTATGCGGCGATGCTTGCGTATTCTCCTTACGATAATGTTCGGCCGCAGGCCTACCCGTCCTTGCTGGTGACTACGGGTTTTCATGACTCTCAGGTACAGTATTGGGAGCCAGCGAAGTGGGTGGCGCGTCTGCGCAAAGCGACTACTGCTGCTGCTCCGATTTTTTTGCAGACCTATATGGATGCCGGTCATGGAGGTGCTAGCGGGCGTTTTGAGCGTTTAAAGGAGGTAGCTTTGGAGTATGCTTTTGTGTTTGATCTCTTAGGTGTTCGTGCCTGATCGCTTGTTAAGGGTGCCCTTTGCTTCGCTGCACGCGTGATCGTTTGCTTTCTATTTTTGGGCTTTTCTCTTTCGTTTGCTTTCGATTTTAGCGAAAATGCTTTCGTTTTGTTTCGTTTTCTTTCTTTTTCATGTTCGTTTCTGATCGTTTGCTTTCTTTTTGCCTATCGGCCAAAAGCTTGCTCGCCTGTTAAAAGATCAAGACTACGGGTATTTAGGTATAAGGGACCCGAAGGGGTTAAGGCAACGGGATAGTTCGCTCGACACATTGGGTTTTTAGAAAATTTTAGTTTAATTTGAATATCCTCTATTGAACGTATATGAGGCCACTCTTTCGCCACTCATTTAGTGGATCAAGGTATAGATTTTCGGCATATTCAAGGGTTTTTTAGGCTATGAAGTCCGTAAACGTCCCAGATGTATACTCCATTACGACTAGAGGTTTCGGACAAATAAATAAGACCGTTGGACAAGTTGGAAATATCAAGGGCTAGATGTATCTTTCAATGATTCGGAAATAGCCCAAACTTATTATGATTATCATGTCAAATGGCGTACATAGCGCGAGAAGTTGCGTGAGGAGAGTCGTTGGCATTAATTATGAAAAAAAACCTACGAATGAAAAGAATACTTATTTTATTGATTTTAGTTTCAAATCTGACTTTTGGACAATCAAGCGAAAATTACCAAGAAAACATAAACAAAGATTTCGTTGAATACAACGACTTGATTTTAAAGCAGGAATTTGAAAAATCTATGGATTATATGCTTCCTGAATTTTTTGAAATTATACCCAAAAATCAAATGGTTTTGCTAATGAAACAGGTTTACAATAATCCTGACTTGGAATTTAAGATGGATAAACCAAAAGATATTTCATACGGCAAACCTAAAAAAATTGAGGAAAAATATTACTCTGAAATTACTTACTCATATGATATAAAAATGAAGTTCAATAATATTGAGGAAAGTGAAGATGAAGAACAAAATGAATTGATTAAAAACTTAACGAAACTACAATTAGAAAAAACTTTTGGTTCTGGAAATGTAAAGCTAAATGAGGAGACTGAATTCTATGAAATTCATTCAGTTAAATATGCATTCGGAATTTCAGAAAATGGAGTGACTGATTGGAAATTTGTAGTTGTTGAGCCAAATCAAAAATTCATTTTAGAAAAAATATTACCGAAAGAATTGACCGGAGAAATATAAAATAACTAATTCCAACAGTGTGTATAAGAAATTGCGGTTTCAGAGTAAATTCAAAGATTAGTACTTTTAATTAAAGTCAGTTCTAAACTGAAAGTTAAGTGCTTTTTAATCTGTTGCTTCTTGTACACGAGCATTGTTATGGCAAATCCTAAAAAATACCAAAATATAAAAAGATTAAAAAATATTAAACTTTAAACAATCTATTTATAAATATCCAGTAAAACGTTTCAAAAATTATTTAAGAAAAAATTTAAAAAGAAATTTTAATCATTAGATTATTAGAGCTTGTTTTTCAACAAACGGGAAGAATTCAATAGATAGAAGATGGGTAGATTTATTAATATGATTCTCGGGAAAAATAAAGATTAATAGAAGTCGGAAAAGTGGGGTAAAATATAGTGTCGGAAAGTTGATAGTTCTAAGATGGAAAATCCTATTATTGGTTCTTTATTAATTATTATTGGAGCTATTGGCTATTGGCTGGTGTCAACAATGGATTTTAAAAATGAATTTTCAGATAGTGCTAAATTTAGAGAATATGCTGCCTCAGTAATGTTTGTGATATTAGGTATGTACGTACTTTTAAAACTTTTTCTTTTTGGTTCTAGCAGGGGTTATACTTTTGATATGTTCCTCGGGTTTATTGATTTACGGTATAAAAAATAAGCAAATAGCTCTTCTCTCCATTCATTTAAGCCATCGTTATTTATTTTTATAATTCTTTCATTTGTTATCTCAATTGTGTTACTCCTAGGAAAATCTATAGCCCTTTAGGTTTATTATGATCAAAAAAAGTGATAAAAAGAAACTTTCCATAACAGCACTTTGGATACTACGGGTAGTTTCGTTTAAAGAAGGGGATTCGTATTTTGTTGACGATTGGATTAGGCTGGAAGTGAACCGTTCCGAAGGCCTGCCGTTTCCAAGCTGAATCCCGTGAGTGACTTGAATCGACTTTAAAAGCAGGTCGAATGCTTTGAAATGGATGGAGGACTATTGGGTAACCAATGGAGAGGCCCTCCGATGGCGGTTTACCGAGACAGCTATCAAACTACCTTACGCTGCATGATTGGAAAACCAATATGTGATAAGCGGTAAAGAAAAACGGGGACATTGATACCCGTAGGTGTGTACTGATGGAACTAAATGAAAATGAACCATTGATGAAGCCTCGATAAAGCTAATTACGATTTGAAAAATAGGTAATTACGTTTGTACCTATGACAAAGTGTGGCGGGCGATCGGATATATTGGCCACATTGCATCCGGGGTTAAGCTGGCAGGAACGCAGTACAGGCCATTTCAAGGAACAAGTGAACTCCATGCCGTCAGGCCAAATCGAGGGAGGAAACCTGCACCCGTGGTTGGGTGAGGCATGGGGGGGCAGATCCAGTCGTTGTAGCAATGAAACGCCTGTAATGGGAGTGGTGTGAAGGGGTGAGCATATCATGTTTCCAATTTGTTTACAATCATGTGTTATCATGAGAGGATTTATAAAAAGGAAACAAGACCACCACTGATAAATTAGTATCAGCGCATTACCTTTAGTGGTTATTGATATGAAGAGTCCGCCGCGGCGGAGAGATTTTCAAGCACGGTTCTGTGGGAAGGTAGGGGTGAAATTCCCTCGCCTGACGCGATCATTACTATTTTTTAATTTTCTCATACTAAGACTAATTGAATACTTTGCCTTTCCCTCTCTTCCTATTATCTTAAGCCTTTAATTTGAACTTTCTAACCGCAATTTTTCGGGATCTGGTCCCGGTGAGTATATTTTATGGCTATTAAAAAATCTGAATTATACAGCAGCCTTTGGGCTGGGGCTGATGCCCTTAGAGGAGGAATGGATGCCTCCCAATACAAAGATTATGTATTGATTTTGCTTTTCCTGAAATATGTCAGCGATAAGGCAGCAGCGGATCCTGATGCACTGATTGAAGTGCCGGAAGGCTGTTCTTTTAAGGAATTGGCTGATCTTAAGGGAAACAAAGACATCGGAGAGAAAATCGACATCGCTATCGGTCAAATTGCCAAAGCCAATGACCTGCAAAATGTCATTGATGTGGTTTCCTTCAACGATGAAGAAAAACTGGGTAAGGGCAAAGAGATGGTGGATCGCTTAAGTGATCTGATTGCCATTTTTGAGAACAAGGCGTTGAATTTTAGTAAAAACAAAGCAGGTGGGGACGATATCCTGGGTGATGCTTACGAATACCTGATGCGGCACTTTGCTACGGAATCGGGAAAAGCAAAAGGACAGTTTTACACACCTTCTGAGGTCAGCAGGGTGATGGCCATGGTCATAGGGATCAACAAAGATACTCAACGCAGCCAATCCTTCTATGACCCGACTTCAGGATCAGGATCGCTACTTTTGAAAGTGGCTGATGAATGTGAAGGGCCTGCTTCGCTTTTTGGTCAGGAGAAAGATGTGGCAACAGCCGCCTTGGCCAAGATGAACATGATCCTGCACAATAACCCAACAGCAGAAATCAAGAAAGGGCAAAGTACCTTGTCCAATCCTTTGTTTCTGAACAATCAGGGATATTTGATGACTTTTGATTACGCAGTGGCCAATCCACCGTTTTCTGTCAAAAACTGGATTCAGGGATTCAATCCTCAGGAAGATGAATATGGAAGATTTACAGGATTTGGTATTCCTCCAGAAAAGAACGGGGATTATGCCTTCTTGCTGCACATCATTGCTTCACTGAAAAGCACGGGAAAGGGAGCGGTTATTCTTCCGCATGGGGTCTTGTTCCGGGGCAATGCAGAATCGGAAATCCGTAAAAATATCATCAAAAAAGGCCTGATCAAAGGCATCATCGGATTGCCTGCCAACCTGTTTTATGGAACAGGTATTCCTGCTTGCATCATCGTAATAGACAAGGAAGATGCGGAAGAACGCAAAGGAATCTTTATGATCGATGCCAGCAAAGGTTACATGAAGGATGGCAACAAGAACAGGCTGCGTTCACAGGATATCCATAAGATTGTGGATGTGTTCAACAAACAACTGGAAGTACCCAAGTACAGCAGATTCGTCAGTCTTGAAGAGATTGCAGATCCCAAAAACGATTACAACCTGAATATCCCACGATATATTGACAGCCAGGAAGCAGAAGACATACAGGACATCGAAGCGCACTTGTTGGGGGGTATTCCTGCCAGGGATGTGGAGGCGCTTGAAGCTTATTGGGAGGCTTATCCTAGTCTGAAAGATGCCTTGTTTGAAGCGGGAAACCGAGCAGGATATTATGAGGCTAAAGTTGTGAAAGAACATATCAAACAGGTGATTTTTGAGCATCCTGATTTCAAGGGGTTCTCACAGCGCATGCATGAGGTGTTTGAAGCCTGGGCAACTGATGCCGTCCGTCTGCTGAAGGATCTGGAAAAGGGGTTCAATCCCAAGCAGGTGATTTTCCAGATTTCTGAGGATCTATTGCAGTCCTATCATGGCAAGCCACTGATCAGCAAATACGATGTGTACCAAAGCCTGATGGACTATTACAGCGAAACCATGCAGGATGATCTGTACCTGATTGCAGAAGATGGTTGGGTGGCGACTCCTTACCGGATCATAGAAAAAAACAAAAAGACAGGCAAGGAAACAGATAAAGGCTGGACCTGCGATCTGATTCCTCCATCGCTGATGATTGCTCAGTATTTCCAGACTGAAAAGGAAGCCTTGGAGGCCATGGAAGCCGAGAAGGAATCCATTGCAGCACAACTGTCAGAACTGGAAGAAGAGCACAGTGCGGAAGACGGTTTCTTTGCAGATTTTGATAAAGTAAATAAAGCTTCAGTCAGTAAACGCCTAAAGGAGTTGACTAAAGAGGGAAAAACATCCCTCAATATGGCTGCTGAACCCTCAGCTTTTTACGGAGAAACAGCCATTCTTGATCAATACTTAGAATGGACGGAACAACAAGGCAGGCTGAATGCACGGATCAAAAAGGCCGCTGAAGAGCTGGACAAAAAAGCCCTTGCCCAATATCAGCGTTTAAATACAGATGATGTTAAAAGGATTGTGGTGGAGGCCAAGTGGATGGCAGCCATGACTACGGCCATTGAGGGGGAGATGGAACGTATTTCCCAACGCTTGACAGGACGTATCAAAGAACTGATGGAACGCTATGAAACTCCACTACCGCAAATCGATAAAGAATTGGAAGTGTTGGAAGCAAAGGTGCAAGAGCATTTAAAGAAAATGGGGTTTAACTATTGATATTGGTTGGCAAAGTAAGTAGCAAAGGGATATTTGTAGATATTGGATATTGAGATATTTGACTTATTACAACTATTTATGTTTCAAAGATAGTGGGGTAGTTCTGTAGCGTTTCTTTGAGGTCGCAAAATGCGACCTTAAAACCTTAAGGTTCCAATTTGGCACCTCAAAACCCTTAACTTTTCCAAAGTTTTGAACTTTGAAAGTTTAACCAAGAAATACTGATCTTGAGGCCACAATTTGTGATTTCAAGTTGCTGGAAATGATTAGGTAACTTGAAAGAGATAGTCAATTTCGGAATAAGCTTTAGAGTTTTTAGTGGGCGTTTTATTCAAATTTTAAAATATGGCCAAAGGCAGGAAAATTCAGGTCAATCAAACGGATATTACGGTAGTCCATAAAAATAATGTGGATTACATTAGTTTAACAGATATGTGCAAGGGATTTAGGGAGGGGAGTGGATTGATAGGAAAGTGGATAACCAACAAGAATACCCTGGAGTATTTGGGGATGTGGGAGCGCATCAATAATCCTGATTTTAATTACCCCGAATTCGAGGTAATTGAAAAAGATGCTGGTATCAACCGTTTTATTATGTCTGTTGGTCAGTGGATAGAGCGGACCAAAGCAAATGGCATGCTTGTGCAGTCTGGAAGATATGGAGGTACTTTTGCCCATAAAGATATCGCTTTTCATTTTGCAATGTGGCTAAGTCCTGAATTCCAGATTTATTTGGTTAAAGAATTTCAGCGATTAAAGGAAGAGGAAAATGATCGTCTCAATTTGACTTGGAACCTGCACAGGACTTTGAGTAAAGTAAATTACAGAATCCACACAGATGCCATCAAAGAACATATTCTGCCCAAAACACTCAATAAAGAACAAGCAAATCTGATTTATGCAAATGAGGCTGATGTACTGAATATGGCACTATTTGGAAAAACCGCCAAACAGTGGAGAGAAGAAAATCCTGATGCAGAGGGCAATATCAGGGATCAGGCAAGTATAGAACAATTGCTTGTCCTTGCAAATTTAGAAAGTCTCAATGCAGAATGGATCAAAATGGGAATTCCGCAGCCTGAACGGCTGCTGAAACTTAACCAAAGTGCCATCAGTCAACTGAAAAGTATTTTGGGTCTTCCTCAACTTAAAAAATTGATGTAATGCAAAAAACGGAGAATTATAAGCAGTCAGAAGTAGGGCTGATTCCTGAGGAGTGGGAGGTGAAATTTATAAAACAGGTTGCACCTTTACAAAGAGGTTTTGATCTCCCAACAAAGGATATTAAAACAGGTCCTTTTCCAGTGGTATATTCAAATGGAATTGTGAACTATCATAACGATTTTAAAGTGAAAAACCTGGGGTGGTCACAGGAAGATCTGGTACAATAGGAAAAATTACATTTGTTGAAAAAGACTATTGGCCGCATAATACATCACTATGGGTGACTAATTTTTTTGATAACGACCCCAAATTTGTTTTTTATCTTTTTAACAACCTCAGAATTGAGCGGTTTGCATCAGGGTCTGGTGTGCCTACTTTAAATAGGAATGATGTTCATGATTTTAAAATCCCCCTTCCCCCTCTCCCCGAACAAACCGCCATCGCCTCCGCCTTATCGGATATGGATGCCCTGATTACCCAAACCGAGAAGCTGATCGAAAAAAAGAAAGCCATCAAACAAGGGGTGATGCAGGAGTTGTTACAGCCTAAGGAGGGTGGGTGACGAGGAAATTGGGGGAGTTTTGAAAATTAGACATGGAAAGGATCAAAAACAAGTTCAATCGTCCAATGGCTTGTATCCCATACTAGGTACAGGAGGATTAATGGGATATGCTAATAATTACCTATACAATAAACCGTCCGTTTTGATTGGTCGGAAAGGTACTATTGATAAACCTCAGTATATGGAGACTCCTTTTTGGACAGTTGATACTCTCTTTTATTCAGAAATTTCTGAGAATTATTCGGCAAGATTTATTTTTTACCTTTTTCAACAAATTGAATGGAAATCATTTAATGAAGCATCTGGTGTTCCTAGTTTGAACGCCAAAACTATCGAGAATATAGAAGTTTCATTCCCGTCATTTGGCGAACAAAATCGTATTGCTAAGGTGATATATGATTTTGAAAAAGAAATCAAACTTGCTGATTCCAAACTCCAAAAATTCAAACTCCAAAAACAGGGGATGATGCAGGCGTTGTTGACGGGAAAGATACGGTTGGTCTGATGGAAAGATATAAGAACAAATATCGTGTAGCTTCCGCACGTGCCTCTTGGTGGGATTATAGCTGGGCTGGGGCCTATTTCATCACCATCTGCACACAAAACAGGGTTCATTATTTTGGTGAAATCAATCATCAAAAAATGGTTTTGTCCCCTATCGGGTTTTGGCAGACGTGTTTTGGCATGAAATACCCAAACACGCCCCAAACGTGGAATTGGGTTCATTTGTCATTATGCCCAATCATATGCACGGGATATTGATCATTAATCCGCCCAAATTATCGGATTTATCGAAATCGGGTGGTGGTGACGTTGACGGGGGTGTTGACGACGTAGAGACAAGGCATGCCTTGTCTCTACAAACCGAACCACAACCGCCACAACCGCCACAACCACCACAATCCGAACCCAATATCGGGGCCAAACGATTTCAAAATCCGGGGAAAAATACGGTTTCATCGATTGTGGGATCCTATAAATCCGCCGTCACCCGTAATGCCAACCGGTTGGGTTTTGAATTTGGATGGCAATCCAGGTTTCATGACCATATTATCCGCAGCGATGCCGAATACCAACGAATCAATGATTATATTGAAACCAATCCCATCAAATGGCATCGGATAAATTTAATACAAACGAACGATGAGAAAGGAACGGATCACACAAAACAGGGTTGTCAAGCTGCTGCAAGAGCAGTTGGGATATTTTTACCTGGGAAACCTGGAAGATCAGGAAAATACCAATATCCGGGAAGAAAGCCTGAAACCTTGGCTGCGGGAGAATGGCTATTCGGAATCAGTGATCAACCGTGCGATTTTTGAACTGAAGAAAGCAGCAGCCCTGAACCCCAGTGATGACCTCTATCCCATCAATCGGGAGGTGTACACCAAGTTGCGCTATGGGGTGAAGGTACGGGATGAGGCATCGGATCTGGTGCAGACGGTCCGCTTGATCGATTGGGAGGATCCCTACAATAATGCATTTGCTGTAGCAGAGGAGGTCACCGTCCGTGGGGAAAATTCCAAGCGCCCGGATATTGTGCTGTATGTGAATGGGATTGCCTTGGGTGTACTGGAACTGAAGCGGGCAAGTGTATCCGTATCGGAGGGTATCCGACAGAATCTCGACAATCAGCAGCACCGATTTATCAAACCTTTTTTCTCCACCGTGCAGACTGTGTTGGCTGGGAATGATAGCCAAGGCCTTTACTATGGTACCATCAAGACGCCTGAGAAGTTTTTCCTGAAATGGAAGGAGGACAATTATACCTACAATCCGGATAAGAATATTCTGGACCAGCATCTCCTACAGTTTTGTGAGAAATCCCGCTTCCTGGAGTTTATCCATGATTTTGTGGTTTTTGACTCTGGTATTAAGAAAACCTGTAGGCCCAATCAGTTTTTTGGGGTAAAGGCTGCCCAAGCGTTTATCAAGCGAAGAGAGGGAGGGATTATCTGGCATACCCAAGGGTCTGGTAAGAGTCTGACCATGGTTTGGCTGGCCAAGTGGATACGGGAAAACCAAACCGATGCCCGACTGCTGATCATTACCGATAGAACAGAACTGGACGAGCAGATTGAGAAGGTGTTCAAAGGGGTAGATGAACAGATCTACCGCAGCAAAAGCAGCAGCGATCTCCTTCAGCGCTTGAATGATTCCACTCCTTGGTTGCTCTGCTCCCTGATCCACAAGTTTGGAGGCAGGGAGAATGAAGAGGATATGAAGGACTTTATCCGTGAACTGAAAAAGCCTGCGGATTTCAAGCCCAAAGGAAACCTGTTTGTCTTTATCGATGAATGTCACCGTACGCAGAGCGGGGAGCTGCACACGGCCATGAAGGAATTGTTGCCCGATGCGCTGTTTATCGGTTTTACGGGCACGCCCTTGTTGAAGACAGACAAGAAAAAGTCCATTGAGGTCTTTGGCAGGTATATCCATACCTACAAGTTTGATGAAGCTGTCAAGGACGGTGTAGTCCTGGATCTCTTGTACGAGGCCCGTGATGTGGACCAGAAAATCACCGATCAGAAAGGGATCGATGAATGGTTTGATACCGTCACCCGAGGGATGAACGACCTGCCCAAGGCGGAACTCAAACAGAAATGGGGTACCATGCAGAAAATCCTAAGTACCAAAGACCGCTTGCAGAAAGTGGCTTTTGACATCATCAAGGATTTTCGGGTGAAGCCCCGATTGAAAGACGGCAGAGGCAATGCCATGTTGGTGTCCCGAAGCATTTATGAAGCCTGCCGCTATTATGAGATTTTTCAGCAGTTTGGCTTTAAGAAATGTGCCATTGTTACCAGTTTTGAGCCTACCACTTCCAGCATCAAAGGAGAGAGTACAGGAGATGGAGAAACCGAGAAGTTGGAGCAGTATGAGATTTACCAAAAGATGCTCAACGGTAAGGATCGGGAGCAGTTTGAGAAAGATGTCAAAAAGCAGTTTATCGATGAACCTGCCAATATGCAGTTACTGATTGTAGTGGATAAGCTGCTGACAGGGTTTGATGCGCCTTCCTGTACCTATTTGTATATCGACAAGGAAATGCGTGACCACGGCCTGTTTCAGGCCATCTGTAGGGTGAACAGGACAGAAAAGGAGGACAAGGAATTTGGGTACATTGTGGACTACAAAAATCTGTTCAATAGCCTGAATCAATCCATTACTGATTATACCTCCGATGCCTTTGATGATTTTGAGGAAGAGGATGTCAAAGGCTTGTTGGTGGATCGCTTGGTGAAGGCCAAAGAAAGACTGGATGATGCCCTGGAAACCCTATATGAATTGACCAAGCAGGTAGAATCACCCAAGGAGATTGAGCAGTACTTGAAATACTTTGTAGGCAATACCGAGGATAAGGATGCTTTGAAGGAAAACGAGGAAAAGCGACTGACTTTTTATAAGGCAGTAGTTTCCTTGATCCGTGCCTACAACAACATTGCTCCTGAAATGAAAGAGGCAGGTTACAGCGATGCAGAAGCCGAGCGTATCAAGTACAAGGTGGATAGCTACACCGAATTGAGGAACGCCATTAAAACCGCCAGTGGGGAATACATAGACCTCAAGCAATACGAACCCGATATGCGGCAATTGTTGGACATGTACCTAAGTGCGGATCCGAGCAGGACCATATCCAATTTTGAGGATGCTTCTTTGTTGCAGTTGGTGGTGGAGATCGGTATAGGAGCGGCTACTGACCGATTGCCCAATATGGTCAAGAGAAGCAGGCAGGCCGTTGCCGAAACCTTGGAAGCCAATATGCGGAAAGTTATCACTCAGGAGATGCCTATCAATCCTGTGTATTACGAGCGTATGAGTGTGCTCTTGCAGGAATTGATCCATCAGCGGAAAAGTGGGGCAGTGGCTTATGAGGAGTTTTTGAAGAAGATAGAAGAACTGGCTAAAAACCTGCAACCTGAAAACAAGCAAAGCCAATATCCTGAAGGGATCGATACACCTTCCAAACAAGCGCTCTACGAGATTGTGCAAGATGTGGAGGCCACGATAGCCATGGAAGCAGATGTAGCTTATAATGTGGAGGAAAGCTGGATTGGTAATACGTTGAAAGAACGGAAGGTAAAGCGGGCCATCAGCAGGCATATCACAAATGAAGAGGATGCCAACAGGATATTGGAAATTGTAAAAAATCAGAAAGAGTACAGAAGATGAATGTAGCAGGAATAGAAGTAGAGTTGGTACAGAAGGAGATCAAAAACCTGCACTTGGCTGTATATCCTCCCGATGGCAGAGTACGGTTGGCAGCGCCTGTGGAGGTCAATGAAAAGACCTTGGAGTTGTATGTGATTTCCAAAATCCCATGGATCCGCAAGCAGCAACGCAAGTTTGCCAATCAGAACAGACAGTCACCCAGAAAATACGTGGATCGGGAATCCCATTATTTTTTGGGCAAGCGCTATTTGTTGCGGGTGCATGAAGCAAACCATTCCAACAGATCTGCCAAAGTGGAGGTAAAGACAAAACCTATTTGGATATGTATGTGAAGCCTAGCTACACCACTGAACAGAAAGCTGAATTATTGAAAGAATGGTATCGTGCAGAATTGAAGGAGGTGTTGGCCGAGTTGCTCCCTAAGTGGGAAAAGATCCTGGGTGTACGGGCCAATGAGGTGAAAGTGCAGACCATGCGCACCAAATGGGGCAGCTGCAATACGGATAAAGGCAATCTGCTCTTCAATATCGAACTGGCCAAAAAGCCCTATGACTGCATCGAGTATGTAGTGGTCCACGAACTCGCCCATCTACTTGAACGCACCCACAATGACAACTTTATCGCCTACCTGGACAAGTATCTTCCTAATTGGAAGCATTTGAAGGAGGAGTTGAATAGTCTGCCGGTGGGGCAGGTGGGGTGAGAATTATGAGAATTGATATTGTTTCAATTAATGATATTTAAAAATATCTTTATTTTGCGCTCTAATTTTAGAAAAATTTATTTGTTGAGTCATTAAAGAAAAATATAAAAATGAGAAAAATTAAAAAGTTAACCTTACTTTTTTTTACTACTTTTTTTATTTCAGAATCCTTTAGCCAAATTTTAAGAGAAGGGTTTGATAATAATTTAAATGGCTGGCAAATAGAAAATAAAGATAAGAAGGAAAGAGCCTCAATTTCAAATGGAAGGTACAATCTAAAAGTACTTGACAAAACTAATTGGCATTATTTTTCTCTACCAAAGATTGAAGATAAAAAAGAGTTTTTGATAGAGACATTAATCACTAAAATGCCAAGAGATATAAATTACCAAAAGGTAAACATAGATCAAGCAATAGATTTTTTAAGAACTAGGAATTATAGAAATAAACACATGAAAGCAACCTATAATGGTTTGCTTGAATTTAAACAAATTCAGGATAAAGGGGGCAGGATTGATTTTTCTCCAAAAGGTTCATACCAAATACATTTTCTATCAGGAAATTATTATACAGAAAATACAGCACATGCAGCAGGTTTTATTTCAGATTACTTAAGTGACTTGACATATGATGATTCATTGTATGGATTGTTGTGGGGTGGGAATCAAAACTCAAACCTTTTTGCTTTTAATATCATTCCCGAATTTCAGATGTTTCAAGTAATTAGTTTGATTAATGGAACATGGACAAATATTATTGATTTTACCACTTCCTATTCTATAAAAAAGGGGAACTCAACTAATAAACTTTCTATTTTGAAAGGGGATTACAACTGGCACTTTCTAATAAATGATCAAGCTGTCGGGAAAGTACCTGCTCAACAATTTTTCGGTAAGGAATTAGGTTTTTTTGTTGGGCCAGAAACGAATATATCGGTGGATTATCTGAATTTTCTATACAAAGAAGAAGATTCAAGTCCTATTGAAAATAAGGCTGTAAATGGCTCAACTTTTTCTAGCAGTGGCTCAGGTTTTTTGATTTCAGAAAAAGGATATTTCGTTACAAATTATCATGTAATTGAAGACGCTAAAGAAGTTTGGATAGATTCAAAAATAAACGGTGTCACGAAGTCTAGTAAGGCAAAAGTTGTTTTGGTAGATAAAAATAATGATTTGGCTATCCTCAAAATAGAAGGATTATATAATTTACCAAGACCTGTTTTTGGTTTTAATCAAGGTGTAATAGATGTTGGGACTTCAGTTTTTGCAATGGGATATCCTCTATTGGGTTATATGGGTGATGAAGTTAAAATTACAGATGGGATAATAAGTTCAAGAACTGGTTATCAGGGAGATGTTTCTTCTTATCAGATTTCGGCCCCAATTCAACCTGGAAATAGTGGGGAGCACTGTTTGATAAATCTGGGAATCTTGTAGGGGTAACTACAGCAGGAATTATTAGTGCCCAAAATGTAGGATATGCGGTTAAGGCTTCTTATTTAAAAAATTTGATTGATTTATTACCCGAGAAAATAACTATGAATTCGGAAAGTCAATTAAAAAACCTGCCATTCACCGAGCAAATTAAGAGGTTAGAAGAGTTTGTAGTTATTATTAAAATCAAATAGTAAAACAGTTTAAATTTAGGTTTTGTATGAGAAGTATTATTTACATTCATGGAAAATTGGATCAGGTAAAACTTTTTTAAGTGATGAAATAGAAGCAAAATGGTTAAATAATAAGGGTTTCGATGTCATAGCCGTTACTGATGCCAATTTGGAAGAAGTGTTGCTTAAATTAAATTCATTTTCTAATTCACTTCTTGTAATCCAATCCAATAAGCTTAGGCCTGAGGATTTTAAAAAATTGAAAAAATTTATTGGAGATGAAAACTTTCATAGAAGTGTAATAATCCAAAGTGAGTTTGAGCCAAATTATAATTGCATTAAATATTGCGATCAAATTTATGAAACTGGTTACCCACATTTTTATTGGGTTGCTAAGATAGGTGAAGAATGGACGGCAAAGAGGATCAATTCAGACGAGATTTTCACTAGTAATACAAAAATTAATGCTATTGAATTTGCCAAGAGGTACAGGTAAATTAAACTAATGGATATTATGTTTGGATATTTTAAGAAAAAATCAGAGGGCTTGTATAGGGTAGTTTTGGTTATTTGTATTTTATGTCCGATAGCGTTATTAATAGCAAATGGAGACCCTGGGCCAAATCGTGCAGGAGCAATTTCTGCAATTGTAGTTGGCTTTTTATTGCCCTATTTGATATTTAGAGTTGGATTATGGATATATGAGGGATTTAAATTGAAGAAGGATTAGAGATTGTGCTTTTATGACTTGAACATGGCTAGCAAAAACTTTGTTAATTCTACCTATATTTAAGTTTATAAGCAGTGGGAGAGCTGATGTATACGTTTGATGGTATAGAGGAGTGATTCTCTTGTGACGCCCAACTTGATCGAAAGAAAAACGGTTGGTGTCAAGGTATTCCAGAAATGCAAACCACCGAAGGATTATTTCCAATAGGAGGCGAGCAAAGATGTGAACCAGTAGTCTCCTGACTATTCGGTAAACCTTGTGACTTGTGTGTTTCTTCTTGAGCATATTGTTCCTGTAAGTAAAGATACAAAATCTATTTAGCTACCCAGCTTGAGTCGGAGCGGCATATGTTGAGTATTTGCATGTGTCGAAAAAGCATGTATATGTCCGGAATTCATTTATTTGATTTCTGTAAAAGCAAATAGCTTCGCATGGGTCTCCCCTGCTTATTTTTTGCCATTATGAAAAAGAAAAAGGATTGGTTCAAGATTAAACGTTACCCACACATAGGGCTTCCTCTGGACATAAGGGATCGCTATAAATGGATTGAACCCTATATTACAAACCCTGAAAAGATAGCTAAGCATCGATTTTTACCCTTCATACATAAATCACTTACAGTTCGGAAATTTCGTAAAGTGTATTGTGAAAAAGATGGCAAGCTTGATCCAAATTTCTTACTGGAAGGTAAAGCTTTGAGGAAAGCTGATAAAAAGGATAGAGAGCTTTGTAGTCGGTAACTGAATATGCACCAAAAATGGTAAATAGGAATGCGCCAAAAATGGCAACAGGAATGCACCACTTTGTAAATATAGGTATGTTATTGTTGCTGATCAAAGAAAGTTTTCCTATTTTCCATTCTATAACTTTTTCCAGATAGGTTTATAWTATCGCAATGAAAAAGGAGTCGATCCAATAGAGCTGTCGCCAGCACCTC
>NZ_AJYA01000042.1 GCF_000265075.1 Nitritalea halalkaliphila LW7 | reverse complement strand
TTGATGGATTTGCCTTGTGGAGGCATCATGTATTTATTTTATATCAAGACATGAGGAAGAGGTTTCAATCCTTGTTTTGATGGATTTGCCTTGGGAGGTACTCCAATGGGTGCGATTAGTATTAGAAACATAATGTTTCAATCCTTGTTTTGATGGATTTGCCTTGGGAGGCCGATTGCTGATTCAAACGCCTCATAGTCAATGTTATATATAGATTTTTGTTTTGACTTTTTGTCATTTTTCAATATGTCAAAGAACGTTTTCATTGAATATTTTTATAATGTTCCGTTAGTGTAATTAGTTGATTTACAGTGTCTTAATTATGGTTTTTGCTCATGCTAAAATAAGTTGGCATGCGGATTATTGAATACAGATGTTTCTATAGGTGCAAGATAAGCATCTTCTTTTGTATTTGGTAGCTTTAGGGAAGTGGTTATTCTCCATTATCTCCTGAATATTGGTGATAGACTTTTTTACCAGTTCTTTATCTTTTTCTGATATGAGAACTTCCACCAATTTATGCTTACTTCTTACATAGACCAAGTATCCTTTATTGACCTTTTTATGAAAATTATCTTCGATCAATATGGCATAACAGATTAATTGTTGCCGATAAGTATCAAATATCCGGTCTTTAAACTCGGCAAATTTATAGTCAAGAGGCGCCATGAATCCTGTTTCCAACAAAAGTACTTCGTCAACCTTTCCACGTAGGTAGCCATTTGTCAGATATTGATCCAGCCACTTGGCTTCTACGCCTATTTTTTTTCGTAAATAATCTTTATTCCGCTCTAACTTTTGATCATGCAACTCTCTTCCCTTGATGACCTTGTAGTTTTTTTCTTCATATTGGGGAATGCCCAAGACGTATTCAAAATACGTAAACCTCGGACAGTAGAGGTATTCAATGATATGTGAGGGAGTAAGTGATATCATACCTTAAAAAAAAAGTGAGCGTACTTCATCAGTAACAAAGTCTTTATCAAATGCCTGCCCTAATAGGACTGTCTGCTTTAACTCATCCTTGGACATAGGAAACATGTAGATAGAATCTTTTTCCTCATCGATTAATTCTTCCAATTGAAGGTGAAGGGAGTCGAATTCATTTTTTTCCATGACACCCAAAAATACCGAATATTGAACCCTGTAAAGACCTGATTGCAGGCAGATTTTTGCAGCGCGTGTTCTCGTTTTATTTTTTTGAATATCATACATAACCCATGCTATCATACTTTTCCTATAAGTGCGTTTGCAATTTTGTGGGCATCCATCTGCATGGCATTAGCCCTACTTTGATTTCTTCCCATATAGCGGATATGATCCTGATCTAAATATTTTACGAATTGTTCGACCAAGACAGGCTTACCCTCTTGATTCAGAGAAACTCCTCCTGTAATCTCATTAAAAAAAGCTTTGTTTACTTTTTTAGTCGAAAACAGTCCAAATACGCAGCGCTCGGCATAAATCCGGTAAGGCTCTATAAAGTCAAATACCAGGCTTTTCATATTGTAATCATCCCGATGCATAAAGCCTACGTAAGGATCGAGGCCTGCTAACATCAATGAGCGCTCTACCCTGCCGTATAGAATTCCGTAAGCATAATTAAGCATGGCATTAAAAGCGTCTTTAGCCGGTCTGAAACTGCGGCCTTCAAATGTGTATTCTTTTGGAATAGCTCTACTTAAACCTTCAAAATAAACTCTTCCAGCATTTCCTTCCATAGCACGTAGCATTTCCGCAACATCCTGAACTCGGTTTCCCTGCAAATCCAATACTCTTGATTTATACTCATCAATTTTCTTGGCTTTTGTTTGTAGATCCTCCCGAAGTTTTTCACGATGCTTGGCAAGATCAAGCAAGTACTCGGATTGATTGGCCAGTTTATCACTTATCCAATTCTTTACCCAGTTAAGACCTTCCTGATTAAGACTGGTTTCTAATTGTTGTTTACGAATTTTAGTCGTACTCCCTAATTTACTATGCCAAAAACGGCCCATAGGATGTCCATCATTTTCCACTATCACAATATCAATATTGTGCTTGAGGGCCAAAGCGATAGCATCTGTTGTGATCGCAGCGCCCTTACTGACCACAAAAGAGGTGATTTTATGGGCGGCGATGTGGTTAGTCTTGAATTTTTCCTGTTTGGATTCCCGAACCCGAATTTCAAACATCTCATCTTTGACATGCAGATAAGTTTCATAGGTGTTGATGAAGATTTGCATGAGCGTTAACTGGTTTTTTTGATAACACCAAATCCTCTTGCTACTGATTTACCAATTCCCACCAAATCAGGGATATGCACATTACTGGTAAACTCCCCGCTGAACACGATCATTTTCTGGTCCTTGAATTTGCTGGTTTTTGTAATAAACCTTCCTTTAGCCATAATTTTACCCTCAAGCCATATATTCACGCCTTTGAAAAAACTCAAAAGGTTGTTTCTAAGCATTTGGTCAAGCAGTTGATTTTTTCCAGGTTCATCAGCTTGTAGGTATTTTTTATAGTTTTCTGCATTTAGTGCCATCCAATGGTTGATGAACTTATAATTGAAAAGATCATCAGCTATACCAACCTGATGTTGTTGCTGTGTAATATTTTTGCTGTAAACAGGAAAAATCCTACCTGCGATATCCAATTCGCTGATCTTTAGAAACAAACCAGATAATAAATCGGCTCCCTCTTTGATACCGAGAAGAGTAGGTATGGTGTCTATGACTTTGTACTGCACCAAGGGATATCTGTACCTGCTGCTGCCATCTTCGTAGTGGTTGTGAAGCAAAGGAGAGTGTTCTCGGAAATACTCGCCGAAATAGCCTCTTAGCTTATGGGCATCCCGGGCTTCCAAAGAGATTTCAGGAAATCGGATTGTTGTGAGGAGGAGTTGGGGCATAGGTAAAATTAAAGTTTTAGCTTATCAGGATTTCTACGTGTATCCCAAATGGTAAGAAGAGTTATCGTTTTTTCATCAAAAACATAATACAGTCTATAGCCTCGAATAGTCTTAAAATGGATAAGAGGTTTCTGACTGAATAGTATGCCAATTTCAGGATGGATGGCCAATAAATCAAGAGACTTATTGAAAAGCCTTTCCAGCTTTAGAGAATAACTGACGGACTGATTTCTCAGGTACCAAAACTCCATTATACGGAGCTTATCCTGAACAGCCCTTTGAGTCCATCTTACTTCTCTTTTCCTGCCAACCATTCCTCAAACACTTTGGAGGCCTCCTTTTGGGAGACGGTATTGCCAGATAAATATTGTTTATAACCCTCCTGTACAGCTTTTATTTCGCCACTTTCGAAGGTCTCCTTAGTATCTGCTTCAAGAAAAGCATCCAACCAGTCGTGGATTTCTTGAAGGGTCTCTTGGTCTTGGATGGTTTCGAGACGAGAGATTATTTTTGATTTTATGTTCATAATCAATCTTCCTTTGATATTCAATGTAATTTAAAAAATTTCAACAGGAATTTCTAAGTCCGGCTTCTTGTAGCCGAAATCTAAATCATAGAAACTTTGCCAATCCGAGTCATATATGATAACTTTTTCTTTATCTTCATTTGTGACAGGTCTGACATATTCAGGTATTTTTATAACGTATTTCATCATTTTTGGAAAAAGAATCTTCAATTTTTGCTTTTTTTCAAAATGATTCTCAATGTTTAAAATTTCTATGTAAGAATTCCATGTCTTTTCGGCATCATCTGAAACCGGTATGAAAAAGTTATAAGACTTATATTTTTCTACTATTAATCTGAATTCTTTTTTGGAACCTATGTCATCAAATTTTAATCGATTTATCGATCTAATTAAATCCTGACTTACAGAAGAATTATCTTGAATTCTATTTTTGACACCTAGGAAATACCTTCTATTTAATTCAAAATAGTTTCTTTCCTCAATGATCGAATCATAGATCCTTAAAGTATCTTCTGTTACCGATAATAATGTGGGGTCATAAATTTTCGTTTTTCCACTTTTGAAAAGCTTAACCTCAGAAATGCCTTGTGTTGAATTTCTGTTGCACCTCCCAGCAGATTGGTTAATAGATGATAAAGGTGCAAAATCTCTATAAACCAAGTCAAAATCAACATCCACTCCAGCCTCTATGACTTGGGTTGAAATTAAAATGATTGGTTCTTTAGTTTTTAGGGAAGGTATGATTTGTTCCTTCAGTAGTTTTTCCCTTGAATATGGGATTATCGAAGCAGATAAATAAAAAATATTTACTGATTGTAAATTAGTTTTAAGTTTTTGATACAAATTCTGGGAGTACCTTATGGTGTTACAAATAACCAAAGTTGATTTTGCATTTTGAGAATATTCGTCTGTGATAATATCAGCTAGATTGTCTTCTGAAATATCACCAATGTTTAGCAACTCTTTATTTAGAGCTGTCCTATTCATAGATTTAAAAAAGAAGTCTTCCCCATTCTTAAAACAAAGTTCTCTAGTTTTTCCAGGTAGTAAAATCGGCTGAGTAGCTGTGACTAAAATGAATTTGGTATTAAAAAATCTTGACAGTCCTTCCATCATGAATTCAAGTGCAGGTAGTAGGTTAGCCGGAATCGATTGTACTTCGTCAAGAATGATGATGCTATTTGCCAAATTGTGAAATTTACGTACCTGCCTATTTTGATTCGTAAATACACTTTCCCAAAACTGAATAAATGTAGTTATGGTCACCTCATTTTGCCAACCTTCTGTATGATATTCCCATTGGGGATAATCAAACTCATTTTCTTCCGAATTTTCAGGTACTGCCAGATGGTGGTGAATACCTATTCCATTTAGATTTAACCCTCCGAATTTGAAAATTTCCTGAAGAACTGAGGCATTCTGGTCTATAATTGAGGTAAAAGGTAAGCAATATATAATCCTAAAATCAGGGCTGTATTTCTCTTTTATAAGGAAAGCTGTTTTTAAGGCCGTAAAGGTTTTTCCTAATCCTGTTGGTAGTGTGATTGAAAAAAAATGCTCAGTTCCATAGGTAATGGCATTTTCAACTGCGGTGTTATAAGCAAGTTCTCGAAGCTCATTTATGGAAAAATTAGAAGTGAGTGAATTCCCTTTAAATTCATCGATTATCGAACTTGGAATATTTGATCTTAGAAAATTTTTCTCTTTAAGCATCACATCACCTTTGTCAGCACTAAGTAATAAAGAATAAAGAAAAAGTGTTTTAAAATAATAGGAAGGGTCACTACTTCTATTTAAATTAATCTCAATTTTCTTAAAATCCATAATTTTAAAATCCGCTAGAATTTGATTTATATCTGGAATAACAAAAGGCAAACCGATTTCGTCTGCAATGCTTGCGAATTTTTCAAAATCTATAGTTTTCCCGGCCTTTTCAAAAATTTCTACGTAATTCTTGGGGTTGATATTCCCTAACTCGAAATTTCTAAGAAAACCATGATGTCTCTTTAAGATTTTCATTAAAAGCAAAGACTCTATACTGTACCTTTTCTCTTTTTCAATTGATGCTAAAAAAGCCCATGCTCCAAAATGAGCATGGCTTTTTAGCTCAGGAGAATAGATCAATTCTTTTTGTATATCTTTATTAAGATCTAAAAATGCTTTTAATTGATATGTTGAATAGTACTTGTGCCCTCTACCTTTTAAGATGAGAGCTTCTGTCAAATATACTTGGAAGTATCTTGAAGCCTTGGCCAAGTCATGATAACTAACTAAATTATGTAGGATATTTGCAAGGAAATCTTTAGAGAAAAGGTTTTGGCTTTTCTCTTTAATTAAATAATCAACTACATCTTTTAGTCCTAAAAGATGTTCTTTCAATGTCCTGTCATCATGAGAAATAAGTTCAAGATTCTTCATTACATCATCATTACATCAGATACATTTCCGTTCAGTTTTAATTCATAATGGCCCTTAGAGTTTACTTTTATAGCCTTACCATTGAGATCATAAATTAAACTATCTCTTTTTGTAACCTCCCTGCTAGGATTCATTTCCAATGGATACATGTCCTGTTCTTGAATATGAATATTATTTTCTATCCAGTAATCCTGATCAAAAGATTTCAAATTAGACTTTAGTATGGCAGTTTGAATTAAACTGATACCTTCTTTTTTTTCAACCGATCCTTCTCCTATATACCTAAAGTTTGCCAAACAAAATGCTAATCCAAGAACTGGAGTGAAAACACTTGCTTTTCTTTTTAATGAATCTTTTAACTCATCGACCAACTTTTTATCAGTATGGGAAAAATAAATCCTGTAATGGGGTCTAACAACAAACTCCATCAAAGTAGGTTTCCTGTTGTCTTTGATTGGGCCTGGAGTAGGAGAAAGATTGATGTTTATTCGTTGAAACTGAACAGGGTTGATCAATTGGATGCCTATTTGACATTTGCCTTCTTTAAAACTTGTCAAATATTGGTTTTCTGAATTTTCCATACCGAGAATTGCACCAACCATACCGTATATTGATGTCTTAAATGGCACTGCATAGGATAAAGCAGAAGTAGTGACATAGATTTTTTTGAAGTGGGCAAATTGTCCCCAAATATCAAATACGATCACTCTCTCAGCCATATCAAGTTAAATTTAAAGACTTTGCATTTGTAATAGATTGATTTAATTCTAATCTATCATCTTTTTCTACTGAAACCGAAATGATTTTATCCAAATGCTTTTGTATAACCTTATTCAATAGAGAAACATTGACCACAAAGTCTGATACATCTTCAATTTGATTTGCTTCCTTCCCATTTTTTATATCCAAGGTAAGAAGTTCCAAAAGATCACCAATATAAAAACCAGGTTGGTAGTCAATTTTCACCAACAAGCGTGGCATGTGGCCCTTTTTCGATCTTGAAATCAAATCTTTGGTTCCATGCCACATCCCTTTAAGTAGGTAATCCACATCACTTTTTTGCAAGTCAGTGTGTTTTGCTGCATTTTCATTGATAATTCCATGAAACCCAATAAGACCATAGGTTATATTATATTCTTCTCTGAAAGTCCTTTGTTCAGCCCCTTCTTTGGTTGCAAAAGCACCTGTTCCTTTAATGAAATTCTCTTTTACAGGATGCAATGATCTTCCCATTCCAAATTGTACCGGTCCAGTAAAGTTGAATTTTTTCTTTTCGACAGCTGATACCCCTCCGAAAAGTCTTACATCAATAAATTTTGATTTGAATTCTTTATCATCCTTATAGGCATCACCTCTTTTTTTTCCAGTAACCGGCTTGCCTTCTTCATCTCTGATGAAAATATCTCCATCACTACCTGCTTTTCCATCAAAGCCATTATTCAAAAAATAATCTCTGATAGTTCTTTTCAAGCGAACATCCGTTACTAAGCAATGGTTTGAGTCCTCATCAATCCTCGGCCTATTGGCATCCATGGGTCGCCGTTTGGATTAGCATACTTCAAATCATAAAGAAAAATCAATTCACTTCTGTTTTCAATATTATTCATTGTCTTCTGTATTTTAGTTGTTTAATGCTTTATTTTTTTTGTCAAAATCTTTTTGGAGTACTAATCCCATTGTGAAAGCAAATGAAATTTCATCTTTGGTCGGGTTATCATTAATGGCAAAATACCTTTGGGCAGCAGATTCTAATTCTGGAAATTCTTTTCCGAACTGTCTTAATTTTGAAATTAATTTGGGAAATTTTTTTGTAACTAATTCCTTATCAATATTGAGTCCGTTTAGTTCTTTCATAAAAGCATTGCCGGGTTGGTTGTAAAGAAGTCTTGCAGTCAAACAACCAAATAAGAAAGAACCTTTTAAATAAGATTTCGAGAAATAGGTTGGATGTGCCTCTATAAATCCAAAGGCATCTTGTTTTTCAGTTTGTTGGATTACTTCTGGCATGATGTTATTCTTTTGAGATGTTTTTAATAATTCAAGAAAATATAGGTTAGCTAAAGCTTGTTTCACAGATGAAGCAAACCGATTTTTCTTCGTCGTGAAAATATTTTTTATAATTTAATTTCCAGGTATTTAATATTAATGACAAAAGTTTTAAATCATTGAATTTCTGACCTGTAAAAATGCTGCTCAACAATTTGAAATAGCTGGGTTGTAATACTTTGTCGGAAGTTAAAAAATACTCCCTTAATCTAAATAAGGTGATATTATGTGTAATAATTGTGCCGTCCTTGGTTTTGTAATAAGTGAGCCATTTATACTTTTCCTCTGCTATTGTTTTGCTTTCCAATATTTTACTGATTCTTGAAGGCAATACATCAGATATTTCTAAATGTATTTTAAACTGGGCTTGTTGTTGTTCAAAAAATAGGATGGAATATTGAATGTCAGATCTTTTTAGTTGATCACTATTAACAATTTCATCCAAAAGACTTTCTGAATCATTGATGAAGGCTGCCACTCCTTTTACTTTGGAATCTGCATTAAAAGCGGCCTTATTCAAGAAGGTACTTGCTACCATTTCTCCCAATTCTTGATCTTCTAGAAATATAAAGTTTGGGATAATAGCGTACTTGTATTGTCCAAAAAAGTTTGCCGCAACTTGATTTAATAAAATACCTCTACCTGCCTCTAAAATTGGAATTGCCGATTCTGATATAGGAAACATCTTGTAGGCATCAGAAGCGTTAAATCCGTTTCTCATAAACGAATCAGCGTCAACTGTAAATCCTAAAGTATCCACAAACCCAAAAACCGTTGAAATTTTCCCTGTTAAGGCACAAGTTTTATTTTCCTTTTTAGAGTTCTTATTTTTCTTTTTGAAGTATTTGATGTATGCCTCATTACTAAAAAGTCTTGTATAAGATTCAAATTCTCCCATAAATTTTCCATCCAACTTGAAAGTAATCAGATAACTGAAGTCTGAATTAAATTCTAGTTTACTGAATTCGGTACTGATTTTCTCAATCTCGGATTCTTGAACAATTCGCGGCTTAAGGTTTAATAAACTTTTAGAGATCTTCCTCCAAGTTTTTTCTGGGTTTTGCTTATTTATAAATAACGTAGGTACAATGTTAGTCCCATTTGCACCGGCTGGCTTTCTATATAAATACTTGGGTACAGAGCTAGGGTTAAAGTCTTCAAGATGGAATCCTTTAAATTGCTTATTTTCTACTTCACCAACAATGATCTTCCCCAATTCTTCTCTTCCATCAAAGGGATTCTCTGAAGTACTGAAATAAATTTGTAGATCAGGGTCATTTTGGAGGAGTTTAGAGAATTTATAAAGTGCCGTTATCATGAAAGATTTTTTTTAACTTTAATTTATGAACAAGCTGCAACCAAACAACCCCTTCGCCAAGGACCCGGAAGCAGAACTCGCTAAAAGACTCTAGCATGCTAAACCCCTCACGAGTGAAGAGTTCCTTAAGCGATTGGAAGAAATCCAAAAGCAAGCTAAAGGATCAGAAAAAGCATAAGTGGTAGCATTCATGGGGTTTTATTTTATACCTTGAAGTCTGTTGATTTTCAAATTTTCAACTTTCAATTTGCTCTGCTTACCAACTAAATCTTTTTAAAGATACTAACTTCACAGCAGAAAAAAAATACCCAAATTTAGGTATTTTTATTTTGTGTCAGCCATTGTCAGAAAAAATGCTTTTTTCATGTCTATGGAGTCCTTAATTCTATGTTATCGACGGTCTAAGTATTAAGTTTTTAACAGTCCTTGCCCATTTCGCTGGAAGACTCTTTGTAATTTGGCCAATAGTTTACTGCGTCCATTGTGGGTCTATACTGGGTTCAACTGCACTAAGCGTATTATAAGAGCATGTAATATCAACCATATGTATATTCCTATTCCCCCTGTTTGGAAGCCTACCAATCAGGATGCCTTTATCGTTTGCAGTCGCTTATCGTTTGTGGATGTAGTTCTAAGGCTGAAACGATGCGTGCTTCATTTCCGGCACTTCAGTCACCCCTTTTCCAATAGTAAACATATAATATTATGAGCTTGGTAAAATCGAGGTAAAAGTGGACAAAAGAGAATAACTGAAAAACTTTTTTAAGATTATGTCAGAAAATGCGGTTCCTGTTGCAAAAAGTACGGTTCCAAAGGAAAGACCACACCTTCAATAATCAGCTGAAAATCCTTTATAATTGATGTTCAGAGGAGCAGTTTGTCCCCTTTGCAAATCTTGGGCTAATGCATCCAAAACCGAAGGCTAAATTGAATCTTTTCCTAATTAAATTTACACTACATGAATGTTCCAAGTACCAAAAAAAATGGAGGAGTTGAACCTGAACGAAGTTCTACCCCTTAAGTCTGAAAGGATTTGCCGAGAGGCCTTACCTACAGTAACCCTAAAAGCTGGGCAATTACGAACTCAGTGCGGATCTGATCTGTGCTGAGTTTTATTTTTGCTTCTTCGTAGTAGCGTTCTCGGATGGAAAGCAGGTCCTGTAGTTTCATACGGGCCTCTGCGGTATTTAAACCAGCGAACATGGGGCGCTGTTCTCGCGCTTCCTGATGCAGTCTTTGGACGATTTCATCTGGCTCTACAGCCAGATACAGGGTATGTGAGGCAGCATTTAGCCGTTCCATGTTGTCATAGAAGCAGGGAGCACCTCCACCTGTGGCCAGGATGAAATGTGATGTTCGTGCGAGAAAGTTTTGGAGAACATCGCGTTCTTTTTGGCGGAAGCCCGCTTCCCCTTCTTCCAGAAATAGCGCTGGAATGCTGTTACCGTAGGTCTCTTCGATGAGCTGATCCAAGTCATAGAAAGGCACTTTAAAGCTTAGGGAGAGCGCCTACCGAAGGTGCTTTTTCCGGAGCCTGGTAAGCCAACTAAGCTGATACGGATATTTTTTTCCATGGTCCCTAGCGCGTGAAGATCTCCAGTAAATCCGCCCAAGAGGGGAGTGTGCGGTAGTGATACTTTTTCAGGACCGTCCCTTCGTTTAGCAGTAGGAGGCCAGGATTCGAGCGGATGATGGTTTTTAGGACGGTGGCATCTCCCTGATAGTAGGGGAAGTCCCAGTTTTGGCTTTGGAGGAAAAGCTCGATTTTTTCGGCCGAGTTAGCCGCCAAAATGGAGGGCTGGATTCCTGCTTGTGCTGCTTTTTGGAAGAGGTCTTCGATGTCATCGAGCATTTTGCGGTCCATCTTGTCGATGTCTGTGATGATTAAAATGGCCTGCTTGCCACTGAGAATTTCCGCGGTGAAGTCTCCTTCCGGGTTCCAAACGGCGAAATCTGCTATTTTAGGTAATGCTTCTTCGTTCGTCAGGATCATTTCCACGAAGGTGTAACTGTCGTCTTCTGGATACTGGTCGAAGGTGCGGCGCTCACCGTCTTTTTCCATTGATGTAGGCATACTGCAGGGGAGCAGAGGGGAGCATGGCTTCCGGAATATTAACCCCTTCTTTATAGGCTCTGAAGTCGATAAAAGGTAGGGTATTGATCGCAGTGATGGCGATGAGGATGCTGAGCAGGGTGCAGATGCGTGTGGTCCAGATGGCCCAAGTAGGGCTGCTGCTGGGCAGTTCGCGGCGGTATAGGAACAGGACGCCGATCAAGACCAATAGCACAACATCTTTATAAAAAGACTGCCAGGGGGTCAGTTTAATCGCGTCTCCAAAGCAGCCACAATCCGTCACCTTATTAAAGTAGGCGGAGTAAAAGGTCAGGAAGGTAAAAAATAGGACCATGGCCCCGAGTGCATAAACAGTAAAGCGAAGGCGCGCACCGACGAGGAGCATCACACCCAGCACCACCTCCGCCACGACTAAGATCACGGCGATTTCTAGCGAGAAGAGTTTAAATGCGCTGAAGAAGCCGGCGATGTCCGCAGCGAACACGTCGAAATATTCCTCCATTTTAATGGCCGTACCTACGGGGTCATTTACTTTTATCAGGCCAGAGAAAATAAACAGGCCTCCCACAAAGAAGCGGATAAGGGCAAGCAAGTACTTAAGCATGAGCGTTTAGTTTTATCAAGCAGAACACGGCATAATTTAAAATGTCTTGGTAGTTTGCGGCGACCCCTTCGGAAACGATGGTTTTGCCGGCATTGTCCTCGATCTGTTTCACGCGGTACAGCTTCATCAGGATAATATCGGTGATAGAACTTACGCGCATGTCTCTCCAGGCTTCTCCGTAGTCATGGTTTTTTTGGCGCAGCAGCGCCAATGTCTGGTCTACCCAGTGGTCGTAGCGTTTTTCTAACTCCTCATAGGGGATCTCGATGCGTGGGTCCTGCTGGAGCTCCAGCTGCAGAAGTGCGATCAGGCAGTAGTTGATGATCCCGATAAACTCATCGTGAATCGGTTCTGCTACCTGTTGGGTGCCTTTCTCTTGGATGCTTCGGATACGCTGCGCCTTGATGAAAATCTGATCGGTGATGGAGGGAAGTCGCAGGATGCGCCAGGCCGTACCGTAATCTTTTGTTTTGTTCGCGAATAATGTTTTACAATGGCTGATAACTTGTGTATATTCGCTTTCAGTATGTGTTTTCAAGGTTTTTTTATTAAATGACGCGGCAAGGTTCAACTTCTAACACTTCGGGAAACGAAGATACTTTATTTCCACGTAAATTTACACTGAATAGCAGAGGAAAACTCCTTTTGCTGGATCGTCCCTGGGTGATGGGCATCCTAAATGCTACGCCCGATTCCTTTATGGGGGCAGTCGGGTTAGCGGTGTGGAAGCAGGGCTGACGCAGGCGACTAAGATGTTAACCGAGGGGGCGGATATTTTAGATGTAGGGGGATATTCCACTCGTCCAGGTGCTGATGAGGTCAGTGAGCAGGAGGAAATCGAACGCACGGCGCCTCTCATTCAGGCGATTCTAAGGCGCCATCCGCAGGCCTTGGTGTCCATCGATACCTTTCGTGCCGGCGTGGCCCGTGCGCACTGGAGGCGGGAGCGCACTTCGTTAATGATGTGTCGGGGGGGCATTTAGATGCGGAGATGCTGCCCACAGTAGCAGCCTTCCGTGTGCCCTATATCGCGATGCACATGCGGGGGAACCCGAAAACCATGCAAGGCCTTACCTCTTATCAGGACCTGCTCCAGGAAATGCTTTTTTACTTCGCACAGGTGCAGGACCGCTGTAGGCAGGCAGGTATTCACGACGTGATTTTTGATCCGGGATTTGGCTTCGCCAAAACATTAGAACAGAATTATGAAATTTTAAGACATTTAAATACTTTTCCAAAACTCCTTGGCCCGATTTTAGTTGGCATTTCAAGGAAGTCTATGATTTACAAGGTGATAGACACAGATGCGAATGGGGCTTTAGCCGGAACGACCGCCTTACATATGGTGGCGCTACAGCAAGGGGCGAACGTTCTTCGGGTGCATGATGTTTTAGAAGCAGTACAGACGATTAAATTATTTAAGACGCTATATTCTTGACACTTTTATTTAAAATAGGATTTTTAGAGATTTCCCTTGTCAATATTATTGACATACTGCTTGTGAGTGCTCTGATGTATCAGGTGTATAAGCTACTGAAGGGGAGTGTAGCCATAAAAATATTTTTAGGCTTCCTATCGCTGTACCTGATTTACCTGATGGTAAACGCGCTTCGGATGGAGCTACTTTCCGTGATTTTAGGCCAGTTTATGGGGGTAGGGGTAATCGCTGTGATCATCATCTTCGCGCCGGAAATTCGGAAGTTCCTTATGATCGTCGGCAGAACGTCTTTCCTATCGAACGAGAATGTTTTAAAAGAGCTGCTATTTTGGAGAAAGAGAGAAACGCAAGCTTTTAATATTAGCCCCATTATCGATGCGACGAAAGCACTGTCCGGTTCGAATACGGGCTCGCTGATTGTACTTTCCCGGAATTCTGAGCTTAAATTTTATGCCGAAAGTGGTGATTTAATCGACGCGGTGGTATCGAAACGGCTTTTGATCTCGATTTTTAATAAATATTCACCTCTACATGATGGTGCAGCGATTATCTATAACGGTAAGGTAAAAGCGGCGCGTTGTATTTTACCTGTTACCGAGCGTGATGTTCCCGCGCAGTTTGGCCTTCGCCACCGTGCCGCGATCGGAATGTCTGAGGCTACAGAGACCCTGGTGCTGATCGTGTCAGAAGAAACAGGACAGGTGTCGCTGGCCAAGAACGGGAAGCTACTTCACAATCTTTCTTTCCAGGAGCTGCGCGAGATGCTGAACGATTATCTCACAGGTGTGGATGTAGATGACAAGTTCGAGCCCATCGCTGCATTCGAAGGGAAAAAACAGAAAACGACGTAAGCATACGCCGACACGTAAGTCATAAAAAAAGCAGGTCTAGTTTTAGACCTGCTTTTTTTATGACACTTGCGGGTGCTGGCTATTCGTTAAGCAGCATTTCCTTCCTGTTAAGCCTGTGCGGCATCTGCTTTCTCACCGATCACGCCGAGCTCTTGGCCAGCTTCGATAAAGGCGGCGATGGCTGCGTCGAGGTGCTCCTGCTCATGTGCGGCAGACAGCTGCACGCGAATACGCGCCTCGCCTTTCGGTACGACAGGGTAGTAGAACCCGATGACATAGACACCTTTCTCCAGCAGCTTTTCCGCCATTTGTTGGGAAAGTTTCGCGTCGTAGAGCATGATTGGCACGATGGCGTGTTCTCCAGGTTTGATGTCAAAACCTGCGGCTTCCATTTTTTCACGGAAGTAGCGGGTATTGGTTTCTAATTTGTCGCGCAGCGAAGTACTCTCCATCAGTAGCTCGAACACTTTCAGGGAAGCTCCGGTGATGCTTGGCGCTAGGGTATTCGAGAAGAGGTAAGGGCGTGAGCGCTGGCGCAGCATATCGATAATTTCCTTTCTTCCCGAGGTAAAGCCACCGGAAGCGCCGCCAAGGGCCTTTCCAAGGGTGCCTGTGATGATGTCGATTTTACCCATGACACCGCAGTGCTCGTGCACGCCGCGGCCGGTTTTGCCCATAAAGCCAGTGGAGTGGCATTCGTCAGACATGACGAGCGCCTGATATTTTTCTGCTAGGGCCACGATTTTATCCAGCTGCGCGATGGTGCCATCCATAGAGAAAACCCCGTCGGTGACGATGATTTTGTTTTTAGCCCCTTTGGCCTCGGCCGCCTGCAGCTGCGCCTCTAGGTCTTCCATGTCGTTATGCTTATAGCGGAAGCGCATGGCCTTACAGAGGCGTACCCCATCGATGATGGATGCATGGTTCAGGCATCCGAGATGATGGCATCTTCAGGGCCGAGGATAGGTTCGAACACACCTCCGTTCGCATCGAAGGCCGCCGCATACAAAATGGTGTCTTCCGTGCCTAAAAATTCCGATATCTTCGCTTCGAGGGCCTTGTGGATGTCTTGCGTTCCGCAAATGAATCGGACGGAGGATAGCCCAAAACCATGGGTGTCGATGGCACGCTTCGCCGCCTCGATCACCTCAGGATGGGAGGAGAGGCCTAAGTAATTATTCGCGCAGAAGTTAAGCACTTCCTGACCATTTTCGAGACGAATGCGTGCCGCCTGCGGTGAGGCGATCACGCGCTCACGCTTGTAGAGGCCAGCTTCTTCGATTTCTTTTAGCTCTTGCTGTAATTTGGGTTTTAGGGTATCAAACATAAAGGATGCTTTTTAAGTCTTATTTAGATAAACTGATTATTTCCAGCAGGGTTCCGCCCGACAGAGAATTCCCACAGAATCATCGGAAGTGCGTGAAAATTGAGGATAAATCTTTAATTTTGTTCTAAAATATTCCCAAATATACGAAAAATTCTGCTCATAACCTGCGTTAGGAGTAGGGTCTAGAAAAGAGAGAAATGGATAAAATCTTGGTTATCGGGGCGGGGGGGCAGCTAGGCTCTGAGCTCACCCAGGCGCTGGCCTCCACCTATGGCGCGGAGCAAGTTATCGCCACGGACATTAATGCCCAAGCGGCCTCAAAATTTGATTTCTGCCAGTTCCGTCCTTTGGACGTGATGGATCAGCGCGCTGTGCGGGAGCTAGTGGTGCAGGAAAAGGTGAGCCAAATCTATCATCTCGCGGCGGTACTTTCGGCCGTCGGGGAGCAAAAGCCGCTTTTCGCCTGGCAGCTGAACATGGACAGCTTGCTTTATATCCTGGAGCTGGCCCGTGAGCTAAAGCTGGACAAGGTGTACTGGCCTTCTTCCATAGCCGTTTTTGGGCCCAACACTCCGAAGCAGCAGACCCCGCAGTACTGCGTGAAGGAGCCGAATACGGTTTATGGTATTTCGAAACAGGCGGGAGAGCGCTGGTGTGAGTATTATTTCCAAAAGTATCAGGTGGACGTGCGCAGCCTGCGCTATCCGGGACTGATCGGTTACAAGGCGCTGCCAGGAGGTGGTACGACGGACTACGCAGTGGACATCTACCATAAGGCCATCGCGGGCCAGCATTTTGAGTCTTTTTTACGTGCAGATACGGCGCTGCCGATGATGTACATGCCCGACGCGATTAAGGCGACTTTAGATCTGATGCATGCTCCTCGGGAGCAGGTACGTGTGCGTTCGAGCTATAACGTGGGGGCTATGAGCTTCACGCCGGAGGAAATTTACGCTTCTATCCAAGCCCATCACCCGGACTTCACAATCTCTTATGCCCCGGATTTCCGCCAGGCGATTGCGGACTCTTGGCCGGATAGCATCGACGATACCGTGGCACGAAGGGACTGGGGTTGGGCGCCACAGTATGATTTGGCGGCGATGACAGAAGATATTTTGACCCACCTGCCGCATTTCCGCTTCGAGACGACGGACATGTAGCTGGATTTTGGCCCTGGGGCCAAAGGCTGAGCCAGAAGCAAAGAATGATAAGGGAATGCCTGCGGGTGTTCCTTTTTTTATGGGCGCCTTGTGAGCCTGTGATGCGGCGCAGGTCTGTGAGCCTGTGAACGGGCTTTCGCGGGCGTAATGAGGGGGGCGTATTGGAGAGGGCGGACATTCTGCGTACCTTTGAGAAAAAAAATCAGCAGGCATGATTTCAGTGGATCAGATTACAGTAGAGCACGGTGGCCAAGCACTTTTTAGTGAGGTCTCTTTTTCGATTAATGAAAATGATAAAATCGCCCTGATGGGCAAAAATGGGGCGGGGAAGTCCACCATGATGAAGATTATCGCGGGCATCGCCAAGCCCACGCGCGGTCAGGTGTCTGCTCCGAAAGAGGCCGTAATCGCCTACCTGCCGCAGCACCTGCTGACCTCTGATGACTGCAGCGTCCGCGAGGAGGCAGCGAAGGCCTTCGCATCTTACCTGGCCATGAAAGCCGAGATCGACCGTCTGAATGATGAGCTCACCCTACGCAGCGATTACGACTCAGAGGAGTACTATGCCATCATCGAAAAGGTGTCCGAGCTGAGTGAAAAGTTTTATGCCATCGAGGAGGTTAACTATGAAGCGGAGGTGGAGAAAGTTCTGCTTGGGCTGGGCTTTTTACGAGAGGATTTAGATCGACCTACCGATACGTTTTCCGGGGGCTGGAGGATGCGGATCGAGCTGGCAAAAATTCTGCTGCAAAAGCCCGACTTGATTCTGCTGGATGAGCCGACGAACCACCTGGACATCGAGTCGATCCAGTGGCTGGAGGAGTTTTTAAAGGAGCGGGCGAAGGCGGTTATCGTGATTTCGCATGATCGGGCTTTCGTGGATGCGATTACGAACCGGACGATCGAGGTGACGCTGGGTAGGATTTACGATTACAAGGCGAATTACTCCCATTACCTGACGCTACGGCAGGAGCGCCGGGAGCAGCAGCAAAAACATTTTGAGGAGCAGCAGAAGTTTATTGCCGAGACTACGCAGTTTATCGAACGCTTTAAAGGAACCTATTCGAAAACCCTGCAGGTACAGTCCCGTGTGAAAATGCTGGAAAAATTAGTGCCTGTGGAAGTGGATGAAGTGGATAGCTCCGCACTTCGCCTCCGCTTTCCGCCTTCGCCGCGCTCTGGCAAGTATCCGTTAATCGTGGAGGAGCTTAGCAAAAGTTATGGCGAGCATGTGGTGTTCAAGCAGGCGAGCATGATCATCGAACAGGGGCAGAAAATCGCTTTTGTCGGAAGAAATGGCGAGGGGAAATCCACCATGATTAAAGCCATCATGGGCGAAATTCCTTTTGAGGGCAAATGCGAACTGGGCCATAATGCTAAAATTGGGTACTTTGCCCAGAACCAAGCTTCGCTGCTGGATGAAACCTTAACGGTGTTCGAGACGATCGATCAGCTGGCAGTAGGGGAGATTCGAACGAAGATAAAAGATATTTTAGGCGCTTTCCTCTTTCGGGGGGATGCCATTAATAAAAAGGTAAAAGTGCTTTCCGGGGGTGAAAAAACGCGCTTGGCGATGATTAAGTTGCTTCTGGAGCCGGTGAACTTCCTCATTTTGGATGAGCCGACAAATCACCTAGACATGCGGACGAAGGACATCATAAAAGATGCCTTAAAGGCCTTTGATGGGACGCTTATCGTAGTCTCGCACGATCGAGACTTTCTGGATGGCCTAGTGGAAAAGGTTTTTGAGTTCGGCCAGAAGCGGGTGCGCGAGCATTTCGAGGATATTAATGGCTTCCTGCGCGCGAAAAAGATGGAAAATCTAAAAGAAGTGGAGCGTAAGAGCTAAGCAGGAACAAACGGGTTGGCTTGATAGTTGTATAGACACGAATTAAGATCTAAACCAATTATTATGGCACAGCAACAAGCCTTATTAGCGCCCTTAGACATGGGGCCTATTACTTTAGCGAACCGGGTGGTGATGGCCCCGATGACACGTAGTCGTGCGGCGAATCCGGAAAAAGCTCCTTTCGATTTACATGCTACCTATTATAAGCAGCGTGCGTCTGCTGGATTAATTATTACAGAGGGTGCGCAGATTTCTGAGCGTGCAGTAGGCTACATTAATACGCCGGGAATTCATACCGATGCCCAAGTGGCAGGATGGAAGCAGGTAACAGAGGCCGTACATGCTGCTGGAGGTAAAATTTTTATCCAGCTGTGGCATGTAGGGCGCATGTCGCATCCAGATTTTCATGGGGGCGAGCTTCCCCATGCGCCGTCGGCCATAAATCCGAATGCCCAGTCTTTTACTCCAAAAGGGTTTAAAGATACGGTTACGCCGAAGGAGATGAGCTTAGAGGAAATCAAGCAGACCGTTTTTGACTATCAGCAGGCCGCTAAGCGCGCTATGGAAGCTGGATTCGATGGCGTGGAAATTCATGCCTCTAATGGCTACCTCCTCCATCAGTTCTTCAGCCGCACCTCTAATAGCCGTGTGGATGCTTATGGAGGCTCGATTGAAAATAGAGCACGCATCCTTTTTGAGGTGATAGACGCCATCAAGGAAGTGATGCCAGAAGAGCGCATTGGCGTACGCCTAAACCCCTCTCTGCATGGGATTTTCGGCATGACACTCGATGAAGAGACGATTCCTACCTTCGATTACATCATCGAGTCCTTAAATCGGTATAAGTTGGCTTACCTTCACCTTTCTGAGCCTTTTAATGATGTATCCGACGTGCCGCACGCAGAGCCTCAGATCGCGCAGCGTTACCGACCTGTGTATAAGGGCACGCTGATTATTAATGCGAATTTCGATCAGGAGAAGGGGAATGCCTACATTTTAGAAGGGCTGGCTGATGCGGTGGCCTTCGGCAAGCCGTTTATCTCGAATCCGGATTTAGTGGAGCGCTTCGCGCAAAATGCCCCACTAGCGGAATGGGATGAATCTACCTTCTATACGCCGGGTGCGAAGGGTTTTACGGATTATCCTTCCCTGCAGGAGGCGCAGACAGAAAAATAAGAGAAAAAGCCTTGGCGATATACATCGCCAAGGCTTTTTTTATGCTTCACTTTGTTCGGCCATCCTCGCTTTAATCGTCTCTGGATCAAAACCCAGCGTGATGCTGCCATCAGGATATGCGATGATGGGACGCTTGATCATGCTACTTTTTTCGGTGAGCACCTTTAAAGCACCTAGGTCGTCCTCCACGGCCGCCTTGGCAGCAGCGTCCAGCTTACGATAGGTCATGCCTTTTTTATTAATCACAGCATCCAAGCCGGTTTTGCCGATAAACTCACGCAGTAGGTCTTCGCTGGGAGCCGCTTTTTTATAGTCGATAAACTCGTAATCCACGCCCTCTTCTGCTAAAAAGTCAAAGGTCTTTTTCATCGTGGAACAGTTTTTTATTCCATAAACTTTAAGTGTCATGTGTGTAGTTTTGGTTGGTTCACTTATAAAAACGCGTTTAACTGCTGAAATGTTCGGTTGGGCGCTGTTCTTCCCTTTTGTCGTGGTTTCGCTCTGATTTTTATGTATGCTTGCAAGCTTTTATGTATATTTCCAAAAATATGTTTGTTGATGGAAAAGCCAGCCGAAGATTTTCCCCTTTATGCTGATCCCATACCCGGTCCCGATGAGCACGTGCACTGCTTAAACTGCGGCCACCGCTTTGCGCCGAAGGCGAATTTCTGCGCACACTGCGGCCAAGGGAATAAGCCGCGCCGGTTACAGGTAGGGTTGCTGCTAAGTGATTTTTTAGAAGGGTACATGAACTGGGAAGGCAAGCTGTGGAAGACCTTTCCGCTCCTTTTTTATCGGCCCTGGCAGCTGACGATCGCTTTTCTTTATGGGAGGCGGAAGCGCTATATTCATCCCGCGCGGCTCTATTTATTTACTTCTCTTTTTTATTTTTTCACCGTCAGTCTGCTGGTTCCTACTGATGTCATCGACACTGCTTTTCAGCGGGCAGATGCACTCGGGATTCAGATGGGGGGTGGAGCTGATGATGGGGAGGCAGAAGGGGTAGCTGCTAGCTCCACGCGGCAGCGGTATTTTTATCTGCGGCAGCGGGCGATAGATCCGGACGTTTCGCTAGAAGCCTTTCAGGAAAGCCTCTCCGAAACTATGAGCTGGGACAGCAGCTATTCCCCCATTGTATCTGTGGAAGGCTTACGACGTTTTTTTGCGAATAGCTCCACGTATGTGGGAAATGTTTTGCGCAATTTACCCCTGATGATGTTTGTGCTTCTGCCCATTTTCGGCTTGCTGCTCGTGCTGATGCTGTGGAGGCGGCCCTTTTTCTACGCCGATCACATCATTCACGCCTTTCATATCCATGCTTTCGCGTACCTCTTTTATGGTTTGGCTTTTATCTATAATTATTTAGGGTGGGTTGGCTCGGATTATGCCGCATGGTTTTCGTTTTTTTGGGTGAGCATGCTCGGTTTTGGCTCGCTGAAAAAGGTGTATCGACTGGGTTTTTGGTCCACGACCTGGCGTTTTATCCTTCTCGGTACCCTGTATGGAAGCGTCTTACTTCTGGCGTTAGGCTTGGTTTTTTGGCTCACCTTCCGGTACCAGTAGGGATAAGGGCGGTGCGTTCGTGTTTTTTGCCCGAAGCAAAGGCAAAGCGCCTCCCCTCAAGCACTGGCTCAGGCATGGATGCTGGAGTAGGCCGAAAAAGGTGGAGGCGCTTTTTAAGGTGTTTCTGGGAGTTAAGAAGGGTTTATTCCCACTCGATCGTCGCCGGCGGTTTAGAGGAAATGTCGTACACGACGCGGTTTACTCCTTTTACGCGGTTAATGATTTCGTTTGAGATTTTTCCGAGGAACTCGTAGGGCAGGTGGATCCAGTCTGCTGTCATGCCGTCTACGGAGCCGACTGCGCGGAGGGCAACTACCTTTTCGTAGGTGCGTTCATCGCCCATGACGCCTACGGACTGAATGGGAAGAAGGATCGCTCCAGCTTGCCACACCTGATCGTATAGGCCATGGCTTTTTAGGCCATCGATAAAGATGCGGTCTACCTCTTGGAGTGTTTTTACTTTTTCGGCGGTGATATCTCCGAGGATACGGATGGCTAGGCCAGGTCCCGGGAAGGGGTGGCGGCCGATGATCGTTTCTGCGATGCCGAGGGCGCGACCTACTTCGCGTACTTCATCTTTAAAGAGGGTGTTTAGGGGTTCTACTACCTCTAGTTTCATGAAGTCGGGCAGGCCTCCTACATTATGGTGCGACTTGATAGTGGCAGAGGGGCCTTTTACAGATACGGATTCGATTACGTCTGGGTAGATGGTGCCCTGGCCGAGGAATTTTACACCTTCGATTTTATTGGCTTCATCGTCGAACACCTCGATGAAGGCATTTCCGATAGCTTTTCGTTTTGCTTCAGGGTCGCTAATGTCTTTTAGGGCGGCATAGAAGCGGTCTTTGGCGTCCACGCCGATGACATTTAACCCCATGTCCTTATACGAGTCGAGGACCTCTTCGAATTCATTTTTGCGCAGCAGTCCATTATCTACGAAGACGCAGGTCAGCTGGCTACCGATGGCCTGATGGATGAGGGTGGCGGCCACGGAGGAGTCCACCCCACCGGAGAGGCCCATCACTACCTTATCGCTGCCGATGCGCTCTTTCAGGGCGGCGACGGTGGTTTCGATGAAGAGGTCGGAGGTCCAGTCTTGGCTACAGCCGCAGATGCCTACGACGAAGTTACGGAGTAGGTTTTTTCCTTCCAGGGAGTGCGTTACTTCCGGGTGAAACTGGATGCCGAAGGTCTGTTCGTTTTTTACTTTAAAGGCGGCAACCTCAACGGCGCTGGTGCTGGCGATGATTTCGAAGCTTCAGGCAGGGCTTTTATCGTATCACCATGTGACATCCAAACCTGAGAGCCATGCGTCATTTCTTTTAGAAGTTCCTGATGCTGGTCGAGGTGATCGAGGGTGGCGCGGCCATATTCGCGAATTTCAGAGGGGAGTACTTCGCCCCCGTACTGCTGGGCTAAAAGTTGGGAGCCATAGCATACGCCAAGTAGGGGAAGTTTTCCGCGGAATAGGTCTAGGTTGACATAGGGTGCATCTGCATCGCGTACGGAGCAGGGGCTGCCGGAAAGGATGATGCCTTTCGTTTCGGGGCCGATCTCTGGGATCGCGGTGTAGGGGTGAATTTCACAGTACACATTCAGTTCGCGCACGCGCCGGGCGATCAGCTGGGTGTATTGGGATCCAAAATCGAGGATGAGAATTTGTTCTGCCATGCGCAAAGGTACATAAGCCCAGTGAAATGGAAAAAGAAAGGGCTAAAAAACGGGAGGATATTTTGTTTTCCCTGTTAGGCCTCTGGCGCTTCCTGATCATGGTCTTCTCTGGCGTCGACCTGTTCGCCTTCGAAGAGGGTTTCTAAAGGGACGGCATGGCGTCCTTTTTCTTCGCTCAGGTAGCGGGCAAAGGCGTGGGTGCTTCCATGGGTCAGGTACACGGTTTCTGCGCCACTGGCCTCGATGGCTTGGTTTAGCCCTTCCCAGTCGGCATGATCGGAGAGGACAAATCCCGCATCGGCGGCTTTGCGCCTGCGCGTGCCTCGGATATTCATCCATCCTGAGCAGATTCCGGTACGGTAGGGGGAGAATTTTTTCGCCCAGGGGCTGTTCATGGCTGCGGGAGGGGCGATGATGCAGGCGCCCTTTAAGGCTGATTTCGGGGTGTCTCGCGTAACGAGGGTGGCTTCGGGTAGTGGGATACCGTTCTCTTTTAGCGCCTCATTCGTATGGTGAATGGCGCCATGAACGAAGATGGGGCCAATGCTAGCATCGAGGTGCTTCAGGATGCGCTGGGCCTTGCCGAGGGAGTAGGCGAAAAGCAAAACATTATATCCTGCAGCGGCCTGTGTGGCCCACCAGTTGTTGATTTCCGCCATCAGTTGCTGCTGCTGAGGCCATTTATAAATCGGCAGTCCGAAGGTGCATTCGGAGACGAATTCATGGCAGGGCACGGGGGTGAAGGGCGTGGCCAGGCCATCGTCTTCCACTTTATAGTCGCCACTGACTACGGCCACGCGCCCCTTATGGCTCAGTCTGATTTGGGCGGAGCCCGGAATATGTCCTGCGGGATGCAAGCTGATTTCTACTCCATGCCGGAAGATAGACTGGGCGTAGGGGACAGTTTCCAGTGAAATGTCTGCGCCAAGGCGCAATTTTAATACCTCACGGCTATCTTCATGTGCCAGATAGTGCTTCATGCCCCAGCGGGCGTGGTCGGCATGTGCATGCGTGATGATGGCGCGCTCTACGGGTCTCCAGGGTCGATAAACAGGTCGGCTGGCGGGCAGTACAGGCCTTCGGGGCGAAGTTCTAGAAGCGGGCTTTGCATGGTTTAGATGACGGAAAGGGGGCGATCCGGTTTCGGGTAGCTCAGGCGTGCGAGGCGCTGGCCGGTGTAGTATTCGTCCAGACCACTGACGGTAACCGTTTCGAGCGCTTGTAAGTCGATAGAACCATCCTCGCGTAACCCTTTCTCCGCGATAAAAACGTGTTCGATGGCCCCTACGACGAGGACGGTTCCATTTACGGTTAGTGTCTGGTGTTCCACGTAGCGGCAGGCCACCTGCAGGGGGCTCTGGTCCACGAAAGGCGCTGGGAAGTCTGCTTTGTAGGCTTCCGTGAGCCTGTGGCCTCGAATTCGGATCCTTCATAGCGAGCTGCGGTCTGATGGGCAGCCTGGTAGAAAGCTGGTGTCACATGGTTTAGGGTAAACACCTTAGTAGCCAAAATATTTTCCAGGGTATGGCGGACTACAGTATGCGGGCGGAAGAGAATTCCGACTAGTGGGGGCGAGGCCCCAATGTGGAAAACCTGAGAAAAGGGGGAGAGATTACTTATGCCCTGTTCGCTTTTCGTTCCGATGAGGTTAAGGCTTTTATAGCCCGATAGGCCATTAATAAAGTCCCTCCGAAAATCAGAGGGACCAGTAAGTAGGGCGTCTTTCGTGTAGTGTAGCATGGGCTTAGCGCGCGATAGCTTCTTCTATGGAATCGCAGTAAGCGATGTCTAATTGATCGATGATATTATCCGGGTTTTGGGCCATGATCTGTGCTTTGGCGATCTGCACCATTTTTTCAAACCACTTTTCTCTGGGCAGTATCTTGCGATGCTGCTGGAGGCCATACACCAGCATGTCCTTTTTCCAGTGTAGGAAGTACCACTCCATACTGGGCTGGTGAAAGGCACGGAGGCACGTTTATCAAAAATGAACTTTTGATAGCCTCCTTCTTGGATGGTCTCACTTAGGGTATTAAACGTTTCCTTAAAGTCTTCTATCGGCACATAATCTGCTAATAGGGTACAGATAATCATACCCTTTTCCTCGTTTTTATAGGCCTTCGAATAGCGCCCTTCAAATATGAGTTCGAAATCTTTGATTTCCTGTATTTCTGTAGGTGAATTCATGATTTTCAAGCAGTTTAGTGGAAAGACCTATTTTTAGATTGCTTTTGCTTTTCTACCTCATCTCTGAAGTGATCCAGATTTTCCTCTAATTTAATCGCATATTCTAAGGTAGTCTTCATCAGTTCCTGTTGGGCGGAAATCTGCTCTTTTAATCGGTCTAATTCTTTATTCATGTCTGCCAGCTTACCCTCATACTCTTTTCTTAGTCCTTTCCTTTTCCAGTCGGGCCTTTTTTAATTCTTCCTTGAAAATCAAAAATGATTCCGGTGGAGTCTTCATAATCTCGTACTTTAAACTTGGGAGCATTCCCTTTCTCTCTACACTTTGTCTAACCCAATTGTTTGCTGTTATTTACATACCTTTAATGGCTGACATACCGCCGTCTGGATGTAGGATCTGGCCTGTCATCCAGGAGGAACCCTCGCTTAATAGGAAGTAAGCCGCAGAGGCCACATCTTCAGCTGTTCCATATCGGCCCATGGGGTGACGTTTATTCGAGGCTTCTTTTTTATCCTCTGATCCAAGTAACTGCGCGGCTAGCGGGGTGTCCGTTAGCGAGGGCGCTACTGCATTCACGCGAATCTGGTTCGGTGCCCACTCTGCTGCCAGAGAGCGAGTCAGACCTTCTACAGCTCCTTTCGCCGCTGCTATGCTGGCATGGAAGCCCAGTCCGACTTGGACGGCTACTGTGCTGAAGAGCACTACAGAGGCGCCTTTCGCCGCCTTCAGGGGCTTCATGCATGCCTGAAGAACCTTTACAGCGCCGAGTGTATTGATTTCAAAATCCTTTTGAAAGTCTTCTATTTTAAATCTGTGGAAAGGTTTCAGGTTAATGCTTCCTGGGCAGTACACCAAGCCATGCACGACCTCAGGGAGTCCATCGATACTGCTGAATTCTTCGGTTACATCTAATTTTCCGGTGCCATCACCGCTTCGAGAGTAGCTGAATACATGCGCTCCAGCCGCTTCTAATTGTTTTTTTAGGGCTTCTCCTATGCCTGTATTCCCGCCTATTATGACGATATTCCTGTCTTTCATATACGTTATTCCTTTACTATAGTTAATCTTTTGCTGCGCAAAATGTTTTGGTATTATCAGGTTAATGTGTGGTAATATGCATCGTGTAAACTTCTAGGAATGATGTAATTTCCTGTTGTGGGTTAAAAATAAATCCCGCTCACTGTTGCGAGCGGGATCCGAATCTACCTGTTGGGTAGGTAATAGTTGGTTAATTTATTTCCCTAGCGTGATGTACTTCATGAATTCTGCACGCTTTTCTTCCTGCTCGAACTGCCCACTGTAGTAAGAGGTCACAGTGGCACTATTCACATCTTTAATTCCTCTAGAGCTGACACACATGTGGTGTGCGTCGATGACTACAGCGATATCTTCTGTGCCCAGCATTTCTTTTAACTCATTCCCGATTTGCATGGTGAGGCGCTCCTGCACTTGCGGACGCTTCGCAAAATATTGTACGATTCGATTAATTTTAGAAAGACCGATTACCTTACCGTTTGAGATATAGGCCACATGGGCTTTTCCGTAAATCGGAACGAAGTGATGCTCACAGTTGGAGAAAAAGGTAATATCCTTCTCTACCAGCATTTCACTGTAGCGGTACTTATTCTCAAATAACTTGATGTCTGGTTTATTTTTCGGGTCGAGACCTGAAAATACCTCTTGGACATACATTTTAGCTACTCGCTGTGGAGTACCTCTAAGGCTGTCATCACTTAAGTCGAGTCCTAATATGTGCATGATTTCCTTGAAATGCTTGGCGATCAGCTCCATTTTCAGCTCATCATCCATTTCGAAGGCATCTGCTCTAAGAGGCGTCTCTGTCGACGTGCCGATGTGCTCATCGCCCATCTCATCGATGTCTTGCATCGGCTTACTTCCCGTCGTATTCAACATAGTTTCTCTCTGTTTCATATAATCGAATCATTAAGTCGTACTTAGAATCTAATTTTTCTTTTAGAATATTCCATATAACCACAGCCATGTTCTCGGCTGTAGGGTTAAGGTTCTTAAATTCATCGGTATCTAAATTTAAATTTTTATGGTCAAATTTATCGATAACGTGCTCTTTAATCAGGTCACTCAGGACCTTCATATCACATACATAACCGGTTTCTGGATCGATTTCTCCTGTTACTTTCACATGTAGGTCATAGTTATGACCATGGTAGTATTCATTATTACATTTGCCAAAAGTGGCTTCATTCTTTTCCTTGCTCCAATTCGGATTATGCAGCTTATGGGCAGCATTAAAATGCTCTTTTCTAAAAACGGATACTCTCATAGTCTACTAAACAGTGGGGTGGTGTGTTTGTTTAATTTTAGGCATTAATACTTAAACAAAGTAACGTAGCGTATTGGTTCACTGGGAGCTACTAATTCCTGATTCTTTTTATTTGCCTGCATGCGGTACTTTACTTTCGAGCGAGTTCTTTTGGTGCACTTTTTCGAATGGTCCTAGGCAAAGCGCTTTTCGTGTCAAGAATCAGGTCATAAACGCAATTTCTTTAAACATAAGTTCATGATTTCTTGTAATTTTGGAAAAATGAACCTTAGCTTGCTTTTACTTCCATTCCATGTCTCTACGTAATCACCTTTACAGTTTGTTTTTATTTCCGCTGATTCTGTTGAACTATTCACCAGAAACGCTTTACGACTTGCCGCGTGAGCAGGAGATTCTACCCGTGGCCGAGGAAGTGCATGAGGCTTTTTGGTCTGCTCTGACGGCGGTATATGCGCAGGAGGAGCTGCCCAGTCAGGAGGTGCTGGCCTTTGCGTTAAACGGAACTGTACGCATCGCTGAGGAAAGAGGAGAGGCATACGAGACGTTAACGGTCATCGATTTTTCTAAGCCTTCGGATGAAAAGCGTCTTTGGGTCTTCGATATGCAGACGAAAGCGCTTGTCTTTCATTCTTTAGTGGCACATGGCCGACAGACAGGGGAGCGTTATGCGCGCCACTTCTCGAACCAAGTGAATTCGTATAAAAGTAGCTTAGGTTTCTATAAAACTGCAGAGACCTATCAGGGCAAGCACGGTTATTCCCTACGGCTCGATGGGCTGGAACCCGGCATAAACGATGCTGCACGTGAGCGAGCAGTAGTGATGCATGGGGCCGACTATGCGGAGGAAGATTTTATCCGGGCACACGGTCGCCTTGGTCGAAGTTTAGGTTGTCCAGCTATTCCACGCGCGCTGGCTGCTCCCTTATTAGGGTACATTCAAGAGCGCGGGCTCCTCTTTATCTACGCAGAAGAGCCCACTTATTTAGAGCAGTCAGCATTTATTGCTGCACTTTAATCTGCTTTGCGCAAGCGTTCTGCACCCGAAACGATGTGCAAGTCGCGCTGCGGGAATGGGATTTCCACCCCTTCCTCTGTAAAGCGTTTAAAAATTTTGTAGTAGAGCTCTGATTTCAGGACTTTTGGCTTGTTCGTAAAGTCGGTGGTCCAGACACGCATATTAAAATTTAGGCTGCTGTCGTCGAATTCGTCGAAGAGAATGTCTGGGGCGGGTTCTTTTATTACTCCGGGGTGTTCTAGGGCGATCTCCATGAGGATTTTTCGGATGTGCTCTGGATCTTCCTTGTAGGACACGCCCACGGGGAAGTTAAAGCGCACCATGCGATCGTTATGGGACCAGTTGATGACTTCGGAGTCGATAAAATAGCTGTTCGGAACGATGACGGAGATGTTGTCATTCGTCGTAATCGTCGTGGAGCGGGCAGAGATTTTCACGACATCACCGGTGACATTAGCCACCTCGATGCGATCCCCTACCTTTATGGGGCGTTCGAAGAGAATGATGAGACCTGAAATGAAGTTATTGGTGATGTTTTGGAGACCAAAACCGATACCCACACCGAGTGCACCGGCTAAGATCCCGAAGGCACTGAGATCGATTCCATTAGTCTGTAAGATCGAAAAAAAGCCTGCGATTAAAATGATATACTTGATGATGGTGCCGATCGACTGCCGTGTTCCCTGCTCGATTTGATAGCGCGGAAGCACACGGCCGACGAGGGTTTTTTTTATCCATTCTGCTACGAGGAGCAATAAAAATACGGAGAATACGAGTGTAAGTAAAAGACCTACAGTGAGATAGGAGTCTTCTGTCATGCTGAACAGTTTAAACTCCATAAGATGGCGTAGCCAATCAAAAACAACCATAGTGTAAGATTTTAAGTATACAGGTAGTAAGTAAACGAAATTTTGATTGTTAAATGTTTACTTCCATTCGGTATTAATCGGAATATAAGGCCATTTTCCCTTTTGGCAGCAATTTTGTTCCGAAATAAATGATTAATTTTGTTTTTATGAGCAAGCAGAAAGAAGAGTTAGAGCATCGCTTAAAGCTCCGTAATATTAAATTAGCTGACTACGACGACATTCGCGACATCATGGTTTCCATTTATAAGGAGCCAGGAGGTGCATGGACGCGTGAGGAGCTGAAGAATCAGCTCAAAGCTTTCCCTGAGGGTCAAATTTGTATAGAAGATAATGGTAAAGTCGTGGCTGCTGCGCTTAGTTTAATCGTCGATTATGCCCGCTTCGGCGATAACCATACCTATGACCAAATCACGGGGTATGGGAAGTTCGACACCCATGATGATGAGGGAGATACGCTCTACGGGACGGATGTTTTTGTGCATAAAGATTATCGGGGCATGCGCTTAGGGCGCCGTCTGTATGATGCGCGAAAGGAGCTTTGTGAGAACCTAAATCTCCGTTCGATAATCGCGGGTGGCCGGATTCCGGGTTATTCGAATTATGCTGAGCAGATGTCGCCGCGTAAGTACATCGATCAGGTGAAGAGCAAAGAAATTTTTGACCCTGTTCTCTCTTTCCAGCTGGCTAATGAGTTTCACGTGCGCAAGGTGATTACTCGTTACATGCCGGAGGATAAGGATTCCCGGGCCTATGCGACCCTCTTAGAGTGGATTAACATCTACTACGAGAAGGAGGAAAAGCTGATCGGGAATAAAAAGACCATCGTGCGTTTAGGGCTGGTGCAGTGGAAAATGCGTCGCTTTAACACAGTCGATGACTTGATGCAGCAGGTGGAGTTCTTCGTAGATACCGTGTCGGGCTATAAGTCCGACTTCTGTCTTCTGCCCGAGTTTTTTAATGCCCCGCTTTTAGCAGAGTTTAACGATATGGATGCCTCGGAGGCCATTCGAAATTTGGCAGATTACACAGACGAAATCGTAACGCGTATGCGTGATCTGGCGCTCTCGTATAACGTGAACATCGTGGCGGGGAGCATGCCGGAATACGACGGTAAGAAGCTACGTAATGTGAGCTACCTCTGTCGCCGCGATGGTACTGTAGACAAGCAGTACAAGCTGCACATTACCCCCGATGAGCAGGCCTACTGGGGGCTTCAGGGAGGTTCCGGCATCCGCGTGTTTGATACAGATGCCGGTCGTATCGGGATACTGATTTGTTATGATGTAGAGTTTCCGGAGCTGGGACGCATTTTGGCTGAGCAAGAGATGGATATTTTGTTCGTGCCCTTCTGGACAGATACGAAAAATGCCTTTTTGCGCGTGAGCATTTGCGCGAAAGCGCGGGCGATCGAAAACGAGTGCTATGTGGCCATTACGGGCTCGGTAGGTAACCTTCCGAAAGTAGAAAACATGGATATTCAGCATTCGCAGTCGGCTATTTTCTCGCCTTCCGATTTTTCTTTCCCGCATGATGCGGTGGTGGCGCAGGCCTCTGAAAATGCGGAGACGACGATCGTGGCGGATGTGGATCTGGACCTGCTCACGAAGCAGCGTAAGGCCGGTCTCAGTGCGAAATTTAGAACAAAGAAGATTAGATTTATATTCCGTTCAGTGGAAGAAAAGAAAATAATATGCGCGATTACTTTGATGGCCTAACGGCTGAAATCCATGCGAAAGCCGCTGGAATAAAATTGCTGGTGACCGATGTGGATGGCGTGCTGACCGATGGGGGCATCATTTACGATAATGCGGGCATGGAGTATAAGCGTTTCCATGTGCGCGATGGCCTGATCGTCTCGCATCTGCGCAAAAATGATATCTTGGTAGGTGCGATTACGGGGCGGAACTCGAAGGTGGTGCGTGATCGCTGCGATGTGCTGCACTTTGATTTTCACTATCATGGTGTGCGGGATAAAGCGAAAAAGCTTATGGAAATCCTGGAAACCTTAGAGATTAGCCTCGAAGAGGTGGCCTTTATCGGGGATGACATCATCGACCTGCCCATCCTCACCCGCGTGGGACTCAGTGCCTGCCCGCAGGATGCGCCTCCTTATATTCAGGAGGCGGTGGACTATGTGTCTCCTTTGGCCGGGGGCCAAGGGGCTTTTCGCCAGTTCGCTGACTGTATTTTAAAGGCACAAGGCTCCTACAGGATATCGTAGAAAATTTTAAGCCACAAGAGGGGCCTGACCTGGAAGACGAAGATTGAAGAGGCGAAATTGGGCTTAGGAGGCGGTGGAAGAGGACCTTTTGCTGCGCAAAGCAGCCGCGAGCTCCGCATCTCGGGTGTAAATGTCCTCGCGCCACTGCAGCCTTCCGCCTTCATCTGTCCAGGCAGTTAAGTAGAGTAGGACCACTGGAATGGGCCGTTTTAGCCGAACATTCTCTTCCGTTTTTCGCTTCATGGCGGCGGCGATGCGCTCCGGGGTCCATCCTTGGTCCTCCAGAAGAAGGACAGCCAGCCGCTCGGGTTCTCGAATACGGATACAGCCGCTGCTCAGCGCGCGGTTATCGCGGCCAAACTGCTCGCGGGAGGGGGTGTCGTGGATGTACACATTATAGCGGTTCGGGAACATAAACTTGACTGCGCCCAAGCTATTTTGCGGACCGGGGTCCTGCCGAATCATGTAGGGGAAGCCCCGCGCAGAGAGGGATTGCCAGTTGATTTTTGTAGGGTCCACCTCCTTGCCGTCGAAAGTGAGTACGCGCATCTGTTTGCTTTTCAGGTAGTTCATATCTTTTTTTACTGCGGGCAAGACATCGTTCGCTAAGATGGTCGGTGGCACAGTCCAGGTAGGGCTGAAGACGAGGTAGCTCATCTCTGCATTAAAGACGGGTGTTTTGCGGTAATTTTTGCCTACGATGGCCTCTGTAGAAAAGAGCGTGTCGCGGTTTTGGATCAGGTCCATCCGGAAGTTCGCGATATTCACGACGATGACCGTTTCCTCCTTAAGGGTGTCTGGCAGCCAGCGCAGCCTTTCCATGTTAACGGCTAATTTCTGCATCTGCTGTGCGGGCGGCTCATTTAGTCCCGCGAGGGTGCCATTTCCTATGACGCCATCCTGGTTCAGGCCTAGCCGCTGCTGCAGGCGCAACACTCCACGGAGTAGCAGGCTGTCATAGGTGCTGCCGGCCTCTTGGCTGGAGCGGTACTCTGATTGGGATAAATCTCCATAGAGTAGCATGCGCTGCCGCACTTGAGGCAGGAGAGCATGCGTTTCATTTGGGCGTACGCCCTGCTCACCTGCAGGCGGTTCCAGGAGAGGGTATCTGCACCATAACGGAGCTGATCGAGCTGTTTCATCTGCCGACGCATGCGGGGGTAGGTGCTGAAGCCTGGGCTGAGAGCCTCCAGGGTGTTGCGAATTTCCTTTGTTTCTTCTATTTGTACGACCTTCTCCAGCACTTCGATTTGGCGTGATTTTCTTCGTATGTCGTAATCTGCGCGCAGGCTTTCTGGATCGACTTTTCCATAGTAGAGGTGCGTCATGGCGCCCATCAGCGCATCGGTGAGCAGTAGCTCGATGTAGGCGATGGCTGTGGTGGAGGGGGCTTCTCGGCGGTACTGTCGCTGCCATTCACGGATCAGTTCACCGTGATAGTCTTCAGGCATCAGGCCATCGAAACGCAGCTGCCGAAGCTCATAGGCCAGTTCATAGCCCAGGCAGCTCATGCCCGTGCTGTCCGTCCAGAGGGCTTGGAACTGGCGATCCGCATAGAGTTGCTTGACTTGGCCGATGCTGTAGAGGCGGGCCCTATCCGGGCCAAAGAAGTTGCTGTCGCTCCCTAAATCCAGTAGTTGTGCCAGTTCGAAGGCGAGGGCTTCTTCCGTATTTTGGGCAAGGAGCTTCGGGGTGTGGAGCAGGCTGAGGCCTAGGAGTAGGAAGGAGGTGAGGACATACAACAGGGGACGAATAGGAGTTGGGTTCATGGTTGTTTATCGGGTGTTAACGCTCTAAGATACATAAAAATCGTGCGAAATGGGTAAGGGTACCTGTGGTTTTGGCCCTGGCCAACTAATTCGAATGAAAGGGCAGAGTTCTTTCGTTTTTTTCTATTTTTGCAAGCGTTATTCAAGCAGAATCATAAAAACAGCATGGCGGAATATAATTTTCAAGAAATCGAGAAAAAGTGGCAAGCATACTGGGAGGAGCATCAGGTTTTTAAGGCTGAGGTGGACCCGAGTCGTCCGAAGTTTTATACCTTAGACATGTTCCCGTACCTTTCTGGTGCTGGGCTTCATGTGGGGCACCCTCTGGGGTACATCGCCTCGGATATCATCGCGCGGTACAAGCGTCTTCAGGGGTATAATGTTCTGCATCCGATGGGTTATGATTCCTTTGGCCTGCCGGCCGAACAGTACGCCATCCAGACGGGCCAGCATCCTGCGGTCACTACGGAGGAAAATATTGCGCGCTATACGGAGCAGTTGAAGCAGATCGGGCTGGCGTATGACTGGGAGAAGGAGGTGCGCACTTCGGATCCGTCCTATTACCGCTGGACCCAGTGGATTTTTATGCAGCTTTTCAATAGTTTTTATGATTTGGAGGCCGATAAAGCGCGTCCGATCGCGGATTTAGAGGCTAGACTGGCCGAAAGTGGAAATGTTGGCTTACAGGCGGTATGCGATGAGGACACGCCGGAAATTTCGGCTGCGGAGTGGCAGCAGATGGGAGAAGAGGAGCAGCAGCGTTTTTTACTGAAGTACCGCATGACGTATTTGGCGGAGACGACGGTCAACTGGTGCGCGGCGCTGGGGACGGTGCTGTCAAACGATGAGGTAAAGGATGGTTTTTCGGAGCGCGGTGGCCACCCGGTGGAGCGGAAGAAGATGATGCAGTGGAGTATGCGTATTTCGGCCTATGCAGAGCGCTTACTTCAGGGACTGGAGGATCTCGCTTGGGCGGAGCCGATAAAGGAGATGCAGCGTAACTGGATCGGCAAGTCAAAGGGTGCGGAGATGGTCTTTCAGGTAGTGGGTTCAGCGCTGGAGATCAAGGTCTTTACCACGCGTGTGGACACGATCTACGGGGTGACTTATTTGGCGCTCGCGCCGGAGCATGACGATGTGGAGCAGCTCATTACGGAGGAGCAGCGGGAAGAGGTGGAGGCCTATGTGGCGCAGGCGAAGAATCGTTCTGAGCGTGAGCGGATGGCGGATGTGAAGACCATATCTGGGGCATTTACGGGGTCTTATGCGGTAAATCCTTTTAACGGGGAGCGCATTCCGGTATGGGTAGCGGACTATGTATTAGCGGGTTATGGCACGGGTGCGGTGATGGCCGTTCCGGCGCATGATGAGCGGGATTATAATTTTGCACGCCACTTCGGGCTGGAGATTCGTCAGGTGATCGAGGGCAGTATGGAGGAGGGTAGTTTCCGGGTAAGGGGGGGATCATCCAAAATTCGGGCTTTTTATCGGGGCTTCCGATGCAGGAGGCGATGGATAAGGCGATCGCTTTTTTAGAGGAGAAGGGGATCGGCCGTGGCAAGGTTCAGTACCGTATGCGGGATGCTATTTTCACGCGGCAGCGCTACTGGGGGGAGCCCTTGCCGGTCTATTTTAAGGGGGATTTACCTTATCTGCTACCAGAGGCTGTACTTCCTGTGGTACTTCCGGAGGTGGATAAATATCTGCCTACGGAGACGGGCGAGCCGCCTTTGGGCAGGGCCCAAAACTGGGTGTACGAAACGGAGGACGGCGTGTATCCGCTGGAAAAAAGTACGATGCCGGGCTGGGCGGGATCTAGCTGGTATTTTTTCCGTTACATGGATGCTAAAAATGAGGAGGCATTCGTGTCGCCAGAGGCTGCGGCCTACTGGGGTGCGGTGGATCTCTATATAGGCGGTGCAGAGCATGCGACGGGGCACCTGTTATACAGCCGTTTTTGGACGAAGTTCCTATACGATAGAGGGTTCGTGCCGATTCAAGAGCCTTTCCAGAAGATGATTAACCAGGGGATGATTCAGGGGCGCTCGAACTTTGTATACCGCGTGAAGGGGGAGAATACCTTTGTGAGTTATGGCTTGCGGGAGCAGTACGACACGGCGGCCATGCACGTGGATGTGAGTCTGGTGTACCAGGATGTGCTGGATGTGGAGCGCTTTAAGGCGTGGCGGCCAGACTTAAAGGATGCCCAGTTTATCTTAGAGGATGGGCAGTACCGCTGTGGTGTGGAGGTCGAGAAGATGTCCAAGTCTAAGTACAATGTCGTGAACCCGGATCAGATCATTCAGCGCTATGGTGCGGATACGCTTCGTCTGTATGAGATGTTCCTAGGGCCTTTAGAGCAGTTTAAGCCATGGAATACGAATGGCATCGATGGGGTGGCTAAGTTTTTAAAGAAGTTATGGCGTCTGTATCATCCGGGGGGAAGTTTCTCTGTATCGGAGGAGGCGCGACGCGTGCGGAGCTGAAGACGCTGCATAAGACGATCAAGAAGACGCAGGAGGATTTAGAGTCCTATTCGTTTAATACAAGCGTGTCTAGTTTTATGATATGTGTGAATGAGCTGACGGCGTTAAAGTGCAACAAGCGGGCGATTTTAACGCCACTTACGCTGACGATAGCGCCTTATGCGCCGCATATAGCGGAGGAGTTGTGGGCACTTTTGGGGCATACGGGCAGCATTCAGGAGGCACGTTTTCCGGCTTATGATGAGCAGTTTTTACAGGAGGATGCGCATGAATATCCGGTATCCTTTAATGGGAAGATGCGTGTCAAGCTTTCTTTGTCCTTAGGTCTAACGAAGGCAGAGATAGAGGAGGCTGTGTTAGCGGATGAGGCGGTGCAGCGTATTTTAGAGGGCAAAGCACCCAAGAAGGTGATCGTAGTTCCGGGTAAGATCGTGAATTTAGTGGTCTGATCGCTTGGGAGCAGGTTTTCGGGGCGCTGCCCCAGTGCGTTGTGAAACTCTGGTCCTACTGCCTGAGGCATGGGGCTCCGTTTTAAAGAGCAAGGAGGAGAGGTGATTTTCGCCTCTCTTTTTTTGTATTTTGTATGTGTCGCATTCAAATGGATGCTTTTTTGGTGGTGGGGATGCATTTAAGCGTTTATTTTTGATCGTAAATTTATATAATTAAAGCATTATAAAAATATTAAATTTTAAAGTCTTTATAATGAGCTAAGCTTTTTGTTTTGTTTTTTAGGCAGTTGGTTTTCAATTTGGGCAGCTTTGTTTCTTTGGTTTTGGAGGGGTAAAGTGCCTTATTGACTTCTCTTCTTAGGAGTATGATTTTTCCTTTTCTTTTTTGCTTACTATTTTAAGTGGTGAATTACGAGTACCAATAAATCATTATTACTTATGAGTAGAGTTCTTAAACTTGGCCCATCAGGAGCTATCCGCAAATGTATTGAATGCGGGACCCATTTCAGGGAAGATCGGATAAAAAGTTCTGTGATGATAACTGTCGGAACATTTATAATAACCGGCGGAAGAATAAAGAGGATAAGGAGTTACAAGTTGTGCTTCGCATTATCCGTAAAAACCGAAAGATTTTACAGAAGTGGCATGAGGTAAAGAAGGGAGATAATTTTGTAATCCCGAGAGATGCTTTGCTTTTGGACGGTTTTGATTTCAACTATTTCACGGGAGTTGAAAAGGTGGTGTCGGAGCAGGAGCGTTTTGTGTATTATAATGTGGACTATGCGTATTGGGTACAAAACGAGAAGTCTGTGGAGGTAAGGTTTATGAAGAAGGGGAGGGAATCGCATGCGGCTTAAAGCATGGGCTGCTTATGCATCGGCATGAAGGCGAGTCTACTTTAGGGGGCTCGCTTTTTTGTGGTATACCGCGAAATAATAGTATTGCGAAGTTTTGATTTCGCTTCATTAGGCTGGAGATTCGTCTTGGATAAGTGCTAATCGTGTATATTCGTTTATCTTTATCGAAGTTGATTTTTTTTCACCTAAAACATTCTTATGCCCTTCTCTCCCCTGTGCGTTTTTAAATAGCCAAAAATGCAGTTTGTGTATGTGGAATTGTATTTGAAAATTCGTCTTTAGTTATTTCCGAATCCATTCGCGTTTTTTGGGGTATTGCTGAAATAATATTTGGTTTTGAATTTTTAAATTATCATTTATATTTGTTGGAAACAGATATAAGCACTATGAAAACATTAGCACTTTTACCTACTAATTTTTGCTTCACTGCCAGGAGGAGCTGAAGGGGCGGTCTGATAAGAAGTTTTGTGATTATCACTGCCGGAATGCCTATAACAATATGCGTCAAGTTTCAGATGATAGCCTGTTTAAATCCTATAGCAAGATAATTAGGAAAAATAGAGCTATTTTGAAGGAGCTGTGGTGTTTAAAAGCTCAGGGGAGGAGCTTAAGATACGTCGCGATGCGCTATTGAGGAGAGGGTTTAGTTTTGAGGCGATTACCGGTTTTCAATTTCGTGATGAAGCTGGGCGGGACGCGATGTTTCAGGTAGCTGAGTTTCGGTATCGGCTGCGTGCTTCTCAGGTGGTGATTTTGTTAGAGAACAGTGGTGAAGCATCAGCCGCTTAATGAAAGGAATATGTTTGATTGATTAGTTACCGGGCCTTGATCGTTTCAAGGTTCGGTTTTCTCTCCCCATTGATTACCGGAATGTTCGCGTTCCCAAAGTGTTGAGTATGATTAATGAAGATATAGTTACCCATAAGATTTTTAATAATTTAGATAATAACAGGAAAATATTAAAAAAAGTATTTAAAAAATTATCTAAAAATGCTATTTTTGGCCATGTGAGTGTACGTAGAGAGGAATTGACTGCTTTAGGCTTCCATCTCTCCTATTACACGCGTGTTTTACGAAGGCGGCATACGCGTATTTACTACTGCTTTGACTATGCTTTTCAGTTTGACGGGCCTTTTGCGCATGTGATGCGTGTGGGGGTAGGTGAGTTTGAGCGAAGCGTGGCCTAGTAAATAGAGAGTTTTATTAATTTGTAGTATACATGAAGAGAGTTTTCATTAAGGACAAGCTGTACATCATCGATCAGGTTGATCAGGAGCGGGAGTTAGAGAACGATGCGCAGTCATCTGTGGAGGAGGTGCAGGAGGCGTATCACTTTTCGATGAAATCGCCCAGTGTGGATGAGGTCAAAAAGGCATTATCTTTAAATCGGCAGGTTTTTTTACTTCTTTTAGGGATAAACGAAGATGGTCCTATTTACATGTCCGAAGTGTTTTTGAATACGCATGGTTTCCGGTGGGATTTACTTACAGGTTCTTCTGAGGAGGAGGATAGTGTTGTGTTTCATTGTTTTGAATATCGCTATAGTTTAGCGACTGAAGGGATTGTGAAAATCTGGCGGGTCACTGAGGAAGAAATTTAAAAATTCATGATAGGTAGTGAGGGCGTGAAGGAAAAACTTTAATTTGCAGCATGCAAAAGTTTTTCCTTTATGCTGCTGCGGGCCTAGTAAGCGGTGTAGGAGCTTATAGCTTTCTTAGCGCCTTTTATGAGGTGTATCAGGAGGGCCAACTTCCGGACCTGAGTTTTTCTGGGGATCAAATTCCTGTGTATTTCTATTCCGTGGGTGCATACAAAGGAATGACCCTTGCGTTCAGCATATATTTTATAGGTGTGCTGTTAGCTTATGTGCGTGCAGTATGGAAAAAGAAGGGACAGCTTGTGTTTTATTCGCTTCTGGCAGGATTAACTGGTTTTCTTCTCTTCCTTATCCTTTCTGCCATAAAAGTGGGAATTCCAGAAAATATTTCTTTAAGCTAGTTGCTTGCAGTACCTTTGTCTACATCAATAGAACGTTAAGTAGCATGGAAGTATCTCCTAATGTGGTAGTCGGTATCACCTATGAATTAAAAGTCAGTAAAATAGAAGAAGAAATAGAGTCTGTTCCTTTCAGTGTGGAGGTCCGTGACGAAGAGGATCCATTCTATTTCGTTTTCGGTAACAGTGGGCTGCCAGAGAAGTTTGAAGAGATGCTTGCGGGTCAGAAAGAGGGCGAGGCTTTTCAATTTAGCCTCACGGTAGATGAAGCGTATGGGCAGGCGGAAGATGATATGATCATGACTTTCCCAAAATCTCAGTTTTCTTCGCAGCAGGGCTTTTCTGAAGACATGCTACAAGAAGGAAATTTTCTGCCTCTTCTAGATGAAAATGGATATCCGATGCAGGCGAAGGTGCTGAAGGATTTAGGAGATGAGATCTTACTTGATTTCAATCACCCTCTTGTGGGCTTTGATCTTCATTTCGAGGGAAATATCCTGAATCTTCGTGAGGCTACCGAAGAAGAGGTGGAGACAGGTATCGTAGAAGGATACGAAGACTAATGCTGACTTCGATAGCGCGAGTAGGCCTGTGGAGTTTAAATAAAGTAAAAAATTAGGGACACGCAAGGATGGAGAACCTCCTCTTGCGTGTCTTTTTTATTAGGTGCTTTCCTGACCGATAAGTGAATCTACAAGGAGAAATCTAAATAGGCTTGAATCAGTGTAATCCACTCAGGATCGATAATTTTTATGCCCTGTAAATCCCGCAGCTGTGTATAAGGCCCATGTTGGTTCCGGTACGCAACGAGCACTTTGGCTAAGCCATACGAAATATAGGGGTGATCGGCTAGTTCAGCTGCTTCCAGTCTATTAATGGGGATCTTTTTTAGGGCGCCTTCTTCGAAGAAAAAATACTCTTCGATCTTCATTACCAGTGCCTCATCCACGCCGAAGACCTCTGTCAGCTGGGAAAAATCGTGTAAACCACCGAGCTGTTCTAAAAAAATGGCGATTCTCGCCGCTGTTTTTTCTCCCACGCCAGGTACAATCTGTAAATTGATCGAGTCGGCTTCGAGGATGGAGAGTTGGGTGAGCCACTTTTTCTTCTTAGGAATGGAATCAGCAGGCAGCCACATCTGTTCTTTCGGTATCCGCTGGAACCCTAAGGTTTCCAAACTGTCTAAAAGTCCTTCATAGGCGATCAGTTCATGCTGTAGTTTCCTGGCTTGCGCCCATTTAATGCCCTGAGGGATAAGGTTTAGTAGTATAAGAAAGGGAACTATAAGCAGGATTCCGCGTGTTTCTCTTCTGGTGAAGCTGAAGTAATTTTGAAAGAGTTTAAATAAGGTGTTTCGCATGCCGAATAAGAAAAAATGAAAATCCAAAAAGTTTCATAGAGCGTATCTATGAATGTTAAAAATAATCGATTGGATCTTTAAATCCAAACTACCTAATTTCGCTGTAGAGAATTAAGTGTTTAATTATTTAGACATGTTTTAAATTACCCTACAGAACCCATTGGCTTTCCTTTAAAAGCCTTTTAGCGTTAACTTTGCACTGAAAATAAACCGTAATGCAGACCAAGTTTAGAGCCATAAGTCTTTCTCATAAGAGTGCCCCTGTGGAAATCAGGGAAATTATCGCCTTAGATGAGAAAGCCATTCATGCCTTGTTACTGAAATTAAAGGAGTTTTTTAGCATTACCGATACCCTTATTCTTTCCACATGTAACCGTACAGAAGTGTATTATGCACATGATATCGATATCAGTACGGAAATCATCAAGCTCATCGGACTAGAGAAGGGACTAACACATATCATCGATTATTTGGAGTATTTTCAGGTATTTAATGATGACCGAGAAGCGATTCAGCATCTTTTTCGTGTCTCCATGGGCTTAGAGGCTCAGGTGGTGGGAGATATGCAAATAGCGAATCAGGTGAAGAGAGCGTACCAGGCGTCTGCCGACTTAGATATGGCTGGCCCTCTGTTGCACCGTCTCATGCATGCGGTTTTCTTCACCAACAAGCGCGTCGTACAAGAAACTGCATTCCGAGATGGAGCAGCATCGATGTCCTACGCTGCTGTGGAACTGATAGAAGAATTGACTCAAAACACGTACCAACCGCGCATTTTACTTATCGGAGTAGGAGAAATTGGTGAGGATGTTGCGAAAAATATGGTGCATATACCAGATGCCCAGGTGACTATCGCGAATAGAACATTCGAGAAAGCGCAGGCGCTTGCTGCTGGACTTGGATATTCTGTAATTCCTTTTGATGAGGTAAATGAAGCGATGGCTGCCGCTGATGTAGTGGTGTCTAGTATAGCGAGAGATACTCCATTTATCACCAAAGAACTTGTGAAATCCTTTGAGATCCCGAGCTATAAGCTATTCGTGGATCTCTCTGTACCGCGAAGTGTAGAGACCAGTGTAGAAGATATCCCGGGTGTAGTACTTTATAACGTGGATAATATTCGTTCGAAGACAACGGAAAACCTAGAAAAGCGCATTGCTTCCATACCGCGTGTGGAAGAAATCATAGCAGAGTCCATCACCGAGTTCTTCGACTGGAAAAAAGAAATGCTCGTTTCTCCTACGATTAATAAATTTAAGTCTGCCTTAGAGGCGATTCGCCAAGAAGAACTCAGCAGATTTATGAAGCAGCTGAACGATAAGGAAAGGGCCATCGTGGAAAAGGTAACCAAGAGCATGATGCAGAAAATCTTGAAAGTTCCAGTGGTTCAATTAAAAGCAGCATGTAAGCGAGACGAAGCAGACACATTAATTTCTACGCTCTCCGATTTATTCGATCTGGAAAGAGTCTTAGAAGATAAACAGCATTAAAATCTTAACTGATTTCGTATAGAAGAGATGGCTTTAGGCCATCTCTTTTTTTTGAGTAAAATTCTACGTAAATTTTCAGGTAGTAATTGACTAGGTCTTAAGCTATGAAACGAAATGATTTAGCGTATCTCGCCGCTTATTCGCTTCCCCTCACAGGGTTCTTAGCAGCCTATATGCAAGGGGTATATGTCTTCTCTGCGTTTTTGTTGGCTTTTGGAATCATTCCTGTACTGGATGCCGTCTGGCCTCGTCCTCATGTTTCACGCGCACATGCAGCAGAATCCGTTAGCCGCCTGCACCATAGGTACTTCGACCTACTGCTTTACCTCTGTCCCGTCTTGTCCTTGCTCTTAGTGGCCTACACACAGTGGCAAATACGCCTACAAGAACCCGCCACTTGGGAATACATTGGTCTAATCCTAAGTACTGGAACCGTGCTGGGAGCCATAGGCATCAATGTAGCCCATGAGCTGGGGCACCGTAAAGCGCCACTACCTAGATTCTTGGCGAAAGTTGGCCTACTTCCGGCACTTTATCAGCACTTTTACATCGAGCATAATCAGGGGCACCATCGCCATGTTTCTACTCCGCTGGATCCTGCTACAGCCAGGTTTGGTGAGCCGCTATACGCTTTTTGGGCCCGTTCGGTAGTGGGTCAGTATGCCAGTGCCTGGCAAATAGAAAAGAAAAAGCTACAGAGTCGCGGACTTCCTATTTTCTCTTTTTATAATGAGTACCTGCGGTTTATGCTGTTTCAACTGGCTTATTTAGCGGTAAATGCCTACTTTTTCGGTCTGATTGGGCTAATCTTCGCCCTTTTTTCTGCAGTAGTAGCCTTCCTTCTTTTGGAGACCATTAACTACATCGAACATTATGGGCTGGAGCGTAAAAAGAATGAAAATGGTCGGTATGAGCGTGTGCAGCCGCATCACTCTTGGAATAGCCATCACCGAATCGGACGTGCGGTACTCTTTGAACTGACGCTACACAGTGATCATCATCATCTCGCATCGAAAAAATATCAGATGCTGGAGCATCGAGAGGTAGCCCCGCAGCTGCCTTACGGATATCCTGCCAGTATGCTTCTTGCCTTACTGCCACCCCTATGGTTTAAGCAGATGAATCCTAAAGTAGCGGAGTGGAGGAGAAAGTACCTCTATGAATAGACTTAGCCGATGCGGGTTTCTTTCTCTTTGGCCCTCCCGGGCCAAAGTCCGAGCGCCGATTCCTCCTCCACCGGCTTTCCCTTCTCAAGCTTTCCCTTCTCTTTATGGAAACATGTAAGGAGAGTCTGCGTTTCCTTTTAGAACAAGAATAAAAACCCACTATGTTACAAATAGACCCCTCTCAGGTGAGCACGGCCGAACTGCACGGCTACCTATTAGGTGCGGTGGCGCCTCGGCCCATTGCTTTCGCCAGCACTATCGATCAAGAAGGAAAGGTCAATCTTTCTCCTTTTTCTTTTTTTAATGTTTTCGGCTCTAACCCTCCTATTCTCGTTTTCTCTCCCGCCAGAAGGGTACGCGATAATACGAGCAAGCACAGCTTGGATAACGTAAAAGAAGTACCAGAAGTGACGATTAACATTGTCAATTATGCTACCGTGGAGCAGATGAGCCTGGCGAGTACCGAGTATGATAAGGGCGTGAATGAATTTGTGAAATCGGGTTTAACGGAAGCTCCCTCGTTGAAAGTGACCCCTCCACGGGTAAAGGAGGCTCCAGCTTCTTTCGAGTGTAAGGTTATCGATATTCTACCTATGGAGATCAAGGGGGTAGTGGTACCTTAGTCGTGTGTGAAGTGGTGATGGCCCACATAGATGAAGCTATCTTAGATGATAATGGGCAGATTGATCCGTTTAAACTGGATGCGGTTTCGCGTATGGGAGGCAACTGGTACTGTAGGGCGAATGGAGAAGCGCTCTTTGAAATTCCAAAGCCACTGCGCAATAAGGGGGTAGGAGTGGACGCCCTCCCTGAGTTTATCCGTCAGTCCCATGTGCTTAATGGAAATAATCTCGCTCGCCTCGGGAATGTGGAGGCACTGCCTACTGCGGAGACTCTCGAAACGTATCGTTCCGCAGCTTTCTTTCACAAGTTTGTCGAGCAAGCGCAGCAGCTCGATGCAGAGGCGCGTACGGCTCTTCGACATGCCTGTGCGAAAGAACGTTTAGAGGCAAACGCTCCTGTGGAAGAGGCTTTCGCGCTTCTCCTGTTGGCCATTGATTGACAAAAAATGAACTAGAGTATCCCGGTACGACCCTGCTCGTTAGCGGCAAGATCTCCTAAAAACAAAACACCACCTGAGGATGGACTCAGGTGGTGTTTTGTTGTTTAATGGCCTTAAATGCGTCTGGCTGCTGCACCTCTTTTATCCGGGTACAGTAAAGCGCTATGAGCCCTCAAGTCCAAGTTCATGGCCATAAAATGCGTTGATTTCATTTAGCGTACCTCTAAATCATACGGCATACGCGCCATAACACCCTGTTTAGACTCGATTTGGTGAAGCTGCTTGAAGATTCCGTAATACTCTCCCGTCAGCCACTTGATGCGGGTTTCGCTTACGCCTTCTGTTAATCCGCTAATGAGAAGCTCAATGAATGATTTTTGTTCCGGGTAATACAGGACACGGTAGTCGTCTTCGAGTTCTGCCTTGGCTGCTGCGATTTCTATAGCGGTATCAATATCACCGAGAACGTCCACAAGGCCTACTTCTAAGGCTTTCTTGCCACTCCATACTCTGCCTGAGGCGACTGCTGCTACCTCCTCTTTCGTCATGCCTCTGCCTTCAGCTACTCGGCTTAAGAAAATGTCATACCCTTCTTCTACTGAGTTTTGGATAATTTCTTTTTCTACGGCACTCATTTTACGCGTCGGGCTACCTAAATCTGAATATTGACCTGTTTTCACCACATCGAAGCGTAAGCCCAATTTATCGGTCAGCAGCTCTTCAGCATTAAATAGAAGCCCGAAAATCCCGATGGATCCCGTAATCGTATTTGGCTGTGCCACGATCGTATCTGCGGGAGCGGCCATGTAATAGCCTCCTGAGACGGCCACTCCTCCCATTGAAACGATAAGCGGCTTTTTCTTTTTAAGTTCGGTGAGCTCTCTCCACATGACATCAGATGCCAGTGCGGAACCTCCTGGCGAATTGATGCGCAGCACCACGGCCTTGATATCATCATCCTTTTTAAGCTTGCGAAACTCTTTCACAAAACGCTCTGAGCTGATGCTGCCCTCCTGCGAACCACTTACGATATCCCCTTCGGCTACGATGACAGCCACTCGGTTTTTAGAAGTGCGCTTGGCAGGCTTGAACAGCTTGTTCATATTTGTGATATTCACCGTCGGAATGCCTTCCTCTTCTTCTAAGCCTAAGCGCTCACGGATGGCATCCAGCACTTGGTCTTCATAGAGTAGTTCATCCGCTAACCCATAGCTCACGGCATCTTTTGCATTGCGGACCAGGAGCTCATCGCTTATTTTCATGAGTTCTGCCAGCTCGATGCCACGCGCTTCGCTAATGCTGCTCAGCATCGTTTCGTGAAGGTCGGTTAGGAAAGCTTCTGTTTGTAGCCTATTTTCGGGAGACATCTCCTTTAAAAAGAAAGGCTCCACGGCGGATTTAAAGTCTCCTACGCGGAAAATCTCAGGTTTTACACCGATTTTCTCGAACAGACCCGTTAAAAAGACAATTTCAGAGGCTAGCCCTCCGAAGTCCACTGCCCCTATCGGATTCACATAGACGGCGTCCGCCACGCTGGAGAGCATGTAGCCTCCCTGTCCATAAAGTTCACTATAAGCAACGATGAATTTACCACTCTCTTTAAAATCGATGAGGGCATCCTGTAGTTCAAGGAGTGTCGCCTGGGAAGCGCCTACTACCCCTGCTTTCAGGTAGATGCCCTTTACACGCTCTTCTGACTTAGCTGCAGCGATCGCCTGCTTTATCGTACGCAGACCTACGCCTCCTGGCGCACCGAATGGGCCTAAAAAGCTTAAATCGATGTCATCGTTCGGCGCGAGCTCTACGACACTCCGATTTTCTAAATTAATGACGAAAACCGTGTTTTCCTTCAGTTTCACTTCGTCATCCCCCGAGGCAGCGATCGCGATAATGCCCGCTAAAATAAAAAAACTCAGGATGGAAAAGACTAAAAGACCGACGATAACGGCCAAAACATTTCCTAGAAATTTCATAGATGTACATTTATTTTGCCTAAAAATAAGCATTATATACGAGACTTATTCCGCAGAAACCCATATTAAATGATTAATTTTGATTATGGAAGATGTCGTTCTCTTAATCGGGGGGAATTTAGGCGATCGCATGGCGTATATCCTGCAAGCCACCCAAGCACTTACGGCTTTTTTTGGCCATGCACCCCGCCGGAGCTCCGCTATTTATGAAACTGCCGCTTGGGGCGGAGCGTCTGATGGGGCTTATTTGAACCAGGCTTTGGTCTTCCAAAGTGACCGATCGCCTGAGCAGGTGCTGGATGCCCTCCAGCAGATCGAGCTGCAGCTGGAGCGAACCCGAGAGGTGCGCTGGGGAGATCGGACCATGGATATCGACATCCTCTTTTTTGGCCAGCGGCCTATCGATACGCCGCGCCTGCAGGTACCTCATCCGCGCATAGTGGAGCGCCGTTTCGTTCTTTACCCCTTGTGGGACCTTTTTCCTTCTGGTCCGCTGCCTGTATTAGCGGAGACTGTGGGGGACTTACTCCGTGCATGTCCGGACACCTGTGCGGTAGAAAAGTTTTCCCAGGAGCAGAGGTCTTCCTCGACTGCTCGGTGAGGCTTTGTTTTTGCGCTGGCGCAAAGAAAACAAAACAGCTTCCCCTAGGAGAGGAAGCTGAATGGAAGAGGGCTGCGGTGTCCTCCGTGTAAGCGTTTAGGAGCGAATCGCCTAATTTAAGCCACGCCTGAAGTGCTCGCTTGGCGGTCGATTTTTTTCACCAAGCCCTGCAGTACATTTCCAGGACCGCACTCGGTGAAGGAGGTGGCTCCATCCGCGATCATCTGCTGTACCGACTGTGTCCAGCGTACAGGACCTGTTAACTGCGCCTTCAGGTTTTCTTTAATGATGGCGATATCCGTAGTTCCCTGCGCACTTACGTTTTGGTAAATCGGACAAGTGGGCGTATGAAAGGTCGTTTTTTCGATGGCGCGCTCGAGTTTTTCCTGTGCGGGAGCCATAAGGGGAGAGTGGAAAGCGCCCCCTACAGGGAGCGGGAGGGCCCTTTTGGCACCAGCTGCCTTCAGTGCCTCGCAGGCGGCAGCTACCGCCTCATTCGCGCCAGAAATCACCAGCTGACCCGGGCAGTTATAGTTGGCCGCCACCACAATGCCATCGATTTGAGCACAAATTTCTTCTACTTTCGTGTCTTCGAGGCCTAAAATCGCGGCCATTCCGGAGGGGTTAATTTCACAGGCTTCCTGCATGGCGAGGGCCCGCTGGTAGACTAAAGAGAGCGCATCTTCGAAGCGCAATGCACCAGCAGCTGTCAGTGCTGAAAATTCCCCAAGAGAGTGTCCAGCCACCATTTCAGGTTTAAATTCCGGTAGTGTCAGTGCGGCGGCTACGCTGTGTAAAAAAACAGCAGGCTGCGTGACTTTCGTTTGCTTTAAGGCCTCTGCCGTTCCCTCGAACATGGTAGCAGTGAGCGAAAATCCGAGAAGCTCGTCTGCTTGTTTGAATAAGGTACGCACGCTTTCATGTGCTTCATAGAGTTCCTTGCCCATGCCCGGAAACTGGCGCCCTGACCGGGGAAAATGTATGCTTTCATAGGGAATCTGTGTTTAGAGCGTCAAATATATAAAAAAAAAGGCCATTGCTGGCCTTTTAATTGGGTGAGGTTCCGTACGCTTAGGAGTAGAAATCTACTTTACCCGTTGAGATATCGTACATACCACCGACGATTTTGATGCTGCCGGAAGCCTCCGCGTTCGCGATGATCTCAGAGCGATTTCTGATTTCTTCGATCATCACGCGTACATTTTCACCTGCTACTGCATCTGCATCCTCAGGATTGCTTCTGCCGATGGCTGGCTTGATTTTTTCTAATAATGTAGTGATGTTTCCATCTTTTACATCCTGGCAAGCGGCACCCACTGCACCACACTTCGTGTGACCGAGCACTACCACAAGCTTGGAGCCAGCATATTTTACCGCATACTCCATGCTGCCTAAGATGTCATCGTTTACTACATTACCTGCTACACGGGCGCTAAAGATGTCCCCGATACCTAGGTCGAACACCAACTCAGAGCTAGTACGGGAATCGATACAACTTAATACTACAGCAAAAGGGTACTGACCGCCCACAGTGTCTTGAACTTGCTCCAAAAGGTTTCTGTCCGCTTTTTGGTTCTGTACAAAACGTGCATTACCCTCCTTTAATAACTGTAATGCAGCATCAGGGCTCAGCGCCTTCTGCGTTTCTAAAGTTTGTGCTTTCATTAAAATGTAAGTTAAGGTTGACAACTTACTCTACGCACTTAGTGGACTTTATGTTACCTAAAAATTAGAAAAAACATGCTTAATCTAAGAATTTCGCACGCTCTTCTTCTGTGGGAAAGCGACATAGTTCTCTTTTTCCGAACCATTTATAGCGATTTCTGGCGATCCAGTCGTATATCGGGTCACGGATAAAGGCGGGAATCACGATTAGGCCATAGGCCAAAGGCCAAAGGCCAGACAGCTTTCTGCTAATTTCCAGTGCTGCGCGACTGCGGTAGTAGATTTTATCCTGATGGATGTAGATGAGCGAGTCTAAATAATCTTCCTTCACCTGAAATTCAGCTAGGACTTCCTTGCCTGCCTCGCTTTGCAAAGCCCCCACTTTAAAATAAGCTCCACGGTCTTTCCGGATAATGAAGTCGACGGCGCTGTTACATAAGTTGCAGACGCCGTCGAATAAAACGATATGGTACCTGTCTTTAAGGGCCATGCATCAACGTATAATTTGTACGGTTCCGCGCAGCTGCTGCTGCCTCAGGTTGGGGTCTAGCGCATCGAAGCGAACGTTAGCACTGTAGAAATAGGTGCCTGCCGGCAATTCGTTTCCATTTCTGTCACGTCCATCCCAGCGGATAAAGATATCGTTCTCAGGTGCTGTCAGGCTGTTATAGCGGAAGACCTCTACGCCCCATCTGTTCACGATAAATATCTCCACTGATTCCACGAATCGCGGACAGCGTGCGAATGGATTATCGAATGCCATAAATGTCTCATTTGTGCCGTCTCCATTCGGCGTAAAGACATTCGGCAGTTCGTAGTTCGGACAGTTATCCACGCAGACGATGTTACTCGGCGCGCTTTCATTGCCAGATCTGTCGATGGCGGTAATAAAGTAGCACCCTTTAAAGGTGGTAAGCTCTCGGATGGTGCCATTGCGCTCGAAGGCGCCGAAGTCTCTCACCACTTCGAAGGTACCTTCAGCTCCTGTTTCGCTAAAATAAAGTCGGAAAGCATTCAGTTCATCATCACAGACACCTCCGAAGTCTGGCTCCCAGCTTAGGTTATGTTCGAAATTAGCGAAGCCACAGGGCCTGTCGGCCAAAAAGTCCGCGCAGTCGGGCCCGGTGAAGGTGAGGGTAGGTGGACAGGGCAGTCGGTCATCATCTGGGCGGGCACAGACGAGTTGCGAGCGGTTTACAAGCGGCCGCGGTACTAAATCTACGTCATAGGCGCCTCTGGTTTCCACGAAATAGCAGTACTCGGTATCCCTATTTAATGGAACACCATTAAAGGAGCCATCATCTAAGAAGGTAAAACTGCCCGTAGCCGGATTAATCTCTGCGATAAGTTCGAAATTATCTACGTCCTCCTGTGCAGGGTCGGTGCGATTTCGGAAAACAAGGTGGGTGAATTCGGATAGTCTATTATTCCACGGCACCTCAAAGTTCCAGTTAAGCTCAATCGCCTCATTTATAATAATAGGAGATAAGCGTACCGAACTCGCCGTACTGGAACTATCGATCAGTGTATTTCCTTGACGAAGAAGCACGCGGTAGTTGTACACGAGATTTTCGGTATTTATGCCCGTATCCGTAAAGACAGTATCCGAGGTGGTAATCAGGGAGGTTCTGTTCGTATTTCCTGTGAAGTTATTACTGCGAATTAGCTCGTAGGTAAAAGGCCCCGGGAATTCTACAGGGTCTATATCATAAGGGGGTGTCCAGCGCACGAGGATTTCACCATTTTCGGTGTCGGTAGCCTCCACAGTAACGTTCGTGATAAGGGGTACATCCACATCTACTGTGATGCAGAACTCATTAGACACGATACTATTTCCGAACCGTGGTGCGGGGAATGTACTCACGAGTCTGTAGCAGTACGTGTTTCCGGGGTCTAGCCCTTGGCCAAAGTTATCGTCTAGAAAGCTTGTTTGGCCCACGGCCACAGAACCGACTAAGTCAAAGCCCTCTCGGATACCTGTTTCGCAAGAGTCTGGCTCGAAAGGGTCGCTGTTTAGACGGCGCCATACCTGCATACGTTCCGCACTATTTACACAGGCATAGGGTTCCCAGTTGACGGTCACGGAGCGATTTTGATTCTGTTCGATATCTTCTATTACCGGAGGAGGTCCGATAACACGGATATTTATAGTTTGAATATCTACGAGTGCAGGTCCTGAGCGCGGCTGATCCGTAATACGTACGCGGACCTGATACGGAGATTCACGCACATGCGCACATACTGTTTGCCATTCGAAGTTTACGATACCAGGGCTTCCTTGAAAAACATCCCGAGGGGAGAAGGTAGCTGGAGAGGTATTAATTTCCAGTGGATCCCCGAAAAGTTCGATTCGAATAGGATCTCCATCAGGGTCCATACCTTGGATGATTTCTTCGATTTTGGTTCCAGCGACCACGCATATATCTGGAGGTAGAATCAGCTCGGGTCGTTGGTTGTCGGTATTTTCGATGATAATTTGCATGTCGCGTACGACATAGCCTATTTGGACCCATTCACCGGCGAGTCTTCTAAATTCTTTTATTTTAAAGGCCACATTATATTGGCCTGCAAGGCCCGGGGCATCCCAGATCAGGTCACCCGTAACAGCGTCGATTTCCAAGAAGGGAGGCGTGGTGCCATCTTCTCTAGCAAAACTAAATTCGCTGGAGGCAGGGCTTCGGAAGTTATTTACAGGTCGCTGAAAGGCCTGGCGGGGCACGGTGAGTTCATAAGCTAGAGAGTCTCCGTCAGGATCGAAGGCTCCCGGGTTATGGATGTAGCGAATGCCCACACCCCCATTATCCACTGGCGGAATCGTCAGAACTGGCGAACTGTTCACACCGATAAATGGATCGATGACGATTTGAGTCTCGATGTAAAAAGGTGTTTCTACCGAATTATCCATATTCAGGGTGCGGTCATTTCGGTTAAATTCGCGGAAGCGAATCGTATAGGTACCTGGCCCCTGATAGGTGTGTGTGATGACAAAGGTATTTTTAGCTACCTGATTTCCGAGCGGCTGTGTGACGTTAAAATCAGCCTCAGTGTTTAGGCGTTCGACGCGACCATCTCCGAAGTCGATATCTCCTGGACCGAAGACCACTTGGGATCGCGTGTCAGTGTAGCCCACTACGGTGATGCGGAACGTTAGCGCTTGCGGTGAAACACGCTCAGCGGTAATTTCTCCAGCTCTGATATGGGTGGCATGTGCCGCTTGGTGGAAGAGCAGAAATAAGCCGAAAACTCCTAAAAATCGATAAAGCGCTTTCATTTTTTTGGGCATGGATACGAAGGTGGACAAATAAAGAACCAATATGCTGAATTATTTTTTCCTATGAAACAACTAAACGGAGATAATGGTTATTTAGGGGTGAATCAAACTTAAATCCGAGAATCAGGTATGTCTATTTAGAATCTTTTAAAATAGTTTCAATCGTTTGCAGATTGATTGTTTACTAACGATTCCGAACGTAAATTTGGCCGAAAAGTATACCAAATTAATACAAAATCGTTTTCACTAAAATAAAATTCCTTTATGAGTTGGGTATCCAAGACCTTAAACAGCACACTGGGCCGAAAATTATTAATGGCGCTCACGGGATTATTCCTCGTTTTATTTCTCGTTGTGCACCTAGCGGGAAATTTGCAGTTACTTTTACCTGATGGTGGCAAATCCTTTAATTTGTACGCTGAGACTGATGGCGAACAATCCGTTAATTCGGGTAGTTTCTATATTAAATTTCGTCTTCATCGCAGCGCACGTGGTTTATTCTGCCATCCTGACGAAACAGAACAAATCTGCGCGCCCTGTGGGTTACGCGGTGGCTAACGGTGCTTCGAATAGTCCATGGGCTTCGCGCAACATGGGGCTTCTGGGGACGATTCTACTTCTCTTCATCCTCGTACACCTAAGAGGTTTTTGGTATGAAGTGAAATTCGGGGAGATGCCGATGGTGACCTATGAGGAGTCTGGAACCATTAAAGACGTGTACACCATCGTAGCGGCTTCTTATGAGAATGTAGGTTATGCGCTATTCTATGTGGTTTGTATGGGCTTCCTGGCCTTTCATTTATCGCATGGTTTTTCTTCTGCATTTCAGACACTTGGATTGAATCATGTGAAGTATTCTCCCGTTATTAAAAAGGTAGGATATGCGATTACCATTTTAATCCCAACCTTGTTCGCTGCGATTCCTGTGGTGATGTATATCCAAAGTTTATCCTGAGTAATTAAAAGCGTAATAAATCCATTAGTGATATGATGCTAGATGCTAAAATACCGAGTGGCCCATTAGCGGAAAAATGGACCAAGCATAAATTTAACAGTAAGTTGGTTAATCCGGCCAACAAGAGGAAATACGATGTAATCGTAGTGGGGACAGGTCTTGCTGGTGCTTCCGCGGCTGCTTCGTTAGCTGAATTGGGGTATAATGTGAAAGCGTTTTGCTTCCAGGATAGCCCAAGAAGAGCACACTCTATCGCCGCACAGGGTGGTATTAATGCCGCCAAAAACTATCAAAATGACGGTGATTCCATCTTCCGTCTTTTCTACGATACGATTAAAGGGGGAGACTACCGTGCACGAGAAGCCAACGTATATCGTTTAGCGGAGGTCTCTGTAAATATCATTGATCAGTGCGTAGCCCAAGGGGTTCCATTCGCGCGCGAATATGGAGGCTTATTGGCTAACCGTTCTTTCGGAGGTGCACAGGTGTCACGTACATTCTATGCACGTGGGCAGACGGGACAGCAGCTACTTTTAGGTGCTTACTCGGCCCTCAGCCGCCAGGTAGCAAATGGTAAAGTAAAGCTTTACCCAAGAACAGAAATGCTGGACGTGGTGAAGGTCGATGGCAAAGCGCGCGGTATCATCACGCGTAACCTGATTACAGGTGCTATCGAATCACACTCCGCACATGCCGTCTTACTGTGTACGGGTGGATACGGTAACGTATTCTTCCTATCTACTAATGCGATGGGTTCTAATGTTACAGCTGCTTGGAGAGCACATCGAAAGGGAGCTTACATGGCCAACCCATGTTATACGCAGATTCACCCGACTTGTATTCCAGTTTCAGGAGATCACCAGTCTAAGCTTACACTTATGTCTGAATCCCTTCGTAACGATGGACGAGTTTGGGTTCCTGCTACGGTAGAAATAGCGGAAAAATTACGTAAGGGCGAAATTTCTCCTAACGATATCAAGGAAGAAGATCGCGATTACTACTTAGAGCGTAAATATCCTTCTTTTGGTAACTTAGTTCCAAGGGACGTGGCTTCGCGAAATGCGAAGTACGTTTGTGATGAGGGCCGTGGTGTAAATGAAACAGGAGAAGCGGTGTTCTTAGATTTCCGCGATGCTATCCTACGTGATGGGGAAGATACGATTCGTGCAAAATACGGAAACCTCTTCGACATGTATCAGCAGATTACGGGAGATAATCCGTACAAGCTGCCGATGATGATTTATCCAGCTGTTCACTACACGATGGGCGGATTATGGGTAGATTATAACTTGATGACGACGATCCCTGGTTTATATGCATTGGGTGAAGCAAACTTCTCTGATCACGGTGCGAATAGATTGGGAGCCTCGGCACTTATGCAAGGCTTAGCGGATGGTTACTTCGTTATACCTTACACTATCGGTGACTACCTCGCTTCTACTCCGTACGATAAAGTGCCTACCGATCACGAGGCATTTAAGACGGCAGAAAAAGAGGTTACAGATCGCTTAAACAAGCTCCTCTCCATTAAAGGGTCCAAGACAGTAGATTACTTCCACAAAAAATTAGGAAAAATCATGTGGGATTACTGTGGTATGGCGCGTACAGAAGAAGGTCTGAAAAAAGCGAAGAAAATGATTCAGGAACTTCGCGCAGACTTCTGGAAAGATGTAAAAGTTATCGGTACGAACGAAGAACTCAACCAGTCGCTTGAAAAAGCGAACCGCGTGGCAGATTTCTTAGAATTAGGTGAACTGATGATCGACGATGCGCTAAATCGTAACGAATCTTGTGGCGGTCACTTCCGTGAGGAGTATCAGACTCCTGAGGGAGAAGCCTTACGTGATGATGAAAATTTCGCATACGTAGCCGCTTGGGAGTACACAGGTGATAACGCTCCTGAAATCCTCCATAAAGAGCCGCTCGTTTTCGAAAATGTGAAGTTGACACAAAGAAGTTACAAGTAATTAACCAGCCTTACACCAATGAACTTAACATTAAAAATATGGAGACAGTCGGGGCCTTCCGCGAATGGATCCTTTAAAGACTATAAAATCGGAGGCAGTCTCAGCAGATATGTCCTTCCTCGAAATGCTCGATGTACTGAACGAAGAGCTTTCTGAAAAAGGTGAAGATCCCGTACACTTTGACCATGACTGCCGAGAAGGTATTTGTGGGATGTGTTCGCTTCACATTAACGGTAAGCCTCATGGACCTCAGCAGACGACTACCTGTCAGCTACACATGCGCTCGTTTAAAGATGGCGACACCATCACCATCGAGCCATGGAGAGCAAAGGCATTCCCTGTTATGAAGGACCTCGTAGTAGATCGCTCCGCATTCGACCGTATCATTCAAGCGGGCGGTTACGTTTCCGTAAATACGGGAGGTGTACCTGACGCGAATGAGATTCCTATTCCTAAGAAAATTGCAGATGAAGCATTTGATGCAGCTACTTGCATCGGTTGTGGAGCTTGCGTAGCCGCATGTAAAAATGCATCCGCCATGCTCTTCACCTCTGCTAAGATTTCTCAACTTGCGCTATTGCCTCAGGGGCAAGTAGAGCGTAAGGAGCGTGCAGAAAAGATGATCGCACAGATGGACGCAGAAGGCTTCGGCGCGTGTACCAACACAGGTGCTTGTTCAGCAGAATGTCCAAAAGGCATCAGCTTAACGAACATCGCCAGAATGAACCGTGAGTACTTCTCAGCAGTAGTGAGCAGTAATAACGTATAAGTATCTTTTCTAATAGAAAAAGAGAGCCCTCGTGGCTCTTTTTTTTTGCCCATCCATCTAAGCCTCCTAACAGCAGCAAAGGAGAGGCTAAATAGTTTTGTAAGCGTATGCATTGGATTGACTTAAGTATTTTTATTCTATACATGTGCGCCATGCTCGGCGTAGGGGTCTACTTCCTCCGGGCTAATAAAGACCAAGACGATTATTACGTCGGCGGTCGCCAAATTGGTCCCTGGCATATTGGGCTGTCCGTCGTCGCCACAGATGTCGGCGGTGGTTTCTCCGTAGGACTAGGGGGACTGGGTTTTGTTATGGGGCTTTCAGGAAGCTGGATGCTCTTTACAGGACTCTTGGGAGCCTGGCTTGCCGCCGTTGTCCTGATCCCCCGCGTAAAAGCAGACCCTGCATTCGAGAAATTTTACACCTTTCCCCAGATTTTCGACTATCTCTTCTCGCGTCCTGTCGCTAGCGTAGCCGCCTGTATTTGCATGATCGGGTATTTGGGCTTTACCTCTTCCCAGCTTTTGGCCGGAGCCAAATTAGCCTCCGGTACCTTCGAAGAAATTAGCCTAAATCAGGCACTGTTGCTTATGGGCATCATCGCCGTAGTCTATACCGTAATCGGCGGGCTGAAGGCGGTGATCTATACCGATACTGTTCAGTGGATTATCCTGCTCGCTGGCTTTATTGGTATCGGCCTTCCTGTATCCTATTTTCATGTAGGGGGCTGGGAAGCCATCCGCGAAACACTACCTGAGGCGTATTTTTCGCTAACCAATCTGCGTTGGCAGGACCTCGCCAACTGGGGCATCACGATTATTCCGATTTGGTTCATCGGAATGACGCTATACCAAAGGATATTCGCTTCACGTGATGTGAAAAGTGCCAAGAAAGCCTGGTTCATCGCGGGTTTTTTCGAATGGCCGATCATGGCGTTTATGGGTGTGGCGTTAGGCCTGCTGGCCAAAGTCGCTTATGAGCAAGGGCTTTTGCTCTTCGATGTGGAGGATATCGACCCTGAAATGGGACTCCCCATGCTGCTACGTACCGTTCTGCCCCCAGGAATACTCGGTCTGATGATGGCGGCTTATTTTTCTGCCGTGCTTTCCACCGCAGACTCTTGTCTTATGGCGGCCTCCGGTAACCTGAGTACGGACCTCTTTGGCCCCTACCTGAAAAAATTCAGTACACGGCAGCAGCTCTTTATCGGTATGGTCTTTACCCTTGTGCTCGGAGCCATCGCCCTACTGATAGCGCTGCGCGCTACGAATGTGCTGGATCTCATGCTTTATTCCTACGCCTTTATGGTGTCGGGCTTGCTGGTGCCGATTATCGCTGGCCTGTATACGCCCTATCGCAGCAGTTCGGCGGCCATCGCTGCCATGCTGACAGGGGGTACCTGTACTGCTGCATTAGCTTATTTGGATTTAAACCTTCCTTTGGGCTTAGATCCAAATTTTTTCGGCTTATTGGCCTCTTTAGCAACGTTTTTGCTTGTTTATAAAATCGAACAGTTGAATATTAAATCTACACATACATGAAAATAGAAACACTTTCTACCCGAGATAACGCTACATACATCCAAAAAGGAAATAGCAGACTTCCTTTTTGTGCACTTAGATCAATATGGCGATGCACATGCTGATATTATGAAGTGTCTAGACTATGCCTTAGATCAAGCAAAAGATAAAGGGGCCTTTGCCGTCATCGCCCGAGAGGGACAACAAATCGTAGGAGCGTCA
>NZ_AJYA01000041.1 GCF_000265075.1 Nitritalea halalkaliphila LW7 | reverse complement strand
AAATTATTTTGCACCTAACATGTTGTATTTTATCCAAATTAGGATGTTATGTCATACTGTTTTGGGATTTAGTCAATTACATCATGAGATTACCTACTGCATAACGGACTCCATTTTTTTCTGTGCTACAGCAACTTTTAGCCTAATATAAATGAATTCCTAAGCATTTAAAACCTGGATATGAAAAAATGTAGGAGGGACAGCGGTGAGCGGTGCGGAGGGGCTGCCGGCTGGGTTTGGCGATTTCTCCAAGCTTGTAAAACCCCCGCAGCGCTGGCAAAAGGGGGTATCTTTGGGGGAAAATCCTTAGTAAACGCGTAAACCTGTACAACCTATGCAGAAACGAGCTATTTTTCTCTTTCGAAAGAAGCTTATTCCCTTTGCGCAGCTCCGCGCGCTGTACCTGCTCTTCGGCCACACAGCCAGGAGGAAGGGGCGCCCAGAGACCCCGCTGGCCCTGGAGCTGGCCTATACACCTCATGTGCACCGAAGAGTGGAACGCGAAATCCACCTGGCGGCGCTCTATCTCTTCGGGGTGCTCCGCGCAAAAGAGGGGACGCAGGGACCTGAGGAGCTGGAGCTGAATCCTGAAATCGACTTTTACTGGTCGCTGAGCCTCTACAGCATGCGGCAGCGCACCGTAAAGAAGAAGCTGGAACTGCGCGATCGGCAGGGGAGGCAGCAGCTGGGGGTGCGGCTGGGAAAAATGCCGCTGGAGGAGATGCGCGTGCACCTGCAGGACTTGCCCTTTCTGCTGCGCTATGGGCTGGAGCTTCCTGTGCGCCAGCTGCCCTTAGTCACCTACATGGAGCGGGAAAGGGTGTTTTACGACTTTATTGTGCGGTGGATGGTACGTGGCCGGGAGAGTGTGAACGGGAGGCTGCCGGGGGCCAAAGGGCCTTTTGGGCGCTGCCCGACGAACCCGCTCCTCTTTCAGTATAGTGCCGATGTGTGGGAGTACCTGCCCCGCCTGATGCTGCAGGATTACTGGCGGCCGCTGTTTTTTTCGAGTGCATTTGGCCTGGAGTGGCTGCCATCGCGTTCGCAGGAGGACCCCGCCCAGGAGGTCTCAGCCCGGGAGCAGCGTTCCCCTCGGGTGGCGTGGGTAGGGCTGTATCTCAAAACCGAAAACATAGGTCTCCTGCCGGTGGAGGGAGGCAGTTGGCACAGCCCCACCACGCCCGATCCCTTTTATGCCAAGCCCGACCCAAACTGCCCCCTGATCCGGCTGTATGTGGCCGTGGGGTACTGGGAAAATCCTAAGGAGCCACCAGAGGGCTTTGTGTTCGCGCCAGAGCCGGGAGTTTTCGTGCATCCCCTGCGGAAAGAGCCGCCCCTGTTTCCCCGCGTATTCAGGCACCACTTACCTGCGTATTTGAGGCAGTAGAATGTAAGTCAAAGGGGGTTTTATTATAAAAAACACAAAAATTCTCTGCTTTCATTGCTAAAAATAAAAATTAGGAGCTACCTTTGAAAGGAATGGGCTGGAGGAGCTCTGGGGAGTGCCCATTTTTTGGCCAGCGGCCAGATTTTACCCTCTGCGGTAGCCACCGAAAATAAACGGTAAAAAGATGTCCTGTCGGAGGGCTTTTGCGTATACGTAGGGCGAACGAAAAGAAGCAGCGATGGAAACAAAGAAATATGTGCAGGGAATTCCGAAACCGAGCTATCAGCGCGTCCTGATCGTGGGAGGAGGTTTCGCCGGGCTAAAGGTGGCCCGCGAGCTGAAAGGGTCTGCGTATCAGGTGGTCATGATCGATAAGAACAACTACCACCAGTTTCAGCCTCTCTACTATCAGGTGGCGACTTCCGGCCTGGAGCCCAGCGCCATCGCCTTCCCTTTCCGAAAGGTGTTTAAGCGCGATGACAAGATGCTTTTCCGCATGCTGGAGTTCAAGCAGGTGGACGTGGAGGCGCGCGAGATCGAAACGGACGCGGGCTGGCTGGCCTATGACTACCTCGTGCTTGCCATCGGTGCGGACACGCATTTTTTCGGCATGGAAAATATCCGTAAGCATGCCACACCGATGAAGACGATTTCGGAGGCGCTCTTTTTACGGAATAAATTGATCAGCAACTTCGAAGCGGCCTATAATACGGATGATCTGCAGAAGCGGGAGTCGCTCCTGAATGTGGTCGTCGTGGGTGGCGGGCCTACCGGGGTGGAGCTGGCAGGGGCCATCGCGGAGATGCGGCGGGATGCCCTTCCCCTGGACTATCCGACCATGGACTGGAAGCGCATGCGGGTCTGTCTTTTGGAGGCCAGTCCACGGCTGCTAAACGGCATGTCAGAGGCTAGCGGGCAGAAATCCCTTGCCTTTTTAGAGAAATTAGGGGTGGACGTGACACTAAATGCTGCGGTGAAGGACTTCGACGGGGAGCATGTGCTGGTGGCCGATGGCCAAAAGATCGCTGCGAAGACTTTGATCTGGGCGGCGGGGGTGCGTGCGAATCCGGTGCCAGGCTTGCCGGAGGAGGCGTTTCTTCCGAATGGCCGTGTGCGGGTGAATCGCTTTAATCAGGTGGAGGCAGCTCCTGGGGTGTATGCCATCGGAGATTTAGCTTATATGGAGACGCCGAAATTCTCCAAGGGGCATCCGCAGGTGGCGCAGGTGGCGATTCAGCAAGCGAAGAATTTGAGTTACAACTTCCGGTCTCTGCTGAAGGAGCGGCGCTGGGAGGAGTTCGAGTATAAGGACTTGGGCAGTATGGCCACAGTGGGCCAAAAGCTGGCTGTGGTGGATCTTCCGTACCTGAGTTTTCAGGCTTTATCGCCTGGCTGGTGTGGCTTTTTGTGCATCTGATGGCCATCGTGGGGGTGAAGAACCGCCTCTTTATTTTTTTAAACTGGGCATGGAGCTATTTGTCCTTCGATGCCTCGCTGCGCCTGCTGATTCGGCCGGTGCAGCCAAAGCCGGAGGAGCCCGCGGGGGCGAATTGGTCCGATGAGGTCTTGGCCCAGGTGGCCAAAGGTGAGGATCAGGAGCTTCCTGCCGATGAGCGCGAGGAAAATGCGGACCCGAAGGCTTCGCGAGTCGTTTAAAAGTGTTTGTTCTCCGAGTAATGGGGTGAAGGGGGTGGATATTGCAGGTAGATTTTTAACGCTATGCGATATGGAGAACTATTTGAAGCATTTGATGGAGGACATGGATGCCCTTTTGCGCGCGCCGCGCTACATGGAAAAGCCCCCGCTGCCTCCTTTTTCACCTGAGGAGCGCGCCTAGTTTACGGGGTGAGCGCCCTGCCGAGCTGGAAGAAGAGGGTGATGCCGATCAGGGGGAAGTGGCTGACTGGGAGGGCATGCTGGCGGCGGACGATGCAGCTTTTTTACACAGTGTGTATGAGGGCGGCTTGGATGCTTTTGAAGATCTGGATGCCTTAGATGCCTCGGAGGAGGATCCGAATCCTTTTTTAGGGCGGCCTTTGGATCGGGGTCCGCAAGATCCCAGGAGTTTTGCGAGCTTTTGTGGTTTGGATTTGGCCGCCTTTCCGGACGATCGCCTGATGACGGAGGCGCAGGTGAGCACCTTGGTCGAGAAAATGGCTGCTCTGTTCAGTTATTATAATTTGGAGCCTATTTTTCGTAGAGCATCTCCCAGTGCGGAGGAGTTATGGGCTGCTGCTGCACTGCTTGAAGATTCCGCAGCCGATTATGACGTTTGGGACCTTGTATCTCGACCTGTGTTCGGGCGATGAGCGGAACTGCATCCATGAGGAGTTTTGCGCCTGCGCCAAAAAGCGGGCAGAAGCAGCTGCGGAAGATGCCGTTTCGGATCAGCGGAAGGCTGCTTCGGAGGAGGATGATTTTCCCGATCAACTGGCCAGCTGAGGAGATGTAGGGGGCGGGTGGCGAACAGTTTTTTTATTGTTTTCGTTCTATAAGATATGAAAACGAACAAGAACCACACTTCCATAGATCCATTTACACATGAAATCGATAGTATTCCGAAGGCTGCGTATCAGCGCATTGTCATCGTGGGCGGCGGTTTTGCAGGCCTACGGCTGGCGCGCGAGCTGAAGGGGACCGACTATCAGGTGGTCATGTTAGATAAGAACAATTATCACCAGTTTCAGCCGCTTTTTTATCAGGTGGCCACTTCGGGTTTAGAGCCCAGTGCGATTTCTTTTCCGATCCGCAAGGTGTTTAAAAAGCATGACAATTTATTTTTTCGGATGATGGAGCTCTTGGAGGTGGATACTGCGGGCAAGCGGGTGATTACCGACAAGGGATTTTTGACCTATGATCATTTGGTGCTGGCCATGGGTGGGGATACGGCTTATTTCGGGATGAAAAATGTCCAAAAAATATGCTACGCCCATGAAGACCGTTTCCGAGGCACTTTTTTTTACGGAATAAGTTGATCAGTAATTTTGAGGAAGCCTATAACACGAATGACCGTGCGCAGCGGGAGACCCTGATGAACGTCGTGGTGGTGGGTGGAGGTCCTACGGGCGTGGAGCTGGCGGGGGCGATCGCGGAGATGAAAAAATATGCTTTGCCTTACGATTATCCGACGATGGACTGGACGCAGATGGAGGTATACCTGGTGGAGATGAGTCCACGGCTCCTGAATGGCATGTCGGATGCGTCTGGGGAGAAGTCTTTGGAGTTTTTAAAGCGGCTGGGCGTGAAGGTGCGCTTAAACTGTGCGGTGGGGGATTATGATGGCGAGGTGGTGAAGTTGGCCGATGATGAAACGATCCGTACGCAGACCTTGATTTGGGCGGCAGGTATTCGGGCGAATCCGGTTCCGGGCTTGCCGGAGGCTGTTTTCGGATCGGGTGGTCGGATTCAGACGAATGGTTATCATCAGGTGGAGGGTTTGGATGGCGTGTATGTTTTGGGCGACTTAGCCCTGACCCCGGATGAGAACTTTAAGGAAGGCCATCCACAGGTGGCGCAGGTGGCGATCCAGCAGGCGAGTAATTGTGCGTATAATTTTAAGTCGCTTTTAAAAAATAGGCCGTTTAAGTCCTTTTTGTATAAGGATTTAGGGACGATGGCGACGATTGGGCGCAAGAAGGCGGTGGTGGACTTGCCCTTTTTCAGTTTCCAGGGCTTTTTTGCGTGGCTGGCGTGGCTGTTTGTGCATTTGATGGCGATCGTGGGGGTGAAGAACCGTTTGTTTATCTTTTTGAATTGGGCCTGGAGTTATTTGTCTTTTGATGCCTCGCTGCGCTTGTTGATACGTCCGGTGCTGCCGAAGTTCGAGGCGGAGGAGGTTCAGGAGCGCATGGTGGAGGATCCGAAGGCAAAGGTAGATGAGAAGGTGTAGGTTTTTGGGGGATTTTGAGAGGAGGTTTTTAGGCTATAAAAATCTCCTGTTTTCCCTTGTGCGGGTGTTAAAAATACGGTACCTTTAGCCTAATGATAGTGCCTTTATGGAGTTTATGAACGTAAAACTAAAGATTTTTGACAAGGTTTTCATTTTTAACTCGTTGAAAATCACGCCATACTGGAGTTAGCTGTCAGAGTACCACATCCATTAAAACAAGGATTAAGACAAGGATCGGAGAACTGCCTCTACGTGAGCTAGCACGGTCAGAGTACCACATCCATTAAAACAAGGATTAAGACGATATAGATGATAGAACCATCTGCAAACTCTCCTATGTCAGAGTACCACATCCATTAAAACAAGGATTAAGACTCTAGTACATCTTTCTCAGCCATAATCATTCGCTAGGTCAGAGTACCACATCCATTAAAACAATGGACGCGGGAGCGGAAGGGAGCTGCGGCCAAGCAGCCCCGTTAGCGTACGTGCCGAACGGAGTGGTCTTCGGGAGAAGTCCACGTAGGGAGGTTGACAAGTGGTGTACTGTATCGAGTGGAGCAGTTTTATATATCTACTCGCTATACTGGGAGATGTGCTACCGGAGATTTTAGCTTCCGCGTCGATGCTGAATTTAGCTGTTGTTGTAATTTTCCTTTCCGCGGGTGTGCTTTGGGGCGTGTTTCGTGCCGCGGGCTGAAGCCGCGCGGTTACCAAAAGTTCCGCCCCCATGGGGCTCGGAGTGTTTTTACGTAATTCGATAATTGTTTAAATCGGGGTTCGAGAGGAGGTAGAGTGGTTATTATAGGATCCGTCTCTATGGGGCTCTTGATGCATTTACTTATATCGCTAATTTTTAAAATCGGGATTCGAGAGGAGGTAGAGTGGGTATCATAGGATCCGTCTCTATGGGGCTCGAAGTGTTTTTACGTAATTCGTTAATTATTGAAATCGGAAGATGGGGGAGTGGCTGCCGTCAAGTCGGCTCCAATGGAGCTTTTGGCCTGAATAGTATTTGCTAGTAGCTTTCTATGGATAAGTAAAAAAAAGAAAAACCCCTTCAAAATTACTTCTGAAGGGGTTAAGGGTACCCAGAGCCGGAGTCGAACCGGCACGCCCGAAGGCATTGGTGTTTGAGACCAACGCGTCTACCAATTCCGCCATCTGGGCAGCTGCTAATTGGTGTGCAAATATGCAGTGCTTTTCGCTTCCTTGCAAGCCTTTTAGCCGATCTCTTCTATTTTTTTTGCGCTAAACGCAAAGGTTTTTTCCGCAAATAGGGGCTTGGTGACGGCCCAAACGCTCTTAAACAGGTCGGAATGCCGATAGGATTCCAGGGCCTCCGCACTCTCCCAGTGGCTGTAGGTCATGAAGATATGGGGCTGGTCGGCATCCTGCCAAAGCTCCAAATGTGCGCAGCCCGGAAAGGCGCGGATTTTTTCCTTGTTGGCGTTAAAATTGGCCTGAAAGGCCGCCACCTCTTCTGGGCGGAAGGTCATACGGACCACTCGAATAAGCATAAGGTTAGGGGTTTACTGGTGAAAAATTATTCGGTATCAAAATGGATGCGCACAGGGCTGTCTAACTTCAGCCCCAGCAGCTCAGCGCCGGAACCATGGGTGATGCCGATCTCCAGGAGGCCGGAGTGATTAAAGAAGGCGAAACACTCGCCAGAGTCGGTTTCCTCGTAGTTGCTGTGCAGGCGGTGAAAGGTCTCGCGCCCGATTTCCAAGCTGAACCTACCCGGATTTAAGGTGTCGAAAACTTGCTTGGGGATATTGGTGATCAAGTTCCCATAGCTGTCGATGTAGATGACGTGGCCGCTGATCTGCTTTCTATTGGCTTTAAACTGGCGCGGGATCAGGCGTTTCCATTGGGCCAAGGCCCACCAAAATCATGTACCGCCGCACCACTGGCTAACTTCGCCGCCACGGGAGCTAAAATATCGAGGGTGGGGAAGGTGCGCCCTGTACCGGGAGTCTCTGCCAGCTGCACCTTAATGCCGGGCTCCTCCTCGAAAAGTAGGCTCAAGACCCCATTATTCGGGCCTAAGAATAGGTGGTCCCGATGCTTGACAGCCACGTAGCCTGATTCTCTCGGCTCGTGCCGCTCATGGCCATGACATGTACCGTGCCCTTCGGAAAATCGGCATATACCTGCTGGAGCACAAAGGCAGCATGGGCCATGTTATACTTTTCGATCTGATGGCTGATGTCCACGATGTTCAGCTGTGGGTTCACCTGAAGCATGCGTGCCTTCACTGCTGCGACATAGTGGTCTTGTAATCCAAAATCTGAGGTGATCGTTACCAGGGCCATGTGGAATAGTCTTTAATTTTTTTGTAATTTTACTACCTTGTGAACAAATTTAAGCAAATAAATCTTTCTCCTTTAAGAGGTACCTTTGAAATCAAAACAAAATAGCTTGGTAGAAAAAGTCATCACATTAGAAAATATCCCCCTTATCGATTTTCTGGGCGCTGGAAATGAGAACATTAGGCAAATAGCAGCTGCTTTTCCCCAGAGTAAGGTGGTGTCCCGCGGAAATGAAATTCGCATTCAGGGGCAAGCTACTGAAATAATCCGTATCAATGATATCGTGAACATGCTCCTGCAGCACTTTAACCGCTTCGGACATATTACGCCAGATCAGGTGCAGCAGTATATCACCCTGGAGGGCACGCCGCTGGAGCCGAATGCCAAGCAGGACGTTATCGTCTATGGCAATAAAGCTTGGTGGTCAAGCCGAAATCTGCCAATCAGCGGAAGCTCGTGGAGGCGGTTACCAAAAATGATTTGGTCTTCGCTCTGGGGCCGGCGGGTACGGGGAAAACGTATATCGCTGTGGCCATGGCGGTGAAAGCCTTGAAAAACAGGGAGGTGAAGCGGATCATCATCACGCGCCCTGCGGTAGAGGCGGGTGAAAATCTGGCTTCCTGCCGGGTGACTTACAAGAAAAATTAGATCCTTACTTGCGCCCCATTTACGATGCACTTTCGGACATGGTGCCGGCGGAGAAGTTAAAATATTACCAGGAAACGCGCGTGATCGAGATCGCGCCTCTGGCTTACATGCGTGGGCGGACGCTGCATGACGCCTTTGTCCTGCTGGACGAAGCCCAAAACACCACGGAGGAGCAGATTAAAATGTTTTTGACCCGGATGGGGCCTAACTCTAAGGTCATCATTACCGGAGATCAGAGCCAGGTCGATCTGCCGCGCCGCCAAAAGTCTGGCCTACGTGAAGCGGTACGGATTTTAGAGGGCGTGGATGGGATCGCCATGGTCTGGCTGAGTGGAAAGGATGTCATTCGCCACAAGTTAGTAAAAGCAATTATAGCCGCATACGATAAAGAAGATGAGCAGCAGCAGTCAAAGCCCCGTTACCGTTCAGGTGATTCAAAGCCCGGAGGACCTGAAAAGAGCCTTTGAGATTCGTGAAAAGGTGTTCGTGATCGAGCAGGAAGTGGCTCCTGAGGAGGAGTACGATGCCTTCGAAGACAGCTCGCGGCATTTTCTGGCCCTGCTGGAGGGGAAGGCGATCGGGACGGCGCGCTGGCGCAAAACCGAAAACGGCGTGAAGCTGGAGCGGTTTGCGGTGCTGCGGGAGGCCCGGAATGCTGGCGCTGGAAGTGCCTCGTGGCGGCAGTGGTGCAGGATGTGGCCGCAGCGGTGTCGGAGCGCCCGCTCTGCCTGTATATGCACGCGCAGCTGCCGGCGATGTCGCTCTACGCGCGGCATGGCTTTCAGCCAAAGGGGATTTATTTATAGAATGCGACATCGAACATTATAAAATGGAATTATTTTTGTCCGAAGATTAAAAAAACGAGACCTATGAAAAAATTTGTAGCAGTAGTTGCCCTCTTTTTAAGTTGTAGCTTCTTAGCACAGGCCCAAGACCAGATCGGTGAGGCCAAAATTAATTTTCTCAACACGATTTTACTGGGTTCTGTAGAGCTTGGTTATGAGCACTTTATTGCGCCAGATCAGTCGCTTTCGGCGGAAATTCATATCAATGATCGTTTTGCGTACCGCACACAGTCTGGTGACCGTAACTTTAACGCGACCTCGATTTTAGTGGCCTACAACTTTTATTTTGATAACGATGGCCAAACCGGTTTTTACTTGTTCCCATTTATCAAGTACCGTTTTGGTGACTTTACGGAGGTGGAAGGCACTTCCTTAGAGGTCACGAGTCTAAATGGCTTTTTCCTTGGTTTAGGGGCTGGCTATAAGTGGGTGTTCGATAATAAATTTGCCGTAGGACCATTCGTAAATATCTCACGAGGTTTTGGAGAGGATTCGAACGAGCGTTTTTCTCCTGTAGAATTTAAGGCAGGCCTTTCTGTGGGCTATCGTTTTTAAGTGAGTAGTACTCGTAGCCTATCCACATTCCTTTGAAATAAATCGCTTTTTATTCGAGAGAAGCGTTTATTTCCCGACTAAAAGATCTTCCTCCTGTACCTTTGGAGGAAGATTTTTTTTTCTATGGCTCAAGGGATTTTTCGCCTTTTTCGTCTTTTACTCCTGCTATTGGGGGGGTACTGCTTGGCGCAGCTCATGCCGTATGCCCTCCTGGAGCTGTTTAGCAGCCCTATTGCACTGTTTTGGGCATTGGCTCCGCTTTGCTTGCTTCTTTTCAGCAGTTTTCTTCCGCCTGTTTATCTACGTTGGCGTATGCGCCTGCGGCAGGTTGGGATTTCTGCGGTTTTTCTTCTTTTAGGCCTTATTTTTTGCGCCAGGCGCAAAGGGAACCGGAGGAGGAGCCGCTCGAGGGCTTGTTTATCGTGGAAATTCGCTCTTCCGTGCTCGATCGGGGGTACAGAAAGGAGTATCGGGCGCGGACGCTGCGCGTGAAACCCTCTGAGGAGGCTCCTTGGCAAAAAAGCGTGCAGGAGCTGCTGTTCTATGAGAAGGATAGCCTCCTGCAGGCGGGGGATCGGCTGCTGGTACGTGGTGTGCGTCGTCCGTTTCGGGCGGCTGAAAATCCGTATGCTTTTGATTATAAGCGTTTCCAGACGTATAATGGGCTAGAGGGGGCGCTCTATCCGGAGGCTTTCTGGCGCCTGCCTGGCCGCGGTTTTTTTCCGCTGGAAAGGCTATCGGCGTGGCTCGAGGCAGCGCTGCAGCGGTACTTGGCGGAAGATATTTTCGTCCAACAGGTGGCGCGAGCCTCCTGCTGGGGGAGAAGCGGACGATGGATCGCGAGCTGTCGGCGGCCTATGCAGCGGCTGGTGCCATGCATGTCCTGGCCGTCTCGGGCTTGCATGTGGGCTTGGTCTACGGGTTTTTCTTCCTTTTGCTCCCGCCGGAGCGTGTCCCCAAGCGCTGGCGTTTCGTTTATGTACTCGCTGTGGTGGGGCTGATCTGGCTCTATGCGGGCCTGACGGGAGGCTCTCCTTCCGTGCAGCGTTCGGCGCTGATGTTCAGCCTGATGGCACTCAGTAAGGTGGGGCGTAGGCCCCAAAAAGGGGTACATGCAGTCTTTCTTTCCGCCTTGCTGCTGCTGGCTTGGCAGCCTTCGCTCTTGTTCTCACTGGGCTTTCAGCTATCGTATGCGGCGGTTTTGGGGATTCTCTATGTACAGCCGCTTCTGACGCGGTTATGGGCAGCGCCGCCCGCTTACTTGCGCCCGCTGTGGGAGTTGACCTGCGTGAGTGTGGCCGCGCAGATCGGTACTTACCCGCTTACGGCGGCCTATTTTCATGTTTTTCCAACGTACTTCCTGTTGACCAATGTCATCGTCATCCCGGGGGCCTTTGTGATTATGGGTTTGGGCCTGCCTTTACTGCTTTTTTCTTGGTGGGAGGGCTTGGCAAAACTCTTGGCCTATGTGCTCCAGCGGGTGATTCAGTTGTTTAATTATATGGTGTTTCAGATTGAGGCTTTGCCTTATGCTCAGCTGGACCATCTCTTTTTAAGCCCGCTTCAGCAGGTCTTGTATGTGGGGGCGCTGCTGCTGATCCTGCAGCTGCTCGGGAAGTTACGGAAGCGTAGTGTGCTTCTTGCTTGCTTTGTGGCTTTCCTGTGGCCTGTAGGCCAGTGCCTCGATCTGCTACTGCGTACCCGGGAGCGCCCTGTGTCGGAAAGCCTGCAGGAGCAGCGCTGGCAGGTGCGTGAGGGTGAAGCTTGGGGCTACTGGCAGCAAGGGCGCTTTTGGTTGTATGCGTGGGCGCTTCCTGCTGAGGAGCAGCGCTTTGCTGTGCATCCTTGGCTGGTGCGGCAGGCTTTCCCTGTGGCAAGGGGGCAGCTCTTAGAGCGGGAGGGGCAGCTGTACAGCCTTTTGCCCAGCGGGCAACTGAAACCATTAGAAAAACCAGAGGAGGCACAAGGACACGTTCAGCGGGACGAAAAATTACCTTAAATTCTGCTTGGGGCTAGCAGGAGCAGGTAGGAAGAGGGAAAAAAATCGTAATTTCAGGGCTTAAGCCCAAATTTAATCGTGAAAGAGTTATGAAAGACGCTATCGTACAGGTAGAGATTAGAGATCGTATCGGATTTATCACCTTAAACCGACCAGAGAAACGCAATGCCTTAAATGCCGAAATGGTGCAGGCCATCGACCAGGCGCTCACGCTCTGTGAGGAGGAAGCGGAGGCCAAGGTCATCGTGCTACGCGCTGCGGGCAAGGCCTTCTGTTCCGGGGCGGATTTAGCTTCTCTGCAGCAGATGCAGACCAATACCTATGAGGAGAATTTAGCGGATAGTGCTTTGCTGAAGGCACTTTTCGAGCGCATCTATACCTATCCTAAGGTGATTATCGCGGCTGTTCAGGGGCATGCTCTGGCAGGAGGATGCGGCTTGGCTGCGGTCTGCGACTTCTCCTTTGCTGTTCCTGAGGCCTTGTTTGGTTATACGGAAGTGCGCATTGGTTTTGTGCCTGCGATTGTGATGGTCTTTTTAGTGAAAAAGATCGGGGAAGGCGCTGCGCGCAAATTGCTGTTAGGGGCAGAATTAATCGATGCGCATGCTGCTCAGGCGGTCGGAATGATCGGTGAGGTGGTTCCTGCGGAGGAGTTGATGGAGAGAGTGGAGTCTTTTGCGCAGCTGCTCATTAGTCAAAATTCCGGTACGGCCATGGCGCTGACCAAGAAGATGCTGGCGGAGGTGCAGCATTTGCCGATAGGGGAGGCCTTACAGCATGCGGCGGAGGTAAATGCCCATGCGCGTGGCACGGAGGATTGTAAGAAAGGGATAGCCGCATTTTTGGCGAAGGAAAAGCCGCTTTGGTAGGCAAATAAACGAATCGAGATGTCGGCATATAAAAGTCAGGCCTTGCAGGTGCTACGGGATACATTTGGTTACCAGGATTTTCGACCTGGGCAGCTGGATATTGTCTGTTCGGTGCTGGAAGGCTCGGATGTGCTGGCGCTTTTGCCCACGGGTGGGGGTAAGTCGATCTGTTTTCAGGTGCCCGCGCTGGCAAAGGAGGGGATTTGCTTGGTGGTCAGCCCGCTGGTGGCGCTGATGAAGGATCAGGTGGATAATCTGAAGAAGCGCGGGATCAAGGCGGCGGCCATTTATTCGGGGATGAGCAAGCAGGAGATCGATGTGACCTTGGATAATTGTATTTATGGGGGGTACAAGTTTCTATATGTTTCTCCGGAGCGTCTGAAGTCGGACCTCTTTCTGGCGCGGTATCAGCAGATGAAGGTGGGCTTGCTGGCCATCGATGAGTCGCACTGTATCTCGCAGTGGGGCTATGATTTTCGCCCGCCTTATTTAGAAATCGCTGCGATCCGTCCACTTCATCCCGGGGTGCCCTGCATAGCGCTGACGGCCTCTGCTACCCTGAAGGTGCGTGAGGACATTATAGAGAAGCTGGCACTGGAAAATCCGAGGGTCTTCGTGAAGTCTTTTTCGCGTAAGAACTTATCTTATAGTGTGCGGCATGTCGAGAACAAAGTAGAAAAGGCGCTGGAGATTTTAGCGCGGGTGCCAGGTTCTGCTATTATCTATTTACGAAATCGTAGAGGAACACGGGATATCGCCGAGCATCTGCAGCGGCTTGGGGTCTCCGCCACCTTCTATCACGCTGGCCTGGATGGTGAGGAGCGTGGTCGGAGGCAGGAGGCGTGGAAGCGTGGCGATGTGCGGGTGATGGTTTCTACCAATGCTTTCGGGATGGGAATCGATAAGGGAGATGTGCGGGTGGTGATTCATCTGGACCTGCCCGAGAACTTGGAGAATTATTATCAGGAAGCTGGTCGAGCGGGACGCGATGAGCTCTTGGCGTATGGGGTGTTATTGGTGCACGCGAATGACCTGAAAACGCTGGCAGAGCGTGCCGATCAGACCTATCCGGAAATCAGCTATATCCGCAAGGTGTACCAGTCCCTTGCGAATTACTACCGGATAGCGGTAGGCAGTTCGCTTTTGGTGCATTACGATTTTAACATTCAGACCTTTTCGGACACCTATGGATTGGAACCCTTACAGTGTTACCATGCGATTCGTGTGCTGCAGGAGGAAGGCTTTATCTTGATGAACGAGAGCTTTTACGCCTCGCCCAGTTTGCGCTTTTTAGTGGATCATGGGCAGCTGTATGAGTTTCAGGTGCGTCATGAGCGCTTGGATGCGTTGATCAAGTTGCTGCTACGCTTTTACGGGGGGGAGTTGTTTGTGGATTATATTAACTTCCATGAGGAGCGCTTGGCGGCTGCTTTGGGCGTCAGCCCGAAGGCTCTGAGGGAGCAGCTCGAGTCCTTAGCGAATAAGGGGATTATCGATTATAATCCGCGCAAGGACAGTCCTCAGATTACCTTTCTGACGGCGCGCTATGATGCGGGCAAGCTTCCGCTGCAGGCCGAAAGGATCCGACAGCGGCGGGAGTTGGTGCGGGAAAAAGCGCAGGCCATGATTCGGTATTGTGAGCAGGAGGACATGTGTCGGGCCAATTTTATTTCGGAGTACTTCGGAGAGGAGACGCGGGTAGGCTGTGGTGTTTGTGATGTTTGCCTGCGAAAAAAGCGGCAGGTCAAGCAGGAAGGGGTAGCGGCGCGCGAGGCATTGCTGGCAACTTTACAGGAAGGTGGAACGTTAGCTTTAGAGGAGCTGTTAACAAAAGCAAGTTTAACTCCCGAGCCTGGGTGTTACAGCTTCTGCGGCAGTTAGAGGAGGAAGAGGTAGTGCAGCGTGTCGGGCTCGACGCGTATCAGCTAAAAGCATAAGCATGGCAGGATCATTTATAGACGACTTATTCGGCAAGTTATTCCCTAAAAAGCAGCCTTTAAACGTGAAGGAGAACTTTACGCGCAGTGAGGGGCAGCAGGCGGCCTTAGAAGAATGGCTCGATGGAGAAGAGGGTGCCTATTATATGGATTTGATTCAGAAGAATTACCATTTTAAAACATCCGGGATGAGTAGCAAACCTGAGGTTCATCTCCTGCGTACACCTTATGCAAATGGTTTTGCTGTTACCTATGAGTCTCCGCTTACTCCAGAGGCTTTTTCTCACATTTTCTTTGCGCTGGGGCGCAAAATCAAGGCGATGGGCTACCGGCAGGTAAGCTTAGATCGGAAGATGCGAGAGATTAATAATCAAGTACAAACAACGGAAAAATACTATTTCAAGCCTCCGCTAAGTGCGGCGGATTTAAGTGAGAAAATCGATCAGTTGTACGGTAATATCAGCGTAGAAAAGATCACGGTAGATGACAAGCCCAGTTTTCTGAAGCTGATGGTGACGGTATATTCGGATCATTTGTATCAGGAGGCCCGGTCCTTTGATGACTTTATAGAGGTCTTATTTGAAAAATAAATGTATGGCTAGAGCAGAATTAAGAGCACAGATAAGCGCATACCGGAGTCCTTTCGAGGAGGAAGCTGCGGGGGTGCCCGATTTTTTAGCCTTGTTAGACGATCCTTTGGCTTTCTCTCGCGAGCGGCTGGAGGGGCATTTTACGGCCTCCGCTTGGGTGGTCAATAAGAAGCGGACGCATGCGCTGCTGACGCATCATCGGAAATTAGGTCGCTGGCTGCAGCTGGGCGGGCATGCCGATGGTGAGGAGGATTTAGCTGCCGTGGCGATGAAAGAGGCGCAGGAGGAGAGTGGCTTGAGCAGCTTACGTCTGGTCGGCAACGATATTTTTGATTTAGACTGTCACGTGATTCCAGAGCGGGGGAATGTGCCAGAGCATTACCATTATGATGTGCGCTATTTGATAGAAGCATCTATCGATGAGCCGCTTACGTTAAGTGAAGAAAGTATGGATTTGGCTTGGGTTCCCTTTGACCACGTGCCGGATTTATGTAAACATAATCACTCTATTTTACGCATGCTGGAAAAAACCAGCAAATCAGAACTTGTACGCTAATGGCAACAAAACTTTCTGTGGAGGAAGTGAAAGCTTCTTTTGCTTTTTCGCTGCCCCTTCAGGTGCGCTATTCGGATATCGATGGCTATATGCACGTGAATAATGGGGTTTATTTTAATTATTTCGAGCATGCCCGCGCGATGTACCTCTTTAAGGTCTGTGACTGGGATATTTTGGAAATCGGTTCGGTGGTCGCCAATATCGACATCGACTTTTTCCGGCCTATTCACGTCTTGGATCAGCCCGTCTGTTATGTGCGCTGCACGCAGGTAGGGCGTTCTTCCTTTACGCTGGAGCAGGTGATCTTAGGGCTTACGGCGCAGGGGGAGGAAAAGGTTTTTGCGCGTGCGCATACCATTATGGTGAGTGTAGACATGAAAACCATGCAGCCGGTTCCGGTGCCTGCCGAATATGTGGACCGCATGCAGCAGCCTACCGAAAGCCCGGAATAATCCGTACCTTTGCACCTTTAAAGCATTTCTTATGTATCGTGTCAATCAAACATTGGGTTTCTTGATGGCTTTTGCCCTATTATTTTCAGCATGTTCTCCTTCGGAAGATGAACTTTTCGAGGCAGGACTAGAACAGATGAATATTTCTGCTTATGGGAAAGCGATCGAGTATTTCGATCGGATCATCGAAATGAATCCAGAAAATGCCCGTGCGTATAATGTAAAGGGGGCAGCACTTTTCCAGCAGGAGCGCTATGAGGCGGCTATTTCGGCCTTCGATCAGGCGATCGCACGGGATAACAGCAGCTATAAGCCTTTCTTTAATCGCGGCAATGCCCATTTGGAGATGGAGAACTATAAGGATGCGCTGCGGGATTATAATGTAGCGCGCAGCATGGAGCCCGGTGTGGTGGACATTTATTATAATTCCGGCTTGGCGCTTTTAGGTATGGAGGAGTATGAGGATGCGGTGTATAATTTTGACCTCACCCTGCAGGCCACGCCGGAGAATAGCAAAGCACATTTTAATCGTGCCAAAGCACTTTTAGGCAATAACGATGCTGTGAATGGCATTCAGGCACTCGTGCAGACCGTGAATTTGGATCCGAATAATGGGCCGGCGCATTACCTGCTGGGGGTTACGCAGCTAAGTGCCTTTGGTCAAAAGCAGGAAGGCTGTGCGAACCTGAAAATGGCGCTGAGCTTAGGTTTTAGCGAGGCGAAAACTTGGATAGACGATTTCTGCGGTGATGAAGCAAGCAGTGATGGAAGCGCAGATCGGGACTGATCTCGCGCGCTGTGAGGAGTTGCTACGTGCCGGTGAGCTGGTAGCGATTCCTACGGAGACGGTGTACGGCCTGGCGGCCAATGGGCTAGATGCAGTCGCTGCTGCACAGATTTTTGAGGTGAAAAACAGGCCTGCTTTTGATCCTTTGATTCTGCATGTGCCTCATCTAGAGGCGGCCAAGGAGTTGGTGCTGGACTTTCCGGCACCTTTAGCGCGTTTAGCCGAGACGTTTTGGCCGGGGCCTTTGACCGTACTGCTGCCTCGGAAGGCGGTAGTGCCTGATTTGATTACCAGTGGCTTAGATACGGTGGCGATTCGAGTTCCTGCACATCCCCTTACGCGGGAGCTGTTGGGGCGGCTGTCTTTTCCTTTGGCAGCTCCTTCTGCGAATCCTTTTGGGTATATCAGTCCTACGCGTGCAGAGCATGTTTTTGCCCAGCTGGCAAAGCCATTCCCTATATCTTAGATGGCGGTCCTGCCGATGTGGGCCTGGAAAGTACAATCGTCGGGATGGAAGGGGATCAGGTGACTGTTTTTCGTTTAGGAGGCCTGACAGTAGATGCCATCGAAGAGGCTTTGGGAGCTTCTGTGGTGCTGATGCAGCACAGTTCGAGTAATCCAAAATCTCCAGGTATGTTAAAGAGCCACTACGCGCCGCGCAAACCGTTTCGGGTGGGGGAGCTGCCTGCGTTGATACAGCAGGCTAAGGAAGAAAATTTATCTTTTGCCTTACTTACTTTTGGAAAATCCTTCGAAAATATCGAATTTCAGCATGATTTAAGCCCGGACAAGGTGTACAAGGAAGCTGCCTACCATCTTTTTTCCGCAATGCGTCAGTTAGACGAAGCGCCGGTGGATGTGATTTTAGCGGAACTGTTGCCAGAAGAAGGCTTGGGCAGGGCGATTAATGATCGTCTGAGACGAGCAGCAGCGGATGAAAAGGAGGGCTAACGTTTTTTTCTCATAACCTAGTAAACAACAATAAAATGATCGAAAGAATCAAAAGTGTAGACAATCTTGACTTTAAGGGCAAGAAGGCGCTTATCCGTGTCGATTTTAATGTTCCTTTAGACGAGCATCAGCAGGTGGCGGATGATACCCGTATTCGGGCGGCGCTTCCTACGATGGAGAAAATTTTAAAGGATGGTGGTTCCCTGATTTTGATGTCCCACTTGGGCCGTCCGAAAGAAGGGCCAGAGGAGCGCTATTCTTTACGCCATATTTTGCCAGCGCTCCAAAAAGTATTAGGCACGACGGTACACTTTGCGCCGGATTGTATCGGTGAGGAGGCCCGTCTTTTGGCCACGGCTCTGAAGCCTGGCGAAGTGTTACTCCTAGAGAATTTACGTTTTTATAAGGAGGAGACGAAAGGCGATAAGGAGTTCGCTAAGAAGCTCGCTTCCTTAGGGGATATTTATGTGAATGATGCCTTTGGCACAGCCCACCGCGCACATGCTTCTACGGCGATCGTGGCGGAATTTTTCCCGACGAAAGTTTCTGGCTACCTTTTGAAGGGTGAGCTGGAGAATGCGGATAAGGTCCTAGAGAATCCGGAGCGTCCGTACACGGCCATTATGGGAGGAGCTAAGATTTCGGATAAGATTTTGATCATTGAGCGCCTTTTAGATAAGGTAGATAATCTGATTATCGGTGGCGGTATGTCCTATACCTTCTCGAAGGCGATGGGTGGTCAGATTGGCAATTCTCTCTGTGAGGAGGAGAAGCTGGACTATGTAAAAGAATTGATGGAAAAGGCGAAGGCCAAGGGGGTGAAGTTGTATTTACCTGTCGATACGGTGACGTCGAAGGCTTTTGCAAATGATGCAGAGCAGGGTTTAGCGGCTGCGGGAGAGATTCCTGCGGACATGATGGGCTTAGATATTGGGCCAGAGACGCGTAAGGAGTTTGCTGAAGTGATCAAAGCCTCCAAGACGATTTTATGGAATGGTCCGATGGGCGTTTTTGAGATGTCTTCTTTCGTTCATGGTACGGTGAGCATGGCGGAGGCGATCGCGGAGGCCACTGCGGGCGGGGCTTTCTCGCTTATCGGTGGTGGTGATTCTGCTGCTGCAGTGAATAAGTTTGGTTTTGGCGATAAGGTATCCTTCGTTTCTACGGGCGGCGGTGCTTTGTTGGAGCACATGGAGGGCAAGGTGCTTCCCGGTGTGGAGGCCTTGTTGCCGTAATCTTTAAAAGAAATGGTATTTCTTTCCCCCGCAGGGTTTGGCCTTTAAGCGCTCGAATCTTGTGGGGGATTTTTTTTCAATTGTTAATTGTTAATTATTAATGGTTAATGATTAATCGATTTATACTTGCTGACTGAAGACCGCTGACTAAGGTCGATTATCCGCAATACACGCTATTTTTCACTGGTAATTCCTTCATTTTTTAGGAAAGGAGGGATGAGCTGCCCTATGATCGCATACGGCTTCTCTACGTCTACTTCTTCAGACTTTTTCTCCTTACCATCCGTAAAAACCTTAGCAGACTTCCCTAAAAACTCCTGCTGCTTAGCATGCGGTCCGAATTCTGGGGAGTATCTTGCTTATCAGTGTAGCGTAGTAATATCCTGCAAAGTCTCTAATGTCCGCATAACTTCCTCTTCGGAGATCTCTCCAATCTTTTCTACCAACGCTCCTTAGATATAGAGCGGATATGGAACACCATCATTTCGGAAGTAGCTTTTAGGTTGTTTGTGTTGTTGGGCTGTAGGATTGGGTTGCCTGGTAATGTTTGATTTTTGTAGTCAATGGCACGGTAATGACTACATTGAGGTATTTGTTTAGCATATTGCCGCTAATGATGACGACAGGTCTAAACCCAGCTTGCGCAGAACCTTTCACAGGATTCAAGTCTGCATACCAAATCTCACCTTGTCTCATCTTCCAATTGCTTCAAATATTCCTCCATACCTTCTTCTGCTAAGGACAGCATATCACGATCCTTTCCGGCAGCTTTATAGGATGTTACATAAGCAGCCCTTTTGAGATGATCCAGATAGAGACTCAGCGCTTTTTCTATCAGTTTGTTTTTGGGCAGGCCCAAGGTTTTTGCATGCTCAGCTAGTCTTTGCACGAGCTCGTCGGGGAGTGAAGTAGTGATAGTGGCCATGATTTATGTAATTTTCGTAAATATAAAACATACATATAAATTACATAACACGCGTAAACAATATATTCTGAAGACCACTTGGTGGAATCTGGCTTCTTTGGTACCGATAGGGATCGGAGGTTTGACCAAAACCAGGTAATCTCCTTAAGTATTGACCTTTTATGAAATGTTGGGAGCTTTGGAACAAAGGAAAGATCGAAATGATAAAAAAAGAGAAAAATAAGGTTAACGTTAAGCTTAAGATACCCTACCAAAATATATCGGGTAACGGGAGCCTGAGGGAAGTCTCCTGCACAAATTTGACCCTCATCGAGGGGGCAAATTTGCCCTATGAAGAAGTGAGTGGCCCAATCAAACCGATGGGCCAACACTTCTAATCATACGTCTTCGGTGCAAAGGTCACCTTCGGTCGTTTCCTGCTGATGGTAAATATCGTATAAAAGGAAGCGATTAAGCCATATCAAAAATAATAAAGTCCGAAGAATAGGGACCTAAACCAGTCGGATACTAGACAAGCGATAGCAGCGCCCAGTAGTATCATCCTAAGCCCATCTTCCAAAACACACTTCGGAACTTAAGATTTTGGATTGCTCGGTAAACTCTTAACCATTAACCATCAGAAAGCCTACTTTTTTTTCTTGCGTTTCGGTGGTTCTGGCTCTAGGCGGATGATCATTTCCAGGTCATCTTCCACCTTTACGTCTTTGCTAATAAAGCCGACATAAGAGACCGTGATGACATCGAAGCCAGCAGGAATTTCTAAGGTGAAGCTACCGTCTCTGCCGGTGGTAGTGCCTTTCGTGGTGCCCTTCACCACTAGGGCGGCGCCCACAATGGGGTTTTGTTCCTCATCTCCTGCGACGACGACTCCCTTAACCGTTTTCGCTTGCGCTTGTGCCTGCATGTAGCGCCCAGACTCAAGAAAAGTCCAAGCATTAAAGCGATCATTTTGATTTTCATGACGTTGTGGTTTAAAGTGATACATTTGTTTTGCGCTTACCAGCGCAAAAACCTTTCCGAAAACTTCCTGAGCTAAAAGAAATAGGGAGTATCGTTTATTTTATGTCCCAGTGGGCGGGGGGCTATGAGAAAAAAGCCACTACCCCGCTTGGAGATAGTGGCTGAAAGATGCTTAGCTGCTCAGGAACTGTTCCAGCAGCGATGCCCCGATGGCTTTTTTAAAGCAGGTCAAACCGACACTTTTTGTAAGCTAAAGGGCGCTTTACGTTAAGACCTTCGACTGTCTGTGCTTAGAAGACGAAGTTTAATCGCGCGAAGACAAAACGGCCGTTAAAGCCTGCCTGCTGCACGCGTCGGGAATACACAAAACGGCCCTGGCTGAAGTTGCCACTATGCGCGTGCACGTCTGGATACACATCGAAGAGGTTGTTCGCCCCGATGTTGATGCGGAAATTATCATTAAAACGGTAGCTGAAGGTAAGGTCTGTGACGGTCATCGGAGAGAATGTCTGGTCCAGACTTTCACGCTGCCCGGTAAAGGTATTAATCGGGAATGCGCTCGGGTCCGTGCCCATAGTAGGATCTAAAAAGACCACTTCTCCGAAATGTACCACACGAAGCATGATGGAAAAATCCCCGATGTTATAGTTAGCCATAGCCGAAATCTTATTTCGTGGATTCGCTACCTCTACGCGGCTTTGATCCTCACGATTGAAGTAGTTGCCGAGCTGTCCAGTCGCCTCCAAGATCGGGGATGCACGCACGATAATATCCCCATTTTCATCTCTGCGCACTTTATTATCGATAAAGGTTCCCGCCAGCATCAGGTCTAATTTCGAGCGGTTCGAGAAGAATTTTTTATAGGTCAATACACCTTCTATCCCACGCGCACGGGTGTCGATGGCATTCGTAAAGAAATTCGCGGTATTCGCATTCACAGCATCGAGCTGTGCGGCTAAAGCAGGGTCGCCTCCCGCTGTGAAGTTATTCGTTAAGATGATGCGGTTATCGATGTCGATCTGATAGGCGTCTACCGTGAGCTCCAAGTTGTTTAGCAGCTGCACAGTAGTTCCTAAGGTGAAGCTGCGGGAGGTTTCCTGCTGCAGCTCCGGGATTCCTAAGATGCGTGCCGGCTCACTGTCATTTCGGAAGGTGCCACTCTCTACGGGCACGAGGCCCTGACCGGGCAAAGTCACAAAGAGGGTATTTACGCGCGAATAGAAGCGCTGCTGCATGGAAGGCGCTCGGAAGCCCGTGCTCGTAGAGCCACGAAGGGTGATGGCATCTGTCAACTTATAGCGGGAGGCCAATTTATAGATTAGGGCACTTCCGAAGTCAGAATAATTTTCGAAGCGTAAGGCTCCCGCTACATTAAATCGGCTCGAGAAATCTTGTTCTAAATCGACGTAGAGGCCGACATTGTTTCGGGTCCATGCTCCGGCGGTGCTGGGCGCAAAACCTGGGAACACCTGAGCTCCTGCGGCTACCCCCGCGTCTGGGTTGAAGTTACGCCAAGAGGCCTCTTCACCCTCGCGAATGGCAAAGCGCTCCACTCGGAATTCTGCCCCTGCCGCCACATTTAGGCCAGCCAAGACATCGTAGCGACGTGCCGCATCGAAGTTGACCAGGTTCTGCAGGAAGTTCAAGCCTCCGGAGTCGAAGCGTTTTTGGAAATTTGCTACGTCCACAGCTTGCGTGTAGTTGACCGAGTTACTGATCTCGAAATCGAAGATATTTTGGCCGTAGGTATTGCTTAGATCAAAGCGCCATTCTCCCATCGTTCCCCGAATTCCGAGGGTATTGGCGATGTCGGTGATGTTGGTATTGATTTCAGGCAGGAAGCCATTCGGGTAGACATTCAGCACGTTAGCGCGTGCGGCTGCGGGGATGGCACTTGGGTAGCGGTAGAAGCCAGCTGCATTTCCTCGCTTGTTATTCCAGTTACCGAAGGAGTAGAGGGTGATTTTTTCATTGAGCGGTAGCTCAAAGTTGGCGGCGATACCGCCTGAGTTAATCGCGGAGTTTCCGATGCGCATATCAAAATCCTGGCGGGTAAGGCCGCGCTCCTGGAGGATTTCTTCGTCCACATTTACCCCATTTACAGGAGGGAAGATGGCCCCCGTGAAGGTGCCTGCGCGGGAGGTGAAATCACGGCGGGTATATTCCCCGGTCAGGTTAAGGAAACCGTCTTTGCCGACAGGCAAACCATAATTTAGGACCCCGCTGACCATGGCGCCATCGGAAATGAAGGCATCTGCATCTTCTCCATTATTAATGGCAAAATCCCGTGCGAAGCGTGTGAGGTGGGTACCTGTGGCGATGTTACCAGAAAGGCCTTTGTCTTTTTTCAAGACGATGTTAATAACGCCAGCGATGGCATCAGAGCCGTATTGGGCGGCAGCCCCATCCCGTAAAATCTCGATTTTTTCTACCGCAAAGGCGGGGATGGCATTCAGGTCGGTGCCCACTGTTCCGCGGTTCACTGTTCCGTTTACGTTTACCAGCGAGGACTGGTGGCGTCGCTTTCCATTCACTAGCACCAGGACCTGATCCGGGCCGAGGCCGCGCAGCTGTGCTGGATCCATGTGGTCCGTACCATCCGAAATGGTCTGGCGGGAGGACTGAAAGGATGGGGCGATGTAGGTCAAAATTTGGTTTAGGTCCACCTGCCCGAGGGCGTCGATCACCTCGCTAACCGGGATGATGTCCACGGGCACGGGGGAGTCGATGCGGGAGCGGGCGCCAACGCGCGTACCGGTCACGATCACCTCTCCGAGGGCGGCATCATCGCTCTCCATGCGCACGGTTATCTCACTTTGATTCGTGATGGCAATGTCCCTGGAGCGGAATCCGATAAAGGAAACGGTGAGTGTATTTCGGCCTGCAGGTACCTCTAAGGTGAAGCGTCCATCCAGGTCCGTGGTGGTGCCGATGCCGGTTCCTTTTACCAGGACGGAGGCGCCAGGAAGCGGTTCTCCGCCATCTTCCTCTGATAGGATCTGTCCTTTAATGATGCGTGTCTGCGCGAATGATTCTGCTAGACTCCCGCAGCTGAGGAGAATAATAAGTAGAAGGTAAACTTTTTTCATATGGTCTTATTTGGTTTAAAGGATAAGACTGCAAATAAAGTAAATTGTATGCAATTTCCGTATAGGTTTTATAGAAAAATGCTATATTTATTTCCGAGACAATAAAATTATATATGTCTAAGGTGTAATGGAAAAATAAAGTTTTGTTTTTAATGATTTGTACAGCTTTTGACTGATTTTATTTGGAGCGCATGGTTATGTGCTACTGAAAAAGTATTTCGAGTAAATAAAAATGCAGGTTGGACCTGAAGGCTGTTTCATTTCATCCCTCTAAGGCCTCTAATCGGGCAAGCAGAGGGGGGTGAGAGTAGTGCATCCACACGTACCAGGGGTGGGGGTTGAGCTGGGTGAGGGTATTCGCGGAGAGGGTCTTTAGGCTTCCGCCAAAGGTTCTCCTGCAAAGGTGTCTTTCGCATAGGCATCGGCTTGAAATTCAAACCGGCGACTCAGGATTTTTTGGGCCACGCCGATCACTCCCGAAAGGGGCGAAAAAAGCATGGTAAAACCGATGATATTCAGCTGCACGGAGGTGGCTGTTCCGCCGAGTGCGAGGCTCATGGATTCGCTGTAGATTACCTGGCCGAGGATGGCCAGCACCAGTCCGGTCTGCGCGATGCTAAGGGCCATCTGCCAAAGAATATGTCGTTTTTTATAATGCCCGACTTCATGGGCGAGCACGGCCACGACCTCGTGCGGTGGGTGCTGAGCGATCAGGGTGTCGTAGAGGATCACTTTTTTACGCTTTCCAAAGCCCGAAAAGAAGGCATTGGCCTTTTTACTGCGGCGGCTACCGTCCATAACGAAAATGTTTTCTATGGAGAAATTTACCTTTTGCGCGTAGCGCAAAATCTGCTCGCGCAGCTCCCCTTCCGGAAGTGGGCTCAGGGAGTTAAAGAGGGGAAGGATCCAGGAGGTGTAGACGGTGTTCACCCCCAGCATAAATAGGGTGGCAAGGATCCAAAACTGCCACCAAAAGCCGGGGCCAGCTGCGTGGATGAAGTAAAAGAGGGCACTCAGCAGGGCTCCTCCCACGATGATGGAGAGCGCATAGCCCTTCAGCGCGTCGGTGAAAAATAGTTTCGGCGTACTCGTGTTGAAGCCAAAACGCTCTTCGATGACGAAATTTCGGTAGTAGTCGAAGGGCAGGGAGAGCAGGTCCGATCCGATAAAAAGGATGCCCAGAAAAAGGACAGCGTGCACGATGGGGTGGAGCCCCCAGGTGCCGATCCAGCTGTCGAGCAGGCCGAAGCCCCCACTGGCGATCAGCAGAAAGGTGAGCACAAAGGTGAAGGTGCTCGACAGCCATCCGAAGCGGTAGAGCGCCTTTTGATAGGCTTTGGCCTGCAGCAGTTTCGCGCGATCCACATATTGCTGAAGGGTCTCGGGCACGGCGGGCACCTCTCGGGTGATGTTCAGGTAGTTTAGGAATTTATTTCCCGCGAATAGCAAGCTGAGCACTCCGAGGAGTACGTAGCGTAAAATCTCTTCATCCATGTGTGACGGTTAAAAACGTGGGCAGGGGAGGATGGTTTCTTTGCCCTTCTTTCGTGGCACATTTCGGTCGCCCAGCAGTAGCGACACGCTTATTTCATGTGCTCCGCCTGTCTGTATGCCAAGGCGCGAAACGGTGTAGTCGAAGCTGTAGCCGAAGCTAAAACCACTGGGTAAGTTCACTCCCACCATCATCACAACAGCGTCGCGGTTGGATTGTTGCTGAACGGGGCGAAAAGGCAGTCCGCGGTACCAAACCCCGATCGTGAGGGGTTCCAGGTAGGCATAGGTGCCCAGGTCCAGTTGCTCGAAGGGGCCTTGGGTTTGGTAGTGGATGGTGGGAACGATGTAATACTCCTTCTGCATGTGGGTAAAATCTCTCCGGTAATTATTAATGCGAAGGGGGATTTTATAGCCTGCATGTAGGGAGATGCGTCGGGGAAGATTCGCGAAATCCCCAGGGGTATCATTCAGGAAGCTTTGGTTCGGGGTATTCAGGTGGTGCATGGATATCCCGCCCAGAAGCGCTCGGTGTAAAAGAGTCCGCCCAGGCCGAGGGTAAAGAAATTTACGGGCTCGACGATGCCATCCAGTCCATTATCGGGCAAGTTCGTGCTCGGGTCAAGTGGTGTGTCAGGGTTAAACTGGTTGGAGAAAACGAGATTATTAAAGAAGCCAATGTCCCGCTGCACGAAGGTGGCGGAGGCGCGGGGCGGAAGTACATGCCTTCCCCTAGGCGAAGTTCATAGGCATAAAAGGCTCCCACGGAGGTGCTGCGGAGATTTACGAAACCTTCCGTATCTTGCATAAACATCAGCCCGATGCCACTGTTATAGTCGTCGAGATAGCCGTCGATATAGGCAGAAAAGGTGGTAAAGGAGGCATCAAGCCCAGGCCACTGGTTGCGGTAGTTGAACCCAATCCGCGTCACCTGCTCCGCCCCGGTAAAAGCGGGGTTTAAAAAGAGAGGAGCTGCATAATATTGACTATATTGTGGGTCTTGTGCATAGGTTTGGCGTACGCCAAAGGCGCAGCACATGAGAAAAAAAAAGAAGGGATAGTAAGACCTTTGCACCGGCTTATGCGTTTATTGTATATGCAATCTAACGATTAAGCGCTTAACTTGTTATACAAGTGTTTACGAAATTATGAAACACACCTACAGAAGTCTGCACCATGCTTTTGAGAGGGCCTTTTGGGCCCTGCTTCTGTTTATGAGCCTTCCATTTTTGGCCCAGGGCCAAGGGGTTAACCGGAATATCTGGCTCTTCGGTGACTGTGAGCCGGGAAGAGCCTTCCTTAGTTTTGGGGCGAATGATGCGGTATCGGCCGTGCCTTTAGGGCCGAATACGGTGGCCGGTCGACAGGTTTTGGGACCAAATACAGTTGCGACGGCCATCAATCAAGCCACGGGAAACCTCCTTTTTTATACCAACGGAGGTTTTGTTTATGATGGCAACCATAGTTTAATAGGAGGGGCCGTTAATTTAGGTGGAGCCACTGGTAATTTACAGGCAGTAGCCATCGCTGTGGGGGAATTCGATGTGGATCCAGCTATTCCGGATAGCTATTTTATTTTTTACATTACTCAGTCGGGAGATTTAGGGCTGCAGCAGGTTGGGGTGACTAATAATGACGTGGCAGCTGTAGGTGCTCAAGATAATAATTTTCGTTCCGGAGTGGGGCCTGCGATTAAGTTGATCGACAATCCTAATGTGGATAATGGCTCTTTTCTATTTTATTATAGTGGGGGCAACTTAGTGGCCTTGGATATTCAAGGCGCTACACCAGCTTCTTGGACGGAGGAGACCCTGCCCTTAGCGAATGCACCTGTGCAGATTCGCTTTAATGAAGAGACTAATCAGGTGATTGTGGTGGACGCAAACAATCAGCTGACGCTTATCGACTTTGATCCAGCTACGGGGCAGCTATCGAATGCACGCGCAGTAGCCTCCCCGGGAGCAGGAGAAGTGGGCGGGATGACGTTTAGTGCAGATGGAGATTTCTTATTTGTGTCCGTGACCAATCCGACCACGGGTCAGGGAACGCTGCATCGCCTTTCTTTAGGAGGAGGATCGTGGAGTACAGTACCTATCGGGGATGTAACGCCTGGTCCCGAAGCTATTCTTGATATTCGCGTAGGACCTAATGGGCGCTTGTATGTATTGTATGAAATTCCGGGCAGCGGTCGGGTAAAAATCGCAGAGTTAGAAAATCCAGAGGAGCCGCTTCAGGCTGATTTTATCTGGGAGGTGGATCGCTTTCCGGGGATCGACTTCTGTGCGCGGATGTTTCCGACTTTCTCTACGACGGTGACGTTTACGCCTACGGTGCAGATTATCGCGCCTCCGGGTAATTTATGTCCAGATAGCCCGGTGCCTTGGTAACTAAAATTTTACCCTTAGGACTGCAGGCGACTGCCTTCGAGTGGACCTATACAGATGCAGAAGGCAATTCGGAAACGATAGAGGATGTGGAGCATCTCGTGGTGCCTGGCGGCGTGAATAGCGTAAGTGTGACGGTGACCTTCGCGGATGGTACGGAAGTGACAGAATCGGTAAGTTTGACCTTTGGAAATGCCGGACCTGAGGTGGAGTTACAGCTGGATCCAGACATCGTTTGTCCCTGTACGGATCCATCCAACCCGGCTACGGGAGGGGGGACAAATCTGGCGGATGGTATGCAAATCAATGGCAGCGCTCCGGGGCCTGGTTTTGAATATTTCTGGTCGGCTTTTCCCGAGCGTGGCTGGACTAATTCTCCTGATGCGTTCGTCTGTGAACCGGGAACCTATTATGTATTGGTGCGCGAAGCTGGGGGAATGGGGCAATGCTACGGCATCGCCGAAGTTACCCTACGCGTGGTGGATAATTCGGATGGAGGAGTACTTCCCACTGGAAGAAATGGGCGTTGGTTTTTCGGTGATGGAGCGGGAATTGACTTTAATGATTATCCTCTTTTTCCTACAGTTCCGGGCTCTCCGCGGCCTTTAGATGCGCCAGAGTTAGACGATGTGTTTCCGGCACAAATCACTCAGCGTATATTTCCGAATAACCTGCCAGATGCAGTGGATGTCTTTTACGACATATCAGGGAATGTGATTTTCTACACTGATGGAGAGACGGTTTGGGATTTTACGCATACCCCTTTGCTGCTAGACCCTACCGTTTTAGACCCTATGGGCTTAGGTACTGGAGCGGGAGCTACCACATTGGGCGGTGACGCCCGAGCTCGGCAGGGTGTCATTATCGTTCCTTATCCGGATCCTGCTTTACAGGAGACGAATACCCTGTTTTATCTGTTTACTCCTACGGTAAATGCTCCGAATCAAGTGCTTTTTCATATTGTAGATTTGAGGAGGGGAGGACCTTTCGCTAGTCCTGCCGTGGCCGGCAATGTGATCAGTGCGAATAATTTGCTTTTCCAGCCAGGCACCCAGCAGAGTGCAGTTCACCTAGGTGGGGGCGAAATTTGGTTGCCTTTAAGGAGATGGGGACGACGAACTATCGTCTGTACGTTATCGATAATAATGGTATATCCATCGCAGATCGAGCAGGTCAGGGAGATTTTACGCCCGGTGATCAGGAAATTCCCGGTGTGATGCAGTTTAGCTTAGGAGGCGGCCTGCTGGGTTCGGCGTATTCGTATCCAGATCCAGATAACCCGGGAGAGATGCAGAGTACGGTAGAGGTGCTGCGTGTGTAGGGGATGCATTAGAGCTGGTGAGTACGTTTCAGTTAGCAGGAGAGGTATTTGGTATAGAGTTTTCTGCCACGGAAGATCGTTTATACCTTACGCTGGAAGGAGATATAATAGAATTTACGCTGGAGGATCAGGATGTGTCGGATCCCGAAACGGTGACGCCTCCTTCCTTTATTGCAGACCTGACGAATGCCGTAGGCGTGGCTGCCTTTTCGGATGCTGTTTTGGCCTCGAAGAATGAGATAGAGAGGGGGAATTTTCGGGCGATACAGCGCTCTCCGGGGCCGCTCAACTTGCTTTTAGTAGGGGAGCCTGGGGATGGTGCTATAGGTATTTTGAATGAGGGGCGGTTTAGTGATATTCCGAGTTTATTTACTCCTGATTTTCTTCCTTTTTTCGAATGGTGGACGCTTGGGGAATAGCTTGCCGCGGTATCGAGCAGAGGCTAGTGGAAGTGGTGCTCAGGATCCGGGTTTGGATGGGGAAAATGAAATTTGTTTAGCAAATATTGTTGCTGGATCTATTCCAGTTAAAGGAAGTGCCAGTCTCAGATTAGATGCTATTTTGGAGCCTATTGATACACTTCTTCGGTGGCGTGTCAGAAGACGTTTAGGGGGCAAGTTTCCACTATACAGGTGCCGCCGGTTGAAGACATGGCGAATCCTAATAGCTTTTTATTTACTTTTGATGAACCTGGAGACTATTCGATAACCCTTTTTGTCAAACGATGTGAGTTTATCTTTCCGCCTCTTGAGCATAGGGTTCGCGTGCTTGGACCTCCATTTATTCTTCCGGATGAATTATTCTTTTGCCCAGGTGAGAACGTATTGGAACTAAAAGCTATCGATGATCGATTTGCCAATCCAGATGATTTTGATATCGTTTGGAGTAATTCCGCAGGGTTACAATTAGGGACAGGAAATATTTTACCCATTAGATTTCCTGAGGATTTTATAAATCCAACAGTAGGGGAAATTTTTACTGTCACGGCTGCGGCATTAAAAAGAAATGGTATTGATACCTGTCCACCAGTGGAGGTTCAGATTTTTATAGGAGCGCCAAGAGAGCTTGGGTTGCAACTCAATCAGGTGTTATTTGTCATGATGGAGAATTAATTGCTTTTCCTTTTGAGGGTGCAGGCCCTGGGGTTTCTCCTATACCTGATAGGGGCATATTTCGAGTGTTCCCAGCTTCCTCCACCTTAGGTGCACCACTGATTGAAATTGCTAATGTAAATTCAGCTACTATTCAAGCTGGTCCAAATCGGCTCCCCCCTGGCGATTATATCATGCAATTTGAGATGTTAGACAGTTTAGCGAGATCTTCAAACCCTGCTACTGCTCCGAAATGTATAGTTACATTAGAGCAACCTTTTACAGTTTTACCCCCACCTCAGCTAGACATCCGAACCTTAGCGGCACCAGAATGTGGGGTCAGCACGGGGGAGATTTTGCTGGATGGCTTAGATCTTAGTGGCTTCCCAGGAGTCATCTCGCTAAATGGACGCCCCATTCGTATCGAGTTGGATGGTGTGGATGTGGCCTCAAATCCAGCTACTTTTGGTGTGGTGCCGAATCCTGCAGGAGGTGTACTGCAGCTGACGGGCTTCCCTCCTGGCGCCTTTTCTATTCGGACAGTGGATCTGACTTTGAATTGTAGTTTCGATGAGACCGTTATCGTACCGGATGCTTCGCAGGCGATTAATGTGCCTAACTTTATCGTGACGAGTACCCCCGCTCGCTGTGGTCCGAATGGTCAGGACGGTAGTTTGATCATCCAATTCCCAGCAGGCTTCGAGGGTAGTTATGAGGTGCGTCTGGCGGGTACAGTGCCGGTGCCTGTGGCAAGTGGCGGCACCATTCCAGGATCTGCGCAAGCGGTGGAAGTCCTGCCGGCAGGCAGTTATATCGTTTCTTTCCAGGATGCCGAAGGCTGTTTCGTAACTGCCGTGGATGCTGAGATCGAAAACCGAGTAGGTGAGCCGATAGAAGAAGAGGTGAGCTTCTGCTTTGCCACCTCTACGGTAAGGCGCCTACCGATTCCTTCCTTTATCGATCTGATGGACCCGAATGTCAGTGAGTTCCGCTGGATCGATCCTGATGGAAATACCGTGCGGACAGTACGTCCTAATGATCCTCCAGTGCCCGGTGCTGCACCTCTGGAACTGGATTTTGATGAGGTACAAATGGAAGGAGTGTATACTTTAGAAATAGACTATGGAGTCCCTACATTCAACTGTACCCTGGAGGTGCGCTTTAACGTGACCGATGTTTGTGAGCTGCAGGTAAATGCCCCGAACGCGGTGCGCCTCTCGGGAAGACGAAGTCCTCGTGGAGAAGGAATGCTGCGGGATAATGTGGTCACCCTGGCTACCTCTAATTATGTACAAGAGGTGGAGGTGTTTATTTACAACCGATGGGGCCAGCTGATTCATTTCCATGAATACAAGACGAATAGTTCCGAAGCTACTCACTTAGAAATAGTATGGGACGGTCGTGTGAATGGCGAATTTGTGCCTGCGGGAACTTATATCATGATAATTATATTAAAAAATGTAGATGACGGCGTAGAAAAACGCATCGAAAAGCCACTTTTCGTTATCCGATAACCAAAAAAATAGTTAATTGCCTATGTTGGTGCTCCTATCTCCATCGAAGACACTGGATCTTGCAGAAAGCCAAATCAATACCTTCACTACTCCGGAATTTCAAACGCAGACATTCGAGTTGGTGGAGATCATGAAAAAAAAAGACGACAGATGAAATTCGTCAGTTGATGAGTGTCAGCGAAAATATCGCGCAGCTTAATGCGGAGCGTTATGCGAATTTTCAAAAGCGCTTCGAACCCGACACGGCCAAGCAGGCTCTTCTAGCTTTTAAGGGGGATGTGTACACGAAAATCGATGTGGATAACTATACTGAAGAGGACTTTGACTTTGCGCAGCGCCACCTGCGTATCCTTTCCGGCTTATATGGTGTGCTGCGTCCACTGGATCTGATCCAGCCTTACCGCTTGGAAATGGGCATTCGTATCGAGAATGGCCATGGCAAGAACTTATATGAGTTTTGGGGCGCGCGGATCGCGAAAAAATTAAATGAGGATGTCGCTGAAGGGGCTATCATTAACCTGGCCTCTCAAGAGTATTTTAAAGCGGTGAGTCAGGCAGATCTGCAGGCTGAGGTGATTTCCCCTGCCTTTAAGGAGTTTAAAAATGGCAGCTATAAAGTCATCGGTATCTACGCCAAGCAAGCGCGTGGCCTGATGGCGGATTACATCATAAAAAACAGAATTACAGATCCTGAGGAGTTGAAAGCCTTTACCTCGGAGGGGTACGAGTGGGCTGGCCCCGATGTGGATGAGGGCTGGACCTTCCGCCGGGGCTAAGCTGCTGAACGAGTAGCCAGGAAAGGCTGCTGCTCCAAATCTTTTTAAGAAGCGCCACGTTTTTGTGAGGACTTTCTCTCTACGAGAGAAGCTTGCAGAACGTGGCGCTTGGGTTTTTCCTCCTCTTCCCAGTCGCCACTAAGCTGATCGAGCAAGCACTCCGCTGCCAGCACGCCCATCTCGTATCCCGGCTGGGAAACGGTCGTGAGGGAAGGCTCCACTACGGCGGCGGTGGGATTATCGGTAAAACCGGCTACTGCTACTTCCTCTGGCACGCGAAGCCCGGCCGCTTTAAACTGCATCATAATCTCTACCGCCATGGGATCGATCATGCAAAAACGCCATCGAACTCTCCCTTTCGGGCGATCAATTGATCCGCCAATGTGCGACTTCCTGCAGGAGTCATGTCGCTCACGTAAATCAGGTCTTCCTGTAGGGGGATGCTGAACTCGCGCAAAGCCTTTTCGTAGCCCTCGCGCCGTTTTTTAGAAATGTACAACTCTTCCGGCCCTGAGACGAAAACCACTTTGCGGCAGCCCTGCTCCAGCAAGTGCTTCACCACCTCATAGGCGCCGCCAGCATCGTCCACGATTACCTGAGTGACGGGGAGCTCCTCGGAAACACGGTCGAAAAGCACAAAAGGGTACTGCCGGTCGTACAGCTCCTGCAGGTGGCCCAGCTCCTTCGTCTCTCGGCTGAGTGAAATCAGCAAGCCGTCTACCTGACTGGAAACCAGTGTCTTGACATTTGCTACCTCCATGTCGTAGCGCTCGTTTGACTGGCAGATCATGATGTTATAGCCCCGCTTGTAGGCGGTATCCTGAATGCCCGAAATATTACTGGAAAAAAAGTGAGAGGTCAGCTCGGGGACGATGACGCCGAGTACTTTGCTCCGCGAGCTCCGTAAACTTTGCGCCAGCAAATTCGGCTGATAATTCATCTCCTTCGCCATCGCCACGATTTTCTGCTTTGTCTCAGGGTGCAGCTCCGGGGAGTCCTTCAGCGCGCGCGAAACAGTAGAAACAGAGACCTGCAATTTCTTCGCAATCTCTTTCATGGTCACTTGATGGCTTTTTTTCATGGCTATTCTTGATAAAGCGTAAATAAAACGGTCTCGCCCACGGCACGGATGGTGCGCTTATCGATCAGGTCCATATTATCGGCATGGGTGTGGTGATAACTGCCAAAACCGAAGTCGGGGGAAAATTCCACGATGTCGATCATCGGTATGCCGGCCTGATTCACGTACAGGTGGTCGTCGGTGATGGGAGGCGCATCGCGCAAAATGAAGTAGTCACTGAAACCCAGGGCATGGGCATGGTTCCAGACTTTGGTCACAATATTTTTTGCGTACTGCATGCTGTGTCCCTCGCGGTAAAAACGGGCGCCACGTGCTGCGACCATGTCTAATAATATGCCATAAAAGGCGGTGTAGCCTGGTTCATGCGGGTTCTTTGCCCAGTGCTGGGAGCCTAAGCACCAGAAAACACGGTTGGAGCGCAGGCGGGAGCCTTCGGGTTCGCCATCATCCTCTCCATCGAAGAAGATAAAGTCGATCCCTACCTCAGGCTGTCGCTCGGCGGTGCTGAGGACGCGTGCGATTTCCATCAGGATACCCACACCACTGCCTCCGTCATTTGCCCCGTCGATGGGCTCATCCATGCGCTCGCTGTCTTTATCGGCGACGCGTCGCGTGTCCCAGTGGGCAGCCAGCAATATCCGTTTTTTCGCTTCGGGATTGTGCTTGGCGATGATATTCGTCAGGTCCCAGGTGAGTCCATCATGCGTTTCTGCCTGAAAATCCTGGCGCTGCACCTGCAGGCCGAAACCTTCTAAGGTGGCGATGATCCAGTCGCGGGTGCGGGCATGCCCTTCCGTCATCGGCACCCGCGGCCCGAAGGCCACCTGCTGGGCGATGTACTGATAGGCAGAGTCCGCCGAAAAGGCCGGGACATCTTCTGCCGCTACTTTCAGGGCATGCAGCTCCTCTTCGCTGAGTCCCGAATCCCCGGAGCCGCAGCTTTGGGAGAGGAGCAGGCAGAGCAGCGGTGCCCAGATGAGTACCTTCCAATTATTCTTCATAGGCCCAGTCGATTCCTTGTTTCATGTCTTTTACCACGATTCCCACCGCTTTCAGTTGTGCCCGAATTGCATCCACTTTCGCATAATTACGGGCTGTTTTGGCCTCGCTGTACACCCCTAAAAGCGCTTCGAGCAGGGCCTCCTGGTGATTGGGCTGCTCCTCCCTCAGGCCTAATATCTCGGTCACGAAATGCACATAACGCGTGAGCAGCTCTCGGAAAAGGGTCTCGCCCAGTGCCTCTGCCGCCAGCTGCCCGGTGTAGAGGCTATTGATTTTCTTCAAAAGATTAAAGAGGTGTCCGATCGCCTGTGCGGTGTTAAAATCATCGTCCATCGCACGGAAGAGCTGGCGCAAAATCTGCTCCACCTGCTGCACCTGCTTCTCATCGGGTGCCTCCTGCGCGAGTGGGGGCCTGGCCTGTAGCTTTTGCGCTGTGCGCAAACCATTCATCAACTTCTTATAGCCCTTTTCTGCTCCTTTTAGCGCCTCATTCGAGAAATCTAAGGTGGAGCGGTAATGTGCCGTGAGGATAAAATACCGGATAGTCATGGGGGAGTAGGCCTGCTCCAGCAGCGGGTGCTGACCGGTAAACAGTTCCTGTAGGGTGATAAAATTCCCCAGGGATTTCCCCATCTTCTGCCCGTTTATCGTGATCATATTGTTGTGCATCCAGTACTTAGCCGGATCCACATGGTTGCAGGCATTCCCTTGCGCGATCTCGCATTCGTGGTGGGGGAACATGAGATCCATCCCGCCACCGTGAATGTCAAAATGTTTGCCCAAGTACTTGGAGCTCATGGCTGTACACTCGAGGTGCCAGCCGGGGAAGCCTTTGCCCCAGGGCGAATCCCACTGCATGAGGTGCTCCGGTGCTGCCTTTTTCCAAAGCGCAAAATCTACAGCGTTTCGCTTTTCGCTTTGGCCATCCAGTTCTCGGGAGCCGCTGACCAGTTCCTCCAGCACGCGGCCGGAAAGCTTGCCGTACTGCTGCTTTTCATTGTATTTCAACACGTCGAAATAAACGGAGCCGTTCACCTCGTAGGCGAGGCCTTCGGCCAAAATCGCCTGCACCAGCTCGATTTGCTCGGGGATATGGCCCGTGGCACGCGGCTCGATGCTCGGGCGGATGGTGTTCAGGGCCTCCATGTCTCGGTGGTAGGTGTCGGTGTACTGCTGCGCCACTTCCATGGGCTCGAGCTGCTCCAACTTCGCCTTCTTCGCGATTTTATCTTCCCCCTCGTCGGCATCTCCGGTGAGGTGGCCCACGTCGGTGATGTTACGGACATAGCGCACGCGGTACCCGAGGTAGGTCAGGTAGCGGTACACCGTGTCGAAGGTGATGGCAGGGCGCCATGCCCCAGGTGTGCATCGCCGTACACGGTCGGCCCGCAGACATACATGCCCACAAAAGGGGGATTTAAAGGAGCGAACTTTTCCTTCTTACGTGTGAGGGTGTTGTAAAGCGAAAGGGCGTTTTCTGATTTCATACCGGATCGTAGCCTGGCTGCGGGGGGAGCAGCCTTCTAGCCGCCCGCCCACATCCAAGGTTTAAAAGCGTGTGTATCTATTAATGTTTAAAATGACGAACTCCCGTCATCACCATGCTCATGCCATGGGCATCACAGAAGTCGATGGAATCCTGGTCTTTTATGGAGCCGCCAGGCTGCACCACTGCGCTGATGCCCTCTTTGGAGGCGATTTCCACGCAGTCCGGGAATGGGAAGAAGGCATCTGAGGCCATCACGGCGCCTTTCAAATCAAAGCCGAAGTTTTTGGCCTTTTCGATCGCTTGGCGCAACGCATCCACGCGGGAAGTTTGTCCCACGCCAGAAGCGAACAGCTGGCTGGCATTGCTCAGCACGATCGTGTTCGACTTGGTATGCTTGCAGACCTTGGCCGCGAAGACCAGGGCGTCCATCTCCTCCTCAGAGGGCGCCACCTGTGTGACCACTCTAAAGTCCGATTTTTGTTCAGTTTTCAGGTCTTTGTCCTGCTCGATGATGCCGTTTAATAGCGTTTTTATCTGCTTGGTGCCGCTAAGCGCCATTTTTTGGCGTAGGAGGATTCTGTTTTTCTTGCCTTTTAGGAGCTCCAGCGCCTCTGGCGCAAAGTCCGGGGCGATCAGGACCTCAAAGAAGAGGCTGTTCATTTCCTCGGCAGCGGCCAGGTCCACGGTCCTGTTCGTGATCAGTACCCCACCGAAAGCCGAGGTCGTATCTGCTGCAAAGGCCTTTTTATAGGCTTCCTGCACACTGTCAGCGGTGGCGCAGCCGCAGGCATTGGTATGTTTTAAGATGGCAAAGGCAGTTTCTTCGGGGAATTCGCTGATGAGCGCTACGGCGGCATCCACGTCCACGAGATTGTTATAGGAAAGGGCTTTGCCGTTTAGCTGCTCGAAAAGGGCTTCTAGGTCGCCGTAGAAGTGGGCGGCTTGATGCGGGTTTTCGCCATAGCGGAGTGCAGTGGCCTTTTCTTCGGAGATTTTTAGGTAAGGCAGCTGCTCGCTGCGGTTAAAGTAATGGAATATCTGCGTGTCGTAATGCGAGGAAACGCGGAAGGCCTCAGCTGCGAAATAGCGGCGGTCTTCGAGGCTGAGACTGGCCGTTTTGCGCCGAGAGGCGCTGCGCTAAGGCCCCGTACTGCTCGCGGGAGGCGATGATGGCCACGTCCTGGAAGTTTTTCGCTGCCGCGCGGATCAGGGAAATCCCGCCAATGTCGATTTTCTCGATCACCTCGGCTTCCGCGGCTCCGCTGGCGACGGTCTCTTCGAAGGGATAGAGGTCCACGATGACCAGGTCGATGGCCGGGATGTCAAAGGCCTCTGCCTGCTCCACATCCTCTGGCAGCCCGCGGCGGTGCAGGATGCCTCCAAAAATTTTCGGGTGCAAGGTCTTCACACGCCCGCCGAAAATGGAGGGATAGCCGGTCAGGGTCTCTACAGGAGTCACTTCAGCTCCTAAGGACTCGATGAAGGACTGGGTGCCTCCCGTGGAGTAAATGGTGACGCCCTGGGCTTTCAGTTGCTCGATAATCGGCTCTAGGTGGTCCTTATAAAAAACAGAGATTAAGGCTGAGGTAATCTTTTTATTCGCCATGATGTGGGGAGGTACCGCGGGGTATCGCTAGCCCGTGGCCCATTTTTTTTACGTGAAGAAAATAATTATGTGCACAAACTTACGAAAATCAGTCGGAATTTAAGCCGCTCCTTTTGGGCTTTCTACGGGATTTTACGGGTTTTGGGCCTGTTTTATCTGTAAAATTTCGGGGGAGGGCTTGCGGTTTCGGCCTTGGAGCGGCGGGTTTTTTGGGAATTATTTAAAAATCATCGGAGCGGCCCCCGTGCTGGGAGGGTTTTTTGTGAAAACGCCTGATTTCTTGTATCTTCACCTAAAAAATAGTCGGTTGACATGGAGTTATACGCCAAAGCCCTTTCCTACGCGATTCCTTTCTTTTTTGCTGTTGATTTTGCTCGAAGAGCTGGTAGCACGGCGCATGGGCAAGCAGGTAAATCGTGGGATGGATGTTATTTCCAGTCTCAGTTCGGGGATGACGAATACGCTTAAAAATCTGATGGGCTATCCAATCGTCTGGTCTCTATGGCTGATGGTGGATCGGTGAAAGGGGGGGCCCCCAAAATTTCCCCCCCC
>NZ_AJYA01000040.1 GCF_000265075.1 Nitritalea halalkaliphila LW7 | reverse complement strand
AGAAAAGTACGATCAAGAGGCTGCGCAGTATGTCGTAGGGCAGATGCGTGTGCTCTATGCTTTAGAAAGTAGTATGAGGGAAGCCGGTCTAAGCTCCGAAGCACGCGCCAAGCTGAGACAAGAGCAGGCGATTCCGATACTGGAAACTTTGGGCAACTGGTTAAATAAAAATCTGTACGCCTATCCCCCGAAAAGTCCGATGGGTGAGGCCGTCGCGTATGCCCACTCTCGCTGGGCAGGTTTAAGCTTCTATACGCTGCATGGCGACATGGAAATCGATAATAATTTAGTCGAAAATGCTGTCAGGCCGCTTGCCGTTGGACGCAAGAACTACCTGTTTGCTGGCTCTCATGATGCTGCACATATGACTGCTGCCATGTACTCCTTTATGGCAAGCTGTAAGCGAAATGGTCTGGATGAAAGAGAGTGGCTAAGTGATATTTTTGATCGCATACAGGGAATCAAGCATAAGGACCTCTTCAAGCTACTGCCTTCTAACTGGGCCAAGTACAGAGGCCAATTATAAATCCAATACGTAGTTCGTCGAACGGATACTATAAAATTGACATCTACCTTGTGGATCTAAAAGACAGCTTCCGCCCCATTCTCGCCGATTACCTCGGACAGCCCCCTAATTCTACAAGCTTGTAAAACCGCAGCAGCAGGCCTTTTATCCCCTATCTTTGTCATGTAAGAACGGGGAAGAAAGCCCCCGAAAGAAGCAAAGAGGGAAGGGAAAAGCGCAGGCTTAGCAGTTTACGGGGTGCAGTCGCCCGCAGCCCATGGGCCATGTTACGCTGCCGCGGTATGCTGTCAGGCATACACGCGGCCCAGTTCCGGACGGAACGCCGCTTAAAACGAAAGCTCCGCTTGCGCTTTAGCGTATAGATGTGCATGCATAGCAAGTAAGCAGCGCCCCCTTCCCCCCTCTTTGCGCTTTCTAAAGCGCAGCCCTACACCATAACCCCACGCCTACATGACACACAGCCAGTCCGCCCTCTCCCCGAACCAGTTCAAGCGCCTGTTCCGGTTCTTTTTGCTCCGGCAGGAGCCCTGGATCCTCTCCCAAAGCTCCACCATCGCCGAACGCATGAAGGGGGACGTCCTGCGCTACCGGGATAGCCGCCTCCACCACTACCCGATCCGCGCCCTCGAAAAGGCCCACTTCCCCCATGCAGAGCGCCTACGGGAGGATTTTCAGGGCATCGCCGAAGCCATCCAGCGCCACTACCGTCCCCAGACCTACTGGATCTGCACCATCGGCTCCTTCCAAACCAACGACCTGCACTATGCCGCGGCCTTTGCCCTGCGGAATGCCCTGCCCGAGGAACACATGCCCTGCCACGTGTACCTGCTCCAAAACCTCCAAGATATGGTCAGCCAAAAGACCCTTTTCCTGGTGGCTCACCACCTGAACAGCAGCAACTTCCTGCTCCGAAAAGTGGCCTACCTGAAGCGGCGCTGGAAAACCAATGGCCTCCCCGAGCGGCCCATGCGCCTCATCCTGGCCTTTGCGCGAGCAGAACAGCGCCCCTTTCTGGACAGCCTCGGCATGCCCTATGAGGTGCTCCACTGGCTCGAACCGCAGCAGCTCGTCCTCCCCTATTTCTGGCAGCGCGCTACCCGAACTGTATCCGATACACCTAAGCCCCCTACACCATGCAGACCGCCAGCACCGATAGCATCCTACTCCGCCGGCTGTGGGAAGAGCAGGAACTATCCCTCTATCAGCTGCACCTCCGCTACCGCCTCAGCCCCCTGCTGCTGGCCATCTCCGTCCGTCACTGGCAGGAAAACGGCATCTTGGAGCTGGCCGAGGACTGGGTGCGGCTCACGCCAAAGGGGGAGAAGTGGATCTTTGCGCAGCGTAAGGCGCTCTTCTTCTCCTCCCGCAGTGAGCAGGACTGGAAGCGCATCCCCCCCCGCATGATGCGGAGGCGCTGCTCCATCTGGAAGCCCTACTTCTATACCCCGCACGAAGACGAATACGCAGAATTCCTATAACCCAAGCAACTCATGCCCAGCCCCATGCAGAGCAGCACCCTCCAGTACTACGCCTACTGGAAGCAGTACTATGTCTTTCTTAAAGAAAACGAACCAAAGGTTTTGACGCAGCTGTACATCGAAAAACTTTTTCGGAACCAGGTACCCGTGATCTGGAACCTGCAGCACCTTTCCGAACTTTTAGGCGTCAAAATCTCCACCCTGGGGCACATGATCAGCAAGCCGCATGCCTTTTACAGGCATTTTGAGATCCCCAAGCGCCAGGGAGGGAGCCGGCAGATTTCCGCCCCGCAGCCCGTACTACTGGAAGCGCAGCGCTGGATCAAGTTGCACATCCTGCAGGAGCTTCCGCTGCACCCCGCCGCGAAGGGTTTCCGACGCCAGCAAAGCATCTGTTCGAATGCTGCTCCCCATCTGGGCCGCCCCTACCTGCTGAAAATGGATCTGAAAAACTTTTTCCCCTCCATTTCCATGCATCGGGTCATCAGCGTCTTTCGGCATCTGGGCTACAGCGAAAAGGTCGCCTACGCACTGGCCGCTCTCTGTTGCAGCCGGCAGGCCCTCCCGCAGGGTGCCGCCAGCAGTCCCGACCTGAGTAACCACATCGCGCGGCGCTGGATGCCCGGCTGAGTGGCTTGGCCCGGCGCTTTGACCTGGTGTACACCCGCTATGCCGATGACCTGACCTTCTCCGCTGTCGCACCCATTCCGCGCTACATCCGCCGCTATGTGGAAGAAATCGTCTCGGAAGAGGGCTTTGCCGTGAACGGCAAAAAAACCAAATGGCTCCGCCCCGGGCAGCCGTCAGTGCATCACGGGAATTTCTGTGGCCAGCGGCACCTTAAAGGTCCCCAAGGCGCGGAAGCGTGCCCTCCGACAGGCCATCCACTATGTGGGCAAATATGGGCTCCTCGGGCACCTGCAGCACAGGGGGCAGCGGGATGTCTTGTACCTGGAGCGCCTGCGGGGATACCTGCATTTTTGGCAACATGTAGAGCCTCAGCATCCCTATCTGGAAAAGGGCTTGGGCACCTTACGGGCAGAGGCGGCACGGCTGACCGAAAAGTGGGATACCGCCACTGCAGGGACGCCCTTTCCCTCTTCCTACTAACAAAAGCTGACAAGTACTGACGAAAATCAGCCTAACACCTTAGCTTTATGTGAAAATAATTCGTTAATTCCGTATATTCGGACAGTCTTACGCACTGTAAACAAATTATTCACTGTACTCCATTTCTTATGCAACTCATTTTACATGCCGACGAGGCTTCGAAAGCCATCGCTGAACGTATCGTGCAGACCCTACGTGAAGATTTAAGTGTGCATCTAACCTGTACCTTTCGGATCGTGTGCTTCCCACACAGCCTTTTTGGTTCTGGGAAGACCTGTTCCATGCGGGGAGAATCTGCCTCGATGGCCACGCAAACATCCGTGACACGGGTGCTGTGATCAACTTGGTACATGCTCCAAATGAGGCGAACTGGTTCGCGGCCTATAACCTGCGTGACCCGCAGGTGGCCTTCTGCAGCACACTGTTGGGAGATGATTTTAAGCGGAGAAAGTCAGGCAGAGGAAAAAATTTTTACGCCATTTACAGTCATGTCTTGATTATCTACACGGCTATGCTGTTTCGATCGAGAAATTCGCGTACCGATTACACCTTTTACCATGAGCAGGGAGTGTCTGCCTGTGTTTTCGACTTCAACCGGAATAAGGAAGAGGTGCTGACGAAGTTGCGTTCGGGCATGATCTGCGAGAGCTGCATGAAAAGCATGGCAGCTCCCGAGAACCTGCAGCTGCACGGAATCTCAGCAGATGTAGCCTATTTTTTCCTTGAAGGCCTGCAGCGCGCCTTGAACCGCGTGCGCAACATTTTTTCCAATCATCAGCTGCACCTATTTTTTCCTCCCCCGAGGTTCACTTGTACGTAGATCCTTCCGAAAAATTGGAGTTTTATATCCATGTGAAAGGAGAATGGCATAAGCTAAAGCTACCAAAAGGGCGTGTAGACACCCTTTACTACACCCTGCTGACCAGACCACTGGAGCGTAAGGAAGTTTCCGATGAGGACTTAGAGCAGTTAGCCGTCACATACTGCCGGTACAAGTTTAAGACCGAAGGATTACAGAAGGAGGTAGCGCTATTACGGCAGGGGTATGCAAGGGAATTTGACGCTTGGATTAGCAAGATAAATACAATTGTCAAAAACTTTAAAGCCGAGCTCTTTCTTCAGGACCCCGATCTACTGCAGGTCGTTCAAGGAGATGATGGCAAGTACCGCGTCTGCCTCGGGGAGGAAGGCTTCACTAGAATGGATTTACCTCGAAATCCCGGTGATCGTGTGATGCCGGCGGAGCTTAAACGCGTTTAAAGGAGCCCTCTTCCACTACCTCTAAAAACCTGCAAAACGGATTCACTAACTTCAGCTGCGCCGGGCTCTTACACCTCGGCTCGAAAGCAGCTGGAGAACCCACCAAGATGAATAGGATCTTAGCGCGGGATAGGGCCAAATGAAAGCGGTTCGCGTTGTAGAGGAACTCCATGCCACCCGGCGCATCTTCAGGGGAAGAACTGGTCATGGAATAAATCACCACGGCCGCTTCTTCATCCGGAATATCATCCACAGTGCCGACGAAGAACCTCTGCAGCGCCTGCTTCAGTAAACGGGCCTGCTCCGAATAAGGCGCGATAATCTGGATATCCCGAAAACCTATCCCGCTTACCTTGCCGGAAGAATCGCTTTGTCTTACCCCGAATCCCATTAACTCCTGCACGATCACCCTAATCGTGTCCACTTCCTCCTCAGAGACATTGGTATTGCCCTGGTGCCTAACCGGCACAAAACGAATGCCCGAGCCCTGCCATCGACTCCTCCCCGTGAGCTGCCGAGGCTCTAAACCTGGATCTGCTTGCAGCTGCCTCGCATAAAACTGCTCGGAATCAAAAGCCCAAATATCCGGATGCATGCGGTAGGTGCTCGCTAAAAAAATTCCCCGAGCCGCCTGTATCGTCTGCCTTCCCTGCTGCACATGGGCTAATGCCGACACCTCCGTGCCAGCAGGGTGCACCTCCCGCGACGGCTGCGCGTGCTGAGGATCGCCTATCAGGACCACATTTTTGGCCGACAGGCCATAGGTCAAAACATCGACCAGGGAGAGCTGCCCTGCATCATCGATAAACAAATAGTCCAGCTGCTGATCTGCCTCCAGGTTCGCAAACAAAAGGGGAAACCCAGCGATTAGCTGAGAGGTATGCAGATGCTCGGTGAGTTGTTTCAACTGATGAAATGTTTCCCACTTCTGACTACTTGTCGCATCTTTTACTTTTTGAGAAACCCGAAAGGAGAGCCCTTCCTGCTTTCGGAGATCCCAAATTTGCTCAAGCAGATTCATAAGTACATCATAGGACCTAGCGGTGATGCCCACCTTTTTCCCTTGCTTGATGAGGTCCACGATCATGCGGCTCGCCATATAGCTTTTCCCCGACCCGGGAGCCCCCTGAATAAGGAGATAGCTGTTGTGCAGTTTCCTCGCCCACTCTTTTGCCAGGGCTAAAGTATCCTGCTGTGGCCGCAGCGCCTCCGTAATTTGGGGCTCGGCCCCTAACAGCAAAGAACGTACGGCTCGATAGCGGCTATCGGGATGTTCCAAACCATGCTGTACGACCCACTCGGCTAAGCGTATAAGGGCCTCCTCCTTGGTCAGCTGCTGTGCTTCCTCCTTATAGAAAATAAGCGCGTAGGATGTTCCTCCTGAATCGAATCCGGCCGCTTTCCCATCTGAAGGATACCCCAAAGTATGGCGATTCTCCAAACGGTACCAGGGAATTTTTCCCCTAAAGTTAAAATATTCATACCTAGACTGCGATCGAACTCCTGCTTAGCGATGCGGTAGCTGTGCATAAGGGTATTACTATCTTCAAACCAATGACCGATGTGCTGCACAAACGCGAGGGCGGCTCTTTCGTCTAATAGTTGCTCATCCGAAAGCGCTTTCAAGCGCAAAACATCCCACCACTTAGACATCTTTTCCCTGCGGTACCAGTCCAGCATGTGGGCGAGCAAGTACCTCCCCTGCTGCTCTGGTGTGCGCTCGCTCGGAACAGCCGGCACCCCCTGCATCAGCTGCTCGAAAATCGGTTGAATCCGCTCCAGAAATTCGGCTCTTTCCTGGCTGGCCTTTAGGGGATGTGCTTCCGGTCTAGGTATAGCGATTCCCTGTTCGATAGCCTTTAATCGAAGCTTTTCCAGCCATGTGTGGAGCGCTGCTAAGGTCCTGCAGTCATCTTCGTGGTACCACTTGATCGCCGCCAGCATGTCAGGATCCGCCTCCCCCGCCTTGCCCGTTTCGAGTAAAAATGCATAGCTGGATGTAAGTTTGGCCACCTCTCGGAACCCAATTTCCCTTTCGTAACCAAAGAATTTTTCCAGCTCCTTTAGCGTATAGTTTTCTACACTAGCCTGAAGCGCCTGTCGGACCACTACATCTAGGTCCACAAAGGTCCCTGCGCGCAGAAGTCCGTCTAATTCCTCCCGCCTGCTGCTATATTTGCTGGCCAAACGCTTTAGAGCCCTCGTCGCATGAGGCGTATAGTGATAGATGTGCATCCCTGGATGGGCAACCTTGATCTCCACTACACGGTCGATCCACTCCTCGAACAACTGCTTCTCTTCCGGCTCATTTCGTGCCCATTCTCCCTGATAGCACCCCTGATAATAGCCGCCGAAAAGGTATTCCAAGCCATCCGGCTCCACTAAAGGATTCCCCCTCAGCTCCAAGTAAACGTCATGGGCATGTGCTCAGGCAGTTTACGGAAGCCCTGATCTGGCTGCACCTTGAGTAACGCATAGAGCAGTCTGTTGCCTGATTGACGACTCCGCCACTGTACCTTCGCCTGATCCCGCAGTTTCTCATAGAGCTGCATAGTCCCTGTGGCGATCCTAAAATTAGCTGTAAAGTGAACGTACGCCAACTGCTTAAGGGTCTCCACGCCATTGGCCTTTAACTCTTTCATCTCCATCTTCCTCATACCCGCCACTAAGGAAAGGTGGTCGTCCCTCCTTCGCTGCTCATTGCAGACCTCCCACCAGGTGCAGACATCACAGTGCGGAACCGGCTCCGGTAGGTAGCTGGCGCGGCACTTTGGACAGCGTCCAAAAAAACGTTTTTTCACGTATCGGACGTAGGACATGTAGGCATCCACACGATAGGAAATAGCATGCTCTGCGGTTTTCACCCAAATTAATTCCGGCAAGAGTCCCTGCAGCCCCACCAGTGCATCTGCGTACATGCAGAGGTGGATGAGGGTAGCTGCTCTGTTTCCCATGGCCCACTGGGTAGCCAGCACCTCATAGGAAAAGCTCCCCAGTGCCGATGGCTTATCCACTTTCATCAAAAAATCGGGCCTACCCTGCCACTCCCCCGCCTTGCCGAGTTGCCCTGGTAGATCAGGTCCACCCCCTCGCGCATGGCGGCAAGGGTTTTCTCCGCAGCCAGCGGGTCATCCTGCGAAATGCTCCGGACTTTTTTCCCCTCCTCCTCTGACTTCTGGAGGAGCTGCCGCTCAAAATCCAGCACCCGCTCCTGCAGGGCCTGTCCAAACGTATCGGTATGGGCTGGCTTTTTCCTAAGGCTCTCTACGGCCTCTTTCTCGAGCGTCGTCAAATGCTTACATGCAATAAAGTGCGTAAGATCAGCGGGGGAGTAAATAAGCTGTCCAGAAATTTTTCTCATGCTTGGCAGTTTTTGGTTTTACAAGTTGATGCAGCCCCGTTCCTGTACAGATAGGCCACGACCAACGTAAGACAGATTACCTTATCGGTACCCAATACTACTAAAATTTAGCACACGCACAGAGAAACTACAAGCTTGTAAAAAAGCAACTGCCCGCTACCCTTCTCTCTTCATCCCGACTCTATCTATCCTCGGCCTGGCTCTATCTATCCTCAGCCCGACTCTATCTATCCTCAGCCCGACCCTTTGGCCCCCTGGGCCAAACCTGCGCGGTCTCCCCCCTCTACTACCACCCCCACTCCAATAGGCAATCCACCAATCCCGCCATCGACTTACACTCGCTTTCGTTTGCTTTCGAATCCTTTCGTTTTCATAATCGAATACTTTCGAATCCTTTCGTTTTCTTTCCTTTTTCCAAAATTCATGATCGTTTGGCTTCGTTTGCTTTCCTTTTCACTTTCGTTTGCTTTCGTTTCCTTTCTTTTTCGAAATCAGGGAAAACGGATATCCCGGATGTGGCTTTGGGGGTAAATTGGTGAGTGAGGAGGGTTCCCGTTTGTGTGGGGCTGAATAAATTCCATTTACTCCCTTTAATTCATTAAATTCGCTTACAACTAAAGAAACCGCCATGGCGACGAACAAACACGCAACCATAAGATATCACGCCTTAGATAAGTGCTTCGCAAACTTCGGGAGAAAATTTTTTATCGAGGACTTGGTTGAAGCGAGTAACGCAGCAATTTATGAGTTTACCGGAACTGAAAATGGCGTTAAAAAGAGGCAAGTTTTTGATGATATTAAGTTTATGGAAAGTGATCAGGGCTGGTCCATACCCTTGGAAAGGGTAAAGGAAGGGAAAAGAGTGTATTACCGTTATGCGGATAGGGCTTTCACGATCAAAGACCAGGGAATTAACCAGGCCGAGGCAGAGCAACTAAAGGAGACGCTCACGATTTTATCACGCTTTAAAGGAATGCCACAGTTTGAGTGGATTGAAGAGATGCACATCAGACTAACGAAAGTCTTTCACTTAAAGGAGGACGTCGGGTCTATTGTGGGCTTTGAGCAAAACCCTTTTTTAAAGGGGTTAGACCATTTCACGGAAATTTTTAATGCTATTCAGCATGGAGTGGCACTAGACATTGTCTATCAGGGATTTAGACAAAACACACCAACACAAGTAACCCTACATCCTTGGTACCTCAAGCAGTTCAACAATCGTTGGTTTTTATTTGGGCATAATGAAACTTACAACGCTATTTCGAATTTTGCGCTTGATCGCATCCTTCAGTTTACAAGCGCCAAGGTCAGCTATCGGGAAAATAAGCAGTTAGACTTCGACGCCTATTTTGAGGATGTCATCGGGGTGACCGTTAGACCCGATGTGGAGGTAGAGACCATCCAAATCCGTGTAGATAATGCCTTATGGCCCTACATAGAAAGTAAGCCGCTGCATGGATCACAGAAAGTCAAGCATAAATCCGACACAGAGACACGAATTGAAATAGCCGTGCAGGTGAATCACGAACTATTAGCCCTACTGTTTTCTTACTTGGACGGGCTGGAAGTTATAAGTCCACCGTCACTAAGGTCGAAGTTTAAGGCACTTGCAGAGTCGATAACCAGCAAATACCTCTAATCTTTGCATATAGACTGCATATGTAAGAAATACCTTTGATAGGCTTTAATAGAGCGGACTATTTTTCACATACTTTTCATGCCTAAAAATACCGGACCTTAATTTTCAAAAACTATAAAATTTTCCATTAACTTACTAAAGTTTTAGAAGCACATCAGTTTAACTATGAGTGGTTGGATATCGCTGAACCTAAACCGCCACGAACGGGTAAACAGGAAATAATCCCCTACAGCGCTGATAAAGCGTATCAGGGGCTTGTTCTACGAATATAAAACATAAACCATAGGGAAAAACCATGGCATTGAACTAACTTTATTCTTATATTTACTACGCAGATAGACTGCACAGTTAGCTGCGACTTTTGCTCCAGTTCTTTGAAATACCTGCCATAAGATATTGATTCGCGGGTGCTGGCCCTGCTCTGGCAGGGCAATGATCGGCATCTATTCCCAATCGCGTATTGGGATGCATGTGTGGAGAGCATTCTCAATTTAAATGAAACAGTATATATGTATACTATTCATTTAAAATGCGCCATTAACATTCTAATTTACCCCGCTACTGGGGAAATAGACCTTTGACAGTGTCGATACACAGGTATCGGGGTCATCGGTCCTACATACAAATAGAGTATCCGGCAGGTATTTCAAAGCTTTTTCTTGAAGCGAATATGAAGCCAGAACCACATCAAAATCAGCAGATTCGCGAGGCCTTTGCCGCCCTGCGGACAAAAAAAGACCTCGCAGAGCTCCTTAACCTAGCGAACCAGTTCCTCTATGGTGAGGAGGCTGCGCCGCTATATCTAAAAACCCTTACCTACTACGCAGATCCGCGAAAGGCTAAAGATCGCTATCAAACCTTTACCATTCAAAAGAAATCAGGGGCTGAACGCCTTATCCATGCGCCTGTTAAAGGCCTTAAAACGATACTGCGCGCGCTCAACTTTATCCTCCAGTGTATCCATAGCCCCCATCAGGCCGCAACAGGCTTCGTGACCGATAAATCCATCGTCGATAATGCCCGACAGCATATCGGAAGCCCCTATGTGTACAACTTAGACCTGAAGGATTTTTTCCATTCTTTCGATCGAAATCGCGTCAAGCTGGGTCTCATGTACGCCCCCTTCCACCTAAACGGCCCGCGAGAGCCCCTTGCCTTCTTGCTGGCCAGTCTCTGCACGCATCCCCTCGACTGCGATGGAGAAGTGCGTACTGTACTCCCCCAGGGTAGCCCTACATCGCCTACCCTCACGAATATCCTATGCCAGAAACTGGACCATAGGCTAAACGGGCTGGCTAAGCGTTTTGGGCTGGTCTACACCCGCTATGCCGATGACATTACCTTCTCTTCGGGCTACGACTGCTTCCGAAACCCCGAATTTCAGAGCGAGCTTCGCCGCATCATTGAAGAAGACCAGCAGCTGCGCATCCATCCCGATAAAACGCGCCTCCAGCGCCTCGGCTATCGACAGGAAGCGACTGGCCTCATCGTGAACGAAAAAGTGAACGTACGCCGGCGCTATGTGAAGCAGCTACGCATGTGGATATACTTTTGGGAACGGTATGGCTACGCCAAAGCACAACAAATTTTCCTTCGGGATTACCTCCGCGATAAAGGCCATTTAAAAGACGTTAGCACCAGCTCCCTGCAGCAGGTTTGCAGCGGCAAGCTGGAGTTTCTGAAAATGGTCAAAGGCCCTGAAGACAGTACCTATCAGCAGCTGGCTTCGCGCTTTCATGCCCTCACTACAAAAGAAAAAGCCAGCGCCTCTGGGGCCACAAACCTGGAGCGCGTGGTGGACACGATACTTGGTCAAGGCCTGGAGCAGGGCCTCCGGCTTTATGACAGTTTTAAAACCAATAAACGATGACAGATAAGGCCAAATTAGAAAAACTCATCCTGCTCATCGGGGATTTACTTCAGGAAAAGGAAAATGCCTGGATGGTGGATGCCCTACTGCAGACCATCGAAAACACCGCGCCTTTAGATAAAATCGCGGGTAATGATGTCATCCAGCACATCCACGAATACTGCGTAGAACAAAAAATCGATGCCCAGGCACGTGCCTTTTATGCAAAGTTCCCCATCACTCAAATCCGCGAACAGCTCATCGAAGATTATAAAAAAATGGAACATGAGCGGCGGCGTGATGACTTCAACAACTTTTGCCTCTGCATGTATCAGCAAATCGAAAACATCGTATCGCTCTTCTTCCATGAACTGATCGAGCCAAACTGGGAAAACCTAAAGGAACGACCTGCTATACAAGTCTCAGTACAACATTCAAAGCAAAACCTATGAATTTCCACTAATCACAGACACGAGCGTGCAGGAACTTGTCTTCGAGTCCACCCTCGGCACGAGAAATGAGGGCTGGTTCGCGAACCGGAAATTTCGCGCCGTACTACTGTTTTATTATTTTGATGGTGCGCTGCTGCGCAATGCGTACACCTTTTCTACCATCTGCCGTATTTTCGATGAGATCTACCAGATCCGGAACCTGAACCATCGGGGAGGTAAAATCAACAAGGTACAGCAGTCCATCATCGAACGCATTCGCGGAAATGAAGCGAAATACTACTTTAAATTCTACGGGTTTCTACAGGATTTCGTGGGCACTATCGAAGAAACACTTCAGAAAAACCTGCGGCTGTCCCAGTAAGCCACTTGTAAGACATTTAACGTGAAGGCCATGCACTTACTGAACCACTACACCGACCTTACCTTAACCCAAGACCAGGAGCAAGCCGTACGACAGCTCGAAGACTTTCTCTCCCAGAACAACTGCCCCGTTTTCCTGCTAAAAGGCTATGCTGGAAGCGGGAAAACCACTTTGCTCAGCGGGCTAATTTCCTATCTGAAAGAGCAAAAGAAGACCTTTCAGCTTATGGCACCCACAGGAAGAGCTGCTAAAGTAATTCAACAGAAAACGGGACACGAGGCGAACACCATCCACCGGACTATCTACAGCTTCCAAAACCTAAAGGAAGTTCCACAGAAAACCAGCGAAGATGCGCCTTCTTTTCATTACGTCTATGAGCTTAGTACGTATTCCGTAGATCCCGATCACCTATTCATCATCGATGAGGCTTCTCTAGTAAGTGACGCCTACAGCGAAAACGAATTTTTTCGATTTGGTAGCGGATACCTCCTGCGTGACCTGATCAGCTACTCCCAGGTGCAAAACCCCGAAAGTCGTATCAAAATCCTTTTTGTAGGTGACCCCGCCCAGCTTCCGCCAGTGGGCATGAACAGTTCCCCAGCCCTGGATGCTACGTATTTAGCAAAACACTTTCAGCTGACTTCCCAAGAGGTGGAGCTGAAAGAAGTCAAGCGCCAGAGTAGTGCAGCCGGCATTTTGGCCATGGCCACCGCCCTACGTAGGTCCATCACCTCTGAAACCTTTAATGATTTTCAGCTCCCTTTGCGCCAGCAAGACCTGATACAACTACCCGTCAGCCGCTTCATGGAGTATTATGCTCCCCTTCCTGAGCCCAAGATGCTGATTTGCTACCAAAATAAGACTGCTCAGAAACTGAACCGTGCCATCCGCAAGTACCGCTATCCTGGACAGGCACAAATGCAAGTGGGTGATCGGGTCATTATCGCCAAAAACAACCCTCAGCTGCAACTCTTTAATGGAGAGTTCGCAGAAATACGTGCGATCGGGAGCAGATCGGAAAGTAGAGAGGTGCCCATAAAAAATGGAGAAAAGGTTCGGCTTACTTGGAGGCACGTGGAACTCTACAGGGATGATGACACGGGGGGCCCGCACCTGCAGCGCTTTTTTCTTAGAGAATTTCCTCTATGCCGAGGAAGGCCTTAGCCCAGAGGAGCAAAAAGCCCTTTACATCGACTTTAAAATCCGGTATAATAATCAAAAAAATGCCCCCTCCCTCGACGAGGCCCTCTTAAAAGACCCTTATTTTAACTGCCTGCTTTTGAAATTTGGCTACGCTGTCACCTGCCATAAAGCACAAGGAGGCGAATGGCCCCATGCCTTTGTGTTTTGGGACATAGGCGTTAAACCAGGCTTCGACTTCTATAACGACAGGCAGGATGCGAGTGGAAAGAAAAACCGCACTTTCTTCCGCTGGGCCTATACGGCCATCACCAGAGCTTCTAAAACCCTGTACTGCATAAATCCGCCGCACTTCTCCAGCTTGCATAGCATGCAGTTTATCGGTGCTCCTGCCAAACAGCCCGCAGAGCAGCATGTGGAAAAACAGGAGGTGCAGCTGTCCTACGAGGAAGTGGCTCCTATGCTGGCGCAATTTCAGCTCAGGGAAGCCCCACGCAGTATCCAGGAGCATGCCGTGCAGAGGTGGTACACGCTGGAAAAGGCCAATATAAGAATGCAGGCATGGGAGCGCGTGGGTTATGAAATCCGCTATTACTTTTACCGTGGAAGTGAAACGGCTGCCCTAAAATACTGGGTAAATGGGAAAGACACCTTTAAGGACAGTTTCCAAAAAATACCAAAAGGCACGAATTCAGAGGCTCTATATCTGGATATCCTAAAGCTTCTGGCGGAAGCTTTGCCGATAGGCATCCAGACGGAAAAGGAACGCTCCCGTGCATTCCAGTTCGAGCCCGCACTCAGTGAAGAAAAGCCCTTTCTAAAAGTGCTCTTCGACTGGCTAAGAACAAGCTTCCAAGATGGAGAGGTAATCACACACGTGGAGCATCTGCAGTACTGTGAACGCTACACAATAGAAAAAAACGGGAAACAGTGCCAGCTGGACTTTAGCTATGACAAGGCGGGTTTTTCGGCCAGGTTCGTCCCTTAGAAAAAAAATGCCAGCAGTCCTCAGATCAGCGAGGCGGTTCGCCTACTTATCCACCAGTTAAACGAGTCCACTTATGCGCCACCAAGAGATTAAAGCACTTCGCCAAGCAGGTCGGCTTTCGGAAGCGCTTACCCTGGCCCAAGAAACGCTAGCCAATGACCCCAGTTCGATCTGGAGTAAACGTGCCATCGCTTGGGTGTATTTCGAATTCTTAAAAAAGCAGATTGAATCCCGAGCCCATGAGGAGGTGCTCCAGACCCTCCGTCAGTTGGACGAGCTGCAGCTACCTAAAGAGGATACGATACTTTTCGACTCCTGTGCATGGAAAATCGGATCCTACGTAATGCAGCTACAAAATAGTGTGCCCGTAGACTACGGCAAATTGAGCGCTATCTGGAAGGGTGTTTATAACTTTCCTTTCAGTAAGCCCTCCGCCGCCTACACCTTTCTCTACCGGAGTTTCCATAAGGGGCGCGAAAACTGGGTGGACTTCTTGGACTTTGCTGACTGGTGGGACCTGCGCCACTTCCTGCCCGAAGACTTCTTACCGAGCACGTATCAGGGAAGAACCATTATGGCTCTCGCAGAGCAAGCCTACATCGCCTATGCGAAAAAACTTTTAGCAGGAGAGGCAGCTCATAAATTACAATTGATTAAACAGGTCAACACAGTCCGTGTCAATTCCTTTTTACCCAAGCTGGATGCCCTAATAGAGGAGCATCCTGAGTACGTATATCCTCCCTACTTTAAGGCCCGCCTGCTGCTTACGGTGGGTAGTGGAGAGGAGGGTCTGGCCGCCTTCTTACCTTTTGCGAAGCAAAAGAGACGGGATTTTTGGGTCTGGGATCTCTTAGCGGCCTTGTATCCTGGGGATCAGGACAAGCAGCTCGCGTGTTACTGTCAGGCCTTGAGTCTTCCGACCCAAGACGAATTTTTGATAAAGGTTCGTGAAAATCTGACGCGTATTCTCGTGGCGCGTGGCCTCTATAACGAGGCAAAAACAGAGATTTCGAAGATGCTGGCGACGCGTGAACGTGCAGCATGGAAAAGCTCTACGCTGCTGACGAAATGGATGGCGGAACCCTGGTATGAAAAGGCTACAGGGTCTTCCTCGAACGCTACATTCTACCGCCAATACGCTGAGCAGGCAGAGGAGCTTTTGTTTCAGGACATGCCCGAAGAGCTGGTGGTAGTGGAGTTCGTGAATGCGAATAAGCAGATACTAAATTTCGTTGGCGATCAGGAAAATTTCGGTTTCTTCCGCTATGCGGGGCTGGTGAAAAAACCAAAAATCGGCGATGTGCTGCGGGTGCGCTTTGCTGAGAAGACAGAAGGAGGATTCCATAAGCCTTGACGGCCAAAAAGGACGGCGATGCAACGGCTGTACCTGCTTTAAAATCTTTTTCTGGGACTTTACGCATGGCCATCTCAGGAGCCTTTGGTTTTGTAGGAGATGTGTATGTAGAACCAAAATGGATCCAGGACCTTGGCCTAGAGAACGAGGCACAACTTAGTGCCAAGCCCTATTATCTCTAAATAAAAAGAAGAAAACATGGGGGTGGAAGGCGATCAGCATCGATGAACGGTAAGCAACATCCTTTCGGAATTCTGTTAACATGCCTTCGAACACCTACGTTTTCATGTTCGAACGCTTTCGTTTCCTTTCGTTTTCTTTCCTTTTTCCGAAATTCATGATCATTTGGCTTCGTTTGCTTTCCTTTTCACTTTCGTTTGCTTTCGTTTCCTTTCTTTTTCGAAATCAGGGAAAACGGATATCCCGGATGTAGCTTGGGGCTGTATCAAGGTAGTAAGTAGACCATTGAGACAATTCACTCAAGGGCAAGTGAAGCAAACTCAAAAAAAAGGGGCAGCATGGCTACCCAAATTTTCTCCAAAACGATTTCTTGCACGGAGTTACTTAAAAAAGAAATGTCCCCGTATAGAGCAAGCGAAGCAGCTAACTCTCGTCTTTGAGGTAAGTAATTTTATTGTCCTTCAGGACAAAGGTAGAAACACCCCGTAGCCGAAGTGTTTCTCCCGCTTGGGGACCATCTGGAATAGAGCGTGCCAAAGTAGCCATGTAGGCCACTTCTATACGAACACTGTCACCTGTGAATTCCCAGGCTTCCACCACTTGTTCTCGCTCAGAAAAAAAGTCTTTAACTTGTTCCGCCTGCGCTCGAAAGGCATCCACGCCTTCCAAGCGCATCGTAACCACTCCTCCCTGACTGTTTTCAAAAACAACATCAGGATCCATGTTACGTAACATTCCGTCTACATCAAAGGCATTGTAAGCATGTACAAACTGCTCGACGATTTCTTTTTGCATATCTTGTAGGCCATTAAGGGTAAAACCAAAATAAAAAGGAAGTTAAGCGTTCTCATGATGAGTAGCAAGATAGAGCATTATAAATATAAGGAGAATACCGACTAAAAAAACAATACTGTAGAAAACCTTGAGAAATAAAAACGAAGGACCTGTTCCATAAGCGAATGCTCGCCCAACAGAGAAAGATTAGGATAAAAATCAAAAACGAAAGCCCTAGACCCTACTTCTAGGCCAAGGCTTTCCACTAACATTTTGGATTATAGAAGAAGGATTACCCTTTAACAAGTCTATTACGCTCAGCTTCTAATCTTTCTAAATGACGTTTATAAACTTCTGGGTGCGTTTTACTTATACCAAACTCCTCCTCTGCTTCTTTTAATGCTTGAAATTTACCATCAATAATTTTAAGACGGCCATACATTTCGAATACTTGGGAGTCATCTAGTACTAATTGACTTCGATAACTAAATAAATCCTTCACGTATTTGGTAGATTGATTCCAACTATCAAAAGGAATTTTTAGATCAGAAAATGTAGCGTACACATCGGCTTTAACAGTGTAGTTCTTATCCCATTCTTTAATCCTAAAATCCAAGGCAATGGAACTAGATTTGTACTTCTCCTTATTTTCATTATTAATATTATCAAAATGATTGTCTATAATACTTTTAATCGCAGGAGAAAGAGCCTCTGTGCTATCCTGAAGATCATTTCGCCTTCTCCTAGTAACAAGATAAATACCAAAACCAACAATAGTTAACCCAATAACTACAGAAGAAAATATCTCTAAATTACTCATATTAATATTATTTTTATCGTCCATAAACTTGATCTAAATATTTGCTAACATCTTCTCAATTTCGGCTTGAACTTCTTTCATTTTATCGGTTTCTTCTTTCAGTTTTTTAATGGAAAGATTAATCGACTCATGAATGAACACTCGATCTTTTCGATCCTCTTCATACTTAGCCAACTTTTCATTTATGTAATGAAAATGCCTACTAGTCTGCTCAAACATTCTATCACGTACAATTTCCACATCTGATAAAATAGTTTGTTTTATAACACCTTTTAACTGATTACCTAAAGCTTCGTAAAAACTATCTACCGTACGAAATAATTTTGAATTAAATTTCTCCTTATCTGTAAAATCAAAAACAAATTTATAAACCTTTAAATCTTCATGTTTCTTCAAGGCATCGGAGGTTAAACCATCAAGAGATAATTTCTTCTTTAACTGGTCACCAGAAAAAGAATGACTGATTAAATGATATTTACGCATAGGATAGTTAGACAAACTTATCTTAGACAGGGACTCTACAATATAATCTTGATACTCTTTAACTTTATCTAAGTGATCTGATTCTTTGATTTTATTATTAATTTTAGGAACTATAATAGCCTCTAACTGATCCCTAATTTTATGCACAAGACTATTCCTCCGCTCATATAAGGAATTAATATTCAAAATTTTAACTTCAAGATCCTTACGGGATTGCTGCAACACACCATTAACCATAGAATCAATTTCGTTTCTTATTTCATTGGACAGAAAAACAAAACGATTAGATGCTCGGTCTCTGAGATCCTCAAATTCTAAAACTTTATGATTGACTTCATTCTGCTCATTTATAAGTTGCTCTACACCTTTAGAAATCATCTTTTCTTCATTTTCCAGGCCAGAAAGTTGATTAGTCAAAGCATCCAATTTAGTTCGCAACACATCATTTATGAGCTCTTTTCCCTTATCTATCAAAGCATCACCTGAATCTTCCATAAGATGCTTTTTCAATTCTTCAATAAATGGGGGTATAAACCCTTGATTATCCAAGAATTCGGGAGCATCAGCTTCCAATCGATCTAAGTGAAAAGCCAAGTCTTCATCCAATTCAACCCCATTTTTTAGATTTTGATCAATTAAAGCGGCTAATGTAGAAATAGGAAAAACATTTTTACTAGCAGACAAGAAATTTCGATCCTTCAAATCTGGATTATTTCTCAAATTCTCCTGAACGAAATCTACAGCTCCTTGATAATCGTTACTTGTATCCGCTTTAGTAACTAAAAATAAAATCTTTTTTGAACTGATAGCAGCCAGATGCATATCAATAAAATCGAAATCCGCCTTGGAAAGTGATTGACCTGTGTAGAATAAATAAATAACCGCACTGGACTTTTGAATCCAATCTGTCGTTACTTTAGATCTTAGCTCATTCCTATCGTTAATTCCAGGTGTATCAACAAAAGTAACGCCCTTAAGCAATTCATTATTGATTTGAATTTCAACAGTTTCTACAAAAGGTGTATAGTTACCATTTTTAGTAACATACTGTGTTAAATCTTCTAAAGAAACATTTCTGTCCACTTTACCATTTTTCGTAATAACCTGATCTTGATAAATACCTTGCCTACTAGCTCTATCAACATCTTCTTTCAAAAATGTTTCGTAATAATTTAATTTTTCACCCGCTTCGTTTAAAAACTCCTGTTTTTTTATTTTTTCCCAACTCTCTTGACTATAATACTTTACGACTGCAGAATTCTTTTCACCGTAACATATACTACACAATTTAGCAGTCCAAGGCGTGTCATCAGCTGGGAGAATTGGCCTTCCATTAAATAACAAAAAGTTTATAAATGAGGATTTACCTGCATTAATTTGACCACATACAGAAATAGTAAATTTACCATCTTGTATGGATTTCTTGATTTCATTAATATTTTCCTCATTATACCTTTTGTCAAGAAATTCACAAGGCACAAAACCATCATCTTTTAATCTATCCAAAAGACTAAACAATTTAGTCTTTTTCATGATATAGTCATCGAGTAACTCCATATTCATAAATTAAAATAATTAATACAATAATCCTCTAATCTCATTAAGTAAATCAATCTTATTTAAATTGACATTTCGACGAGAATAATAGCTATCCCTTAAATCATCAAAAAGACAATCGTAAATATTATAGCATAATATCTCACCAGGAAACATCATTCCAATATTTTTTAACATACCATCATAATTATATTTATCAGCAGTTTCACTAAAAGCAGTTTGCATACTAATATCACTATAACTGTTAACAAACTGACTACATATTATTTTTATTGAGCGATTAATTTTACGTACCGTAGAATTTACACCATCTTCATCAACCAACTTGAAATCCTCAATAGAAAAACTAAAGTAAAGAAGATCATTTGTTTGAATAAACCTAGAAATATTACGAATCAAAAAAATCAATTTATCTTTGATAAAATCGCTTATTGAAAGCCTTAATTTATTCCGCTCATTTTCATCGAGAAGAAGAAAGTTATTCTTCATATCTAATTTTGAAGTGTCTTTAGATATAAACCAAGTATATTTACTCAATCTATTTTTTGAAAAATCAAAAATATGATCATTCACCTCATCAAGAAATACTTTTAAATATTTCCTCAACGATCCAGGTGCCTCCTCCCATTCAGACTCTATTAGCTTTTGAAATTCTTTTAAGTTCGTTAGTTCCTCATCTATAAATTGAACTAACTTATTCACAAAAAACTTCAAATCTTTATTAATCCGCAAAATATCATTAAGCATTTTATGAAATAAGAAATCGTCTTTTTGGATTTTTAATTCATCAAGTTTCTCAAGTAGGCTCACTTGAAAATCTAAGTATTCCTTTTGTCTATTATTGATAAGTTGAAACTCCCTATAAAGTAAGCCATTAACAGCCACAGCTAATTTTCTTCTATCTTGCTTGATTTCAAATACCTGATCTTTATCGAGACTTGAACTAACCTTTTGGAAAATATCCTCGAAAACAGTATGCAATTCATTTTCCTTTTGGTTAATTTCACAAACTTGCTTGGAGGAAAAAACTAAACAGCCTTCAAAAGGAAATAATTTATACAACTCTTGTAGCAACTTTTCTCTTACTGATGGCGGCTTGAGATCAATCTTATTAATTACTCCATAAATCTTTTCCCCAGTACCAAACTCGTTAATTAAGTCTATTTCCGTCTTGTCTCCTACTTTATTCGCGTCAAAAAGCCAAAGTAGAACATCCAAATTGCTCAAATAGCTCTTAGTCAACTCATCATCCTCTTTTGAAATAGAACTAAAACCTGGCGTATCTATTAAGTTAATATGATGCAGGTAATCATTAGGATACTTTATGAGATAGTACTTTATATTATCTCGAAAACTGGTCACGCCTTTATCCTCATGAACACTAAGCCTCTGATAGGTCTCTAAATCAATTACTTCTGTTGATTCATCAGAAAAAACTTTAAATATTTCTAGTTCATCTCCGTAAACCAGCTTAGTGATTTTGGCTGTAGCAGGCTGAATTTTGACTCCTAATAATTCATCCCCCAATAGTGCATTAATAAAAGAAGACTTCCCAGTACTAAAGCCTCCAACTACACCTACTTGAAGCGGGATATTCCCCTCAGCTATGTCATCTAAATGATAATGAATATACTCCAATGATTCTATCGACCTCTCAGTAAATTCACTCAGAGCAGTATGAAAAGTATTTAGTCGCTCTTCATAACTTTTAACTCTAGCTTCAATAGGATCTTTTTAAATATTCTTTAACTGCATATAACCTAGAGCGCAATCTATTTATCTCTACTTTAATTTTTTCTGACCTGGAATTCATATCACCTTAATCTATCTATATCTACTCGTATCTCTCTAGCATAAACATCAATGTTTTTAATTTTATTTTCACGTTCACTCCTTAATTTATTTAACACTTCTTTATTAGAATTTAAAGGTAAAAGGAATTTTTCTTTTACCACCTGATTAATCACGTTCTCAATTTGAAGCAAGACAGCATCAACGGTTTTACCTGCGACTCCCCTCAATTGTTTTTTCAAGTGATCCGTCTTTTGGCTCCCTGCGATCCAATTGAAAGCCATTTCTATCAAGTTTAATTTATCCATAAGTATTGTAACAACACCTAATCCTTTCTTCCATCCCTTCATATTTTTCAAATGACTTACCGCTGTAGCAATTTCCTGCTGCTGCTTTTCAGTTTCAGGTATTATCGCTTTGCTTTTCAGTTTCAGGTTTATCGCTTTGCTTTTCAGTTTCAGGTTTATCGCTTTGCTGTTTATTCTTTGAGTCTGCAGCAGTCCTATCGCCACTTTGTAAAAAATAACTAATACCAAACTCAAGTAAATTCCAAGAACCCTTCGCAGGAAATAGTGCAGCCAATAGTCCCGATTGAACAATCTTGCTTGTTTGTTGACCATTTTTGAAAAAACCACCCACCTCATGCATGATCATGGTGAGCGCCTCCTGCGAAGAAGAATTGATATTTATACCATCCAAGCTAAACTCATCAAATAACTTGACTCTCTGCTCGATACTTTGAACCAAATTATCTGTAAAACTTTGAAGCTCGGCTTCCACTAAATCGTCTCGCTTACTTTTAAATAACTCTATTAATTTGACAGCGGTGAAATTCACTTCAGAATAGGCTGCCTGTTCCAATTCCAATCTAAGCTGATCTTTTTTACTGAGCAGACTTGCTCTACCTCTTTCGATATTTTCAATCTCATTCTTCAAAGCATCCCTTCTCTCAAAAAACTCCTCATCGGTGTCTGACAAAGCGTCAATCTTCTGATTTAATGCAGATATAGCTAATAAAGAGAGTTGATCAACTGCTCTATTAATTTTCTCTTCCTTTATTTCCGCCTTTAATTTGGGGATTTCAGAAGTGATAATCTTTTTTATTTCATGCACTCCAGACTTTTGGAGTAAGGCCTCATCTTTAGTATCATTTCCTTTTATTGCCCATAGAGAGGAAACTGGCAATACTTTGGGATTGGAGACGTAAGAAGAAATGGCAGATTTGAATTCTACTTCAAGCTTCTTAATCTCATTTTCAGATTTTGTGTCGATGAAATTCAATACGAAATAAATCTTGTTTCGAATATAATCTGGATACTGATTAAGAAATTCGAACAAGCTTTTAGATACGGAACCGAGATTTATGTTGATTACAAGAAATGCAACATCCACAAGTGGCATGTAGCCATAGGTAATTTCCGAATGCGTATCTTCAATGGAAGAAACGCCTGGAGTATCGATCAATAAAAGATCATCGTCCAGTAATTCTGAATCGGGGACGGATATCCTAATCTTTGAATTAGACTCCGTTTTCTGAACTTCGCTAGCCAGATCAGCAGGAGATATTTCTCTGATCGTCTCAGCCCCATTTTCATTTGTCTTTATTACTTCAAATTTATACTCTTCACCTTTTTTGATTTCAGTTATCATAGCCGTGGTAGGCTTGTCAAATGAAGGTAAAAATTTCTTCCCCATTAGGCATTCACTAAACTAGATTTACCAGAGCTAAATTCTCCAAGAAATGCCACTTTTATATCTAATCTATCTTCCGTCAGCAACTGAAGTTCTTCTTGAATACTTGTGAGACCATATTTCTCAACAACTTCTTGTAATATTACTTTTTTCATTTCCTCATATATCCTTTAAAACGTGTATAAATTTTCGTCTTACCAAAAAAAGTGAAAACTCTGACCTTCCCCAACAGCTATCGTATGAGCTGCTAAGTAAAATAGCCATGGAGCTATAAAAAGTGCTCGAAGCCGCTCCGCCGCAATAGACCGCAAGCCTTACTCCCACGTTCCCACCCCCATAAAACAACAAAAATTCCCCCACACCCTAAGAATGGATATACAGCCGTACCCTCTCCGCACATAAGTGCAGCGTTTTAGCGCATAACCGCACTGTCGCGAAATCAAAATGCTGCCGCTCCACCAACCCCAAACCCTCGAAATCCACCCTCACCCTCAACCATCACCACATAATATTCCCCCGCCACACAAAAAACCCCAAAAAAATAACCCTAAAAAAACACGCCTCCACCCTAACCCAAGCCTTTCCACACGTTTCAATCCAAAAAAAAATACCCAAAACCTTTTAAAAAAAAGACCATAAAGCCAAACCAAGAACAAAGAGGCAATCGCAAGCATTAACCATT
>NZ_AJYA01000039.1 GCF_000265075.1 Nitritalea halalkaliphila LW7 | reverse complement strand
CAAGCTTCTGGATCCCGTTCGACTTGCATGTATTAGGCCTGCCGCTAGCGTTCATCCTGAGCCAGGATCAAACTCTCCATTGTAAAGTGTTTGGCGTGATGCCTATAGCATCACTCGTTTTCCTGTGTCTCCGATTGTCTAAATTGACGGTGGATAAAAACATTATCTCACCTAAATTGTCTTGGATGTTTTTGTTTCGTTTTACAACACTTCAAAGAACGTATCAGAAAACCTTGCGTCTCCTCTTCGTTAATGCTCCCAGCACCTAAGCTGAAGCATCTGTACTCTCATTCTGTTTGTTTCCCCTCGTTTGGGTTTGCAAAGGTAGAGAAAGTTTTTCATTCGGCAAGCAAAAAATTAAAAATTATTTTCTGCTCTCGGCTGCTGATAAAAGAACTCTTTAAAGGATGTTTCCTCGTGTATTTCTACACCCTAAAACCACCCGTAAGCACTTCTATCCGCCTTTTTCTTGCCTGTCCATGTGCCGTTGCTTTCAACCGCTTCCCCCGTTTGGGATTGCAAAGGTGCAGCTTTTTTCTCGTTTTGCAAGGCCCCACATCAAAGAAAATATCTAAGCCCGGTTCAAGTAACTGAAAACAAAGGAGAAAAGTTTCGAAATAAATTCCTCCGTCCATTTTTTCATTCGGAACCGCCCTACCTTTGAAGACGCTAGGGTAAAGTACCGGCCCGCAGACCGCTATCTTAGATGCAGTCCTTTTGGATGAGATGCAGTCCTAAAGGGCGGAACAACGTAAATTCTTATGAAAACTTTTAAAAGCCTGCTGGCAAACCTTAAAAACATTAGCCCTGTAACACGCCATGAAGCGCAAACAGTCGCGCCATTTCCTCCTGCAGTCGTTTGGCCTCGGTCTCTGCCCGCTGGGCAAAATCCGTTCCACTTCCAGCATATAAGATACCTCGTGAGCTATTGACTAACACTCCACCTTCTGCAGTAGCGCCATACCGGATGACATCCTCTAAACTTCCTCCTTGTGCACCGACACCAGGCACTAAAAAGAAATGCTCCGGGGCAGCAGCCCGCACCCGTGCGATAGATTCACCCCGTGTAGCTCCCACGACGAACATCAGTTCTTCCGGGCTCCCCAAGCGCGCCATCTGCCTGACCACAGACTCGAAAACATAAGAACCGTCCGCCAAGGTGAGCATTTGGAAATCAGCACTCCCCGCATTCGAGGTTAACCCGAGAACAATGGCCCACTTACCCAACCGCCCTAAAAAAGGCTGAATCGAGTCGGCCCCCATGTAGGGCGCGAGCGTCACACTATCTACGTCGAGCACATCGAAGAAAGCTTTAGCGTATGCTTCTGCTGTGTTTCCTATATCCCCGCGCTTGGCGTCTGCGATCGTAAAACAATCCTTAGGGATATAGGCCAAAGTTTCTGCTAAGGTCTCCCAACCCTTTGGCCCGAGGGCCTCATAAAAAGCCACATTCGGCTTATACGCGACTGCATAGGGTTCCGTAGCATCGATAATGCGCTTATTAAAAATTAAAATCGGATCCTTTTCCGTTTTCAGATGACTCGGGATTTTCTCTAAAGAAGCATCTAACCCCACGCAGAGGCAAGACTGTTTCCGACGCATCTGCGCCACGATATCCGATTTTTTCATGTGCTTATCGTAAATCTATAATTTCTACTTTGCCCTTAGCCGAGGCATCGAACACGAAGTAACTGTCCTCGAACTGTTTCGGGCTTTCTACCTGCTTAAAGCGATAGGAAAACACTCCCCCCTGGTCATCTTGTATATCCCAGGCCAGCAGCGCCTTGGAAGCTTTGTCGATATAAAGGGTAACAGACCGAAAGCTTGCCGAACGTTTCTCCGCCGTAAGCTCCACCACCTGCGCCAGCTTATCCCCTACCTTTTCTTCGCCTTTCAAGGTGTAAAAATATCCCTTCTTATACAAGGTATAGATGCTCGACGGTGTCAATTCATCCTCCGCAGCAGCTGCATCGTTAATAGTAACTTCCTTATAATTACCATCTTCTATATACGTCCATGACGTGGTGCCGTCGTTAAAAATTTCCTGGCCGGGCAGCTTTAACCGATACTTACTGCCCTTTACTGCGATTTCTCCCTGCTGTTTACTGGCCGCTTGATCTGCAGGATGCTTGTAACTGAACTCGAAATTCGCCTTAAAGCCGCTTAGCTGCTGATACTTGCTGCTCACTGCGTCTAAAAGCGCGAGTGCTTCTTTATTTTTTTCCTGGGCCTGGGCGGCAAAGGGCATTAAAAATGCCACCAATACCACACATAGGAGTTGTTTCATGGATTTTTTATCTCGTTAAATCTCTTAATTAACTAACCTATAAAGAGCTCAATAATCGTTCCAAACTTGCCTCATCTTGAATAAGCACCTCTCGGGCCTTACTTCCCTCGAAAGGACCTACTATGCCCGCTGCCTCTAGCTGATCCACGATCCTCCCAGCACGGTTATAGCCTAATTTTAACTTGCGCTGGATCAAAGAGGTACTACCCTGCTGATGCAGGACGATCAGCCGGGCAGCCTCATCGAATAGAGCATCGCGTTCCGATAGGTCGATGTCACTCGCACCTCCATCGCCATCCTCCCCTTCAAACTCCGGAAGCATATAAGCATCTGGGTAGCCTTTTTGCTCCCCGATCCACTCGCAGACAGCCTCCACCTCAGGCGTGTCCAAAAAAGCACACTGCAGACGCGTCACCTCAGAACCCTGATTAAGCAGCATATCTCCCATACCGATCAACTGCTCCGCACCGCCAGCGTCTAAAATCGTTCGACTGTCGATCTTCGAGGTCACCCGGAAAGAAAGTCGCGCCGGGAAATTGGCCTTGATAATCCCTGTAATTACATTTACAGAAGGACGCTGCGTCGCCACCACCAAGTGAATCCCGATGGCACGTGCCAGCTGCGCTAAGCGCGCGATAGGACCTTCGATTTCCTTACCCGCCGTCATCATCAGATCCGCTAACTCATCGATGACCAGCACAATGTACGGCATGTAACGATGCCCCTTTTCGGGATTTAACTTCCGGCTGATAAACTTGGCATTGTACTCTTTTAGGTTCCTACAACCCGCATCTTTCAGCAAGTCATACCGGTTATCCATCTCGATACATAGCGAGTTGAGCGTATAAATCACCTTTTTCGTATCCGTAATTATCGCCTCTTCTGTACCTGGAAGCTTGGCTAAAAAGTGCCGCTCGATCTTATTAAACAGCGTCAGCTCCACCTTTTTCGGATCTACTAAAACAAATTTCAGTTGTGCAGGGTGCTTCTTGTACACCAGTGAGGCCAAAATCATGTTGAGCCCCACCGACTTCCCTTGGCCAGTCGCTCCAGCCATCAGCAAGTGCGGCATCTTAGCCAAATCCACGATGAAAACCTCATTCGAGATCGTCTTACCCAGCGCCACAGGCAGGTCCTTATCCGAACGCATGAACTTTTCCGTCCCAAAAACCGATCGTGCTGGCACTAGCTCCCGATTCTTGTTTGGCACCTCTATCCCGATCGTGCCACGTCCCGGAATCGGCGCGATGATACGAATCCCCAGCGCCGCTAAGCTCAGCGCGATATCGTCCTCTAAATTCTTGATTTTCGAAATTTTCACCCCCGGATCGGGAATGATTTCATACAGCGTGACCGTAGGACCGATGGTAGCCTTGATCTCCTGAATACCAATTTTAAAATTAACTAAGGTCTCTACGATCTTATTTTTGTTATCCTCCAGCTCCTGCTTACTCACCGTCACCCGCTGAAAGTCATACTCATTTAACAGATCCAAGGTAGGATACTGGTACCGCGGAAGCTCTAAGGTAGGGTCATAAGGGTCCAAGTTTTCTACCTCATCGGCAGATTTCTCTTCCTCTGGTTTATGCACTGAAAAACGACGCTCCGGCACCTCTTCTTTTGCTGCCACTTCCTCATCAGGCACTTCCACATGAAACCGGGGTCCCTCTTCAGACGATCCAAGCGCTGCAGATGGTGCCACCTTCGGCTTAGTTTCCACCCTCACTGCTGGGACGCGTCAGCATCTGCTGAAAATGCTTGTTCAGCGTCCTCCTCTTCCTCCTCGAAGGCCTCCGTTTCCTCTTCATGGTAAAATGGATGTCTAGGAGCAGCCTCATCCATATCCTTTGGCGCGAGCGCCAAAGGATCCGCAGCAGCCTCAACCCTATCTTCTGCGTCTTCCTCCATAGCGGCCTCTGTTTTCAGAGAAGCACGCCCGATCAGACCGTAAAACAGGGCCACAAATAGCCCTGCGCTCCCCAACAGTAATAGCGGAGTTCCGAAACCGATAAGCTGCAGCAGGTCTGTCGCCAGTGCGAAACCAAAGAAGCCACTGTAAAAAGACAGTCCCGACCAGCCCGAAAACTGGGCGGCCAGATAGCCGAGGGCCAGGCTAAGCCATAAGCCCGTGAAGACCATAAACAGAAAATAGCGCCCGAGCGGATAAACCTGGAGCTTAAAAGCCAGACGGAGCCCGGATAAAAGCAGGAAGGGAGGCAGGAAGAGCGCTCCGATACCGATCCAGTTTTGCATAAAAAAGGCAGCCAGCCGCGCACCCCAGTAGCCATTTACATTTTCGCTCTGGGCGGCAAGCTCAGCAGTAGGGATGTCCCCACCCGCCTGCAGCAAGCTCTGGTCCTGAGGCCCATGGATCAAGTGACTGATGAATGCGATGAACAGAAACATGCCCGCTAACAGACAGAGCATACCGAAGATAAATGCCCAGCGGGCCTTATCCCATTTCAGTCGAAAAGAGGGCATGGACCAGCCTTTCTTCGATCTTGAAGCTTCCTCCGGCTGCGTCGTGGGCTTCGTGCGGAGCCTATTGGTTCGCGGTTTTGATTGCGCCATAACTAATTTTGCCTACGCTATGCTTGGGTATTAAATTTTCGGGCGAGGCCCTCTTTAATGCGTTTTATCATGTACGGACCTTCATAAATCATGCCCGAATAGACTTGCACAAGACTAGCTCCTGCTTGCAGCTTTTCATAAGCATCCTCTGCTGTGAAAATGCCCCCACCCCGATGATGGGAAAACTCCCGCCAGACTGGGTGTGGAGATAGCGAATAACCTCTGTGCTGCGCGCACGAACGGTTTTTCCGCTGAGCCCGCCCGCCCCGATAGCCTCTACCTCCGCAGCAGGAGTCTGCAGCCCCTCACGAGAAATGGTCGTGTTCGTGGCGATAATCCCATCGATGCCCGTAGTCTTCACGATGTCGATGATGTCATCCAGCTGCCCATTCGTCAGATCCGGGGCGATCTTCAGCAAGAGCGGCTTCGGACGCTCCTGTCGTCGGTTTTCTTCCATCAACTTACTTAATAGCGCCTGCAGGGGTGCTTTTTCTTGGAGCGCACGTAAGTTGGGCGTATTCGGTGAGCTCACATTAACCACAAAATAGTCCACCACCTCATAGAGGGCGCGGAAGCAGTAGAGGTAATCGGCATAAGCCTCCTCGTTCGGAGTATCTTTATTTTTCCCGATGTTACCACCGATCAGCACCTTGGTTTTGCGCTGGCGCAAACGGGCCACCGCCTCCTCCACGCCACCATTATTAAAGCCCATTCGGTTAATGAGTGCCTCATCCTGCGGGAGGCGAAAGAGTCGAGGCTGCGGATTTCCAGCCTGCGGTCGCGGTGTCAGCGTCCCGATTTCGATAAAGCCAAAACCCAGGGCCGCCATCTCCTCGATCAGCACGGCATCCTTATCGAAACCTGCTGCCAGACCTACCGGGTTCTCGAACGTGAGCCCGAAGACCTCTCGGCGTAAGCTGGGATGGGAATAGGCAAACTGCCCCCGAATGAGGTCCTTCAGAAGAGGAAGTGTGAAATAACGCTTGATAAGTCGAAAGGTATAATGATGCGCCTCCTCCGGGGATTTCCGGAAAAGCCAAGGTTTAATGAGAGCCTTATACACGGTGCTGCTGGTCTAAATTCAAACCGCTAAAATACAGCTTTAATTTTACAAAGTCGCGCTTTTCCACAGCGAATACTCCAGCGCTGCCGGAGAAAGGGAAGGCCTAAAGGCCAAAAAACATGCGCACAGCAACCTATAAATCAATCAGATAAGCCCTAACTAAACCCTGGGATGGCGAAGCGTTTACCCCCGGGGATGGAAAGACTGCATGACCTGCCGCAAGTAATCGCGATCTAAATGGGTATAGATTTCGGTGGTGGTGATGCTGGCATGGCCAAGGAGCTCCTGCACCACGCGCAGATCCGCCCCTCCCTCGATAAGATGGGTCGCAAAACTATGCCGAAAGGTATGCGGGCTGACTGTTTTTTCGATGCCCGCAGCGGCAGCATATTCTTTTAGCAAGAGAAAGACCATCACCCGGCTGAGCGCCTTGCCCCGCCGATTTAAGAAAAGATAGGCCTCATGCCCAGGCGCGGGCTGCTGCTGCCGGCGCTGCTCCAGAAACAGCGCAAGGTGATGGGCCGCACTTTTGCCGTAAGGCACCAGACGCTCCTTACTGCCTTTCCCCATCACCCGCAAAAAGCGAATGTCGGCATATACATCGTTAAAGGTGAGGCCGACGAGCTCTGAGACCCGCAGGCCACTGCTGTAGAGCAACTCGATCATGGCCCGATTCCGGTGCCCCTCCGCTTTTCCCAGCGGTATGGCCTCCAGCAGCCGGTCGATTTCATGTACTGTGAGCACCTCGGGCAGTTTTCTACCTAATTTCGGCGCCTGCAGCAGCTGCGCGGGATCCTCCGATATGTGCTCCTCGTAGCGCAGGTACTTGTAAAAGGCCTTGATACCGGAAATAATCCTCGCCTGCGTGTAGGGCGAAACCCCGAGTGCCGCCACCTCCCGCGCGAAATCCCTCAAATGCTGTAGGCGCACACTCTCCGGGGACGTTTGGCCCTCGGCCAAGAGGTAATTACGCAGCTTTTCTACGTCTTGGAGATAGGCTGCACGTGTATTCGCGGCCAGCCCTCGCTCGATTCGCAGGTAGGCGTCAAATTCCCGAATATGGATGTCCCAGTGTTTCATGCTCCGCCGGCCATCAGAAAATATGGCCCTGCACAAAGATAGCGCTTTGGCGCGAGCCAAAAAATCCCGCTGCTTTCCCCTGCCCTTACCGGCTTTCTACTAAAAAAGCCGCGTCCCTTTCAGAAACCTGCAGGCTTTATGTACTTTTGTAGCCGAAACCTTTAACCGCTTACTGATGGCACGTCTATACCTGATTAATGGCCCGAATTTAAACCTGCTGGGGCGCCGTGAACCTGAAATTTACGGCAGCACTACTTTCGAACAGTTTTTCGAAGGTCTGCAGCAGCGCTTCCCAGAGGTCGAGCTACACTATTTCCAAAGCAACCATGAGGGGGAGCTGCTCGATCACCTGCATGCCATCGGCTTCAGCGCAGACGGCATCATTCTAAATGCAGGGGCTTACACACATACCTCCGTGGCCCTACACGATGCGCTGAAAGCCATCAGCAGCCCGACGGTGGAGGTACACATTTCGGCCATTCACAAGCGAGAGGCCTTTCGCCATAAAAGCCTGATCGCCCCCGCCTGTGTGGGCATGATCAGCGGCCTCGGCCTAGAAGGGTACGCGCTCGCCATCCAGTATTTTCTTAACCAACTCCAATCATGATTCCATTTGCTCCAGGCCCCTCTAAGGTCCATGCCCAAGTCCCCGTTTACTTACAGGATGCCTACACGGCAGGTATTTTATCGGCTAACCATCGCTCTGCCACTTTTATGGAGCTGTACGCACGTGTGGAGCAGCTCTTTCGTGAGAAACTGGGGCTGCCAGAAGGCTACCGCCTGATTTTTACCTCTTCGGCCACCGAAAACTGGGAAATTTTAAGCCAGTCGCTTGTGCAGGAGGCTTCCTATCATGTGTACAGTGGGGCCTTCGGCAAAAAGTGGGTGGACTTCGCGCAGCACATCCATCCGAAAACCCAGGCCCTTAAGCTGGAGGCGGGACAGGAAATTCCAGTCGCTGACCTGCAGCTGCCAGAAGGTACGGAGCTGCTGGCGATCACCCAAAACGAAACGGCGAATGCCAGCGCGGTATCCATGGAGACCCTGCGTGCCCTGCGTGAGCGCTTTCCAGAGCAGCTTATCGCTGTGGACACGACCTCTTCCATGGGGGGCATCACCTTAGATTTTAGCCTGGCGGACTGTTGGTATGCCTCTGTTCAAAAGTGCTTTGGGCTACCCGCCGGCTTGGGGGTGCTGCTACTGTCGCCCAAGGCAGAAGCCCGCTGTGCAGCTGTCGGAGAGCGAGGGCGTTATAACAGCCTGAGTTTTGCACTGGAAAATGCGCGCAACCACCAAACCCACTACACGCCGAATGTGCTGGGCATTTATTTGCTTTGCCGTGTTTTAGAGGACATGCCGGAAATCGCGGTAGTCGATGCTCAGACACGTGCCCGAATGGAAGCTTGGGAAGCTGCTGTGGCAGCGAACCCACACTTAGATTTTCATGTGCCGAACGCCGCTACCCGCTCGCGCACGGTCCTAGCCGTAACGCTCAGCGAAGAAGCCCTTCAGCGTGCCAAGACAGCCGCTTCGGCCCTGGGCTACCAGCTGGGAGGCGGCTACGGAGCCTTGAAGACCAGTACCTTCCGACTGGCTAACTTCCCCGCTTTCACGGCGGAAGAATCTGCCGGCATGGCCGCATTTCTCGCCACCTTTAACGGATAACCCCCCGTCTTTATTTGTATATGTTCGATTTCAAAGAAATCCTTTCGGTGACCTTGATTCTGTTTTCCGTCATCGACATTTTGGGATCCATCCCGATTATCATTAATTTACGTCAGAAAGTAGGACATATCGAATCCGAAAAGGCGACTTTGGCCGCGGGCCTGCTGATGATCCTCTTTTTATTCGTCGGCAAGTCCATCCTCAGCCTCTTTGGAATCGGTGTGGAGGATTTTGCGATCGCCGGTGCCTGATCATCTTTGCCCTCGGGGCGGAAATGATTTTAGGGATAGAGCTTTTCAAGCCTGATCCCGACGCAAAGGCCGGAGCCTCCATCGTACCGATCGCCTTTCCGCTGGTGGCGGGAGCAGGCACACTGACGACCATTTTGACGCTAAAGGCAGAATACACGCAGCCAAACATCGCAGTCGGTATCGTGATCAACTTGCTCATCGTGTATGCAGTACTGAAAAGCACGAACTGGCTGGAGCGGAAGTTGGGCAAAACCGGCTTAGATGTTCTCCGGCGCATTTTCGGCATCATTCTCTTGTCCATCGCCATTAAAATCTTTAAAACCGCCCTAGCAGGGGTTGAAATTCTTTAAGCATGATTCACATTTACACCGATGGCTCCGCACGCGGCAACCCCGGTCCCGGAGGCTTCGGCACCATTTTACAGTATAAAGGCCACGAGAAGGAGCTCTCCGGCGGTTTTCGCAGGACGACGAATAACCGAATGGAGCTGCTGGCCGTCATCGTCGGACTGGAGCTCCTAAAGCGGGAAGATATTCCGGTACGTGTGATTTCGGACTCCAAGTATGTGGTGGATGCCGTGACGAAGGGCTGGCTGTGGAACTGGCAGAAAAAAGGCTTTAAGGATAAAAAAAACATCGACCTCTGGAAGCGCTACATCCCCCTGCACCTCCGCTATAAGCCTACTTTCGAGTGGGTGAAGGGCCATGCCGGTCATCCCCTAAATGAGCGCTGCGATCAGCTGGCAGTGGAGGCGGCCTTGGGCCAAAACCTACCGGCGGATCGGGGCTACGAGGCCGAAAACCCCTAAAGCCTATGCCACGCAGTAGCGCTCCTTATTTTCAGTTCAAGCAGTTTCGGGTCAGCCATCAGCACAGTGGCCTGAAAGTAGGCACGGACGCTGCGTGCTGGGGGCTTCTTGTCCACTGGAGGCCTTATCTGCTGGGCCTGCTAGATCCGATGCAGCACCCTTACGGGTTTTAGACATTGGGACGGGCACGGGGGTGATTGCCCTGATGCTTGCCCAGCGCCTTCCGCATGCCCACATTCTCGGTTTGGAGCCAGAGCCTGATGCGTATCAGGAAGCATGCGAAAACATGGCGGCCAGCCCTTTTGCGGCACGCTTATCGGTGCGCATGGAGCCCCTACAGCAGCATCAAGCCGCAGAACGCTACGACCTGATCGTGAGTAATCCCCCCTATTTCGCACAGCATCTGCTGGGCAAGGAGGCGAAAAAAAACAAAGCCCTTCACGCACTTACCCTCAGCCTAGAAGAGTTAGCTAAGGGCCTTTCCAAGCACCTCTCCCCACATGGCTTGGCGTATGTAATCCTGCCAGCGGCGGAGATGGCGCAGTTTCGAGAAGTGATGAGGCAGGAAGGTTTCACGCTGCTGGCAGTCCCTCAGCCTGTACGACCGTCCCGGCAAGCCTGTTTTGCGGGAGCTTGGGCTCTTTGCGCTAGGGCGCAATGTGGAAGAAAACCAGTCCTATTCTACTCCTTTACACCTGGGGGGGCTACCCTTCCCGACCGCTACTTTATATATCAAAGAAGCGGATGGGCAGTACAGCACAGACTACCGCCGTCTTTTACAGGATTTTTTGACGATATTTTAATACTTATCTAAATATTTCGTTTCTGACCGCTTTTTTAGTCGAACATTTTTTGGGATTACAGTTACTCCTGCTTTTATTTGAGACATTATTTTCAATGAATGGCGTGCAAATTACTTTTATATCGAGGGGTAGGTATATTTTTTATACTGTTGGTACTGGCCTGCACAGAAGAGACTGAGCGAGACCTCTCGCTTATTACCGAAGAGATTCTTTATACTAGTGGGGAGCGCGTGCGTGTTTTAGGTAGAGTGCTGACCTCCAGCCGCTTTCAGGCCGAGGAGCACGGTTTATCTTGTATGACGTGGCAGGGAGGGAGCTAGAGCGCTTGTCATTAGGCGCTAGCGAAAACCCTGGGCGCTTTATCGGTGAGTTCAGTGGTTTACAGCTGCGCACCAGCTACAGTGTCGCGGCATTTATCCTGCAGGGAGAGCAGGAGCGCATCGCCCCGAGGATTGAGTTTCAGACCTTAGACCCGGATATCACCTCCTTTAGTCCGAATAATGGCCCCGCGGGTACTGTAGTTCAGATCGTGGGACGTAATCTCACAGCTGACACACGCGTCTTTTTCGGCGAACGAGAAGCCGAGGTGCTCAGCCTACGTTTTGAGTCACTGCTGAGCGTACGTGTGCCCCCTGCAGGAGAGCAGCCCGAAGTGCCCATCCGCATAGTGGCACAGGGCGAGGAGCGGCAGCTGGAGGCACTTTTCCGCTATCCGCGTGGCCGTTTTGAAGAAGTCAATACACTTTCCAACACCCTACGGCTGGCGAATGGCAACTATTTCCAGCGAGGAACACAGTTTTTTTACCTGAATGGTGCTAACCGCAATACTTTTTTCATCGAAAATCATTTTCGTTACGATGGCGCAGGCGGCGGTGAATGGATAAGTGGCGACTTACTTCCCGAACGTCCGCTTTGGATGGCTTTCCAAACAGAGAATTATTTAGGAGGGGGCTCCGCAACATTAAGTCGGGCTCCTTTTACACCTGCTTTTGATTTTTACCAGATCACGGAGACGGGGAGCCTTCAGCCATTAGCCTCCCTTCCTTTTATCGCCGTGCAGGCCCTAGCTTTCGAGTTAAATGGGCGCCTGTATGTCTGCGGGGGAAATACAGGGTTAAGCCAGCGGGAAGTCCATCGCTATACCCCCGAGACAGGAAGCTGGGTTCGGCTTCAAAATGCCCCTTTTGACCTCCATGGCGGCCTTTTCCACTTTGTTTTCGAGGGATCTGCTTATGTGATCCGAGAAGATAATCGGAGTTTAGTACGCTTCGATGCAGCGGCAGAAGACTGGATCGCAGAAGATATTTTCCCAGGAGAGCTAGGGGGAGGTTTTGGCTTTGCCAAAGTTCAGGAGGGACGTGTGCTACTCGGTTTAGCGAATCGCTCGCGTCAGGTATGGGAATATTTCCCAAAAGAAAAAAATTGGGTACGGGCACGTGACTTTTCGGGTGCAGTAAATGCTTTGAATGTAGGAGTTTATCAGCTGAATAACAGCATCTACCTGCTGCGAAGCCCTGAAGTTCAGATTCCCGGTGCGGTGACACTGTGGGAACTAGATCCTAATGGTTTTTAAGGGAGAAAAGATGAGACACTGGGGAGTATATATCGCATTAATTTGGGGGATCTTTTCTAGCGCAGCTGTATTCGCGCAGCAGGAGGGGCGTGTGGTAATCGGTAGGGATGTCGGTCAGCGCGAAGGCATTAGGCTGTCGGGAAGAATCACCGACCAGCTTACCGGAGAGCCTCTGGTAGGTGCTACTGTCCGTGTGATAGAATTAGAAGAGAGCACCCAGATCACGAATTTAAATGGTAATTTCGAGCTCGTGCTTTCACGTGCAGAGTACCTCTTAGAAGTTCGGTACGTGGGATACGAAACGATCCTGTACCCCTTTACTGCTGTAGGAGACGGCCGCATCAGCCTACGCATGCAGCAGGAAGATTTCCAGCTGGACGATGTCGTCATCTTCGGTCGAGATCCTGAAAAAAATATTCGCAGCACCTCCCTCGGCGCAGTAACCTTAAGTACGAGTAATTTAAAAGAACTTCCCCCTTTTTTAGGAGAAGTAGACATTATCCGCTCTATGGCTACCCTCCCGGGCGTCAGTCAGGTCGGTGAGGCAGCGGCAGGTTTAAATGTTCGAGGAGGAGGAGCGGACCAAAATCTGTTTCTTTTTGCGGGAGCACCTATTTATAACCCCACACACCTGTTTGGGTTATTCACCGCATTTAATCCTGACATCATTACTGATTTTACGCTCTTTAAAGCTGTGGTCCCCGCCCAGTATGGCGGTAGAGGCGCGTCTATTTTGGCGGTCACGCCGAAGACAGGGAGTCTAGACAGCTATGGAGGCAGCCTGATGCTAAGCACGATTTCAGGCAAGGCTACGCTAAATGGCCCTGTGGTAAAAGACAAAGTCTCTTTTCAGCTGGGGGCTCGGGCTCATACATCAACTGGCTCTTAGGGGCGCTAAACAATCCGGAGCTGCGCACGAGTCAGGCGAATTTTTACGATGTAAATGCCTTACTTTATGCCGAGTTAAGTGAGCAGCATCAACTCACCTACTCCTTTTATGATAGCTACGATGACTTCGCTTTAGCCTCAGACACGACCATTTCCTGGACGAATAGGAGTCATTCCCTGCAGTATGAAGGGAAATTCAGCGAGCGCTTTCGTGTCGCTGCGACAGTCCATCATACGGATTATACATTTACGATCTCCAACCCACGGGGAGCTATGGCCTTCGATCTAAATTCCGGTATCCGCGATCAGGGGCTTCGTGTGCAGGGCATTTGGCAGCTATCCCCTGCTCAGGTTTTATCCTTCGGCGGGGACAGCAAGCGGCTGGAAGTGGCACCGGGCGATTTACTTCCAGGCCTGAGGCCGAACTTCTGCCCCGTGCGGTACAGCGAGAGTTTGCAGATGAAAGCGGCCTATTTTTCCAGCACGACCTGGAGCTGGGTAGTCGCTTGGGGCTTTCTTATGGTCTTCGCTACGACTATTATCGCTACCTAGGTCCACGAAATGTCCGTACCTATGCTCCGGACCGGCCTTTGGCGACAGCCCCCATCCTGGAGGAGACAGCCTTCGCAGCGGGGGAGGCGATCGAGACCTATTCGGGCTGGGGCCCAAGGGTTTCTTTCCGCTACAGTCTAAATGCAGAAACCTCGCTGAAAGGCGGCTATAACCGCATGTATCAGTTCATTCACTTGATTTCGAACACGGCCACGATTGCCCCTACGGATGTGTGGAAGCTGAGTGACTCCTTTTTGCGCCCGCAGACAGTGGATCAATATTCCATAGGCCTCTTTAAAAACTTCAAGTCGAACATCTTCGAAACCTCAGTAGAGCTCTACTATAAGGATATGCAAAATAGCGTAGAGTACATCGATGGTGCGAATTTAATTTTGCAAAACCACTTGGAAACAGAGCTACTTCCGGGTAGAGGGCGAGCTTATGGGGCGGAGCTGTTCATACGTAAAAATTTAGGGCGCACGACGGGCTGGCTGAGTTACACCTATTCGCGAAGTGAACGACAGGTGATTACCCCATTCGAGGAGTTTGCGATTAATCGGGGAGAGTGGTTCCCTTCTAATTTCGACAAGCCGCACGAGCTCACCTTAATCGGTAATTACAAGTTGAGTGCCCTGAGCAGCTTTTCCGCCACGTTCACCTATAGCACGGGCCGTCCGATCACGTTTCCTGTGGCCAAGTTTGATTTTGCAGGAAATGCCTTAGCGCTATTTACGGATCGTAACCAGCAGCGGATACCTGATTTTCATCGTCTGGATGTGGCATATAATTTTAAATTTAATGGAAAAAGTAGGTTTGCGGATGGGGACTGGACGTTTTCGGTAATGAATGTCTATGGGCGAAGGAATCCATTTTCCTTGTTTTTTGCCGATCAGGCGGGCGCCCTCCTCAGGCCTTTCGTCTAGCTATTTTAGGTATTCCTTTCCCATCCTTAAGCTACTCTTTACAGTTTTAGTCATGGTACAGCGCATCTTTACAATCGTCTTCTTATTTTGCTGTCTGAGCTGCATAGATCCTTTTGAGGTGGAGGTGGAGGAGGGTAGCCGCCTCCTGACTGTGGAAGGCTACATCACGACAGCGGCACGCGCGCATCAGATCCGTCTGACGCGCTCGGATACGTATGGAAGCATCTTTCAGGGCTCGTACGCCCAGTGGTTCAGGCGACGGTGGCTATTCGCAGTAGTGATGGTACCTTCACGCTTCTCACAGAGGTGGCGCAGGGACTTTACGAAACACCCGAGACCTTTCGCACTGAAGTAGGTAAAAGTTATACGCTCATCATCGAAACCAGCGATGGGAACATGTACACCTCCCTGCCCGAACACGTAGAGGCAGTGCCCGAGCTCAGGTCCGTCAGCTACAGTGCACGAAGAGTACCTACGCAGGATCGCCTACAGGATGCCGTGGGCGTGGCACTTCGCGCGCATTTCGATGACCCAGCAGCAGCACGTAATTTTTACTACTGGCGCCTGTCCGACATCACGCATGTGGTGCTGGCCAACCCGGAACTTTTCACTCTTCCCCCGGACCACCCTACAGATCCCCGCGGCCCCGCCCCTAAGGACTGCTGTTCGATCTGTTATCTCGACGAAACCCCACGCATCCAGCCTTTTCGCGTCAGTGCGGACACGGATTTTAACGGCCTCAGCACGAGTCGAGAAATCGCATTTATCGCAGATAATGGCCTCCGCTTCCGAGACACCTATCGGGCACGTGTGCAACAAATCAGCATTTCCGCCTCTGCACACCGCTTTCTGACCCTAGTCGAGCAGCAACTCAATACCACAGGCTCTGTATTCGATCAGCCGCCCGCGATGATTCGTGGGAACATGGTCAGCCTCACGGATCCGAATGAGTTAGTCTTAGGCTATTTTATCGCTGGTGCTGAATCTTCTCGCCACGTGTATGTACAGGCAGCCCATTTAACCGAGCGCGCCACCCCTGCGCTCATAACAGACGACTGCCGTGTAATTCCGAACACGAATACCGAGCGGCCCGCGGACTGGAGCCCTCCACCTCTATAGGCTATCGCCCTGATGCGGCATCTTTGGCCTACCGGCCAAAGGAAAATGGGGACCCGTCCGATTCGTAAATCCCTCGCTGAAACAGGCACTCAGGGGGCAGCAGGCTCTAGTAATCGCGTGGTTTCTTGGAAAGTAATTCCCGCTTGCGCTATTTTTTCAAGCACGGGAAGATAAATTTCCTTTTGAACGGGAATATGTAGTCCTATGAGGGGAATTTTTCCGTCGAGAAAAAGATCCACGGCGATCGCAAGGGGGAGGCCGACGGTCTTGGCCATAGCGGTACGCTCCTGCGTCTCCCCTTTCACGACGAGGTTAGACAGCCGTTCGAGCCGCGTTCCATCGGGCCGCTGCAAAATAAACTGATGCTGCATGACAATCATGTCTTTGTCGTCCAGACCCAGGGCCCATTTTTCCTCTAGGACGCCCTGGAGGAGCATGGCGGGACTGCCCTTTCGCTGCTTCATGGGTGTATGCGCTAAGAGTCCTAACCAACGTACCTGCTCGAGGAGTGCCTCATCGGCAAAAGGCAGCAGCTCCAAAATTTTTTCCTCCACTGTTTTCGTGGCGTGAAAGGGAAGAAAGGTATTAGTAAACTGTCGATAGGTGAAGTCCTCAGGAAGATCCATGATGAAAGAATCATCGGTCATGCCGAGCTGTACGAAAAAGTCCCAGCTGCGACAGAAGCCCTTGTTTCGCAAAGTTCCACGCAAAAGGGTAGGGATATTTTCCAAGCCATACACTTTTCGATAGCTCAAAGAATCTCGATTCGGATAGGCTTCGAAGTCTCCCGCGCCTGGGATATGCACGGGCTCGGTTCTGCGGAAAAGCATGTGGTATGGCACATACTTCAGTCGGCCATTTCGGATAAAACGCGACGTCCCCTGCCCAGCCAGCACCACATTACGAGGATTCCATGTAAACTTATACTTCCAAGGGTTCTGTGGGCTTTCTGGACAAATTAACCCTCCGCAGAAGCTTTTAAAGCCGATTATCTCATTTCCTTCGGCACGTGCTTCATCTATAATTTTCATCGCAGAGAGGTGATCTAGGCCAGGGTCCAAGCCCATTTCATTTAGCCAGAATAACTTTTTTTCTTCTATGGTGCTTTTCCACTCCCGCATTTCCGCGCTTTCATAGGAAGCTGTAAAAAAATGGCGCCCAAAGGCTAAACAGTCTTTCGCCACCAAGGGATGCATCGCGGCAGGCAGCATGGAAATGACGACATCAGCCCGCTGAATGAGTTGCTTCCGTGCACTGGCGTCTTGCAGGTCTAAGGCCACAGCCTCTGCGTCCGCATATCCAGCCAGCTTCTCTCGCGCTGTCTCCAAATTTAAATCTGCTAAAAGTAATTTACGGCTTTTCGGCTGAAGCGTATCCAACAAATACTGGATTAAATACGTAGAAGATTTCCCTGCACCGATAATTAGAATGGTAGGCATAAAGTTATTTTAGGTTTAATCGGGTCTATACTGCGTTCATACGGGGAAAATGACGAAAAGAAACGACAATACGAAAATCTTAAACGGTTTTTTTGGGGTTTCTAACATTTCTTTCCTTTTCTTTGTTTTAGCAGACCTATGTAAGGAATGTATGTAGTACTATGTGTAAGAAAATAGAATTTAATGTTTCGCTGCGTGTTTTAGCTCCAGAAGAGTTACAGCCTGTGGAGCGTACGCTGCTCGAGCGGGCTCTAGCCCAAATAACTAATAGCCACGCACCGTATTCAGACTTTTTGGTTTGTGCAGCGCTTTTACTGGAGAATGGCGAAATTTTTGTCGCAAATAATCAAGAGAATGTCTCTTTTCCTGTAGGGGTTTGTGCCGAGCGGGCAGTACTGAGCTATGCGATGAGTAACTTCCCAGATCAGGCACCGCAAAAGATCTTAATCGTAGCGAAAAGACGTGCCGATACCGCCTTTGCGACGGTCACACCCTGTGGTTTATGCCGGCAGACCATTAATGAATACGAGATAAAATTCGGTAAACCCATTGAAATCATCATGTACACACCGAAGGGTGAGCTCCTGAAAGCCAGCGGCATCGACCAGCTACTCCCCTTTCGTTTTAACGATCTGAACAGTTGATTAAAGCCTATCATACCTACAGCAGCCAATCTGCAGTCCATTTCAGCCGAGACCCTCAGCAGCAGTATCCTGAAGTTTGGCTGCTACTGCATGGCTATCATCAGCTAGGCCAATACTTCTGGCGCAAGTTCAGTGCCTTCGATAGCGATAAGCGTTTATTTATCTTGCCTGACGCGCCGAACCTGAGCTACATCAAAGGTTTCCAGGGGCACGTCGGAGCCAACTGGATGACGCGTTACGAGCGTGAGATGGCGATCGCGAACACCGCAAATTACTTAAATAGCTTGCTAGAAAAGGTACTCTCCCCCTACCCACAGCCACCGAAGCTCTACGTCCTTGGGTTTTCACAGGGCGCAGCTACCGCAAGCCGCTGGGCGACGCAGACTCCTTTTCCCATTTCAGGTCTGGCGCTCTGGGGCTCAGGTTTCGCTGCTGATATACAAGTGGCGCAGGCTAAGGAAAGCCTAGGGAAAATCGAAAAACTCTGCGTCATTCTGGGAGAGCAGGACGAATGGGTGACTCCCGAGTCCCTAGCAAAACAAGAAGCCTTTATCCAAGAGACAGGCCTTCCAGTTCAGCGCTTGACTTTTCAAGGGGGACACGAAATAGATGCAGAAACATTCGTAAAAGTGATAGAATATTTCACGCATTGATTTGAATTTAAATTGCTTTCCTGTATTTTTCCCTAAAATTTATCTTTCACATACTATAATGTTAAGCCTTTCTAACCATGAAGTCGAGACCATAGCGGCTCACTTAATTAAGGGGATGGTTTGCTTCTACCAAGTAGACCAGAAAAAAATATTTCACCTCCCAGATGATGAAGATTACTTCAACTATGATCTAACACCTGAGGAGGAGGATATATTAGACGAGATAGAGGATGATCCGGATAATTTTGCGGAATTCGTGCGGATGGAAGCTCCCCAGGAGCATAAAATGATGGAGGACTTCGTGCTACGTCAGGTAAAAGATAAGGGCTTTCAAGATGAGCTTTTTAATGCCTTAAGTAAGCCAAAAGCCAGTACTGCCTTTAAGTTTCTGATCGATGGAGCGCCCAAGATGAAAGAAATCTGGAAAGAGTATCGCCTCGATAAATATAAAGACTGGGTGATGGAACAGGTGGATAGCTTTAACTACGCCTAAGCGTATCACAGCAAGTATAGTAGATGCGCCAGCTTGCGCTTCCCTTTTGCTGCTAGAAAAGTAAATCGGACCAATTTAACAGTATAAAAACCATAAAGGCTTCTCTATCAGGAAGCCTTTATGGTTTTGTATCGCTAGATAATTTTTTTTTAAACGTTTACATGCCGCTCGGCATGGTAAGAAGACCGCACAAGTGGGCCTGACTCTACATACTTAAGTCCTCTCTTTAAGCCTTCTTCCCGATAGTGATCAAAGAGGTCCGGATGAATAAATTCAGCCACTTCAATATGCATTTTGGTGGGCTGCAGATACTGCCCGAGGGTTAGGATATCACATCCGTGAGCGGCTAGATGATCCATCGCTTCGTAGACTTCATCTTTCGTCTCGCCTAGACCCAGCATGATGCCCGTCTTGGTACGCTTTCCATATGCTTTGGTGAGCTTAATCTGTTCTAGGGAGCGCTCGTATTTGGCCTGTGGCCGAACCCTTCTGTACAAGCGCTTCACTGTTTCCATATTATGAGAAACGACTTCCTGCCCGCCACTGATCATTCTATAGAGCGCGTCCCAGTTGCCTTTCACATCAGGAATAAGGGTCTCAATGGTAGTGGACGGAGAAGCTTTTTTCGTCTCTATAACGGTCTGATACCAGATTTCGGCGCCTCTATCCTTAAGCTCATCTCTGTTAACAGAGGTGATTACTGCGTGCTTCACTCCCATTAGCTTAATGGCTTCAGCTACACGACGCGGCTCATCAGTATCATACTCAGGTGGCCTGCCGGTAGCTACGGCGCAGAAGGAACAAGAGCGCGTGCATACATTCCCTAAAATCATGAAAGTAGCCGTGCCGGCTCCCCAGCACTCGCCCATATTCGGGCAGTTTCCACTTTCACAGATGGTGTGTAGCTTATGCTCATCAACTAATTTCCTTACTTTGGCATATTCTTTCCCCACTGGTAGTTTTACCCGTAACCAGTTGGGTTTTTTTCGCTTGGTTTCGTCTTGGGATACAACTGGAAGTTCTATCATGGCATGGGATTTAATGAATAGAAGTACAAAGAAACGCCAATTAGGGCTTATTTCCTAAATCCGTAATAGAAGGTGAAATAAGCGGAATGGAAGATGCTGCGATTTTGGGCACCTACCATGATTGGAATCTCTCTAGTGAAACCCTCAAATTGGTATCCGAGTTCAACTCCCATGACACTAGAGCGAAAAGATCCGAATTCAAAGAAAAGTGCAGCTTTAGCATTTCCGCCGATGGCAAATTCGGAATCACCTAGGCCTTCGAAAACGCGACCTGTTCCCAATATATTAAAGCGGCTCTGATGAATCTCGGGATCGTACTGCTGACGTACCGTCTCCGTTCTACTGATCGAATATTCGATGATGTAGGGAGCTATAATCCCGAGTGAAGGTCCTGCTGCCACTAGTGCCGAAACTTGCACCCCCTGCTGGGCAGCTTTTTTAAACAAAATAAGTTCCCTACCGTAATAGGGGCGAATGCTGTACAGGTGATTTTGTTTACCGAAAACATAGGAATTACCTAAGATGGTATTATAGCGCACCTCCTTAGGATGGCGGACATTCATTAAGTCTAAGCCATAAAACTGGAAAAGCTCATCGTTTATGCGTGTACCCATCTTTCCGGAAATTCCGCCAATGAGTCCCCCGTTTGTATTTTTATTTACTCCGACGAAAACTTCACGATCGTATTCGTAATCTCCTGCATCATCACGCTGCGCTAGTCCCGCCGTAGCGAAGAAAAACAAGAGTATCGCACTCAGGCATACGGGGAGATATGGAAAGAATTTTATGTTCATGGAGATATACGCTAAGAAAACGCTAAATTCGCTTATAAGTTACTAAACTACAACGAAAAAAAGAAGTTTTATGCCAACAGTAAAAAGTTCTTACCTAGGTAAATTACGCACAGAGATGGAGCATGTAGCCTCTGGAAGCAAAGTACTTACAGATGCTCCGGTGGATAACCACGGTCGTGGAGAGGCCTTTAGCCCGACGGATTTAGTAGCAGCGGCCCTGGGAAGCTGTATGGTCACGATTATGGGCATCGTCGCTGAGCGGGATGGGGTGCAGTTAGACGGTATGCACTGGGAGGTAGAAAAAGTGATGGCCTCAGACCCGCGTCGCATAGCAGAGATTCGCCTGAACATTTTTTGGCCGGAGGCCGCCGACCTCGACGCGAAATTTATAGACAAGTTAAAGCGTGCGGCCAAGACCTGCCCGGTGGCCCTTAGCTTAGACCCTGCCCTGAAGCAGGAGGTCACGTTTCACTTTTAATACTCCACGACTGTAGCACTTTTACTTGCGCCTGCGTTCAGGGTAAGTAAGGACCAAGGAACCCAGTATAGTTTGGAACACGATTACGTGAAGCGCGCCCAAGACGGCGATAAGAAGGCATTCGAGCAGCTGTATAAGCATTACTATGGGTATGCTATGGGCATCGCGCTGCGCTACGCTAATGTCAAAGAAGAGGCGGGTGAAATCGTAAATGACAGCTTCATGAAGGTGTTCGACAAACTGGACACGTATGCCCCGCAGCAGTCATTTAAAGCGTGGCTGCGGCGCATCGTTATTAATACTTCTATCGATTATTACCGGCGAAGCATCAAGTATTTCGCCGTGATGGACATCGAAAAGGCGCATTCTGAAACCTTAGATCCTGGGGTCTTAGATGCCCTCTCGGTAGAGGATTTGATGCAGCTTTTACGCGGCCTTCCTGAGCTCCTGCGTATCGTCTTTAACATGTACGAAATCGAGGGATATTCGCATAATGAAATCGCGGACACCCTGGAAATCCCCTCCAGCTCATCGAGAACGTACTTGGCACGCGCCAAACAAAAATTACGAGAAAAAGTGCTTCAATTAAATGCGGAGAAGAATGAAGGAGCGGTTCGATAAACGACTAGCGGATAAAATGCGCGCGGAGCTCGAGGGCTTGGATACCGGCTACACTCCGGGGGCTTGGGAGGACTTTGCGCGGCGGAAGTGGCAGGGAGGCCCTTTGATAGCGCGGAAGTGGAAATACTTTTTTGCGGGTTTTGCGGGGGCGGCGGCACTGTTCCTTTTTGGGTTTTTCGGCCTTTCCACCTGGTGGATGCCAGCAGATCCGCAGCTGTTAAGTTCTAGTGGAGGTGCCGATAGCCTGTCGCTGGCGAGTCGCTCTTTTTCTGTTTCTCCCATCCGGCCCGAGCCGAAAGACATAGAGGAGCTGGATGGTAGGGCGAGCACCCCTTCCCCAGAGCCAGAAGGGGCTTCTTCGGTAGCAGTAATTTCTGCTCAGAGGGAAGTCCTCGCACAGACTTTGCCGCAGGCGGCAAAGCAGACGCCGGAAAACACGGAAGGAACACCTAAACCAGTGGCTACCACGGATGGACTCCCCACCCTAAAAGACCTTCGTGAGGTCACATTAGCCACTACATCTACCGCCACTCCTAACTGGATTTTGCCACCTGTGGAAAAGCCAAGCAGCGGAGCAGGTGCAGTCGTCCTCCCGAACATCAGTGCGACATCCGCTCCGCGAGAGCCTGAACAGCTGAGCGTTACGCTAGCTGAACGTCTGGAAAACCCTTCTGAGGATCGAGCGCCTCGAGCTTTCCATATCGGCCTGCTCCTTAGTCCACAAGCAGTAGCGAATCAATCTTCTCCCTTGGCCTTTGGGGCGGGCATTCATGGAGGGGTTCAAATCGGTAAACGCATGCAGGTGGATGTAGGGCTTAGCTTAGCACGGCAAGAGTTTCAGCCAGCAGGACCTGCTGTCGAACAGCGGGTGGCCATGGCCACACAGCCAGCTTCCGGGGACAGAGGTTTTGCACAGCCGAATGCCTGATGCGTGTGGCCGTACCTCAGGGAACCTCCCTTCAGTTCGCGCAGATCGAAATTCCCATAAACATGCGGTATAAGGTGCTCGACAGGAGAGAGGGCGGCTTTTTTATCGCAGGTGGGGTTTCCCACATGATGTATGCGAACCAGCAGGCTACCGCCACCTTTGCGGTGCCTAACTTTAATGCGCAAGGAGTCGAAGCCAGCAGCATGAGCGAGACGTTCACGAATACCTTCAGCCCAGATACTGACTCAGGCGCGGAAATGGTCAATTCATACAGCTCGCGATGGGTTACGAACAGGACCTAGGAAAAAATACCTTGTTTATGATCGAGCCATTTTATAAATTTTCACTTAATAATCAAACATTCCTCGATCAGGCTTTCACCCTAACCGGTGTGAATGTGCGAATTTCTTATCAATTCAAGTAACATGCGTAAGTACTCCATTTTGGGATTAGCGCTGGCGATCCTCTTTAGTTTAAATGCCTGCCTCGAACAGGGGCTTTCTGATGCAGATCGCATGGCCGAGCGGGATAACGAACGGCTGCGCGCCTTTCTCGACCAAAACAACATTCAGGCAGAATCCAGCCAACTAGGATTTTTCTGGGTAAAAGAAGTCAGTAACCCGACTGGCCGCCAGATCCAAAACAGAAATAAAGTGGCCATCCGCTACGAAATTCGTACGACAGAGGGACAGCTTATCGATGATCGCTGGGGTCCAGAAGCGCCGCTGAGTGTGTTCCAGCATGGTGAAGATCGCCTCATACCGCTAGTCATTAATTTGGCCGCAGGCCTAGCGCGTGAAGGCGAAGAGTTTACCCTCTACGTCCCCTCCTTTTTAGCTTACAGAGACTACAGCTATGAGCAGCTCATACAGCCCTCTTCTAACTTGGTCATTCGTGTGCGCTGGGAGTTTATCTTAGATGACGACAGCTTGGAGCTCCTCGAAGCGCAGAGCATTCAAGCCTACAAAGAAGAAAATGGCCTGGAAGAACGATTTCGACGTGTAAGCCCCACGCAGGACCTTTGGATCTGGACCTCCGTTTCAGAAGAGGCCTTAGAAGAGCATAAGTTGACTCCAGGCGATCTGGTCACCTTCGAATTCGAAATGCTGCAACTGGATGAGACGAGCGCCTTTGCCAGCGCTTCCGGCAGCCAGGCGCCGACCATCGAGGTAGGTGCTGAAAACCAGTTTGCATTTATTCCACAGATTTTCACAGCGGCCGTAGACGATATGCGAATGGAAGTTATTGTGCCGTCTATTTTGGCCTACGGCAATGAGGGCGTACAAGTCTTCCCAAGACAAATTCGCCGGGACCTCATCCGTCAGGGCGCCATACCGGCCACAGCCCGACCGTTCGAACCTATCTTATTTAAAGCACGCGTTACTAACGTATTGCGCTTAAATACTTCCAATTAATCCGTAACCCGTGTACCCAGCACCGTGAACGGATACGGCCACCCTCCCAGAGCGGTGGCCGTTTTCATATAGTTACTGAGAAGAAAGAACTAGAAGCATGGATTATCTGTTTTTTTACGAACTTTGTTCCCATATAAACCCATCTATTCCATGACCAAGTTTTTATTTGACAGCTTCAGCGGGTGGCAGCGCCACTGTGAGGCCGCGAACATCCCCTTGTTTGAAGCCGTCATCAGCTACGAGATACACCAGCGTAACACCACGCGAGACGCCATCTACTCCGGACTTTTAACGGCCTATCAAGTCATGCGAGAGGCTGTGGACACGGGCCTAAAAGAAGACATGCAGTCCCGATCAGCATGATCCAAAACGGAGCCAAAAAGGTGTACCAGCATCCTGTGGCGGTCCTCTCCCCTGAATTCCAAAAACTTATCGCTCGCGCACTGGCAGCGAAGGAAGTGAACTCGTGCATGGGACGTGTCGTGGCAGCACCTACGGCGGGCGCCTCCGGCATACTTCCCGGCACGCTATATACACTACAGGAAATTCATGGTCTTTCCGACGAATGTATCGTGGAGAGCCTTTTAGTAGGAGCTGGAATAGCCCTGATCATCGAGCGAAAGGCCAGTCTGGCAGGCGCTGTGGGCGGTTGCCAAGCGGAAACGGGCTCAGCTGCAGCGATGGCGGCAGGCGGTATGGTTCATGCCCTCGGTGGTGATATCGACCAGGTGTTTAATGCTGTAGCCATCACGATACAGTGCATGCTCGGCCTGGTTTGTGACCCCGTGGCTGGACTGGTCGAAGTACCCTGTGTCGTACGTAATGCCAGTGCTGCAGCTATCGCGAACAGCTCCGCCCAGATCGCCCTCGCCCGCGTAAGTGGCGTGATCCCAGTAGACGAGTGCGTGGAAGCCATGGGCGAAATCGGCGCCAGCATGGAAAGTAAATACAAAGAAACAGCCCTGGGAGGACTCGCAGCCACGCTGACAGGCCAGCAGATCGCTAAAAAAGTTCTCATCGAAGATATAGAAATTCTTCCTGATGAGAACATAAGTGAATAATTCGTACATTTGCTTAGAAAATTAAAGCTAATTATGAAAAAACTACTTTTAGTCTTCCTTGTGCCCGCACTGCTCTTAATGAGCTGTGGTACCGATGATGAACCCAGAGTTTCTCTTCTCGATGGAAGCTGGACCTTAGAAGATGCCAGCTTTCAAGCGGATGGACGAGTAAATGTGGGTGTATTCCCCATAAACGCACGCTTGGAAGGGGAGACCGTAAGCACAGACCTCATCGTCCGTTTCGATGAAATCTTGGAAACGGTCAGCAGCACAGGAGGCTTCGAAATGGAAGCAGTCCTCTCCACCGGCGGGCAAGAAGCTCCACGCCAAACCCTTCTATTCGATGGGGAAGAATTACTTTCCGGCACGCTGATGCGTGAAGGTGAAGTGCTCACCATAAGCAGCGAAGGCCTCACGATAGAAGCGACCATCCGTACGCTGACACCGAATCGTCTGGTTTTAGAAAGCTCTTCTGACATCGGTGCACTTATCCCTCAAGAACTGCAGGTAGAAACTTTTACCCTCACGCTAAACTTTACGCGTTAAGTGCTCACATAACTTTGGCCCGCTGGGCCAAAGCACCTTTACGAAAAGTCCCCTAACGATTTAATGATAGGGGACTTTTTCGTGCTGTAACCAGGGCAAAAATTGTCAGCAAGTAGCGCAGCGTTACTCCCCAGGATTCTCACCTCCTTACAGGCACCACATACCTGCCTTACAATCCAGCAAGCTCACTCAGCTCTAGCCAGCGAAGCTCAAGGGCGTCGAGTCGTTCGTCCACTTCCTGCAGCCTGCCCGACCATGCTAAAAGGCGCTCATGATCCTCCGTGCCTGCGGAAATTTGTGCGATCAACGTTTCTTTTTCTGCCTGCAGCTCTTCCAACTCCTGAGAAATAGCTTCAAACTCCTGTTTCTCCTTAAAAGTGGCCTTCCTGACAGAGGTGCTCTCCGAGACAGGGGCTGCCACGGGTGCGGGAGTGCTGGCTTCTTTTTGCGCCTCGCGCTTCTGCTCCCGCTGCAGGCGAGCCGCTTCTTCCTTACGCTCGCGTTCTTCTTCGCGCAGGTCGGTGTAATTACCTGGGAAATCCCGGATAAAACCGTTCCCCTCGAAAACGAACAGGTGGTCTACCAGCCGGTCCATGAAGTAACGATCGTGCGAGACGATGAGTAGACAGCCCGGGAAATCATCCAAGAAGCTCTCCAGCGTATTTAAGGTATCGATATCCAGGTCGTTTGTCGGCTCATCGAGAATCAGGAAATTAGGATTCGTGATCAGGACGAGGAGCAGCTGTAAGCGGCGGCGCTCTCCTCCACTCAGCTTAGCGATCGGCGTATGCTGCTGCTTAGGAGGGAAACCAAAGCGGTTTAAGAACTGGGACACGGTGATGGTGGCCCCACCCGCTACGGTGACCACTTCCGCCACCTCCTTCACGGTATCGATAAGTATTTTCGATTCGTCGAAGCGATCCTCCTCTTGGCGGTAATAGCCAAAAACGGTGGTCTGCCCCTTCGTGACAGCCCCTTGGTCAGCTTCGATCAGACCGGTCAGCAGCGACAGAAAGGTCGTTTTTCCTACTCCATTCGGCCCTACGATGCCTACCTTATCGCCTTTTTTAAAGGTGTAGGAAAAGCCATCGATTAATTTTTTATCCCCATACTGCTTGACCACCTTATCCAGCTCCAAGATTTTGCTCCCGAGGCGCTGCGTGGTCAGGCCCAAGCTAAGCTCACGCTCTTCTGTCTTTTTAAAGGCTTTTTCCTTGGTTTGCTCGAAGGCATCCACGCGGTATTTCGCTTTAGTACCACGCGCTTTCGGCTGGCGACGAATCCAGTCCAGCTCCTTCTTGTAGAGGCTCTTGGCCTTTTCCTGCTCCGTCGCCTCCTGCTCCTTTCGCTGTGCCTTTTTCTCTAAGAAATAGCCATAGTTGCCATTATATTTAAAAAGCTGTCGATCATCCAGCTCGAAAATCATATTCGTCACTCGATCGAGAAAATAGCGGTCGTGGGTCACCATAAACAAGCTTAAATTCGCTGTCGAAAGGTATTCTTCCAGCCATTCGATCGTCTCTAGGTCAAGATGGTTCGTCGGTTCATCCAGTAGCAATAGATCCGGCTGGGCGAGCAGGGCGCGTGCCAGTGCGACACGTTTCCGCTGGCCCCCTGAGAGCTTTTCTACCGGCACATCCGTATCATGCAGACCGAGTTTGCCTAAAATCTCTTTTATTTGGTAATCGAAATCCCATGCTTGTAGGCTGTCCATACGATCAAAAAGTGTCTGCAGCAGCTTTTCATCTGCGCGACCATTTTCTGCCTCTAGGGTAGCTTTTTGATACGCTTTGACGACTGCGAGGGCCTCATTCTCTCCCGAGTCGAAAATCGTATCGTAGATGCTCATGCCTGCGGCAAAGGTCGGGTTCTGGTGCACGTAGGCCACGCGAATCCCAGAATTGATCACCACCTCTCCCTTATCGGCAAGCTCTAAACCCATAATAATTTTCATGAGCGTGGACTTACCGGCACCGTTTTGCCCGACGAGGGCAGCCTTCTGTCCCTGGTCTAAACCGAAGGCGATGGAATCGAATAGTACCCGCTCGCCGAAGGATTTCGTGAGACCGGATATGGATAAATAATTCATGCTGCAAATTACACATTAAATCCTGAAAAAAGGATTAATCCTGCCGCTGATACCTCCCTTCTCCGAAAGGGACATAGCGGTCTTGGAGCCAGGGAATGTGGTACATTAACTTTTCGAAGCGGCCCTCCGGATCTAAGATAAGCTCGGGCATCTCCGAACGAATCGCACGCTCGATCCGCATAATCGCAAAGGGTGAGTTCGCCTCTAAAATGCGGCTGGACACTTTATAATTTAAAAAGGGGGTGGCGATTTCCCCATAGGCGTAAGGGCTCATATCGTCTCCGAGGACCCAGAGAGTTTTGCCCTTCAGGCGCGGAGCTCTGCTGCCTGATTCACGGTGTAGAGCACATTTCTGGCAGTGTTTTCCATGTAATAATTAAAGGCAAGGCCCGAAAGCGGGAGGACAAGAAAAAAAAGCAGCTGCCACGCCGGTACGCCAGCGATTCGAGCTGATGAAAAGGAGGGGCTTCGTAGCAAAATACGCCAGCGCAGGCACGACCACCAGCCACTCCATCGCCGAAATATGATTAGACAGCAGAATCGTGGCCACACCGAAAAATAGATAAAGCAGCATGAGTTGTTTTTGTTTTTGCTGATTTACTTGTGTAGCCTCTCTTTACTGATCCGATCGTAAAGCCGAGGATCGCGAAAAATAAAGGCACCGCCAGTACCACAAGGGCCTGCAAGAGGCTCAAGTGATTATACACATCTTTTATCCGCGTCCCGAGGAGAAATTCATGGTAAAAACTGGGCAGTGCATCGATCCAGAAGTAATACAGCGCTAAAAAGCCTAAGGGGAGAAAAAAATTCACCAGGGTCAGCAAGACTTGGTTAAAGGTAAAGCCAGAGATGGTGATTCCCGCGATTAAAAAGAAAGGGAGAAAGACCAGAAAAGGCAGGTGAAAACACGCAGCCATGCCGGCATAGACGCCTAGGAGCGTAGTGGAAGAAAGAGATTCCTCTTGAAGCACGGTCTGGGAAAACAATTGGCCCAGGGCCAAAAGTAAAAAAAAGCTCCCCATCAGCATGGGCGATAGCAGCAGAAACTCTGCATTAAAGGCGTAGATAAAAATCGCCGATAGGGCAGGCACATAGGTAGTTAGCTCAAAGGCGCCATACCGCACCAAAAGGCTATTTAGATAATTCGCTTGTGCGAAAATGAGGAGTAGCGCGATCAGCCGGTGCGGCCATACCTGTGCCGGAAAAAGCCACTGCAGCAGGGTAAAGACCAGGGCAGAAAGGGGCGCGGTGTCATCCACGACTCCCACATAGAGGGTCTGGCCATCTAAGATCCGCTTACCTAAGAGCTCCCAGCCTAACTCTACCTGCAGCTGCCCCAGGGGGAAAACGGTCCACTGAAGGAGGGCTAAAGCCAGTAAAATGCCGAAAAGCGCTAAGGCACGTAGGGGGTCGATAATTTTAAAAAACGTAATCAATTCGTCAATGCCTGCGTTAATAAAGAAAGAGATGATGCGAAATTAACCCTTCATCATTTAATTCACTAAATTTGTCCGCATTAATATACGTATGGAGACGAAGAGACAACAAAAATTCAGCAAGCTGATCCAAAAAGAAATTGGCGAAATTTTTCAGCGGGAGATGAAGCATCTCAGTTCGGGGACGATGATTACGGTGACGCGCGTGCTGATGAGCCCAGATTTAGGCCTGGCGAAGGTATATATAAGTTTTTTGACAGGAAATAAGGAGCAGCTGCTCGACCGTGTACAGGCAGCTAAAAGTGAGTTGCGGAAGCATTTAGGAAATCGCATCGGGAAGTCGGTACGGATAATTCCGGAGCTGGCACTTTTCGGCGATGATTCCGCCACCTATGCCCAGCACATGGATAAGGTGATCTCTTCTTTGGATATTCCAGAAGACGAGGAGGATGAGGACGACGAGAGAGACGCGCGTTAAAAGACCACATGAAGTCAGGAAGCCCTTCTACTTTTATCGCCTACCGCTACTTTCGTAGTAAAAAACGGAAAAATTTCATCAGCATCCTGTCGAATATTTCGATGATCGGGGTGGCTGTAGGCACGATGGCGCTGGTTATCGTGCTTTCCGTGTTTAATGGCCTCGAACAGCTGGTGCGTGGCTTGTACGCCTCCTTCGATGCGGACTTAAAAGTGGAACTGCTGCGCGGCAAATCCTTTATTCCTGATCCAGAGATTCTGGAAACACTTCGCACACATGCCGATATCCAACTGCTCACAGAAGTCATCGAAGACAATGCACTCTTTAAATACGGAGATGCCCAGCACCTGGCACGCCTAAAAGGTGTAAGTGGGGATTACCTGCTGCATGAGCGCTTTGCCAGTGGCTACACCTGGGGAACCTTAGACCTGGGAACGGATGAAAAGCCGCTCGCCGTCGTGGGAAGAGGGGTCGGCTATTTCCTTTCGCTGGACTTACAAAATGAATTCGAACCGCTGCAGGTCTTTTATCCGCGCGCCACAGCACGGGCAGGTTCTATCGACCCCCGACAGCTGTATAATGCAGCCGCGATACGCGCCTCCTCTTTTTTTAGTGTGGAAAAGGAATTTGACGACAGCTACATTATCGCCCCCTTGGGATTTGTGGAGGACCTATTTCGCTATGAGGCCGCAGGACTGCCATAGAAATTCAGGTACGCCCTGGAGCCGCCATCGGCAAACTGAAGCGCGAAATCCAACAGCTCTTCGGGGAAGATTTCAGCGTGAAAGATACCGATGAACAGCATGCCGCGATCCTGCGCACGATAAAAATCGAGAAGCTCTTTGTGTTTATCACGCTCACCTTCATTTTAGCCATCGCCTCCTTTAATATTTTCTTTAGCCTCTCCATGATGGCAATCGAAAAAAAGAAAGATACTGCCTTACTGGTGGCGCTGGGCGCGCCAAAGTCCCTTCTGCGCCGCATTTTTTTAAAGCAGGGTGCCCTTATCGCCAGCACAGGCGCTGGTATCGGCTTGATACTCGGGTTCTTGATATGCTTTCTCCAAGAACAGTTCGGCCTTGTAGGTTTCGGGGTGGAAAGCAGCATCGTCGAATATTATCCCGTAAAAATGATCTGGACGGACTTCCTCTGGACGGGTATCGCAGTGTGTATCATCACTGCACTCGCCTCCTATCGCCCTGCCTGGATCGCTTCACAAGTGGACGCGAAAGGATTATAAGGCGTCTATTTTACGAAAACCTCAATAGAAATCGGCTATTTTTACCTCTTTCGAAAAAAATCACCTCTAAATGCGCACTTTTCTCCATTAAGATTGCGATATTTATAAAATCAAGGCAGTTCGCACAACCTAAATTAACGATAACGCAATAAAATCGACTCTTCATTATTTTTTACGTATTTTTTAAGCTATTTCATTGCTTAATTTTTAAAATATCAATCCTTTTCTTACCTTTACATCATCAAGAAGGACATAAGGTTCTCACAACCAGAAAAAAATAGCTACTCTTGATACCATCTTGTAGGATGTTGAAACTGGCAGACAAGCCCTCCTGTCTCGGGGGTGAAGAGCACAGAATAAAGTAAATAGCGAGCTCGTATTTTACCTAACTGCTTCGTGGAGGTTCGAATCCTTCCCCTACAGCGATAGAGAAAACAGAAGGTTTTCTCCTTATCAAGCGATCAAACATATACTGTAAGGTGTTGAAACTGGCAGACAAGCCCTCCTGTCTCGGGGGTGAGGAGTCCGGAATAAAGCGAACATGGAGCTCGTGTTCTTGCCTAACCGCCTCGTGGAGGTTCGAATCCTTCCCTTACAGCTGGTTATTTTGGGTTTATTGTTAATTGACTAAAGCTGTTAGATTCTGTCTTACAGCTTTTTTTTATGCCCTTTTCTTTTTTTTCTTTGCTTGGCACCACCTCCAAAATTGGCCATAAAAAAAGGCACCTGCAGCTACTACAGGTACCCTAGAAAATCGAATCTCAACTATCGGCTTTAAGAACAAGAAATCTTAGCGACACGCCCAGCATGGCGCCCACCTTCAAAATCCGTACGCAAAAAGGCTTCGACACAAGCTTGCGCCACATCCAAAGAGATGAAGCGTGCCGGCAGGGCGAGAACATTCGCGTCATTATGCTGCCGTGCCAAGCGCGCTAACTCGGGTTCCCATACTAAGGCAGCCCGAATAGCCGCATATTTATTCGCGGTAATCGCTACACCATTGCCACTTCCACAAATTAAAATGCCTTTGTCAAGGGCTCCATCGAGCAACTCCTGACATAAAGGATGTACATGGTCTGGGTAGTCCACAGAAGCATCTGAGAAAGGACCAAAGTCCTTTACCTCATGGCCCTGCTCTTCCAGAACAGCGATTATCGCTTGCTTATAGGAAAATCCTGCATGATCTCCCCCTATTCCAATCTTCATAATGTGTTTACGTATACGTTAAGAGGCTAATTCATCTTTGCGTTTCTTCTCTAGTCGCTTCGCGATCATAATACCGACCTCATATAGCGCCATAATCGGCATCGCGATCAAAATCTGCGATATCACATCTGGTGGCGTAATGATCGCCGCGATAACCAAGATACCCACGATCGCATGGCGACGGTACACCTTTAGCACAGCGGCAGTAATCAGCCCGGACATAGACAGAAAATAAATCACCACCGGCAGCTGAAACATGATCGCTGAAGCTAAGACCAGCATCATCAGCGTGGTCACATAACTGGTGATATCGAATTCATTTAAAATAGACGGATCCAGCTGGTAGTTGGATAAGAAATTTATGGACAAGGGCGAGAGGATAAAATACCCAAAGCTCGCTCCCATAAAAAACAACAAACTAACGAAGAACACCGCCCCACGCGCTGCATTCCGCTCTTTCTCATAAAGCCCTGGCTTATAAAGCGCCAAAACTCCCAGAAAATGTACGGGAACGCCACGATGATGCCGACCACCACACTACTCGTCAAGTGCATGGAAAACTGCCCCGTCATCTGCCGACTCTGTATCGTAAAAGGAAGAGAATCGATGCATAAGGCCGGAATACTCAGCGCCTCAGCCACCCGACATAAGGTCGTGTACGTAATGAACTCTACCTTAGAAGGCCTAGGATCACCTGCCCGAACACGATGCTTTTCGCTAAAAAAGCCACTATTGTTAAAATAAGGACAGCCGCCACAGACCGAAGCAGATGCCAGCGCAGCTGCTCTAAATGGTCTAAAAAGGACATGCCCTCTTCTTCCTCTTCTCTATACTGATCTAATGCCACCTGTTAGCTCCTACCTGTCTGAAATTAATACAAAGGAAATTGTACCATCCACTCATTCACTTCCTTACGAATCGCCGCCAATTCACTTTCGTTGTCATGAGCGACTAGCGCACGGTCTATTAAATCCACGATGCGCTCCATGTCTGCTTCTACTAGACCACGCGTCGTCACTGCCGCTGTACCGACACGCATACCCGAAGTAACGAATGGCGAACGCTTATCGAAAGGAACCATGTTCTTATTAATCGTTATCGCGACCTTACCGAGGGTTTCTTCTGCTAACTTTCCAGTTATCCCCTTGTTCGTTAGGTCGATAAGCATAAGGTGGTTATCCGTTCCGCCAGAAATCAACTGATACCCTTTGGCTACGAAGGCATCAGCCATCACGGAAGCATTTTTCTTCACCTGCACCACATAGTGGAGGTATTCATCGCTTAGGGCTTCGCCAAAGGCCACGGCCTTCGCCGCAATAATATGCTCTAAAGGACCTCCCTGCGTACCCGGGAACACGCCACTATCTAAAAGTGCAGACATTTTGCGCAGCTCACCCTTCGGATTCGTGATGCCAAAAGGATTATCGAAATCTTCACGCATTAAAATCAAGCCCCCTCGAGGACCGCGTAGCGTCTTATGTGTCGTCGTCGTTACAATATGACAGTACTCCAAAGGATCATTTAACAGCCCCTTCGCGATTAAACCCGAAGGATGCGAAATATCTGCTAACAATAGCGCACCCACCTCATCGGCGATCGCACGTAAACGCTCATAATCCCAGTCACGGCTATACGCAGATGCACCACATATTAATAACTTCGGCTTCACCTCTAAAGCTTTTGCCTCTACTTTATCGTAATCGATCAAGCCAGTCTCCTCTTCCACACCATAAAAATGTGGAGAATAGAGTTTACCCGAAAAATTCACCGGAGAACCATGGGTCAAGTGACCTCCATGCGCTAAATCAAAACCCAAAATAGCATCACCAGCCTGTAAACAAGCTAAAAATACGGCCGCATTTGCCTGTGCACCTGAGTGAGGCTGCACATTCGCCCAAGTGGCACCGAATAGCTCCTTCGCTCTGGATATCGCCAACTCCTCTATCTCATCCACTACCTCGCAGCCACCATAATAACGCTTACCCGGTAATCCCTCGGCATACTTATTCGTCAGCACACTGCCACCAGCTTCCATTACCTGCTTACTAGTGAAATTTTCTGACGCGATAAGCTCGATACCTTCCCGCTGACGGGTCTCCTCCTGTGCTATAAGGTCAAATACAACCTGATCTCTTTTCATAATGCAAAATGATTTGAATGTAAAATTAGGGCTATTCGACTATTATTCCAATTTAAACCCCTGAATTAGCCTGAAGAATTCCCGCTGTGTCTCCTAAAAGTAGGCTTGGGCCAAAAGCCTGTAGCTGAGGGCCAAAAACAAAAAAAAAGACTCCGGTACATCCGAAGCCCTTTCCGCATTTTATAGTGTATTAAAAAAGAATTCACAAGATATAAACTCACAGAACCTAGAAAGGTTGACACTAGAATCCATAAAAGTGACTCCTTCGATAGTACCCCATTACGGAAATTGACTACCTTTGTTCAGTTTGTGATATGTAAAAGTACTCATTTGGCCACCGATGCACAAGGTATTACGTATTATTGTAAGAGAGCGGTGAATCTTTGTCAGCATAAGGCCTTTTATTGCCACCTAACGCACGCGAAAATGAACTATAGTTTTACACCAGCCGACTACTCAGACCTCTCTAAAAACAATAACATCTTCGTTAAATTACACTACCCGGAAAGCGCCTGGGGTGAAGAAATTACCATTTATATACACGAACGCCCCACTGGATACGGATTTGACGCAGTAGACTTCTATGGGAATGAAATCCTCATAAGCCCAGAATCCTGCACACAGCCACTCGCTTTAGAAGAGGTCATCCGCATGATCGAAACCCTCGAAGCAGAAGAAGGTCTAGACGCCACAGGAAACCTGGCCCTGACAGTCTCAGGCATCCCCGAGGCTGAAAGCCCCTACTACCCAGAGCTAAAAAAATTCTTCGCCGAAAAAAGAAAACAGTTCGGGCTGCCCTAAACTGCTACACCCTGTCCACCACATTCGCGATAATCATCCACGAGCAAGCGCCGCTAACTCTAGCATCCACTAGCACGCCGTTAACACGAAAAAAAAGCCCCTTAAAAAAAGAGATCGTATGCAGCCACACTGTCTGCCCCGCGAGGAGTCGACTGCATGCCCACACCGTTTAGCTTGCACCAAGCCACATAGGACGCATACGCTATACAGTTCTCTATCACCAAACCCTCATAGCGCACCGACCGAAATGCTTCATTCGGTAACCAAGCCCGTAAATCATTTGCCTGATCGAAATGCAGATGATCCACCGGGATGAACTGCTCGCCATTAATCTGAATTGGAATTACACGCATTGCCTTAATCTTTGACACAAAGGTACATCACCTCACAAGACCACTGAAAGTTAATGGGTTATCTTTCTGTTAAGTCCCAGACGGACGGCATAACCTAAAAGTAGAAAAGAAAAAACACACCCACAGCGGCTTTCTTCCGTATATTTGCGCACAGCGCAAAATTAAATCTCCGACCAAGGCCACTAGCCCTACACGGACAACATTATGGCGAAAATAGCACTCATTTTTATTTCTCTGGGCTTGGGGATGTACCTACGCAAACAGCTCAGAGAGCCAGAAAAACTGGCCAAACTCCTAAACCAATACCTGATCTTCGTGGTGCTGCCCGCCATCGCTCTGAAATACTTGCCCACGCTGCCACTCAGCCCCGAGCTTCTCCTGCCCATCGCAGCAGCATGGCTCAGCTTTCTGCTGGCCTGGGGTTTCTTCCACCTCATCGGCTCCTGGAGAAACTGGGGCCCTGGCACCATCGGCTGCCTAACCCTGACAGGAGGACTCGCGAACACTTCCTTCGTTGGCTTCCCGATTATCGATGCCTTATACGGAACCGAAGGACTAAAAATCGCACTACTGATCGATCAGGCAGGCTCCTTTATCCTGGTCAGCACCCTGGCCGTGATCGTCGCGAACACCTACAGCGCAGCTAAAAGCAGCAAAAGCTCACTAGTCAAAAAGGTGATCACCTTCCCTCCCTTCCTGTTTTTTATCATCGGCATCAGCATGAACCTACTCGAGCTGACCGTACACCCCATCCTCGGTTTTGGACTGGAAACCCTCGCGCAGTCACTAACCCCTGTGGCGCTAGGGGCCGTGGGACTCCAACTGCAAATCGAAAAATCCGCCTTCCGCGACCGACAACTCTGGACAGGTCTGACCTTTAAGCTCCTCCTACTCCCCGCTGGAATCTGGCTTCTTTTCGGAGGCCTTAGCCCTCTCGGAGGTCTTCCGCTTAAAATCACCGTTTTAGAAATGGCTATGGCACCCATGATTACTGGCTCCATCTTGGCCATTTCCTATAACCTAAATCCGCGACTGGCCTCCCTGATGGTAGGCGTGGGCATCCCGCTCAGCTTCCTTACCATCGCGCTCTGGTACTGGGTAGTAGAGTCGTTTATTTTGGCCTGACGGCCAAAACAACCTGCCGCCACCTACTCCTCATTATTCCGCTTCGTCGTATCGGGGACGGTAGCAGGACGATTTCTGCTGCCCCCGATAACCCCTCGGATCAAGTTACGGGCCTCTTCCGCCGCACGCTCACGAGTCTGCTCCACGCGGCGTTCTGCCTCCCTGCGCACACTGTCCTGCACCCGCTCCGCTTCTGCTTTAAGCACTGTTTTTACACTATCCTCCCGCTGACGAAACTCCTCCGTTACACTTCGCTGGAGCTGCTCACGCTCCTGACCGAGTCGCGCACGCACCGCAGAAGCCAAAAGCTGCTCGATACTTCCCTCTCCCGCTAAACCGAAAGTCGGACGTGCATAGGTGCCCCCTATCGATAAGGCCACAGGAATGGGGCATCCTCAGCGATCGTCGCCCCGCTGACTCGTGCCAGCGCCGAATTCAGTTGCTGCCCGAATCGACCGGCTGGGATTTGCAGATTTAGTAAATAACGAATACTTCCGTTATAGGCAGTGCTCCCCTGCAGCCTTGCCTCATAGTCCCAAAGCCGAAGATCAAAGGCTCTACTTCTAGTACACCATTATCGATGGTGATCGGAATGCGCATATTTCGAAAACGTAGCGTTTCTTCCTGACGAAGGCCGATTAGACCACTGATTCCTGAAGTAAACGAAGGGTTTTGGAACGCTGCCTCTAAAATGCGGATAGCGCCCTTCGCATCCAGTGAAGCCATCACCGGCATCATATCCGAAGCTAAAAGCCCGCCGAAAGACAAGTCTGTGGAAAATACACCCTCCAGATGCTGCGCCACAGGAGCTAAAAGTTGAACCGTATTAAACGCTTCGAAAGCCTGCCGAATATCCAAGCGCTCCACCCCGAAGTTAAAATCAAAGCGAGGAGCAGCCAGATCCCGCGGATCATAGCTTCCCGACATACGCACTTGTCCGCCCAAGGTCCTCAAGCCAGCATCTCGAACACGAAGCACACCATCCGCCAGCTGAGCGGTGCCCTGAACAGCCTCCAAACGTAAATTATCATACAGCAGCTCCTCTATGGCCAGGCCAAGCTGAAAGTTTATCGTGCGCGGCAGGGCTAAAACTGTTAACTCGGTGGACTCCGTCGCACTGGCATCTGCGCTAAGCCACTCGTTCGCATTAAAGCGCGCTGAAGCAAGTATAAGTTCACCTCGGAGCACCTCTCCCTCTCGGAAAAGATAGCCCATGTAGTTGCTCAGCGTACCAGAAGCCTCCAGTGGACTCTCTCCTAGCACAGAAGAAAAGCGCTTCAAGGCTATGTTGTCCGGGTTAAAACTGGCCTCTGCCTGCTTGATCTCGACTTTCTGCGGTACATCCGCCGAGCGAAACACAAAATCTGATAGCGTAACGGTGCCGGCATTGTAAAGGGAAGTATAGCGACCCGCTTCTAAGGTGCGCATATCCCCACGAGCGGCGATCTCCCCACCGACACGACCCGCCAGCTGCATGCCTTCCTGAGGGAAAAGCGCCATCAGCGTAGCCAAGTTGGCAGCACCTGAGGCCCGCAGGTCCCAGCTAAGGTTGGAAAGGTCTCTGAACGTCGCCTCCCCGCTAAGTGTTTCTCCATCGATCTGCGCCGACATGCGGGAGACCACCGCCATGAAATCTTCAAAACGCCCGCTGGCACTACCGATACGCGCCTGCACCTGAAGCGCCTCTAACGCAGCAGGGAGATCCTTTCTCCGTACCAAGCCATCTTTCAGTGTGAAGTCAGCCGAAAAAACAGGCAAGGTCTGCAGTGTGCTGTCATAGGTTCCTTTGGCCTCCCCACGCATGCTAAGCTCTCCTCCCAGCGTCAGGTCAGGAATAGGGAAAATAGCCGTCAGCTCCCCGAGATTCAGCCGCCCATCCAGACGCGCCTCCATCGGGAAATCTTTAAAATTCTCGATTTGCAGCTCTGCTGCAAAAGGGTTATCACCAAACAGCATACGGAAATCACTTAATTTCAAGCGCGTGTTCGTCCAGTCGGCTGTCGTATTCGCCAGCACCAGCTCCAGGCCTACATCACGCACTGGCAGCGCAAGGTCCGGAAAGCGGAACATGCCCTCGCTTACACCCAGCTGCACGAGGAAAGCAGGAGTGGCATCATCGGAATAAATTCCATTCACCTCTGCTAAAAACTCGATAGTACCCGCCGTTTCGATAGCCGAAAACTGCTCCGAGTACATGCCGGGGACCAAAGACAGTAAGGTCTTAAAATCACTTTCCCGCGTCCCGGCACGTAGGTCAAAGCCAATTCCCTCCTCAGGAAGCGAGAGGGACCCATCTAAGAAGAAATGAAAGGCATTCAGGTATAAGTCACTGTCCAGGAAGCCAAAGCGCATGGCGTCCAAGTCCACATCTACGGTAGTGGTCCCCTTAAAGTGCTTTTGGGAAAGGTACGAAATGCCCTCATAACGCATATCTGCCAGAAACGCTTCCATACGTAAGGGCATTTCAAAGGTGCTGCTCGTAAAATCTCCCGAACCGAGCGCACGGATCCCACCTAGCGCCATAAAAAAGTCTAGCTCGCGGTCATCGTAGATGACGGAAACATCTTGCAGCTCTAAGACATCGATGCCAATCCGGAAATTACCTGCCTCCACAGGGGCCTCCTCACTTGCTGAGGGCGGGAGAATGTCATAATTTGCCGTCCCATCGGCCAATACCTTCACATAAAGTTCTCCCCCTTTCAGATGGATGCCTGATAGCGTAGGGTAATCACCGAACAGCAGCGACCAAAGCCGAAAGTCCACCTGCAGCTCCTCCACGTGGACGAGTGTATCCCCTCGAAACGGCTCCTCACCGACGATACCGAAATCACCTAAACGAAGCGCCATGTGTGGAAAGCGGCTAAAAAGGCTTAAACTTACCTGCTCCCGGTCATAGTACACCTCTCCGATCACAGCCTCCTGAATGGCCTCATCGACCATCGAGATGATTTTGCCGCGGAAAAGAAAGGGAAGAAGGAGTACGACTAAAAATAGACCTGCTAGGGACAGGCCGAAGATTTTGAGCGCTTTTTTCATGGAAGACATAGCATTTGGTCGAAATTCCTAAAAATAAGCACAAAAGCCGCACCAAAAAACTACTGAAATAGCAGCAGCGCACCTTTCACCAAAGGATGCGCTGCCTGACCAGTCATTTTAGCCCCTCTTTTTAGAAGCAAAACGCCTAGCTTACTGCTCCCAAGCCTCCTGAATCACCGCCAGGACCTCTTGCTGTAGCGCCGGCGTAACCGCGACGATACTCCTTCCATATACATAAGCGGGACCACCGAAGAAATCACTCACCTGCCCCCAGCCTCACGGACAAGCAGCGCACCAGCTGCCACATCATACGCATTTAAATTATACTCAAAATAAGCTTCTACACGCCCGCAGGCCACATAGGCCAGGTCCACCGCCGCACTTCCCATGCGGCGCAGCCCGTGAGAATTCTTCATCATAAATTGCATCACGTGGATGTAAGCCGGCAGCTTATCGAATTCACTATAAGGAAAACCTGTCGCAATCAAAGCCTGCGACAGCGAGGTAGCTGGACTTACACGAATCGCCTTCCCGTTTAGGAAAGCCCCTTGCCCCTTAACGGCATGAAAGCATTCATCGCGATTTACTTCATACACGACCCCGAGCGTCAGCACACCATTTACTTCGAGTGCGATACTGACGGAAAATACAGGAATACCGTGCACGAAATTCGTCGTGCCGTCTAGGGGGTCGATGATCCATTTAATCGCTTGATTCCCCTCCTCGGCGGTACCCTCCTCTGCTAAAAACCCCGCCTCAGGAAGCAGGCCAGAAAGCCCCTCCACGATAATGCGCTCGGCATTTTGGTCCACATAAGAAACCAGGTCATTAAAGCCCTTATGCTCCACATTTTCATAAGAAAAGCTCTCCCGTTCCTTACGGATGTAGGCGCCGGCTTTTTTGGCTACCGCCAAAAGCCCCTCCACTAGGGCGGGCTGCGTATACTTATCCATCATCTTCTGTTTCATCAGCAGCATCTACTGCTAATCTATCCCATTTTTTACTTCTTTTCGGGCGATCTGCACCACTCACCACAGCTCGGGAGCAGCTCCTGCTACGATCAGCACCAGCTCTCCTCGCACCTCCTCGGCTTCAGCACTTGCTGCCAACTCCGCTAAGGTACCGTACCTATTTTCTTCGAACTTTTTCGATAACTCACGACAGAGACAGGCTTCGCGATCGGGACCGAAAACAGCCTCCATCATGCGGAGAGTTTTCGCGATTCGATGCGGCGACTCATAAAAGATCAGGGTGCGTTCCTCCTTTGCTAGACTTTCTAGCTTCCGCTGTTTGCCTTTTTTATGGGGCAGAAAACCCTCGAACACAAACCGATCGTTCGGCAGCCCTGAGTTGACCAGTGCCGGCACGAAAGCCGTAGCTCCCGGCAAGGTAGAGACCCGCAGCCCTGCCTGCACCACAGCCCGTACGAGCAGATATCCGGGATCCGAAATCCCCGGCGTACCGGCATCCGAAATGAGGGCAAAAACCTCTCCGGCGCGCATCCGCTCGATGAGGCGATCCACAGCCTTATGCTCGTTAAAGATGTGATACGCCTGCAGTGGGCGCTGAATAGCGAAATGCTTTAACAGCTTACTACTCGTCCGCGTATCCTCTGCTAAGATAACATCCACCTCCTGAAGCACCTGCACCGCACGATACGTCATGTCCTGCAGGTTACCCACAGGCGTAGGCACTAGAAAGAGCTGTGTGGACGCTTGAATTTCCGCTGAATCCATGGCTTACTTCGCTTCCAAAACAGCATCTATGGCCTTTGCCAGCTGATGGTCCTTCTCCGTAATAGTGTTACCCGCGTCGTGCGTCGTCAGCTGAATTTCGACTGTATTGTACACATTGCTCCAGTTCGGGTGATGTCCCTGCGCCTCAGCTAGAAAAGCTACGCGCGTCATAAAAGCGAAAGCCTCCTGAAAGTCTCCGAAGGTAAATGTTTTACACAGTTTTTGATCTACTTCTTTCCACATAGTCTTTTTATTTTATAAGGCGATAAGTCCCTCGACAGTAGCTGCCTTTCGGTACACCTCCAGGATGCGTTCGCTATTCGGCACCATAAGCTGAAAGGAAACACTGGTGTAATTTCCTTTAGAGCTGTCCTTAAACACGAGCTGACGATTCGGGAAAAGTGCCTTAAGCTCCGCTAAACTCTTCTTAGGAACAATAAATTTAAAGGGATATAGGGTCGGAAAGCTGGTCTGTGCCTCTAACCGCTCCTTAAAAGCCGCTTCATTAAACTTCTCTTTCATTAGAATAGTAACTTGTACGTGTCCATTTGGTTCGCAGATAACCATTCACCTAAAAAAAGGAAACCCGTGAAATCACTTCCACGGGCCCTCTTGTCTCATTTGTGATTTAGAAGAACTTATAACGGAAGTCTTTTACATCCGCTAGCTCCTCTAAAGCCATCATAATCATATACGCTGTTCGCTGCGAAGAACTGGCTGCCAGCTGACGCTGATAGTTGGTGTAGTCTGCGATTTCACCGGCATCTACACGACTATTAACGCGCGCTATGATCACACCATTCTCTTCTAAAATAGGAGCCCCGATTTTTCCTTCAGCCATACCGAAGATGGCACCTATCGCCTTCGGCGCAAAGCCCACTCCTGGAAGCACATTAGAGCTCAAACGTAGATCCGCCACATTTTCTCTAGAAGCGAACTCATCGAACTTTTCTTTCATCGCATCAAAAGACTCTAAGCCAGCGAGCTGCTCTTTAATTTTCTCCCCTTTCTTCTCGTTACGAAGTTGTGCTAGAATCTCATTACGAACGTTAGCTAAGGAAGCATATCCCTCATCTGTACGCGATACAAGTAAGGCCACCACATACGTATCATCCAGCTCGAAAACAGGCGACACCTTGCCTTCTGAGGCATCATTAAATGCCCAGCGGATCACCTCACGCGCGTTTTGCAGATTGTTTAGATTTCGCGAGAAAGGAGCTAAGCCATTCGCCTGTAATCTTCTATACCCTTCTTGTTCAACTAAAGCCTCGAAGGATTTTTTATCATTTGCCGTAGCAGCGAAAAGATCTGCATTTCTGAAAGCCTCATTACGTGTAGCATCAGAAGGCCCTAATTCACGCTCCAAAACCGCTATTTTATGGGTCTCGGATTTTGGCATCTCTGTCACGCTGATAATATGGAAGCCATACTCTGTTTCCACGACATCATTCAAGAGTCCCGTGTTGCGTGCTGCAAAAACCGCATTCGCAAACTCATCTACGAAATCTTCTTTTGCGAACCAACCAAGATCACCACCACGCTGAGAGGTCCCGTCCTCGCCGTACTGCGCTGCTGCCGCAGCAAACTCCAAGCCGTCTTTGATTTCTGCTAAAATTCCTCTTGCACGCTCACGTACGACCTCTTTTTCGCTATCGTCTAAACCTTGCGTACCGAAAAGAATGTGACGTGCGCGCATGCGCGGTGTTCCGTCGAACTTATCTGTAATCTTATACGAAACGAAAGTAGAGCGAGAGGAAAGGAAAGGCCCGTACGTTTCGCCTGCTTCGATTTCATCTACATTTAAACGAAGTGTTTCCGGTAGGTTATCTCCAGGAAGAACGGTCAAGAAAGGTCTTCTCATGTCAGAGTTACGCAGCACAAAAACTGAATCTTGTGTGGTTCCTTTGAGTTCTTCCGTTAAGCGTAAGATTTCATCACGAACAGCTGCAGAATCTTCAGCACTCGGACGCATGTCAAAGCGTACATACTCCAAGTCAGCTGCTTTATCGACACGGAACTTTTCTTTATTGGCATCATAGTAACGCTTGATTTCAGCGTCAGTTACTTCCACTGTAGCATCCTCTAGGGCGTAGAAAGGAATAAACACCAAGTCTACATCCGCCACAGAGTTCGAAGCGATATGCTCCATGCGCCCCTCTTTCGAATTAGCAAATTCTGAGGTAGCAAGTAAATTATCGTACTTTAAGCGTAGCCTGGCATTTGCGAAAGTCTGCTCTTGCTGCGCCCAAAAGGCACGCTGCTCTGGTCCGGCTCCGTCTAAAGATTGAAGAAAGGCAATCAGCTGGCTACGGTCGAATTCTCCCGTTTCGGGATTCGTAAGCGACTGACGCAGTTCTGGGATGATATTTCTACCCTGAACCATGTCCACAAGCTCAGCATCAGAAACCATCATACCTAGGGCGTCGTATTGCTTTTGAAACACACGCTCCACGATAAGGGCCTGCCAGGCCTGCTCACGGATGCTAAACATCTCTGCATCCGAGGGGCTTCTTCCCGTATTATTTTGGAAGACAAACTTCGCCTCTTCTATCGCGGCCATGTATTCTTCATAGGTGATCGATTCACCAGCGATTTCACCTACCTTGTTAGAAGTACCTCCTAATAGAGTAGAGTTCGGACTTAAAATATCTCCCCCTACGAGGAAAAAAATTAACCCTACTGCGATAACTCCAATCGCTAGACCTGTTTTCTGTCTGATTTTCTTTATTAATGCCATTCTTCTAATTTTTGAAGTGCCGCAAAATAATTACATCTCAATGGAAATTCAAAATTAAATGTCCATCAATACAGTAAGTATTAAGAATTTAACGGCTCATGAATTTTTACGCGTATGGTTTCTATCCGATGGTCCTGCTTGGCTACCACTGTAAAGGTAAATGGGCCGAAAGTCACGGATTCTCCCTTTTGTGGATATTCTCGGTCAAAGATAGTATAAATCCTGATAAGGTCTCAAACTCTCCATAGGGGAGTTGCCAATTATACTTTTCATTTAAGTAATCTACCTCATGCCGGGCACTTAGTAGATATTCTGTATCGGATACTTTTTGCTCGGTGAGCTCTTCCGTATCGTACTCATCCTGAATCTCACCGAAGATTTCTTCGATGATATCCTCCATGCTTACGATCCCCGAGGTGCCCCCAAACTCATCCACCACTAAGGCCATACTTTTTCGCTCCCGAATAAACTGTATAAGTAGCTCATTCGCTAAAGCGGACTCCGGGACGATAATAATCGGGGTAAGAATTTCCTGAATAGTCTTCGGATGTTTAAAAAGCTCCAGCTGATGACAGTAACCGATTACATCATCGATGGATTCCTTGTAAACGATTATTTTCGAGTGCCCGCTCGACGCAAAGGCCTCCTGCAACTCCTGGATACTATCATCCACCTCCACAGCCACGATATCTGTACGCGGAACCATACATTCCCGGATGCGAATGGTCTTAAACTCTACTGCCTTATCTAAAATTTTAGCATCCACCTCCATGCCCCTTTCGGTTAACTCTCCCTTCGCTAAGCTCAACTTATCCTGAATAAACGCATTCAAGTCAGTCACTTTAAAGACGGGCTTGTCTTCGCTATAAGGCAAGCGTAACACCTGGGTGATAAAAAAACGACTCAGGCCTACCACGATCCATACGACAGGATACATCAAATAAAAGACGAAAAGAAATGGAATGACCAGCGCATTTAAAAGGCCATTCGGATTCAGCATGAAAATACTCTTGGGAATGAACTCAGCCGTAATCAGGACGACGATAGTAGCCACCACGGTCTGTGTGACCAGTAGGGTGGCTTGATTCTCCATGCTGTTCGGTAGCAGCTCTAAAAATAGCGGTTCTAATAGGTTCGCCATAAAAATCCCGTAAAGAACCAGGGCTATGGTATTCCCGATCAGCGTGGTTCCCAGAAACTGCCCCGGCTGCTGTAAAAAAGAAGAAAGAATCTTTCCCGTCAGTGCCCCCTGTTTATTTTCTACCTCTATCTGCAACTTGTTCGCGGAGATAAAGGCCATTTCCAAGCCTGAGAAAAAGGCCGAAAAAAATAGGGTAGCGAGTACAGGAAAAATAAATGTCGTGCTTATCATAGTTAACGCCTCGGCTTTTTCTTCGGTTTAGACCTTGCCTGATTTTGATTTTCGGCAGACTTTTCAGCTTCTTCGCGCTTTTTCCTACGGAACTGATACCAGAAAAGCATGGCCGCCACCAACATAAAGTAAGGATAACTTACCATAATACCCGCCACCAATGTCTGATGTGCAGCGATGATAAAACAAGCTGCTGTTAAGGAAAGTAATATCGTATCTGCTGTCTTCACGTCAAATTAAAGCTTTTAGGCTTAGGAATCCTCCGGAAGAATCGTCCTTCCATCAGAAATTTTATAAATCGTGTACTCAGAAAAATCGTCTTTCGCATCCATTCCAGTACCTTGTAAAAAGGTTTCTCCTTCACGAATCGTAACGAATTTTTCTGTAAAGATTTTTTTCGCCGTAGGGTCCCAAAATAACTCCTCTGTATTTAGGCGCTGCTCCTTTTCTATGTTTTCCACCTGCACATCCCCCACACCTCGGTACAGGTTGGCATTCCGATCGTAGTAGCCGACATCCGCACGAATGGTGCTAGTCATTTTTCCATTTTCATCATAAAAACGAATGAAAATACCTTCCGGAAACTCTCTGTTACCATCCTCAAAGTCCAGCTGCTTTCTTGCCTCCATCCGAATACGAACGATGGCGGAATCGGAATGGACTAAATCCACATCATAAACTGTAGAAATAGGCCCTAAATAAGGCTGAAGCAGAGAAGTGTCCATGCTTTCCCTACAGCCGATCAGTATCCAAACGGAAACCAGTAGGCATAAAACTATTCTCAACCTATCCATAGCGCAAAGATAACACAAATTTACAAGCAGGTTAACACCCTAATTCACACTGCAGCTATACGTACGCACAGCCAACCTAACAATTCTGCCCCAACAAAAAGAAAGGGACGACTTCAAAAGCCGTCCCAAACCCTTTATATCCAACGTATAAATCCGATAAGATAATTAGTCGCGCGTGGCTAAGGTTACTGTTTCACCGATCCAGCACCCTACACTCATGCTGTCACCAACTGCCAAACTTTCCGTGAAAAGCTCTTCCTTAGATGGGAAGCGTGACTTCGCATCTGCCATCCCTTTGCTGTTACCTGCTTTTTGGAAAGCGTTATAAGCTGCGATGTATACCGCCATGTCTTTCGCACGGCTCACACCACCTTTACAGTCGTTAAAGGAAGTCATGTATAAGTTGCCCACTAAATCCCAGGCATCTTTTGCTTTCTCTGCATCTAATTTAGCAGCTTCCAAAGCCGCGGCTCTTGAGGCACTTTTACGACCGTTTTGCGCATGAATACGTGCCAAGTCCATCTGAACAGAAGCCCTCTGAACGTCTGTTTCTGCCAAAGTAAGTGCTTTTTCTAATACAGGCTGTGCTTTATCATACTCTCTATTCTGCATATAACGCATCGCGCGCACTTGAGAGGTAGAGAAAGTAGGGTCATTAGAGTCGATTAATTCTAAAGCCGCTAAGAACGCATTCGTATTCATACACTTATACTGGTACGCATACTTGAAGATCTGCTGTGCGAGCACTTCGTTAGCAGGATCTGCGGTAAAGCGTGGGCCTAAGGTATTCTCGATGAAGTCGCAGTCAATTAAGTTCATGGAAACCAATAGCTGTTCCATCTGTGATTTCTGCGTAGAAACGTCTTTGCCGTCACCTTCCGCTTCCTTCAGGATAGCATCGATTTTATCATAGACTTCTAAGATCTCAGCATCTTCGAAGGCCTTATTAAACACATAATGCCTTCTTACCAGATCAAAGTAAGCCACTGTGTAAGGGTAATTTAACGTACCATTCACTTCGAAAACGCGATCGAAAACTCCGAGCGCATCGCCGAGCATGGCCTTATCATCCTTATAAAACTGATACGCATAGAAGGCCTTCGTTTCTACCCACTTATTCTCATTTTGGTACACCTCGTTTCTGAGGTTGTAGACTGTCATGACAGAATCCTGATACTCACGCTTTTTCGCGGCATCTGTAGCTTGGTCAGCAGCACCTTTATAGACATTCACACCATTAATGTAAATAGACTCATTTAAATTAGGCACATTAACCAATAACCAGTGCAGCGGTTTCGTCGCTTCTACGAACTGCTCTGACTTCATGTAGTCCACATAAGCGGCATTATACTCGCGCGCTTTGGCCTCCATTTGTTCATCCTCAGGCCAGTTAAAGACCTGCGCTTGTGCTGCTCCCGCTATAGCGAAGGCCATCAAACCAATACATGCAGATTTTAAATTCATGATAGTAATTAGTATAGTTTAATCAAATTCTCGTTTAAAGAACCAAGTGTTGTCGTTTAAGCTAAATCCTAAACTCACATTCACATAATTCTCTCGGATAAGACCACCGTCTGTTGTTCCCCTCATCCCCAATTTCACGGCTACATTGGCGAGAGACAAACTGTTCAGCGGAATGGATCCGCCAAAATTTATGCCAATATCATTTATTTGGGTTTGATTCACAACAAAAGGCGTTTGTTGAAATTCCAGACCTGCTCTATAGGTGATTCTTTTGAATAAATTACCGAAAGCAAAATAGTCTGGAACATACTGACCGCCTAGTCCGATGTGAATCGTTTCTCCCAGTCCCGCATTCAAACCATCGAATCCTGTGGCCTGGGAAAAGTCCTGATACTGTGCTTCAAGGCCTAATACAAATTTATTAATTTTTTCATAACTTACACCAAATCCTATGCGTGGAGGCAGGAAAAAGGATGTATTTTCATTATCGATTAGAATATTTCCACCTGAATTAGGATCACGAGCTTCGCCAAAATCTGCGATCTGAGCAACTGATTTCCACCTATATCCCCAAACGCTTGATAAATGGCTCCTAAGTGAATGAAATTACGTTCTCCCATGCGGAAAAAATAATGCGCCCCGAGCTTATACGAAAAATGTGCTGCCGAAAAGCGATTGAATAACTCCGAACGTGTTCCCGTCTGATTCCCCTCTGCGTCTAATAAACTGATCCTGTTAAGGGTTGTCACCGAGCCGAATAAAAAAGAGCCCTGAACACCTAAACTGAAATTCTTAAACAACTCCTGACCCAATGACAAGTAAGCCTCCGAGATCCCCCCGCCACCAGTAGTTTCAGAACGGGATAAAAGATCGCTATTCACCACAGGTCGCTCCGCCTGCAAGGAAAAGTTAGACCCTGTAATCGGATTTAGGCCAAGCCCTACTGTGGTTTTTCCAGATTTTATAGGCAGTGACATCGCCAAGTAAGAAAGCCCTCCACCATCTAACTGCTCCGTCTGCTCCGTGGTGGTGGCCTGCACATTTCGGTAATTTAAGGCGGACTGAAAGTTGAAAACCGTATTCTTGGTCGATAACGCTGGATTTACATTGTTAATCGCCCAGCCGGAGCCATAGCTGATCCCTAGCCCCCCCATCGCCTGATTATGCGTTAGGCCACTGAAGTTAAACTCCCCTAAGCCTAAAGCACTGTAGGTACTGACGCCCGTTTGCGCCATGGCGCCACCTGCTATAAAAAAAGGCTGCCAGCGCAGCCACTACACTCCTTTTATATCTGCTATACATGATACTTCAATATGCGATTCAGCCCGTACAGAACTAAATTCGGAACTACAAATATGTGGTCTTTTACTAATCTTTCAAAGTAATGCGCATCTCCTCCTGAAATAATCACCCGTAAACCCGGATATTCAGCCTTCAGGCGCTCATAATAGCCAAGTAATTCGAACTCAATCCCATAATACAAACTACTGCGCATACAAGAAATGGTGTCATTCCCAATTAAAGGCACCGGATCGAATCGGGCGATCGCCACTTCAGGCAGCCGTGCCGTAAAGGCATGCATCGCCCGCCCGCGCATCCGAAAGCCTGGAGCGATCACCCCTCCAGGAAATACATCCTCAGCCGTCAAGATATCATAGGTCACGCAGCTTCCCATGTCCGCCACCAGCAGAGGCCCCTCAGGCACCCAGCACGCGCACCCACTAAAGCCGCCTTTCGGTCCACCCCTAAAGTCTCCGGGGTAGCATAAGCTACCTGTATGGGCACAGGGTTTCAGGGCCTAAAATTCGCACATCGGAGCCAAAAACAGCTTGGATTTCCGCCACATCATACTTGACCGAACTCACCAGCGCCTCCTGATAGGAAAAACCTTGCGCCCAGCGCAAAACCTCCCGCAAGTCTTCCGAAATGAAGACCTCCTGAAGGCTATCCTCCTGAAAGAGCGCAGCTTTCACCCATGTATTACCACTATCGACGACTAGAAAATTCCTCACTTGTACGCTTTTAAATGCTAAATTAACCAAATACCTTTGGTCTACAGGCAAGAGGAGAAAGATTTAACAGAGAAGGCGCCATTTTAACAAGAATTAACCCGATCATGAAAACATTTACCACCCTAGGACTCATGTCAGGCACCTCCGGAGACGGACTGGACCTGGCCTGCTGCACCTTTAAAAAAGAAGAAGGCCAAAACTGGTCCTACCGCATACTCGCCTCCAAAACGCTCCCTTTCCCTAAAAAATTAGGCGAAAAACTTCCCCAGGCGCATACCCTCGAAGCTGAAGCACTCTTCCTCCTCGATCGCGAACTGGGAGCTTGGATGGGGGAGGCCGTGGCGGCATTCTGTGCCGAAAACAAACTGAAACCCAGCCTTATCGCCTCCCATGGACATACCGTATTTCATCGTCCTGACGCGGGCATTAGCATCCAAATCGGCAATCCCTGGGCCCTGTACGCTGCCTCAGGAATCCCCGTCTATGCGGACTTTCGAACTTTAGACGTGCAGCTCGGCGGACAGGGAGCTCCCCTCGTTCCTATCGGCGACGCCTCCTGTTCGGCTCCTTCCATGCCTGCCTGAACCTCGGTGGTATCGCGAATATCAGCTTTACCGAAGGAGGACAGCGACGCGCCTTCGACTGCAGCCCCTTTAACCTCATGCTGAATCATTTTGCGAATGAAAGGGGGCAGCCCTACGATGCCGGTGGTGAGGGAGCTGCCAGCGGACAGGTGGACGAAGAGGCCCTCGCCCGACTCCGAACCCTGCCTTATTACCAGCGCACAGGTGCCAAATCACTCGGAAGAGAGGATATGCCCACCTTTTTCGAGGCCCTCGGAACAGGTATCGCCCCGGAAAATGCCCTCGCCACCCTCGTCCGGCACTTTGCAGAGGTCATCGCCGCTAGCATTCCCCCGCGCGGATGCCGAACAGCACGCCCAAATCCTGGTCACCGGAGGTGGTGCCTACAACAGCTTCTTCATGCTGCAGCTCGCCAAAGCACTTCGCAGCAAGCACCTTTCCATTTTTCCGGCCCCGGCCCAGTTGATTGAATTTAAAGAGGCCCTCATCTTCGCCTTCATGGCCGCCCTGAAAGCAAGCGGCGCCGTAAATACCCTCCACGCCGTCACCGGGGCCAGCCGAGACAGCTTAGGAGGTGCCTTCTTCGGAGAGCGCAGCATGGACTAAACTGTCCGCGACGAGCCCTTTGCCTGAAGGGCAAAAAACACCAAAAGGCAGACTCCCCCTCAGGAATCTGCCTTTTTCATTTCAGGTCTGAGCCAGCATTTAGCTCCTCCTATTTTTTACAGGTGAGCCCACTTACACCAGCTGCGCCAGCGCCAAAGAAAAACTACGCTGAGCGATTCCCGTCTTAGCGGCGTTATCCGCATAGGTTTTCCGAAGCGCCCGCGCGATCGTCTCGCTGACATCCTGAAAAATCGCCTCATCCGTCACCTGGGCACCCTCGCTCATCAGATACGCGAACACACGCGCCATGCCACAGTTAGCGATAAAATCTGGAATTACAGCCACGCGCTCATCCGCCAGGACCCCGATCGGGCCAAAGAAAATTTCAGGATCCGCAAAAGGCACATTCGCCCACCAAGAGATGACCTCTAAGCCAGCCGAAGCCATGCGCTCCACCTGATCCGCCGTTACCAAACGAGAGGCAGCCGCAGGGATAAAAATTTCTGCCGGCACATCCCAGATCTTCGCATTCACTTCCTCAAAAGACAACATATCCTCTGCGACCAGGGTATTTCCCTTCCGGTCGATAAAAAGCTGCCGAATTTCGTCCAAGCTGAAGCCTTCCTCTCGAATCAGCCCGCCTGCACGGTCGATGATCCCCACGACCTTCACCCCTTCCACGGCTAGGAAGCAAGCCGCTGCTGCGCCCACATTTCCCCAGCCTTGAATGATGGCTTTTTTGCCCGCCAGGCGCCACCGTAAATGCCATAAAAATGCCGCACGGCTTCGGCTACACCGTATCCCGTGATCATATCGGCTACAGTGTATTTTTTCGGTCCGTTCGGGGTGAATTTTGGATCCTCCAGCACCTTAGAAACCCCCTGTCGGAGCTGCCCGATTTTACGGATTTTTTCAGGTTCGGTCGCATTAAAATGGCCATTTACCACCCCCTCCTGGGGATGCCAAAGCCCATAGGACTCCGTAATCGGGATAACTTCATGGATTTCATCTACATTCAGGTCGCCACCCGTGCCATAATAGTTTTTTAATAGTGGCATCACCGCCTTGTACCATCGCTCCAGCACGCCCGCCTTACGTGGATCCGCCGGATCAAAGTTGATGCCCGACTTCGCCCCTCCGATGGCAGGGCCAGAGACAGTAAATTTCACCTCCATGGTCTTGGCTAGAGACTCCACTTCGCGCTTGTCGAGGCCTTTGCGCATGCGCGTCCCGCCACCCGCCGCGCCACCGCGGAGCGAGTTAATCACCACCCAGCCGCAGGCCTCCGTCTCGCTATCATGCCATTCGAATACCACCTCGGGCGCTTGATTCTCAAATTTTTTCAGTAGCTCTTTCATGTTATATAGGGTTTATCGCGCACAAAAATAGCTAAATTTAACTGCGTTTCGGCGCCTCAGCTGTTTAAACCGTAAATTTCAACACATGTTGCAGCGACCAATCAGCAAATAAAAAAGCCGACACCGTAAATTCTTGCGTAAGTCCGGGAAAAATTAGGCTGCATTGCAAAAATATCTGTAGTTTAATGCCCGATTTGCATGCCGCCCACAGGGATGGGAGGCATTTAGCCAACACCCTTATAGCTGAAACACCCGAATGAAACAGTCTCCTTTACTAGGTTTATTTTTCCTCTTGACACTGATTTTCCTGCCCCTAAGCGGGCACCCTTTCGCCGAAAATACCCGCGATGCAGCTCCTTATGCCACCGTGGTAGTAGATGAGATACTTTCAGAAGAAACGAAAGCACTGGCCGAGGAGCTCAGTGACGGCACTGAAGCGGACAACGCGCAGTTAGCAGCTACGGAGGGAGGCCTTCACGCCTTAGATCCTGCCGAAGAAGAGCACGGGGAACATGCCACAGCACCCATTTGGCTGGTTATTCCCTTTGTGACCTTGCTGCTGATGATCGCCACCGGTCCTCTTTTTTATGAACATTTTTGGCACCACCACTACCCGAAAGTAGCTATGGGCCTGGCCGCCGTGGTGATCAGCTACTACCTTTTCGTGCTGCATAATGCACATGAGCCGTCCATGCCTTGGCGGAATATGTCCAGTTTATCGCCCTGCTGGCCTCCCTGTACATCGCCTCCGGGGGCATCCTCATCCAGATCGACAAGGAGGCCACCCCACTGGCGAACGTCAGCCTCCTGCTCATCGGCGCACTCATCTCGAACGTCATCGGCACCACCGGGGCCAGTATGCTGCTTATCCGACCCTTTATTCGTTTAAACAAAGACACTATTCAGGCTTACCACATCATTTTCTTTATTTTCATGGTCAGTAACATCGGCGGAGCCCTCACCCCGATCGGCGACCCGCCCCTGTTTTTGGGCTTCCTGAAAGGCGTGCCCTTCTTCTGGACCCTCAGCCATAACTGGCCCGCATGGATTTTTGCCCTCAGCCTGCTCGCAGTAGCCTTTTACGTTATCGATCGGAAATTTGGTGGCGCTGCAGAGCAGCAAAAGCCCCTTTCCACTCCCTCTGCCAGTAGCTTCCAGCTGATCGGAGGTAAAAATTTTCTTTGGCTTCTGATCGTCATCGTCGCCGTATTTCTTGACCCGAATGTATTGCCATGGGTGCCGGGAATCCACTATGACGGACAGACCTTCTCTTTTCTGCGGGAATTGATCATGCTTAGCGTCGCTTATTTGTCCTATCGTCTGGCGGATAAGCGGGCCCTGAAGGGCAATGAGTTTAACTTCGAGCCTATACGGGAAGTGGCCTTTATCTTTATCGGGATTTTCGGCACCATGATGCCGGCTCTGGAACTGGTTGGGAATTTTGCCAAGTCCCCCGAAGGTGCCGCCCTCATCACACCGAACAGCCTCTTCTGGGGCACAGGCATTCTTTCGGGCTTTTTGGATAATGCCCCCACCTACCTGAATTTTCTGGCCGCGGCCATGGCTTCACAGGGGGCGAGTATCGGCACACTCGAGATGGTGCGGGAATTTGCCCTGGACGGCTACGAAAACTCTGCCTTCGAGCTGATGGCCATATCCATAGCGGCGGTGTTTTTCGGCGCCATGACCTACATCGGAAATGGGCCGAACTTTATGGTGAAGTCCATCGCTGAACAAAGCGGCATTAAGATGCCTTCTTTCTTTGGGTACATCTTGCGCTTTTCTCTCCCGCTGCTGCTTCCTGTGCTCTTCTTGGTATGGCTGGTGTTTTTCGCCTTTGCAGGGTAAAAAAATAGGCAATATGCGTTTTTAATGAGCCGCTATGCGCGGCTCTCAATTTAAGCGATCGGGCGTGTTCTAACTTAGAGCTGTTTTTTTGATCGCTTTCGTTTGCTTTCGTTTGCTTTCGTTTTGAGGAAAAATCGTGTTCGTTTGCTTTCGTTTGGCTTCGTTTACTTTCTTTTTGATGTTCGTTTGCTTTCGTTTGCTTTCTTTTTCCCCAAAATCACTAAAACAAGCTTTTCGGCCTGCCCCCTCATCCCAAAATAGGAAAGTAGGGCTCAGGCCCATAGCTCAAGGGTCCAAGCGTGGCAGCACGGCATCCGCCTTTGGCAAAACATGCCCCGTCACCTGCAGCACTGTCGGCGCTCGGAATAAAATTTTCTGCTCAGCAGAAATCCGAAACTGATCTAAATGCTGACGCGCAGCATGCATGATCAAGCGCCCTGAAACCGACGTCTGATAGAAAAAATTATCTGTTTCCGCAGAAAACGACACCTCCTTCACCTCATTCTGCAGGTAGCGCACCTCGATCCACTTGACTCGCCCCTTTTCTCCTGGACGCAGCTCATGCCGAAGCACATTATCCTTACGGCTCGTTTCGTAAGCCGCCGCCAAAGAAGAGGTATTGATATCGGCATCTAAGAAAACCTCGAAAAGTTCTAACCAGCCCCCAGCATCCAAGGTATCTTCCAGAATTTCCTCATGACTCCCGACACGCACCTGTTTGCGCACTTGGAAGCCATCCAAATTCTCCGCCTGGACCTCAGTCCAAGTTTTAATCGGAAAATAGGCAGCCTCTTCCTGATTCTCGCTCCCTCCTGAGCCACAAGCGCCCAAAAGGAGCAGCAGTGCCAAGAAAAGGCTGCTATACGTGCACTTTCTCATAGTGCCTCCACCAGGTTAACGCCCGTCATCTCATCCGGCTTCTCTATGCCCATGAGCGCTAAAATCGTAGGCGCTAAATCCCCTAACTTGCCATCACGGATGGGTAGACGATCTGCTGCATCCACCAGAATACACGGCACCAGATTAGTCGTATGCGCCGTGTTCGGACTGCCATCCGGATTCACCATCACATCACTATTGCCATGATCGGCGATCACGATGGTGGTATAGCCTTTGGCCAAAGCCGTCTTAATGACTTTTTCTGCGCAGGTATCCACTGCTTCACAGGCTTTTACAGCCGCATCGAAAACACCCGTGTGGCCGACCATATCCGGATTAGCAAAATTCAAACAGACAAAATCCACCTCTCCTCGCTGCAGCTCTACATTGATTTTGCTCGCGATTTCAAAGGCACTCATCTCCGGCTTTAAATCATAGGTAGGCACTTTCGGAGAGGGACAGAGAATCCGCTGCTCACCCGCAAACTCCACTTCCTGGCCGCCAGAAAAGAAAAATGTTACATGGGGATATTTTTCCGTCTCTGCGATGCGAATCTGCTTTTTGCCCGCACGGGCAAGCACCTCACCGAGCGTATTCGTCAAGTTGTCCTTTTCGAACAGGACGCGAACGTCGGAGAACGTATGGTCATAAGTTGTAAATGTGATGTAGTGCAGGGGAAGCTTTTTCATCGCAAAATCAGGAAAATCCTTTTGCGTCAGCGCCTGCGTGATCTCCCGACCCCGATCTGTGCGGAAGTTAAAGCAGATCACCACATCATCTGCTGCGATCGTAGCCAGCGGCTGCTTCTCACTGTTCACGGCGATAATCGGCCGCACGAACTCATCTGTAACCCCATTAGCATACGACTTTTCCAGGGCGGCGATCAGGTCATAGGCCCTTTCACCCTCTCCATGCACCATGCATCGTAAGCCAGTTTCACACGCTCCCAGCGGTTATCGCGATCCATCGCATAATAGCGCCCGATAATGCTGGCCAGCTTACCCGTGCTGCCCTCCATGTGCGCCATCAAGTCCTGCAGATAGCCTACCCCGCCCTTCGGATCTGTATCGCGACCATCCGTGAAAGCATGGACGTACACCTCCTCTAAGGCATGAGCCGCCGCCGCATCGCAGAGCCCCTTCACATGGTCCACATGCGCATGCACACCACCGTCGGACACTAATCCGATAAAATGCACCCGCTTCCCCTGCGCCTTCGCATACTGAAAGGCTTCCTGAAGCACGGGATGTTCCTTCAGCTCCCCATTCTGGACAGCCAGATTAATTTTGACGAGATCCTGATACACGATCCGGCCCGCACCGATATTCATGTGGCCCACCTCGGAGTTGCCCATTTGCCCTTCGGGCAAACCGACCTGAAGGCCAGAAGCCTCCAGCTTACTATGTGGATAGTCCGCGAAAAGGCTATCGATAAAAGGCGTTTTCGCTTTCGCGATGGCCGATACGGAAGGGTCTGTGCCCAGCCCCCAGCCGTCTAAGATCATGAGTAAGACCTTCTTGTCCATTATATACTTGGCTTAAATTTGCAGATGAAATAGAAGAGCGAGAAATTTTCGCCAGCGCTAAATTACACATTTGTAAAAAAATCAGCCCTAAACTTTCCTTTTTTTTCAAGAATCCCCCTGAAAACCAAGAGCCACCACCTTCGCTAACGCCTGCAGGTAGATAAAAAGCGTCTCCAAACGAACACGCAGGCGGGAAGGTTGCAAAAAAAAGAATCAACATTTATTTTTGGCGCACACTTTGTGTAAGTGATGGAAATGAAAGTACTCAGTTATATCGGCATCCTCTTATTACTCACCTTCATCGGGGTGGAGCGTCCGGCAGCGCGCATGGACGAAGCTTTTCTGGTGGATGCCATTATGAGCGGAGATGCACGCAGTCTGAGTCGCATGATCAGCTCCAGCGCGGAGATTAAGTTGAGCGGCATGCAGGCGGAATACTCCCCTGTCCAAGCCGAATACGTATTAAAAGATTTTTTTAAACGCTTCCCTCCGAAGGATTTTTCCATCTCCCATAGCAGCCGCCAGCAGCAGGTACAGACCTATGTGGGGGAACTAAGTACCTCATCACTACGCTTTCAGGTCATCATTAAGCTCAACCAGCAGCGGGAGGAAACCACCCTCTTTTATCTGGCCATCGTAGAACGTTAGGCCAGGGCTTACACCTGTAGGCGGCGCTTTTACGGTGCCCGCGTAACGGGCACTTTACGGCTTTCCCATAGAATTGCTTACCTTTACGGCGTGAAAAATTTACCTTATCTCAGTGACGAAAAACTGGATCAGTTTATTCGTGCTGTCCTCGCAGAAGATATCGGACCGGGAGATCATTCGACCTTAGCCAGCATTCCTGCTGAGCGTGAAGGCAGTGCCCGCCTACTCATAAAAGATTCGGGCATCATAGCCGGCCTGGAATTAGCGAAAAAGATTTTTCAAACCTATGAGCCACGTTTACAGGTAGACCTGCTGCTCGCCGATGGTAGCGAGGTGCAGCAGGGCGACATAGGTCTCCTCGTCCAGGGGCCCGCCGCAGCGATATTAAGCACCGAACGTGTGGTGCTCAACTGCCTGCAGCGCATGAGTGGCATCGCTACGAAGACACATTACTTTAATAGTCTGATCGCTCACACGAAAGCGAGGGTCATGGACACCCGAAAAACGACTCCTGGCTTTCGAATGCTGGAAAAATGGGCTGTTATCCTAGGCGGTGGCCTGAATCATCGCTATGCACTTTATGATATGGTGATGCTGAAGGACAACCACATCGACTTTGCCGGAGGTATAGAAGCCGCCATACGGGCCACTCAGGCCTACCTAAAAGCCGAAAACTTACAGCTAAAAATAGAAGTGGAAACCAGAACCCTTGGAGACGTAGAGGAAGTGCTGCGCGTCGGTGGAATCGACTTAATTATGCTGGATAACATGGACTATCCGACCATGCGAAGGGCTGTAGCCCTAATCGATGGTCGCTTTCCAGTGGAGGCATCTGGCGGTGTTACAGAAAAAACGCTGCGCGATGTGGCCGAGTGTGGAGTGGACTATATCTCTATCGGAGCGCTTACCCATCATGTGAAAAGCATGGATATCTCGCTGAAAGCCTGCTAAAGGTAAAAACGCTGGGTCTTATCAGGCTTCTGAAGGCTCTTTTATGGACTTTACCTCAAGCTGGTACAGTATCCCTGAAAGGATAAGACAGGATCAGTTTGAGCAACATAAAAATAGGGGGAAAGCGGCAGCGCCTTCCCCCACTTAAAAAAATAAATCCTTTTCACTTTACTTACCCCTGTTTAGCGAAATCTGGGTAAGCATGCATGCCGTGCTCATTGATATCCAAGCCCTCGATTTCCTCGGCTGCGGGTACACGGATACCGATGGTGCGCTTCAAGCTAAAGAAGATTAACCAGCTGGTACCGAAGCAGAATGCTGCGGTGGCACCGATACCAATCAGCTGACTGAGCACTTGCGCCCCGCCTGCCAGGTCACCAAATAATCCGACGGCCAAGGTTCCCCAAATACCCCCCACCAAGTGGACCGCGATGGCTCCTACGGGATCGTCTATTTTTAATTTGTCGAAGAAGACGACACCAAGTACTACTAAGATGCCGCCAACAAATCCGATGATGGCCGCCTCTCCGGGGCCCATTAAATCTGCGCCCGCGGTAATGCCGACTAGCCCAGCGAGAATACCATTTAGCACCATCGTGATGTCATAGGTTTTAAACTTCAGATAAGAGGCCAGCAAAGCTCCGAATGCGCCAGCTGCGCCGGCTATGGCTGTGGTCACGAAAACCAGTGACACTTCCCCTGGATCTGCGGAAAGCACCGAACCGCCATTAAAGCCAAACCATCCGAACCAAAGTAAGAAGACTCCGATCGTGGCCATGGGTATGCTATGCCCGGGAATCGCTTTCATGCCTTTCTCTGTGTATTTCCCGATACGTGGCCCTAAAAGATATGCCCCCACTAAGGCACCCCATCCACCCACGGAGTGAACGATGGTGGAGCCAGCAAAATCATAAAAAGGAGTCTCTAGCGTATCTAAAAAGCCTCCGCCCCATTTCCACATCCCTACGATGGGATAACAGATTCCCACATAGAGGATGGAAAAAGTCAAAAATGGCCCCAACTTAATTCGCTCCGCCACCGCTCCCGACACGATCGTCGCCGCGGTAGCTGCGAACATGGCCTGGAATATAAAGTCCGTGTAGAAGGTGAAGTCAGCATACTCGCTGGTATTCCAGCCTTCCGGTAGGCTCAGCCCAATCCCACCGAGGCCGATAAACATTCCCGCGAAAGCATCGCCTGGATACATGAGATTAAAGCCGATGAAGGCATAGGTCAGGAGCCCGATCGCTGGGATAAGCGTGTTTTTAAAGAGAATATTAACGGTGTTCTTAGACCGTGTTAGCCCTGCTTCGAGACTCGCGAAGCCCAGGTGCATGATGAATACCAAAATTGTGGCAACCAAAATCCACAAATTGTTAATGGTAAAGATTTCTTGATTCATAGGTTGTATAGGTTTAAAATGCTTTAAATCGTGTACTATTTTTTTGCGCCTCAGGCGCAAAGGGAAAGGCCTTTACGGACATCCCCCACTTGGATACGGGTGCTGAGTCTTTTACAGTGCGTCCTCGCCCTGCTCCTTATTTCGGATTCTGTAGGCTTCTAATACATCATACACGAAAATTTTCCCATCGCCCACTTCACCGGTGGCCCCCTCATTCAGGATACAGTCGATCACTGGCTGCACGAGTGCGTCCACGGTCACGATTTCGAGCTTCGTGCGGGGAATAAACGCCGGCTCATAGGCCACGCCACGATAGGTCTGCGGACGGGCCTGCTCTAAGCCCATGCCCTTCACTTCATAAAAGGTGAGGAACTTCACGCCTAAGCCTGCGACACAACTGTAGATGGCCTCAAATTTCGAAGTCCTAATAATTGCTTCAATTTTTTTCATTTTACATAATAAATTAGTGGTTTCATTGCAAATATGCAGCTAATGTACGCGAAATTCTCGAAAATGAAAAGTCAGGCTTATTTTTTTAAGCACTTTTCTGAATTTTTTTTGCAAAAATCGCTTGAGCACCCACTTTTAAACCCCTAAAAATAACTCCTAAGCATCTTTATAGGGAAAACAACCTCTTAAACACCCCCTGATTCAGAAAAAACACCCTTTTTCTTAGACTGAACATCTGGAGAAGGCGCCTGCATGTAGATGAGGGGCGCCTCAGCAAGTAACGGAACCGACTACAGAAAAAAATTTTCGGTATCCATGAAAAGCCTTACCTTTGGGTTTTGATGTAACTACACAAACAGATGAAACCAACACTTTTAGTACTGGCTGCAGGTATGGGAAGCCGTTATGGCGGAAATAAGCAGATCGATGGCTTCGGCCCGAACGGTGAAACTATTTTAGAATACTCTATTTTTGATGCCATCCAAGCCGGTTTCGGTAAAGTAGTCTTTATCGTCCGCGAAGAAATTTTAGATTTAGTAAAAGAGAAGTTTCTTCCCAAGCTGGAGGGAAAAATCGAAGTGGACTTTGTGCTGCAAGCACTCGAAAGCCACGTCCCTGCCGCCTTCCAGAACCCAGAGCGCAAGAAGCCGTACGGCACGGCACATGCTATGTTGTGCGCGCAGGAGGCCGTTCAGACCCCTTTTGCGGTTATTAATGCGGATGATTTCTATGGCAAGGAAGCTTTTCAGGTGCTCGGCCGCTTCCTGAGCGAGGAGGTGCGTCCGGACCTGCATGCCATGGTGGGTTTCGCGATCCAAAACGTGCTTTCCGAAAATGGTACCGTCAGCCGCGGGATCTGTGAGACGAACGAGAAAGGGCAGCTCATCGGCATGACCGAGCGCACGGCCATCGCACTGGACGGCGACCGCATTCTCCACAAAGACGGCGAAGAAGTAATCGAAATTCAGCCCGACACGCCCGTATCCATGAACTGCTGGGGCTTTCACCATAGCGTATTTCAGGACACTGCCCGCATGTGGGAGGCCTTTTTACCGGCTAATAAAGAAAATATCAAGTCCGAATTTTACATTCCGACTGTGGCGAATACCCTGATCGAAGAGGAGAAGGCCGCCTTCGAGATTTTGCCTGGCGGCAAAACCTGGTTTGGCGTCACCTACACTGCGGATAAGCCCGTGGTGATCGCGGCCCTAAAAGCCCTTCATGAGGCGGGGGAATACCCCGATGGACTTTGGTCTTAACTTCCTAAAACCACCCGAATCACAATGAAAAAAATCCTATTCAGTAGCAAGCCATTCTTCAGCGGCATCGCCCTGAGCCTGCTGCGCATCGGGTCCGCATTGATGATGCTGACCCACGGCTGGGCGAAAATCGCGAACTTCACCACGAACTTAGAGCGCTTTCCAGACCCGATCGGCCTAGGACCCGCAGTATCGCTGCAGCTCGCTATTTTCGCTGAGTTCTTCTGTGCGATACTCCTACTCTTAGGGTTTATGAGCCGCATCGCACTGATTCCACTCATCATCACGATGGTGGTTGCTGCCTTCGTGGTGCATGGAGCGGACCCTTTTCCGCAGCAGGAAAAATCGCTCTTGTTTCTATTGATTTTTGTGATTCAGTTTCTGGCAGGGCCTGGGACGCTATCCCTAGATAAGCAACTCCTTCCACGCAGAAGATAGCGGTGCTGATGGTCTCCAGCTAAAAGAGGCCAGATGCATCTAAACGCCTACTCCGAGGGAGGAACCTGTCCGATGTCCTCAGCGGCCAAGACCCTTCCTTTTTCCACAGGAAATACGCGAATGCTCGTCTGTAAGGAGGCGAGCATTTTTTTTGAGCGCTCTGGGCGGGCATCGGTGAGGAAAAGCTGGCCAAATTCATTTTGCGCCACGAGGCGCAAAAGAAACTGAATCCGCTTATCATCCAGCTTATCGAAAATGTCATCCAGCAGCAAAATCGGCGGAAAACCCACGCGTGCCTTCAGGGCCAGAAACTGCGCTAACTTCAAGGCAATGGCGGCCGATTTCACCTGCCCCTGCGATCCGAACTTGCGAATCGGATGGCCGTCCAGATACAAGTGGAAATTATCCTTATGGACACCCACTGTACTGCGCTTGGCCAGATAATCCTGATAGGCCGCTTCGCGAAACATCTTCTCGAACTGCTCAGGGTCGCGGGCTTGGCTTTCATACTGCAGCTGCAGATGCTCCTGCCCGGCCGTGATGGCCTGATACTGCGCCTGCAGGAGAGGTTCGAAATCCATTAGGAATTGTTGGCGCTGTTCGGCGATCCAGATCGCCTCCGGTATGAGCTGGCTATCGTAAGGAGCCAGGAAGTCTGCTTGAAAACGGCCCTTCGCCTGCATGGTTTTCAGCAGTGCGTTCCGCTGCTTGAGCAGGTGCTGGTAGCGACTCAGCCGTTTCAAATAGACGGGGTCCAGCTGACAGAGTGTGTTATCGAAAAACTTGCGCCGGTTTTCTTCCGGCCCCTTCACCATGTCCGCATCATCGGGAGCGATCAGGACCACAGGCAGGGCGCCCACATGTTCCCCGAGGCGTTCGAGCAGCCGCCCATCTTGGTAAAACAGCTTTCGCTTACCCTGCTCTTGGATGCATTTTAAGAGGGAAAAGGCCGTGTTTCCTTCCACTTCCGCTTGCAGCGTAAAAAATTGGGATTGATGGGCGATGCTTTGAGAATCGGTGAAGCCAAAGCCGCTTTTCGTCAGGCAGAGATAGTGAATGGCATCGAGTAAATTCGTCTTCCCACTCCCATTAGGCCCTACAAAACAGTTGATTCCCGCCACGAACTCCAGGTCGCTACGTTCATAATTTTTAAAGAAGTGCAGGTGTAACTGAGCGAGGTGCATGGCGGGTGTGGGAGCGGAAATATCCGAATTCCGGTACTTCCGATACGATTTTCATTCTAAATCCTTATATTGCAGCGTAATTAGCGGAAGCGCTTTCCCTTCCTATTTTCAGGAGCGAAATAAGGCCCTTTCGCAGCCGGAATAAGTATCAAAGATAGATAAGATTTAATCATATGGCAAAAAAGAGCACGACAGCAAAGTCAAAAACGAAATACTCGAAAGAGACCTATGCCTACTGGTACGAGAGCATGCTCCTGATGAGGAGATTTGAGGAGAAGGCGGGTCAGCTCTACGGACAGCAGAAAATTCGTGGCTTCTGTCATTTATACATTGGGCAGGAAGCTTGCGCCTCTGGCGCCATCACTGCCTTAACTCCGGACGACAAGTGGATCACCGCTTACCGGGACCATGCGCACCCACTGGGCTTAGGCACTGACCCGGGAGCTGTCATGGCGGAACTTTACGGAAAGGCTACAGGCACCACGAAAGGTAAAGGAGGCTCCATGCACATTTTCGATAAGGAAAAAAACTTTATGGGCGGCCATGGAATCGTAGGGGCTCAGGTGCCGATGGGCTTGGGAATCGGCTTCGCTGAGAAGTATCAAGGTACGAAAAACCTATGTATCTGTTACATGGGGGATGGTGCCGTGCGTCAGGGTGCTGTACATGAAGCGTTTAACCTGGCGATGTTATATAAGGTGCCCGTTATCTTCGTTATCGAGAACAATGGCTATGCCATGGGAACTTCGGTGAAGCGCTCCTCGAATGTGGAGGAACTGTACACCATCGGTGAAGCTTACGACATGCCTTCATTCGCCGTGGACGGCATGAATGTAGAGGCCGTGCACGAGGCAGTGGCAGAAGCTGCAGAGCGTGCGCGCGCTGGCGAAGGCCCGACCCTTCTGGAGTTTAGAACCTACCGCTATAAAGGGCATTCTATGTCCGACCCGCAGAAATACCGTACCCGCGAGGAGGTAGAAGAGTACAAGCAGCGTGACCCGATCGAGCAGGTGAAAGCCACTATCTTAGAAAATGGCCTGATGACCGAAGAGGAGATTAAGGAAATCGATAAGCGCGTAAAGAAACAAGTAGAGGATGCTGTGAAGTTCGCTGAGGAGTCTCCGTGGCCAGATGGGCAGGACGCCTTTAAAGATGTGTACCAGCAGGAAGACTATCCTTTCGTAATGGAATAGCTCCGGCCAAGGAAAGCCGGTGGATGAAAACTACCGCTTTTTATTGCTACAGGCTAGGATAATGTAGAGA
>NZ_AJYA01000038.1 GCF_000265075.1 Nitritalea halalkaliphila LW7 | reverse complement strand
CAAAAGGGGAACCCGGGGTTTAACCCGGGGGTTTAAAGGGGCCCTTTGGTTTTAAACCAATTTCCGGGAATTCCGGGAATTTGGGCCYYTTCCCAAAGGGGAAACCGGGTTTWAACCCGGGTTAAAGGGGCCTTTGGGGTTTTAAAACCCCAAATTTCCCCGGGGAAATTTTCCGGGGGAAAATTTTGGGGCCCCTTCCCCAAAAGGGGAACCCGGGGGTTTAAACCCGGGGTTTAAAGGGGGCCCTTTGGGGTTTTAAACCCAAATTTCCCGGGAAATTTCCCGGGGAAATTTGGGGCCTTCCAAAGAACGTTTTACCCCCGTAAAATGGTACCGAAGATAGTCTGCATAGCAGCTAGACGTATAGCAATTTTGGGGCGAAGGCCCTGTAAGTCCATGTCCGGGCAGGTCCACACTCAGCGTCCGAAAAGAAGATCCGAGTAGCTCCTCCCACCCTGCCCAGGTGTGAAGTGAGCTGAAACTGCCGTGGAGCAAGAGCACATGTTCCGTGCCTTTTCCCTGCATGCGCACATGTAGCCGCTCCTCGCCTACGGCCAGAAATGCCTGGTTCTCTGCATCAAAATAAACTGGCATCAAGGCGGCTAAGGGCTTTTCTGCGCGGTAGAAAAAGCCATACAGTAGGAACAGCAAGCCAACTATACTAAGGACGGCCAGTCCAAGTCCCTTGGCTAGGCGAAGGAGTTTACGCATCGCCGCAGCCCCCTTTTCTGATCCAGTGTCTTTTTTCATGTTCCACAGAAAGTTTGGTAGTTTCGGTCAGCGTCTTCGGGCACAAACTGATAAAATGTATCGTCTTCATGCGGAGCATAAGGCTTCAAGTATCGCTTTAAGGCTGCTTCGAAAAGTGTAAAATCATTCTCTTGATCGGCTTCATATAAGGCTCTTTCTACGATATAGTTACGCGGTATGACTTGAGGATTTACTTGAGCCATCAGCTGCTCCGCCTGCGCAAGAGAAGTCTGCGCTAAAAGCTGACTTTTATACGTTTCCAGAAATTCCTCCATCGCTGCTGGAAAAGCGTGCGCCTCACCACGAAGCACCTTACCCAAGTCTACAAACGCTGTGTGTAATCCAGTTTGTGCTGCTTTAGAAGGGCCAAGAAATCTTGAAGAAGCCCTTGTCCCGCTTCTTTAGCGCCTGGGAAACCATTTTATGGGCATACATTTCCCACTGCGCCGCCGTAAAACGACGTGGAAAATCATTCAGCAGCGCTGTACACAGTTCCGTAGCCTGTTTTTCATCCGTAGCTACAAGCGGTAAAAGGGCTCCTGCTAGGGCAGCGAGGTTCCACTGAGCTATGCCGGGTTGATTGCCGAAGGCATACCGCCCCTGCGAATCGATACTGCTAAAAACAGTGGCCGGATCATAGGTATTCAGAAAAGCACAAGGGCCATAATCAAAGGTCTCCCCGCAGATACTCATATTATCCGTGTTCATGACTCCATGGATAAAGCCTACCCGCAACCAGTGCACCACCAGTTGGATCTGGCGCTCCATAACCGCTTCTAAAAGCGCAAGGGCAGGATTAGATACATCACGCAGTTCTGGATAATGGCGCTCGATGGTATAGGTCAGTAAGGCCTGAAGTGCCGATACATCTAGAAAGTGCCGCGCATACTGGAAAGTACCTACGCGTAGGTGACTGCTCATGACGCGGGTCAGAATCGCCCCAGACTCCTTTTCCTGTCGCCACACTTGCTCACCTGTTTCTACCACTGCTAGACTACGCGAACTGGGAATGCCGAGCGCATGCATGGCCTCTGAAATCAGATATTCGCGTAGCATGGCCTTTCGCGTTGCGCGTCCATCTCCTCCCCGGGAATAGGGTGTGATGCCTGCGCCTTTCAACTGTATATCCACACGCTTCCCCGCAGCGGTCAGGTGTTCCCCGATTAAGATGGCACGTCCGTCTCCCAGCTTGGTAAAGTTTCCGAACTGGTGGCCAGCATAGGCTTGCGCCAAAGGACGGGCTCCCGAAGGCACTTGATTTCCGGAGAAGAGGACTGCCAGCTGCTCCAGCTCTTCTTCACGCTGAAAGTCTACCGCTGCCAAATCCAATGTCCGTGCTAAGGCACTATTCCACAGCCTGAGCTTTGGAGCATGTACGGGTTGGGGATCTTGGCGGCTGTACAGCCTGTGGGGAGCTGCAGATAACTTGTGTCCCAGTGGAAACCAGGAAATGGACGCTTTTCTGCTGTAGACATAGACTTGGGAATCGCTTTGAGTTCGATAAGGCAAACAGGACTGAAATCGAAATAATTCCTACCCCTGAACGCTGGGCACAATTTAACCGATTTAGTTAAATCTTTTGCAGACTTTCGACACATCCCCAGATTAAATCGGTATTTTAGAAGGTAGTTTGCGCATATTCAATGCAGCACCTGCACACTGACTTTCGGTCAAATGCCCGTAAACCTTTTTTCTTTAATCGCTTATGCAACGCGTTTCCATTCATACTTTCGGCATACGTCCTATTGATTCCCAGATCCAAGGCTATCGTTTTGTAGATACTTTCTACAGTGAGCTGGAGATACGACCCCAATCCTCCAAATGTTTTTACCTCCTCTGGGCGGAACAAACAGGCGAAGTGTACTACCCTACTATTTTGACCAACGGTCAGGGCACTCATTTTCGTATCTCTCGGACCGGGCCGCATCTCCTGAAGGACCACGGGGGGAGCTTTAGTGTGGAACCTGTGTCCTCCTACCTATCTGAAGAAATGTTTAAGGGCTTTGACTTTCGAGGAAAGGAGGTATTTTTTCCCAGGGGCACCTATGTGCATGTACAGGCAGGCGGAGTAAACACCTTGTTTTATTTTGAGAAAAATCAGCCCGAACGGATAAAAGGGGCTGGTGAATCGGCTACCACACTCTTGGGCATGACCAATAAACCCGCTCGAGAGCTCCCCGCTATCCACTGTCGCCTCGAAGACATCAGCTGTCACAACATCGTCCCTACTGCTGGCTCGCTACGTCGTTTCGAAAGCGTTTATATCCAGCGGGTTAGCCTACACTACCATAGCATCACCCAAAGCTCCAGCTACTTGCTTTACATCATGGACGAAGGCGCCGATGTTTTTATAGAAAACCTGACACTACGCTGCCAGGCGATTTATGCGGGAATTTGGGTGGAGCGAGCTAATGATGTGCACATTGCCCATTCTACTCTTGCGACAGCAAGTGCTTCCCATCCGATTCGCATCAATAGCTATCGGGGTCGCTGCCTGATTGACAGCAACACGGTGAGTGGCGCCAACATTACAGGGATCTTAATTGCGACGCAGCGACGTGCACTGATACGGGGTGCGGAAATAGTCCATAACACCGTCTCCGGCTGCGCAGAGGAGTCGATAAGCATTGATAGTTTTGGAAATAATGTGGGGCTAGTTCCAGTCATTTGTAAATCCTACGTCCAAAAAGTAGCCCCTTGGCGAGTCGATGGTGTGCTGAAGGGTACCTGTGTTTACTGCGGAGACCTGTTCTTCGTGGAGCCTAAAAAACAAGGAGGCGGCTACCAGCACCGCGTGGTAGATGTGGACTTTATCGGTTCTATTAAGGGCCTTCTCTTTGTTGTGGAGAGTGGAAACTTAGCCTATCAGTATGCAGAGATTAGGGACTTTGCCCCTGCGGGGCAAAGCATCTGTCTGTACCTATCCGAGACCTATACGGCGGAAGAGCTCGAAGGTGCTGAAATAGGTGTTCATACCGGTGCGATTAACTGTACAATAGCGGGAAATGAGGTACGCGATACACAACCCAATGCCAACCAGCCCGGCCATGCTATTTCTTTATGGGGAGCCAGCTATGGAAATGCTGTCTTAAATAACCGCATCGACAACTGTCGGCAAGGCATCCATGTTGCGGGATTTGGGAGCTTTGGCCTGCAGCGGCCAGACTTTTTCAACCATGCGATTCAAAACATGGTGGAAGGAAACGTAATCACCAACTGTAAAGAAAGTTTTGCGATACGTACGTTCTATGGGTCAAAAAAAGGGTACGGTAATCGCTTTAACAATAACCACATACGTGGGGGAACTTTCGAAATCAAGCACCAGCTGGAGTTCGAAATGCTCGGTAATGTACTTGAGGACACACGGGTTCCGCACTCTTTATTCAAGGTGTGGTACAGGAACTCCGGTAAATGCGCATAGGTGCCGGCTACGGCTGTTCAAGCGAAGGTTCAGGTGGACGCACTATCCTGAAAAATAGTGCGTCCAGGTCAGAACGCTTTATTTTTTACGAATTTGTTTTAGCTTCATTTCTACCACCTCACCGAAAGCCTGGTAGGCGCTCATGTCCATGGCTTTCTTGTTGCCAGCGATGCTGAAGCTTAAGGGGTTACCGACGATGTAGGTGGTATAGGCCTTTTCTATGTCCTCAAATTGAATGTTTTGGTAGCGCGTAAAAAAGGACTCATTGGGATCACCCGCATAACCCAGCTGCTGCCAGCTGTAAATGGTCTGAGGCATGCTTCGGAAATAGGGCTTGGAAAAGGCGGCTGTCTGTACGAGGGATTTTTGAATTTCGGGCAGTCGCTCTTCTTTTTTGGGCAGCTCCTGCAGCATCTCTTTAAAAACCTGCATGGCTTCCACGCTTTTATCTGCCTGACATCCGACAAATCCTATCGTAAAGGCATTTCCTCCCCGGATAGAACCATTATTTAGTCGTGCATAGGTGGCATAGGCCAATGAACGGAATTCACGGATTTCCTGAAACACTACCCCCGACATGCTATTGCCAAAATACTCGTTAAAGGCATTTATGGCGTACTGGTCTTCGGGAGAACGCTTGCGCTTACTTTCGCTTAAAAAATAAATCTGCGTTTGAATGGCTTTTTTATCATGAACAAAAAACACGGTAGGCTTTTCAGGTGTCGCTAACTTGCGTTCTTCCATGCCCTTCGCCACTTTTCCTGTAAGCAGTGATGCTACGGAGCGCTGCAACAGTGCTTCAAGTTCCTTATTCGGTGTATTGCCCACATAGGTCACTACTGTTTCGGTGGCTAATAATTGGGTCAAACTTTCCTGAAGCGCCTCAAAGGGCAGTGCTTTGATTTCTTTAAGGGACAAACGGGTAAGGTAAGGCGAATTTTCTCCATAGATGAGGTAATCGCTAATCATATCCGACTTGGTATCCAGATCCTTACCCTCTATTTTACGTTCAAAGCGTACGCCAGAAAGGTATTTCTTTTTACCCACCTCGGAAAAAACCGGTTGCTCCAAAAGCTCTTGCAGCAAAGCTACACTCGCTTCTAAGTTTTCCTCTAGGCCCTGCATCGCGATCGTAAACTGCGTATCCGAGCTGTAGATGGACAAGTTACTCCCCAGGCGTGCCAGCGCTGCCTTAAACTCATCTCGGCTTTTCGTTTTCGTGCCTGCGGAATTCAACATGGACGCGAGGTAATCCAAGTTTTGATCTAGAAGATCGCCTTTCTGGATGTTAAGTGCAAAACTAAAGATGCTATTCACGGGGTTTGGTGCCTGATAGAGCTGGACCAGGTCCTTTAACGCAGTGATTTGAACGGCTTCGGATACATCCACGAAGCTAGGGTTTAGTGGCAGCTCTGGAATTTCTTTGAATGCTTTCGCATACTCGGACTCTGTACCTTTTGGGATAACAGGCGTGTAGGGCGGTTTCGGAAGTTTGTTCTTTTTAGGGAAACCCGTTCGAGAGTAGAGCACCAAGCGATTTTCACCGAAGTACTTGTTGGCATTTGCTATGACTTCTTCCTTGGTGATGTTTTGAATTTGCTCATTTAGTTGTAAGACCTCTTCGTAGGGGCGTTCACTTATAAATGCATTGGCCAACAGATACGTCTTCTGAAAATTAGACTCTAAGCTGAGCTGCTGACGTTTGGTGTAGTTCAGCTTGATATCTTCTAATAGCTGCTCGTCAAAATCTCCGGACTTAAGCTTTTCTAATTCGGTCAGCATTAAATTTTCTGCTTTTTTCAAAGACTGGCCGATGATTTTGGGCACAAAAATAAGGAGCGTACGTCCATGTTCCACTTGAATGTCGGCCTCCATCTCTGCGGCTAAAAGCTTATTGTCTAGTGTGAGCTTGTCCCATAATCCAGTTTCGCTAGAATTACTCAAAAGCTCATTCAGTACCGTTAAAGCTGCTTCATCCGGGTGTCCTACGGGTACTGTTCTATACCCTGCAATACCCGCTTTTATGGGAAGGTACCTTCCTTTTATTACTTCCTTACCTTTAAAATCTGCTTCTGCTATAAATTCTCGCTTAGGTTTTTCTCCTCCTTTCCACTGTCCGAATTTTTCGGCTATTATGGGTTTGATCTGCTCGATATCAATGTCACCACTGATGATTAAGGCCATGTTAGCCGGTACATAATAGGTCTGGTAATAGGCGTACATCCTTTTTAGGGAAGGATTTTTCAGGTCTTCTACCTCGCCTAATATATCTCTCTGTCCATAAGGATGATTTTTATAAAATGCGCGATCAAAGCTTTCGATCAATTTGTAAGTTGGATCATCCATGTACATATTCTTTTCTTCATAAACGGTTTCTAATTCCGATTGGAAGAGGCGAAAAACTGGGTTACTAAATCGATGGGCATAAATTTCCGACCATTTTTCAAACTGATGGGGAGGAAAAGTATTGTAATACATGACCATATCATGCGAGGTAAACGCATTCAAGCCCTTTCCCCCTATGCTGTTGATCAGCCGATCGAATTCATTTGCAACAGCAAATTCAGCGGCAGCCAGATTTTCCTCATTGATTTGAAGTTGAATCGCCTTACGCTGCTCGTCGATTTTGGTTTTTCCTAGTTCTTCATAGAGCGAATCGATTTTAGCGAGGTGAATCGATTCTTGCTCAAAATCAATGGTGCCCATTTGGGTTGTGCCTTTGAACAACATGTGTTCCAAGTAATGCGCCATGCCTGTGGCGTCGGCTGGATCCCAAATCGTACCGCCATTTACCACCACAGCACCTAAAACCTCAGGCCTGGTTTTATCTTCATGTAGGTAAATACTTAGACCATTCGGCAGTCGATACGTTTCCACCTGCATCTGTTGCGCATGGGCGCCAAAGGGCGAGAGTAAAAGGAGTAGTAGAAGCTTCTTCATACATGTCATTTAAATAAGCATAATGATCGAAAAGATAAGAAAAAATAAAGCAGGAAAATAGGGATTAGGTCCCTATCTGTCCTCTGTATCCGTTCGACGAACTACGTATTGGATTTATAATTGGCCCCTGTACTTGGCCCAGTTAGAAGTGGATACCCCATAGCCATCTGTCTGGATATTCAGTCACCTTATTGCGAAGGATGGTCCGAAAAGCGATGGTAATGTAGTTTTTGATCATGGCAGCTAAGAAATGAAAATTACACAGTATCAGCTAAATTGCCAAGTTCGTACCAATTAAAAAACGGCCTCTATGGCCCCATTGAGGGCTTTTTGAATTCCAAGAGGAAATCTAGCGAACAATTTTGACCACTGTCGGACAAAGCCGCTTAAGGTCATTTATCAAGCTTTAAAAAATTAGCAATTTCAACTCACCCCTTGCATATAGCTTTTGACAAAAATCCATTTGCCAAGTTCAAATTTATACAAGTCAACACTGCCACTTCCAGATAAGTATCCACATTGGGTCCAATTATAACTGATCACATATTCACGGCTTTTAGTAAAAATAGGAAACGACCATGAAGTAATACAATTTCCATATTTGGCATTGAATTTTTCCCAAAAATCACCCTCCTTAAACTCTTCATCGATCATTTGACGGGACAAAACATTGGCTCCAGCAATTTTACCAGCTTTCCAAGTAAAGTCCTCCAAAGCTGCCAGCTGCCTTAAGATATAGTCCTTGTCTTCATCCGTAAACAACGTGTCTTCTAAAACATAATTCATATCATCCTGACCCATTCCAAATCTTGCTTGGTCGGATAAGTCAAACTTTGTGGTACCCTTGACCAGGGTGGAATTGATAAATTGATACCCTAACTCGACATCAAGAATGTCTGCTTGCTGCCCATATGCCTTAGTATCTACCAGAAGTAAGCATAAGATCCCTGCTAAAAATATTCCTTTCATATCTTTTTTGTTTAAATGTCAGATAGTTATTTGGGACAAAGCCAAATTATATTAAATATACGTATCCGTTCGACGAACTACGTATTGGATTTATAATTGGCCTCTGTACTTGGCCCAGTTAGAAGGCAGTAGCTTGAAGAGGTCCTTATGCTTGATTCCCTGTACGCGATCAAAAATATCACTTAGCCACTCTCTTTCATCCACACCATTTCGCTTACAACTTGCCATAAAGGAGTACATGGCAGCAGTCATATGTGCAGCATCATGAGAGCCAGCAAACAGGTAGTTCTTGCGTCCTACGGCAAGCGGCCTGACAGCATTTTCGACTAAATTATTATCGATTTCCATGTCGCCATGCAGCGTATAGAAGCTTAAACCTGCCCAGCGAGAGTGGGCATACGCGATGGCCTCACCCATCGGACTTTTCGGGGGATAGGCGTACAGATTTTTATTTAACCAGTTGCCCAAAGTTTCCAGTATCGGAATCGCCTGCTCTTGTCTCAGCTTGGCGCGTGCTTCGGAGCTTAGACCGGCTTCCCTCATACTACTTTCTAAAGCATAGAGCACACGCATCTGCCCTACGACATACTGCGCAGCCTCTTGATCGTACTTTTCTGCTTCCACGAACTTGCGCCGTGCATGTGCCATGCAAAAAGAC
>NZ_AJYA01000037.1 GCF_000265075.1 Nitritalea halalkaliphila LW7 | reverse complement strand
TATTATTTCAATTTTGTTTTAGGACTCGAACTTTTGTCCGCCTCAGGCGGATATGAGCCCGACGAGCTACCAACTGCTCCATCCCGCGATATGTTTTTAGTACTATTATTTCAAATTTGTTTTAGGACTCGAACCTTTGTCCGCCTCAGGCGGATATGAGCCCGACGCGCTAGAAACTGATTCATCCCGCGGTATGTTTTCGGTACAGATCCAAAACTGATTTTTGTTTGGGGTGCGTGTCACTCCCTTATTGTGATACAAAAGTAGAGGTTATTATTTAAAAAACCAATTGTTCAAGGAAAAAACTTTAAAGATTGAGGTCTTCACGGCTGATTTTCTCTTTAAAACGATCGATTTTTCTTGACAAAGTACTTTAAAATGAATGTCTTAGCAAGAAAACCATGTTGGCTACTTTTTTTTCCGGTTTTGACTTTTCATCTGGTTGCGGTTACGCTTGGCCTTGGAGTTCTTATTCCCCCGCTTTGGTTTAGGGGCTGTATAATTTGAGGAAGGTCGGGCTTTTTTCTCATGAAAGCCCCCCTTGAAATCAGGGTCCTCCTTACGCTTCTGGCTGTCAATTTCACGTGCATACTGCTGCTTTTCTTCGAAAGGTGTCTCAGGAACCGAGACCTCCGTTGGAAGGTGCACAAGTGGGACTGGCCGACGTATAATCTCCTCGATTTTTTCCATATGGTACACCTCCGCAGGGTTTACCATCGTTAGCGCGTGACCACTTTGTTCTGCACGGCCTGTTCGGCCAATGCGATGGACATAGTCCTCATAAATCAGCGGCACATCGAAATTAACCACATGACTTACCATGCTGATATCGAGCCCCCGCGCAGCCACATCTGTAGCTACTAAAACACGCACCTCGCCCGCCTTAAAAGCTTCCATGGCATTAATACGTGTGTTTTGGCCCTTATTTGCATGGATGACACGTACTTCACCCTCGACCTTACGCTCCACAAAACTGTAGACTGCTTCAGCATTTTTTCGGGATTTCGTAAACACGATGACCCGCTGAAATTCACTTTGCATCAGCAAATACGCCAGAAGATTAATCTTCGTCTTAATGTTCGGTACCTCATATTTGACCTGCGTGATCGTTTCGGCTGTCGTCGCTTGAGGAGTTAGCTCTACCCGCTCTGGAAAAGCTAAAAATTCATGCGAGAGCTGCTCTACTTTCCCGCTAAAGGTAGCCGAAAATAAAAGGTTCTGCCGTTTTCGTGGGATGACCTCTAAAATCGAGCGAATCTGCGGCATGAAACCCATATCCAGCATTTTGTCGGCCTCATCGAGTACCATCGTTTTTAACTCCCTAGGGAAAAGCACCCCCTTGCGGTAGAGCTCCATAAAGCGGCCCGGAGTACTTATCAAGAGATCCACCCCCGCCTCTAAGGCCTCTATCTGGGTCTTTGGGCCGAGGCCCCCATAAAGCGCTAGCATCCGGATATCCGTGTAGGCCGCAAATTTCTTCGCCTCCGCCTCGATCTGCATCACCAGCTCCCGAGTAGGTGCCAGAATCAAAGCTCGAGGGTACATGCCCTGAGCATACTTTACTTTATATAATATGGGGAGCAAGTAAGCGGCCGTCTTTCCCGTCCCCGTCTGGGCGATGCCCAAAACATCATGGCCAGCTAGTGTCAGTGGAATGGTTTTTTCCTGCACCGGAGTGGGCTTCTGATAACCTGCTTCGCGCACAGCCTCTTGGAGCTGCTTGTTCAATTTAAAATCATCGAAAGATAATGGAGTTGCTGACATGATGTTGTATTTTTGGATGCAAAGCCCCGGTTTTTCGCTTGGCTGTGCCTACTGTACGGGCTGCGATCGGGTCGTATTTATAAACCAAAACCCTATTCAAAAATGAAAAGTATCTTAATTTCAGGTGCAAATATAGTAAATGAGGGGGAGATATCGCGAAAAGATGTGCTCGTGAAGGAGGGAAGGATTTTTAGCGTGGCACCAGACCTCTCCGAATGGCGCGCTCAGGTAGATACAGTTATCGAGGCGGAGGGCTTACACCTCCTTCCCGGCATCATCGATGATCAAGTGCATTTTCGGGAGCCCGGCCTGACGCATAAAGCGGAAATTTATACCGAGGCGAAGGCTGCAGTAGCAGGAGGAATCACTTCCTACATGGAGATGCCGAATACCGTGCCGCAGGCGACCACATTAGCGCTTTTAGAAGAGAAATATGCTACCGCGGCGGCGCGTTCGCTGGCCAACTACTCCTTTTATATAGGGGCCACAAATGATAATGTCGAGGAGCTACTGCGTGTGGATCCCGCGCGCGTTTGTGGAATTAAAGTATTTCAGGGCTCTTCCACCGGAAATATGCTTGTGGATAATGCAGAGACTTTGGAAAAGATTTTTGCGCAGTGCCGCATCCTCATCGCCACGCACAGTGAAAACGACCACATCATAAAGGACAATTTCGAACGCTACCACCAGGAATATGGGGATGCGATTCCCATGCACCTTCATCCGAAAATCAGATCGGAGGAGGCCTGCTACGATGCTTCCAAGCGGGTGGTGGATCTGGCTCGAAAGTATGGTGCCAAGCTGCACGTGCTGCATATCAGTACTGGTAAGGAGGTGGACCTTTTCGATGCGGGCATCCCTCTAGAAGAAAAGCGTATCACAGCAGAGGCCTGCGTGCATCATCTGTGGTTTAGCGATGCCGATTATGCAGAAAAAGGGAGCTTGATCAAGTGGAACCCAGCGGTAAAGACAGCTGCAGACCGAGAGCGTATTCTGGAGGGCGTTTTAAAGGGGCACATCGATGTCATCGCCACCGATCATGCGCCGCACACCCGCGAGGAAAAAGCTCAGCCTTACACGAAGGCGCCTTCGGGCGGACCGCTCGTGCAGCACAGCCTGGTCGCGATGCTGGACCTCTACCATGCAGGAAAAATTACACTAGAGCAGATTGTAGAGAAAATGTGTCATCACGTGGCTATTCTTTTTGAAATCAAGGAGCGTGGCTACATTCGTCCGGGCTACTGGGCTGACCTGGTGCTGGTAGACCTGAATCGTCCCTGGACGGTGACCGCCGAAAATGTGCTTTCTAAGTGTGGTTGGTCGCCTTTTGAGGGGCATACCTTTAAAAGCCAAGTGACACATACACTTGTTTCGGGACATTTGGCGTACGCCAATGGACACTTCGATGAAAGTCAAAAAGGACAGCGACTGGCCTTCGAGCGTAAACCTTTCTAAAGAGGGGAGAGCAGGCGAGGAAAACGTAAAAGCTCCCTTGCCCGCTTTCATTTTGCTGGCGCAAAAAAAAATAGCTGATTATCAATTGCTTTCCGAAAGGGTCAGTATTTTTCTAGTATTTTCGATTAGAAGTTTTTGGAAAATGAAAAATGCGTATTACTTTTGCATTCCAATCGGAGACGATTGAAAATGGTGATTGTAGCTCAGTTGGTTAGAGCGCTGGTTTGTGGCACCAGAGGTCGCCGGTTCGAGTCCGGTCTTTCACCCGAGAAAACCCCGCTGCTGCGGGGTTTTCTGTTTTATGAGGGGATGGTTTTTTGGTTTCTTGATTTTTAAACCAAATGAACTTATTACGTGGAGTTGGCATTTAAATTGATGAGGCTAAAGCATAAACAGTGAACACATGGCATTTCTATTATTACAAACCCAGTCTTTCGCGCCAAAAGTACGCCCAGTGAATCTAAAATGTGTACAAGCTTATCAGGCGAAGTTCGAAGAGTCTTTACGGAATTTGGAGAAACTCCAACAAGAATCGTAAAATATTATGAGAAGTGGTATAAGATGTTAAAGGTTGCCCAGTGGCAGCCTTTATTTTTTAGATAAAAGTTTGCGGTTCGGATTCAAAAAACTATTTTTATACGAATCTCCAAACGTTAAACTTATGAGCTACATTCATTTTGATAAAACTCAATTGATAAACCTAAATTACTCCTTATCAAGAGAGACTATCAGAACAAATCGAGGTGGCTGTTACACGAGTACAACTATAATCGGGTGCAATACTCGAAAGTATCATGGACTTTTAGTGGCACCACAACCTCAAATCGACGAGCAGCTACATGTACTGCTCGCCACCGTACATGAAACGGTTATTCAGCGTGGGGCGAGTTTTAATTTAGGGATCGCGAAATTTCCCGGAAATTACTCTCCGCGAGGGCATAAATACCTCGAAGATTTTACGACCGAGCCGATTCCCAAGCTTACCTACCGCGTGGGGGGTGTCCTCCTCCAGAAAGAGCTGATCTTAGACACGAAGCGAGACCGTGTCATGATTCGCTATACCTTGTTAGAGGCTCATTCTCCCACTAAGATTCAGATCAAGCCTTTTTTAGCTTTCCGGGGGTACCATACGCTCGTCCGCGAAAATGAGCAAGCAGACTTTAGCTTTAAGGAGGTCAAGCAGGGCATCTCCATGTGTCCCTATCCTGTATATCAGCCGCTATTTATGCAGGTGAATAAGGATATGCAGTATGTGCATGCTCCGAACTGGTACCATAATGTGGAATATATTCAAGAAAGAGAGCGGGGCTATGATTATCAGGAAGACCTAATTCAGCCAGGGTATTTTGAATTTGAGATCGCAAAAGGGGAGTCTGTCATTTTTTCTGCCGGTCTACAGGAGGCAGACCCCGACACCAGGCAGCAGTCCTTCGAAAAAGAGCTTTCCCGAAGAGTGCCGAGAAATAATTTTGAAAATTGTTTAAAAAACTCTGCCGTACAATTCATACAGCGGCGGAATCATAAGACACATATTATCGCCGGTTATCCGTGGTTTGGTTGGTGGGGGAGGGATTCATTTATTGCCGCGCCCGGCTTGACGCTCGCCTTGGACGATGAGCGCACCTTTTTAGAGGTGGTGGACACCTTAGTAGCAGACATGCAGGGCCCTTTTTTTCCGAATGTCGGAAGTGGTGTGATGCGTAATATGCGCTCTATCGATGCGCCGCTTTGGTTTTTCTGGTCCTTACAGCAGTATATCCGCTACACAGGGGATAAAGAAACTGTGCGTGAGCGCTACGCTGAGGCCATGCTGACGATTATCGAAGGATTTATTTCGGGTACTGAATTCTCGATTAAGGTGCAGGTTAATGGACTGCTCTACGGTGGAGAAGAAGGCGTGGCACTCACCTGGATGGATGCAGTCAACTCCGATGGGCCCGTTACGCCGCGAATCGGCTGTCCAGTGGAAGTGAATGCTCTCTGGTATAATGCGCTTTGCTTTTATGACGAGGTCATGGGTGAGGAGCGTTTCAAGGAGCGCGCCGCACTGACGAAGGAAAGTTTTCTCCAGTTTTTTTGGGACGAAAAGCGTGGTTTCTTAGCAGACCTAGTGACGGAATCAGGCGCCGACTGGGTGATTCGTCCGAACATGATCTTTGCAGCTTCGCTGCCCCATAGTATGCTGACAGAGGAGCAAATGAATCGTGTCGTGGAAACTATACGCTCTAAGTTGCTCACTCCTAGGGGACTGCGTACGCTTTCTCCAGATGATCCCGGCTACAGAGGCTACTACCAAGGCAATCAGTACACGCGCGACCTCGCCTACCACTGCGGAACGGTATGGCCCTGGCTGCTGGGAGCTTTTGTGGATGCTTATCTGCGTTTGCATGGTAAAGCAGGAAAGCATTTCGTGGAGAAAATCATCGCATCTTTCGATGAGGTGATGAGTCAGTATGGTGTGGGCACTGTGGCAGAGATTTATGATGGAGATCCGCCACACCGTCCGAAAGGCGCTATTAGTCAGGCCTGGTCTGTGGCAGAATTGTTACGCATAATGCGAGAAATTAAGAACCTATAAATCGAGGATTGCATGAAAGTTTTAATGTTTGGGTGGGAGTTTCCTCCACACATATCTGGAGGCCTAGGTACGGCCTGTTATGGTTTAGTAAAAGGCCTCGTGCACCATAAGCAAGATATTATTTTTGTTGTACCGAAATTATGGGGGGATGAAGAGCCCCTAGCGGATTTCGTGAATGCCAGTGGGATTACCATCGATTATAGGGAACGTCGTTTTAAAGAAATCTGGAAAAGTCTCACCTACCTAGAAGTGAGCAGTTTTTTAGTGCCTTATTTAGGTCCTGAAGAGTTTAGCCGCTACACGGAACATGCGATGTCAGAAGGCGCTGAGGTGGATGAAAGTGTTTTTTCCTCGAAGTTTGAGTTTAGTGGTAAGTACGGGAAGGACCTGATGAAGGAGGTGTCGCGTTATGCCCTAGTCGCTGCACAAATCGCGAAAGACAAGGAGCATGATGTGATTCATGCACATGACTGGCTGGCTTATCCTGCAGGCGTGGCGGCGAAGCGAATCAGTGGGAAGCCACTGGTGGCGCATATTCATGCTACCGAATACGATCGCTCGGGGGAGTCCGTAAACCGTGCGGTTTTCGATATCGAGCGTGAGGGCATGATGGCAGCAGACCATGTGGTGGCCGTCAGTCACTTGACACGAAAAGTAGTTATCGAAAAGTACGGAATTCCTGCAGACAAAGTCAGCGTGCTGCATAATGCCGTACTGGATGCCAGCATTATCGAATCTAGCGTAAAAAAGAAGGTGCCCGAAAAAATCGTCACCTTCCTCGGAAGAATTACTTTCCAGAAAGGTCCCGAATACTTCGTGGAAGCAGCGAAAAAAGTGCTGGACCGCGATCCGAATGTCCGCTTTGTGATGGCGGGCAGCGGGGATCTTCTTAACAGGATGATAGAACGCGTAGCAGAACTCGGCATGGGCACGCGCTTCCACTTCACAGGCTTCTTAAAAGGCCAGGACGTGGACGATATGTACGCCATGTCCGATGTTTATGTGATGCCCTCCGTTTCAGAGCCTTTCGGCATCGCTCCCCTTGAGGCCGTGCGGCATAATACGCCTGTAATCATTTCGAAGCAGTCCGGTGTGGCCGAGGTGCTTCAGAATGCGATAAAAGTTGATTTTTGGGATGTGGACGCCATGGCCGATGCCATGTTCGGGCTGCTGCACTATGAAAGCATCTCGAAAATGTTTAAAGAACTCGGCAGCGAAGAGTTAAAGAAGCTCAAATGGGAGCATGTGGCCGAGAAATTAGTTAAAGTTTACGATACCCTACACCAGAACCATACTGCATCATGAGAACCATTTGTTTTTACTTTCAAGTACACCAGCCGTATCGGATAAAGCCGTATCGGTTTTTTGATATAGGAGAAGATCATTATTACTGGGACGATTACAGTAATCGCTCTATTATGCGCAAGGTAGCCCAAAAATGTTATCTGCCCATGAATAAACTGCTTCTTGAACTGATTCGGGAGCATGAAGGACGCTTTAAGGTGGCCTTCAGCATCTCTGGGGTCTGCCTCGATCAGTTCGAAGCGTATGCCCCCGATGTCTTGGATTCATTTCGCGAGCTGGTAGCTACCGGCCATGTAGAACTACTAGCAGAAACTGACGGCCACGCCCTTTCTGCCTTAAAAAGCAAGGTGGAATTTTCTCGTATGGTGGAGCGACATAGTGCGAAAATCGCCAAGCACTTCCATGGATATACCCCGAAAACTTTCCGAAATACAGAGCTAATCTACTCAGATAAAATCGGAGAAATGGTTTACGACATGGGCTATTCCACCATTCTAACAGAAGGTGCCAAGCATATCCTCGGTTGGAAATCCCCGAATTTCGTCTACACAGCAGCTTCACAGCCGAAGCTAAAAGTCCTACTGAAAAATTTTCAGTTGAGTGATGACATCGCCTTCCGTTTTAGCAATAAAACTTGGCCAGATTACCCGCTTACGGTGGATAAATTCGTCAACTGGATCCGTGAAATTCCCGCTGAACAGGAGACCCTTAACCTATTCATGGACTATGAAACCTTCGGAGAGCATCAGTGGGCAGACTCGGGAATTTTCGAATTTATGCGCGCACTGCCTGCCGCGATTATGCGGGATACCTCCTTTACCTTCTCCACTCCAGCAGAGGTAGCTGAACATGGGAAGCCAATCGCGCCGATTCAGGTCCCTGTACCGATTTCCTGGGCTGACGAAGAGCGCGACCTCACCGCTTGGCTCGGTAATGACCTCCAAAATGAGGCCTTCACCAAGTTATACGAGCTGGAAGAAGATGTGAAACTGCTGGCTGATGATTACGATATACAGCGCGACTGGACCTACCTGCAGACCTCGGATCACTTTTACTATATGTGTACCAAGTTCTTTTCGGATGGGGACATCCATGCTTACTTCAGCCCTTATGACACACCCTATGATGCGTTTATCAACTATATGAATGCGCTGAGTGATTTTATTTTGCGCGTGAAGCGGGCGAAAAAAGCTTTAGCGAAGGCCAAAGCCGAAACCGATCTTTAAGACCTGTGTCCGTTTATCCAGAATTAAGAGGGAGTCTTCGGACTCCTTTTTATCTTTATCACCTGTAGCCGTTCCTTTTCATACCCGAACCCCATTCGTCATGATCCTAAACCGAATTGTGTACCGCTCCCTTGCCCTTGTCTGCTTCGCACTTTTGGGCTATGCCTGCCAGCCTGCTACTTCCATAGAAGAAGCCGGTGAAATCACGCGCTTAGACCGTCCAGATGCCAGTATTCTCCGTGGGGTACATGTGCCTGCCGGCAAAAGCTATTTCTATACCTCCGGCTTAGTGGCTCCAGTGTTAAATGCAGAAGCTGAGCCGGGTTCTCCCGAGCGCTATGGCGATACCTATACCCAAAGCATCGGCATCCTGAAGCGTATTCAGGAGACTCTCGCCGAGGAAGACTATAGCCTAGAAGATGTAATTTTCCTGCGCGTGTACATGGCTCCTGACGCGGATGGAGAAATCGACTGGCAAGCCTGGTTTAAGGCGTACGGAGAGTTTTTTAACAACACAGAAAATCCCAATAAGGTCGCTCGCTCCACGGTAGGCGTGTATGCGCTAGCCAACCCTGACCTGCGCATCGAAATCGAAGCGGTGGCAGCCAAATAAGCTGTTCCGCCGCCCTTGAGCCTGCGCCTTTTCAATGCTCTTTACATCTTTATTCCTTACCATGCGACGAATTCGCGCCATCTGTACCGATATCGACGGGACACTCCTAAATGCTGATCGCCAGCTTTCTGATCGCCTTTTGCGCATCATGCGCAAAATTCCAAAAGAGGTTCCCTTCATCCTCGCTTCTTCCCGCATGCCAGATGCCATGCGCCATCTATTACGTACCTTAGAGCGTCCGCACGAAGCACTGATCTGTTATAATGGTGCCTATGTCTTGCTGCCCGATGCGCGGCAGCAGGCCGCTTCCTCTCCGCAGCAAAAGGTGCTGGCAGATGTGCCGATTCCGGTGGAGGTCTGTGCCCAGCTGCTCGCACTCCCAGAAAGTAGGCACATTCACCTCTCCCTCTACCAAGGGGAGCACTGGTACGAGCCGACGAAGGATCAGTGGACGCTGCGGGAAATCCGAAATACCCAGGTGGAGCCCGACTTCCGCGCGGCAGAAGAGGTTCTGCAGTACTGGCAGCAGCGGGGTTTAGGGGCGCATAAGGTCATGTGTATGGGGGAAGCTGCTGCCGTAGAGGCATTTACCGAGGCGGCACGTGCTCTGGTAAACCAGCAGATTCACCTCTACCGCTCGAAAGATACCTACCTGGAAATGGCACCGAAGGCCATCTCTAAGGCCCATGGTTTACGTCAGCTTTTAGGAGCAGCTTATACTTTCGGACTGGAGGATGTCGTCGCTTTTGGGGATAATTATAACGACACGGAGCTCCTGCGCGCCGTAGGCCTAGGGGTGGCTGTGGCCAATGCCCAAGAAGAGGTGCTACAAGTGGCCGATGCGCATACCGCCACTAACAAAGAAGATGGGGTGGCACTCTTTTTAGAAAAATTATATGCCGACGGAGCTTTTTAGTACGTTCCGTCCAGGCCTGCCCGCGCCTCTTCTTCATGACACTTTAAAGAATAGGAAGCAGACCGTCTCCGCCTTCGCTCTCTTCGCTGGCGCGCAAAATAAAATCATGAAAAGGCTTGCCGACCTCCCAAGCAGCCAATGCCTCCGCCACGAAGCGCCCACTCTGCACGCTGGCATCTGAAATGGGCCGGCTGATGATAAAACTTTTATAGCGTAAAAGTGCGATATGGGGATGATCTGCCGCATAGCCCTTGGGACTGGTTTTCAACTGCTCCCCGCTCATTTCCCTAAAGGTGCTGCGGACATTCGGGCTGTCTAGGATACCCTGTAGTTCCTCCCCATTGTAATCGATCTCCTGACGAATCTGCTTGAGGATAGGCGCAGGCGGCATCCAGACGCCCACCGCTAAAAAAGAGGCCCCTGGCTCGAGATGGATGTAGTAGCCCGGACCCTCCGATTTTTTGCCCCCGAGGGCCAAGTAAGCGGCTAAATTTGTCTTGTATGGGTTTTTATTAGCCGAAAAACGGATATCTCGGTTTTGGCGGAACACGCAGTCTTTCGGTTGCAAGTGCGCCAGTCCCGGCTCGAACTGCATGGCTCCCGCCAAAAGCTGGCCGACATCCGCCAAAAATGCTTTGCGCACCGCCTGATAATCATCGCGGTGGGCATCCATCCATTCCTTTGTATTATGTTCGCGCAGTACGCTGAGAAATTCCAAGTAAGCTGTAGCCATGATCGTTTTGTTTCGTGCATCTATGCCCCCGAAGAGAGAACTTTCTGAATCAAATAAAGTCTACCAATCCCTCTAATTTCATGCCTCGGCTGCCTTTGATCAGGATCAAATGCTCCTCCAGCGCGGAATCTGCGAGCCAGTTGCGGAAGGAAAAAGGATCAGGAAAATAAAGCGCGCGCATAGGGGCACGGCTCAGCGCTGCCTGCACATGGCGACCCGTGAAACAGATCACTTCGAATGGAAAGCGGCTCACCAGCTCCCCAAGGCGTGCATGTTCCTCTTCCGTTTCCTCTCCCAGCTCGTACATATCTCCGAGGATGAGCATTTTTTTCTTCGGACTTTCCATTTGGCCGAAGGCCAAAATAGCCGCTTCCATGCTCGAGGGATTCGCATTATAGGCATCTAAGAGAATAGTGTTGGTTCGCTTTTCAAGCACCTGGCTGCGCATATTTTCGGGAGTGTAGGCAGCGATGGCGGCGATGGCTTCCTGTTCCGGCACCTCGAAAAATGCAGCTACAGCCAAGGCGGCGGCGATATTTCCGAAATTATAGGCTCCCAGCAGGCGGGAAGGATGAATCGTTTCCGAACCTTCCACCGTGAAGCGCACGAAAGGAGCGGCGTCCACCAGCTGCGCGGAAAAGTGATTTCCCGGAAGCGGATAGGTGAACACCTGCTGAAAGCGCTTTTCCATGTGCACCAATTTCGGGTCCAGGGTATTTAAAAACACCATGCCCCCTGTGCTGCGCAGGTGCTGAAAAAGCTCAGTTTTCGTCTTGAGGACCCCCTCAGCGCCCCCCATGCCCTCGAGGTGGGCCTTTCCGATGTTCGTAATAAGGCCATGTGTCGGCAGGGCGATGGCACAAAGCTCCTGAATGTCGCCCTGTTTATTCGCCCCCATCTCGATGATCGCCAGCTCGGTATCCTTAGGCAGACGCAGCAGGGTGAGCGGCACCCCGATATGGTTATTGAGATTCCCATACGTCGCCCCCACGCGGAATTTGCGCGCCAGCGCGGCATGCAGGAGCTCCTTGGTGGTTGTTTTGCCATTACTTCCCGTCAGGGCGAGCACCGGAATCTGCAGCTGCTCCCGATGATGGCGCGCGAGGGCTTGCAGGCTGCTCAGCACATCCTCCACCCACAGGTACCGGGCATCATTTCCGAGGGCCGGCAGCTTCGGGTCATCGACCACCACGGCGAGGGCGCCCTTTTCGAGGGCCTCCGCGGCATGGGTATTGCCATCGAAGTTCGGCCCTTTCAGGGCAAAAAACAGTTCTCCGGCCTTCAGGCTCCGCGTGTCCGTGCTGACACCCTCGGCACTCAGATAGTGGGCATAAAGATGCGCGATTTCCATCCTAGTTTCGTATTTTTAGGTGCCCAAAGATAACAAAATATAGCGTTATCCGCATTCCTCACGTTATAGTAGCCGTATGAGCGATTCTTTACTCCGCCTGAGCAGCCTTCTCCTGATGGCCTGCTGGGTGCTTTCCTTTGGGGCTGCCGCCCAAAACCCCCTGCTTCGTGCTGAAAGAGGCCCGGACTGGGTGCGGGGTGGGCAGGTTTTTCCCGCTGCCTTTAGCGGTGGATTTAATGCCGCACAGTTTCAGTTTATGGACGTCGATGCCGATGGGCAAGAGGAAGTGGTGCTTTGGGACATCAACAGCCGGCAGGTGCAGGTGTATAAAGAAACACCGGAGGGCTTTCGCTTCATGCCTGAATATGCCTACTATTTCCCCGCCTCCATTAATGGTTTTTTAGTCCTGGCGGATTATGACGGGGATGGCCGCCCAGACGTCTTTACGAGCTCTCCTTTCGGGATACGCGCCTACCGAAATGTAACACCCGAGGGGCAAGCTTTTCCGGTTTTTGAGCTGGCAGAGAATTTTTTACGCCTCGAAAATGGCTCGAACGTGCAGGCGAATAACCTCGATATTCCTTTGCTAGCGGATATCGATGGGGATGGGGACCTCGACGTCATTACCTTTAATTTTGCGGCAGGAGATTTCTTAGAATTGTACTTAAACACCAGCGTGGAGCGAACGGGTAGCCCAGGGATCGACGGCTTTGCTTTTCCTGTACGCCGCTGGGGTCGCTTTGAATTTTGTGATTGCAGCAGACTAGCTTTCGGGGAAACCTGTAATGGGTTGCCCATCGCCCGCATGCAGCTGCCCGAGGCGCTGGAACAGGCACGCCGAGAAGGGGAAGCGGAAAGGGCTCAGTCGGGGGCGGTAGATGCTGCAGGCGCTCGCATCGAGCATGCGGGAGGGCATTCCCTCTTGTATGCGGATTTTAACGGTGATGGGCAGGCAGACCTTTTGATCGGGCAGGATGAGTGTAGCCGATTATATTTTTTACCCAATTCAGGTACACAAGCCGATCCTGATTTCCGCTCCTTTAGTCACGAGCTGCCAGGCTTTGGGCCTTTGCCCGAATTTCCGATCTTTCATGCCGCACAGCTTTTTCGGGGTGATCTGCTCATTAGCTCGAACGCGAATGATCTTGCCGGTATCTTTCGGGCGGACTATCGTCAAAACACCTTTCGTCTCCTTGCCGACGGGGGAGGCTTGACAGTGCCTTTCTTGCAGTCCGAGCAAATGGATTTTGGGGAGAATCTACGTCCTGCTTGGCTGCCCATGCTGCCCGGGGAGGAGGGACTGCTCACAGCCAATACCCTGCTGGGGAACCGCGTAGTCGGTCAGGCGATCCGGGTCCGGCAGCGAGAGGAAGGGAGCTGGGAATTACTGGAAGAGGATGCTTTCGGGCTGGCAGCACTACAGTTTACGGATCTGCAGCTGCAGCGCTTAATACTTCCAGATGGAGGGGAGCGCTTCTTTTTGGCTGGGACGGATACGGTGGGTTTTGCGCTGGAAAAGCGCCTATTTATGGCCTCGGACGCCCGTTTTTCAGCGCTCGAAGAGCTAATCGTTCCAGCGCCTGGAGGCTTTTCTCAGCCGCTAGATCATTATGAGTTTTTCGTATTTGAGGGGGAAATTCACTTGCTTTTAGCCCGCCAAAACGGGGAGCTCATCCTCATGCGTTTACGAGAAGCGGACGGGGGCGCGCAGCTGGAAGTCCTCGAACGTGAGTTCCTGGGCATTCGCGATAATCCAGCAGCTCGGAACCTGAATGTCCATGTCCTACCGGGCGAAAGGCCTCATTTACTGACCTCTGATCAGCGAGGGGGCATCTTTTTTTATCCTAGTTTTATGGACAAGACAGGACTACGAGAGCTGCTGCCTCTGGAGCTGACTTCGGCGGGCAGGGTGGAGGAGCGTACGCGGCTGGCGCGCAATTCCTTCTTGCAGGCTTATGCTTTAGCGGAAGATAGGTGGCGGTTATTTGTGGGGACGACAGGTGGCGGGATGCTGGCGTTTACGCTAAGTGGGGTGCCGAATGTGCCGCTGCGCCCAGAGCGCCCTCAGCTGCGGCTGTTTCCGAACCCCCTTGCTTTGCGGCAGGGACAGGAGCTGAAGCTCCAAAGCAGCCACAGTGGAGAGCTTCAACTGCTGGCTCTTCAGGGAGCCGTGCTGGTGGAGGGTGTCTCCATTCAAGCAGGGGAGACCTTCTCTTGGCCCTTGCCCCCTTTGGCCGCAGGCATGTACCTCGTGGTTCTCCGGCACGAAAGGGGTAAAACAGTTAAAAAGCTGATCGTGCAGTGAATTTACTGAAAATTAAAGATCAGTCGGATGTTTCTTCTTCGGACGCTCTGTAGGGCATCTCCGTAATTCGTGTCGTTCAGGTCTGCCCCTGCTTTGTACACGTCAAGGAGGCCATGTGAGAAACGAATTTCGGGGGACCACTTGAAAAAGCGAAAGTAGATGTCGAAACCCATTCCCAGCTCTAGGGAGAGATCCTGGCCTGTTAGGACGAGGTCTTCGAGGTTGGCTTCATCTTGGGACTTGGTGCGAAACATATAATTTAGTCCGCCGATAAAATACATGCGTGTATTGTTAAAACGCTGTGACTTATACTTCAGTAGTAGCGGGAGCTCTACCAGCGTCGCATCGAAACTGACGGGTGTTTGAGTCAGCGGAAGCTTGGTAGCTCCGTCCACAGGATCAGTAGAAAATGTGTAGCGCATCAGTTCATGCTCATAAAAGCCCACTGCGGGCGTAAAGAGCAGGTTGACCTGGTCATCTAAGCGTAGGATTCCCAAGAAACCGAGGGAGAAACCGAGTGTTTGTAAGGGGACGACGCTATGCAGGCGTGTTCTGCTCTCCTGAACGGGTAGGGGAACAGTCGAAGCTGGGTCTGGGGCAGAGAGGAAGGCGTCCGAATACCGAATACGGAAGCTGGAGCGGTGTGCAGAAAGAAAAAACCATAGCTAATGGTTTTATCGTCTTGACCGGAAGCATTAATAGGGTTGTAGCGGGCCTGGGAAAAAACAGGAAAGCTCAGTGCCAAAAGTAAGGCACTGAGTGTTATTTTACGCCGACATAAATCGAACTGATGCCGAAGGTGAGTGGCTTGCATACTGTTTGTTTAAAACCTACCTTTTCGAGAACAGAAAGGAAATCTTTTCCATCCGGAAATACCTGCACGGACTCGGGTAAGTACGTGTAAGCAGAAGTGTCCTTAGATACGACTTTTCCAATCTGAGGTAAGATATAGGTAAAGTAAAAGTTATACAACTGTTTCATCGGGAAAGCGCGAGGCTTGGAAAACTCTACGATAACGGTTTTGCCGCCAGGCTTCAGCACCCGATACATATCAGAGAGGCCTTTTTCCAAGTTCTCAAAATTCCTTACTCCGAAGGAAACGATCACAGCGTCGAATTTATTATCTTCGAACAGCAGCTTCTCGGAGTCTCCAAGCTGCAGGTCGATAATATGCTCGAGCTTTTTCTTTTTCATTTTCTTTTTGCCCTCGGCGAGCATTCCTTCCGAAATGTCCACACCGATGATCTTTTCAGGCTTCAGGGCGAGCGCCTCAATGGCGAAATCTCCTGTCCCTGTGGCGATATCCAAGATCAATTTAGGCTGATCTTTTTTCAGTAGCTTGACCGCTTTTTTTCTCCACTGAATATCTATTCCTAAGCTAAGCAGGTGATTTAAGAAATCGTATTTGGGACTGATGTTATTAAACATCTCCGCTACCTGCTGCTTTTTCCCCTCGTTTTTATCCTTGTACGGTACTACTGACATGATCGGTAATGAATTAAAGTGCAATAATACTACAATAACCCGAGCCCAAGAAAAATGTTGGCCATTATTCTCCGTCATCCTGTGGAAAAAGCCCTACCTTTGTGTTTTAACATCCATTCCTTATGATTAAGCAAGCACGTTTTTTAGTCAGCAATACCGATTACACGAAATGCCCTGAGCCGAATAAGCCGGAGTTTGCCTTCATCGGTCGTTCGAATGTAGGCAAAAGCTCGCTCATTAACATGCTGACGGGGCATAAGGCTTAGCAAAAACTTCTGGTCGTCCGGGGAAGACACAGCTCATTAATCATTTTGAGGTGGATAATAGCTGGTTTATGGTGGATTTACCGGGTTATGGCTTCGCCAAAGTCAGTAAGTCGCTGAAAGAAAACTGGGACAAGATGATCAAGGGGTACCTAACGAATCGGGGGAATATGGAAGCTGTTTTCGTGTTGATCGACAGTCGCCTGGACCCTCAGCCGATAGATTTACAGTTTATCACCTGGTGCGGTGAGCATGAGGTGCCGATCGTGCTTATATTCACGAAAGCGGACAAGCAGTCACACAGTAAAACGATGGGCCAGGTAAATGCGTTTTTGAAGGCTGTAACGGAAATCTTTGAAGAAGCGCCCTTGTATTTTATTTCGTCCGCTGAAAGCGGCAAAGGAAGGGAAGAGATCATCGGCTTTATTCAGTCTATCGTACGAGGAGAGTTCGAGGAGCCAGAAGACCTACCAGCAGATGATGCGGCCGAAGAAGGCAAGTAAAAACTTGTGGAAATGCGGCGAACATGTACCTTTGCACTCCCTATCATGTTCCATTCGAAAATAACTTGAGAAGATGAAATTTAATGAAATAGCCACTGTATCAGGCAAGCCTGGTTTATACAAAGTCCTGAAGCCTACGCGTAGCGGGGTGATTTTAGAAGCCTTCGATGCGAAGAAAAGTAAATTGGTCGTAGGAGCTAATCAGCGTGTCTCCATACTGAGTGAAATCTCGATTTATACCTTGACGGAGGAGGGCTCCGCCCCCTTAGAGGAAGTATTACAGACGATAGAAGCGGAATTTTCCGGCGATTTAGGTCTGGATAGTGCTGCGGATCAGGATGAATATCGTGCTTTTTTGAAGCATGTACTTCCGGATTTCGACGAGGAAAAAGTATATGTTTCCGATATCAAAAAGCTTATTTCTTGGTATAAGATTCTGCGTGAATTTGCGCCTGAACTGTTAACCAAGTCTGAGGAGTCTGCAGAAAGTGCTACAGATGCCGCTGCTTCTGATCCAGAACAGGCTGCTGAGTAAGTTTTTAGGCCTCGGGACCAAAAGCTTTGAACGACCTCCTTCTCAGGAGGTTTTTTTTATGTGTGTGGTGATTCCGATTTATCTTTACTAAGGACATTTACTTTCTGGACTCCTAAGGCAAAGGCAATAAAGGTTAGCGAATAGCCGGGGCTCCAAAGCAATAGCTTGACGGAAAGATTTGATGTTCGTCTAAATACATTCGTATTATTATTTTTTTTATCCATTAAATTACCTATTTTTAACAAAGGCCTCTTACTATGAAACTGAAAATGCCCCCCAACCCTCCTTCAATCCCAAATTTCATGGATGTAGCTTAATCCTTTTAGGGCTCATCTTTTTTTGGACCTGTACACATCATGAAACCGAGATTCCCTCTGAAGTAGTGTCGGAGGCGCATCTGCCAACCATTGCTAACCATATGAATTATGAAGGAGGCTATCCAGGGGGAATTCCCAGAGAATTTTATGAAGCACTTGCCTGGGTAGGATTAAAGATAGGGGTTAGAGGCTGGGCAAAATAAAAGTCAGGAAGAGAAAAAGAACAATTAATCGCCACAATCAGTTTTGCAATGGAAGGGAGGAAAGCATGCGAATAAGTATTCTATGTATTATTTTATTGACAGGGCTTAATTATATATCAAGTGCTCAAAGTATCCAGAAAATATCTGATAACAGGAAAATACAGTTTGATTCAAACTATTTTCAGAAAGATGAATTTGGGGATACGGTAATAATAGTTTTTGGGACTAGCAGAAAATATACTAAAGAGTTTTATGAGATACATTTTCCAGGTGAATTTGATTTTAAGTTTATAGAGTTTGTACGCAAATATCCAGATAAGAATGATTGCACTAAGTTGGTTTTCTACCATATGGCTGCTCCTCATCAAGGACACGAAGAATACCTCATTCATAAAGCTCGTCTAGACAGGACGCAGGTTATCTTTGATCAAGAGGTTGATTTTCTATATTGGTTTAACAATTCCGGGAAGTTGATGGAGAAGACCTTGATCCTAGTGAGAGAAGAAGAATGGATAGGTAAGAAAAAAAGAGTGAATGGGATTGGTGTTCAAATCAATACATTTGGCTCATGCCGAGACCTGATAGAGAATTAACTGCAGGGCAATTAATTCAATAAATTCTGCTGCAAACGATATTGTGGTGGCTCCTTGTTAATCGGAAGTAAAAATTTTTTCAAGCTACTGCCTTTTTAATTGACCAAGTATTGTGGTGAATTCTAAATCCAATAGGTAGTTCATGGAAAGGATGCAAATATTATAATAATATGAAAAAAAATAAGTTTTTCTGTATTAGCTTAAAAATCCCCTAATCTATGAAGAATAATAAAATCAAAAAACTTCTCTGTTTTTTCTTAATTATTTTTTGTGTAAATTCCTGTAAAGTTGATAATAAAACCTCTCCCGTTAGCGTTGTTTTGAAGAAGGTTGGTCAACTAAATTTACCCTTAGATGATGAGAGTACAGGTAGAAATATTTACAATGACTTTGTTTTGATAGACAGTGTGCCTCATTTGTCTTTCCTGAATAAAAAAAATAATTCCATTTACTTTTACGATTTGGTTTCAGAAGCCTTAACGGAGAAGATCCACTTTCCGAAAAAGGGACCTGAAAATTTTGGGGATCTAGTAGGTTATAATTTTATAAATTATGATTCAATCTTCGTTTACGCTTATAATTTGGGTAAATTGACATTTACGGATCGTACACATGAACATAAAAAAGTCTTATCGTGTCCAACACGACCATCTGCAAGTAAAGCCCAGCCCTGGGAACTTAAGAAAAATCTCTATTTTAGATAATACATTGATTTTTAATGGATGGGGATCCGAAAAAGAATATTATAAGAACACTGCATTTCACAAAGACTCGTTTCTGTTCTTGAATGTGTTGAGTGATTCAGTTTACACTGCTATTAAGTATCCGGATATTTATTTAAATGCGATCTGGGGAATTCAATATTTTGAAATCTATCATGATGTAAATCCAGCCAAAAAAGAGTTGGTTATATGTTATCCTATAGATAACAAATTCTATATCTATGACATGCGAACTGGCAAGATAAGATCAGAAATAATGAATGGCGCTCCTGAGCTAACAGTAAATCCACTTTCAAAAAATAAATCGAAAATATCGATCGAATTATTTGAAGAGATCACGCATGTTAAATCACAAAGTAGTTATTCTGGCATTAAATATTTTAGTGACGAGGAAGTATATTTAAGATTTGTTGATTTACCCATTCAAGAAGATATTTTGGTTTCTCGTGATCTATTTAAAATTAGCTTCGGGCCATCTAAAATTCAGGTTATTTCTAAAGATTTTAACTTCCTTGATGAGGTACGAATTGGTGAAAATTATAATTTAAGTTCTTTGTTTTTTAACGATGGAAAAATTTACATTGAGAAAATTCAATTTGAAAATGAAGATCTACTTGTTTATGATATTTTTGAGCTTGTTTTCATGTAATAAAAATGAGTCTGAAATAGATAAATGGATTGATTATGTGCAAAAATTAGATCTCAATTACGATTATAATTCAATTTATGTTTTTATCCCAAATGCTGGATGCCCTGGGTGTTATTAGTGTGCTGAGTCCTTTTTATTAGATAATGTAAATTCAGACGGTATTAAGTTTGTTTTATTTCAAGTTTATTCTATAAAAGATCTACATATTAAATTGGGGGAAGATATTTTTTCTTCTGATAATGTTATTATTGACAATAAATTTTTGTCGGACTACTATCAACTAAATTCCTTTTATCCAATAATTTTATTCCAAGATCTTAAGATATTAGAAGAAATAAGCCCAGAAAATCAACATTCGTTAGATAAATTGAATACCTTACTTGCGAACTAAGTTTAATTCTTTAATAGGTTAAAATCAGTTTTGCCTGAACTGTTAACCAAGTCTGAGGTGTCTGCTGAAAGTACTACAGATGCTGCTGCTTCTGATTTAGAACAGGCTGCTGATTAAGTTTTTTTTCAGGCCTCACGGCCAAAAGCTTTGAACGACCTCCTTCTCAGGAGTTTTTTTTATGTGTGTGGTGATTCCGATTTATCTTTACTAAGGACATTTACTTTCTTGGCTCCTAAGGCAAAGGCAATAAAGGTTAGCGAATAGCCGGGGCTCCAAAGCAATAGCTTGACGGAAAGATTTGATGTTCGTATAAATATATTCGTATTATTATTTTTTTTATCCATTAAATTACCTATTTTTAATAAAAGCCTCTTACTATGAAACTGAAGATGCCCCCCAACCCTCCTTCAATCCCCAATTTCATGGATGTAGCTTAATCCTTTTAGGGCTCATCTTTTTTTGGACCTGTACACATCATGAAACCGAGATTCCCTCTGAAGTAGTGTCGGAGCGCATCTGCCAACCATTGCTAACCATATGAATTATGAAGGAGGCTATCCAGGGGAATTCCCAGAGAATTTTATGAAGCACTTGCCTGGGTAGGATTAAAGGCAAGGGTTAGAGGCTGGGCAAATAAAAGTCAGGAAGAGAAAGATGAGGTGAATACACATATCAATTTTGCTAAAGTTGGGAGGAAAGTATGCGACTGATTCTTATTCTACTATTTTGTTTTTGCACCATGGAAAATTATGGTCAAATTATACAGGTTACAAACAATTGGCAAGGTGAAGAATGGCGGAGATTTTCGACCCAGAAAAATTATCAGGATACTGTCTTGGTTATTTTTGATCCCAAGCAAGATCTGGCGGCCGTCAGAGAAGTGAATTTACGAACAAACTCTATTACAATTGACCATAGGGAATACAGTAAAAAATACCCAAAAACAGCGGATGACTGTATTGAATTAAGGTTTGTCCATGACCGAAAGGCACCTATCGGTAATGAGGAGTATATAGTAGACAAGCGAAAATTATCTGACAGGATAGTCATTTTGAATGAAGAAGGAACAAACTTTCTGTATTGGTTTGAAAGCGATTCTGAATTGTTCGAGAAGACGATTATTCTTATAGAGGCAAGTGACTGGCTGAATAAAAAAGAAAAAAGTGAAAGGATATGGTGTCTTAATCCATACGACTGGCTCATGCCGAGACCTGATAGAGAATTAACTGCAGAGCAATCAATTCAATAAATCCGTATCCGTTTGACGCACTATGTATTGGAGGCAAAATTGGCGGCTTTACTGGGCCCAGTTAGAACACAGTACTGCAGCGACTACACGTAAACCTTCATCTTCTCTTCTTTAGACAAGGTCCTCTTTTCCATAAACCTAAGTTTACAGCACTTCAACTCATTTACGTCCGATTAATTTGGGGGCCAAAACAGGAAGCACAGATCGTGTTTTTCAAAAAAAGGAAGGTGAGCACCTACGGCACTCACCTTCTCTATGGAAATTAACGTCGAACTGTTTTCTGTGTAAATTTAGCGCCCTCATCCCAAGGAGCCCTTTCTAAAGCCTATTCTACCTTTACTGTAACCTCTTGTAAAAAAGATTCTGCCTCTGCGACCATCGTTTCTGAACCGATGAAAAGAGGGGTTCGCTCATGCAGGCTACTCGGCATAATATCCATGATACGCATCATTCCATTAGTGGCTTTGGCGCCAGCCTGCTCAGCGATGAAGGCTAAGGCATTCGCTTCGTAAAGAAGACGCAATTTTCCCTTTGGATTTTTCGCTGTACTCGGATAAATGTAAATCCCGCCTTTCAATAGATTTCTATGAAAGTCGGCCACCAAACTACCGATATAGCGTCCGCTGTAGCGACGCTCCTTACAGGTATCTATATAGCGACGTACGCCCTCCTCCCAGTCGAGATAAGTGCCCTCGTTAATGCTGTAAACATTCCCGTCCTTCGGTGCACACATGTTAGGGTGGCTGAGAAAAAACTCGCCTAGGGATGCCTCATACGTGAATCCATTTACGCCATGACCTGTCGTGTAGACCAGCATGGTGGAGGAGCCATACAACACATATCCAGCTGCTACCTGCTGGCTGCCCGGCTGCATGACATCTTCGATCTGAATGGGGCTGCCTGTCGGCGTGATACGTCTGTAAATCGAAAAAATCGTTCCGATAGAGATGTTTACATCGATGTTCGAAGAGCCATCTAATGGATCTATCGCCACCACATACTTGCCCGAACTGTTTTGTAAGTCGATGATTTCGTCATCTTCTTCCGATACGATGGCACAGACTTCGCCCCCTTTCGTCAGTGCACGCGTGAAACGTACATTCGCGATCACATCTAACTTCTGCTGCTCCTCGCCCTGCACATTGGTATTGCCGATCGCTCCCGCTATATTACTCAGTCCAGCACGATTCGTCTCCCTGTTCACAATCTTGGCCGCTAAAGCGATGTCGCGAAGTAGCTGGGAAAGCTCACCTGATGCGTACGGAAAATCGTCCTGCTTACTCTTAATAAATCGGTCTAAAGTAACTCCCACAGAATAGGCAAGATGGGAGGTGTCTGGCGTGTAGGCTTTGATCTTCATAATAGAAAAATACAATTTTAAAGTTGCGGATACTTGAAATTACAGGAAAAAAAGACGACGGAAAAACTTTTCTGAACATTTTTCTCTCAACAGGTGTTTTTCGCTGCTTTCCCCTGAAATCAAGTCTATTTTTTCATTCAATCGATTGCGAAAAGTTTGTTTTGTGCTAAATTCTGCGCTCTTTCGTGCAACTTTTGTGATTTTTTTTATGAACTCAGACTTTTCATTTTGGAAAGAAAAAAGCACGGGTTATTAGAAAAATACAAATTCATTCTTCGCCCAATTGCTACTCTTGTGACCCAGCTCAGACATAGCGCTTAAGCGTCCGCTCGATGCCGCTTAGGTAACTGCTGCCAAATAAATGCAGGTGCACGAGCAGTGGATAGAGGTTGTATAGCGGCGCCGCTCTTCGAAACCGGGCTCCAGTGGAAAAACGGCGGTGTAGGCAGCATAAAATCTGGGATCAAAGCCGCCAAACAATTGGCTGAAAGCCAAATCCATCTCCCGATGTCCGTAGTAGGCGGCAGGATCGATCAAGACCGGTCTTCCCGTCGCACTTTTCATCACATTTCCAGACCAGAGGTCTCCATGCAGCAGGGCCGGCCGCTCCTTCGGTAAGAGCTCTTCGAGCAAAGGGTACAGCCTGCGGAAGCGGTCTAAGAACGAGGCATTGATGTGACCATCGAAAAAAGCTTTGCCCGCCAAGGGCTCCAGACGCTGCTCGATAAAAAACGTGCTCCAGTTCTTCGTCGCGCTGTTAGGCTGCGCTATGGTCGCGATGTAGTTATCCCGCTCCAGCCCGAATGTCGGTCGGGTAGCCATATGCAAAGCCGCTAAGCCCTCGCCAAGCTCTGCCCAGTAATCGGCCTGTGGATGACCTTCGCGGATAAAATCCATTAGTAAGTAATGCTGGTCCTCGATCTGCCCTACCTGATGGACGGCAGGCACCTCCAGGGGGCAGTGTGCAGAGAGTAATTTTAGGCTGGCGGCTTCTTCCACCAGCAGACGGGCATTATCGCTGTGGTTCAGCTTGAGAAAATAGGCCCCCGATTCCGTTTCCAGGAAAATCCCTTGGTTTAAGGTGCCTGCTGCCACGAGGCGCTGCTGGAGAATTTTTTCGTTTTTACCAAAACTCTCCAGCAGTACCCGCTGAAAAAATGCTTCTTGATCAAATGAATCCCACATAGCTTACTTCCTTAAATGGCGCAGTAGCCCCTCCGTCGCCCGATCTACGATTTGATAGACAGCCTCGAAATCTTCGGCACTGCCGTAGTAGGGATCTGGAACAGCGGCCTGTGTCGGCGGCTCCTCGAAGGCCCGCAGGAGACCGAGATGCTTGGGCTTCTTCCCGTGCTGCCGGAACAGGGCTTCGCTATTCGCGAGGTTTTTTTCATCCATCGCTAAGATATAGTCGAAGGTGTCCGCGTCAGAAGGCTCCAGCTGCCGCGCCCGATGTGTTAAGATAACCCCATGGCTGGCGGCATTGTTACGGGTACGTGGATCGGGCAGGTCTCCGATATGGTAGTTCGAGGTGCCACAGCTGTCCACTTCGATGCTGTCCTGTAAACCGGCGGCGACTAGCTTATGCCGGAGTACGCCTTCGGCAAGGGGGGAGCGACAGATATTTCCGAGACAAACAAAGAGAATTTTCGTCATGCTTTCTGCTGGTTGTTGATGAAACGAATGTAGGGAATTTTTTTAAAACAAGGCGTGTTCCTTATGCGATGCAACTAAAGGAAAACCAAATATTCCTTTTTTGCGTTATGTGATAGTTAGGGTTTTAAAAAGAATCTTTTGCCGATAGGCGAAATCTATGCCTCATGATTAATTTCTATGAGTATTGAGATTTGATTTATAAACCTTAACTTTGCAGCAGTATCTGAAAACAGTATCACCAATAAAACACATTAATATTATGTCATTAGTAGGAAAAAAAGCCCCTTTATTTAAGGCTCCTGCCGTACTAAACGGAGAAGAGATCGTAGAGCAGTTTTCATTAGAGCAGTACATCGGTAAGCAAGAAGTTGTTTTCTTCTTCTACCCGAAGGATTTCACTTTCGTGTGCCCTACTGAGATCATCGCTTTCCAAGATAAGTTAGCAGAATTCGAGAAGCGTAATGTCGCTGTAGTAGGTATTTCTACTGACACTGAAGAGACGCACCTTGCTTGGTTAAGCACGCCACGTGATCAGGGGGGTATCGCCGGCGTTACCTATCCATTAGTAGCAGACGTGGCCAAGACGATCGCTTCTAACTTTGGCGTTTTAGCCGGAGAGTATGTAGCGGACGAAGAAGGCAATTTAGCTTTCGAAGGCACGCCGATCGCGTACAGAGGGACTTTCTTGATCGACAAAGAAGGTATCGTAAGACATGAGACCATTAATTTCTTCCCACTAGGCCGTAACATCGATGAGATGATTCGTCTGGTAGATGCTTGGCATCACGTAGAGAAGTTCGGTGAGGTATGCCCTGCCGGATGGGAAGAAGGAAAAGAGGCGATGAAAGCGACTAAAGAAGGCGTTTCTTCTTACTTAGCCAACAAGAGTTAAGCGCTTATTCCGCGATAACACATAAAAAAAGCTGTCCATTGGGCAGCTTTTTCTATTTTTGTACGATGAAGCGCTTGTACGATTTTCTGATGTACCTGGCAGACGCCCTTTTGGCCCGCTGGGCCAAAACTGGTTCGAAGCTCCATGAGCGTCAGGCAGGTGCACAGCGAGCCTTTTCAGAGGTGGCAGCCTTTCGAGCGCAGGCGCCAGAAGCTGCAGTCGCCTGGTTCCACGTCGCCTCCCTGGGGGAATACGAGCAGGCCAAGCCCCTGCTGGCAGCCCTGAAAGCCGAGCAACCCGCTCTCCGCATCGTAGTATCCTTTTTTTCTCCCTCGGGCTATCGTCCAGCAGCAGCCAAGCCCCAAGCGCATGTGGATACGCTGTTTTACTTGCCGCTGGATCGTCCGGCACATGCCCAGAAGCTGCTACATACGCTCCGTCCGCAGTTGTTTTTCTGTGTGAAATATGATATTTGGCCTAATTTCCTTTTGGCCGCTAAGGCCAGTGGCGCCAGCTGCTACCTAATCGCAGCTGTTTTTCGTCCCGGTCAAGTCTACTTTCGCCCCTGGGGAGGGTTTTTCAGGAGGATACTCCCCCTTTTCGATCATGTGTTCACCCAAGACGAGAAAACTGCCCAGCTTCTGCAGCGGCATTATCCCAGCCTGGCAGTGACCTGTACAGGAGATACCCGCTACGACCGCGTCCTGGAGACCGCCGCAGCGCCGAAACGCTTTCCGGAGATCGAGGCCTGTATCGCTGGGCGACCCGTTTTGGTGGCAGGCTCGGTCTGGGAGCAGGACATGCGACTGCTACTGCCTTTTATACGCGAAGCCAGAGACTTTTTTATCCTTATCGCCCCGCATGCCTTTCAGGAGGAGCAGATGGAGCGCTGGTTGCGCGAAACCGGCCGACCATCCCGGCGGTATTCTAAACTGAAAGGCCCCTGCGACGTTTTATTGATTGATAATGTGGGCATGCTGGCGCAGCTCTACCAGTACGCCACAGTGGCCTATGTGGGGGGAGCCTCCGGCGATGGCCTCCATAACATTTTAGAGCCCATCGGCTTTCAGGTGCCCGTGGTACATGCCCGGCTGAAACGGAGGGCTAAATTTCCCGAGTCTGCCAGTGCGCGCGAGGCGGGGCTGGTGCAGGAAGTCCAGGATGCCGAAGTGTGCAGGCGAGCGCTCGGGCGCTACCGCGATGCGCATACATTGGCGCAAGCCAAAACCCGTGCAGCGGCCTTTTTACACCGACAGAAGGGGAGTAGTCAGGCCATCATGCACGTCTTAAAGCAGGAAATATGAAGACAGGAAGAGTGATAAAATCTACGGGCAGCTGGTATGAGGTGCTCACCGAAACTGGCCCTGTGCGGGCGCGTCTGCGGGGCAAGTTTAAGCAGCAGGGCTTGAAGTTGACGAATCCCGTGGCAGTGGGCGATCAGGTGACCTTGCAGGCGGAGTCCCAGCAGGAGACCTATACCATACAGGAGATCGCCCCGCGGGAAAATTACGTGATTCGGAAGAGCACCCGGAAGGCACATCATGCCCATATCATCGCCTCGAATATCGACCAGGCCTTTTTAATGGTGACCATTCAGCAGCCGCGAACCTCGCTCGGATTCATCGACCGTTTTTTAGTGAGCACGGAGAGCTTTCGGATTCCCACCACGATTCTAGTGAATAAAGCCGACCTTCCGCTGAACGAGGCGGGGGAGGAGCTGCTGCAGGATCTGCATGAAATTTACGAGCCGCTGGGCTATCCCGTGCTGGAGCTTTCGGCCCTGCATGAGCAGGACCTGCTGGAAGGTTTTGGGCCCCTGCTGCGGGGGAAGACCACCCTGCTTTCCGGCCACTCGGGCGTGGGTAAGTCCACCCTGCTGAACCAGCTCGTCCCTGGTGCGCGGCAGACGACGAAGGACATTTCGGCCTACTCGGCCAAAGGCGTGCATACGACCACCTTCGCGGAGATGTTTGCGGTGGAGGGCTTGGATGCTTTCCTGATCGATACCCCCGGGATTAAGGAATTCGGGGTGCTGGACATCGAGGAGCAGGAGCTCTCCCACTATTTCGTGGAGATGCGCCAGTATTTAGGGGAGTGTAAGTACCACAACTGCCGGCATGTGTCGGAGCCCGGCTGCCGCATCATCGAGCGCGTGGAGGAGGGCTACATCCATCCCTATCGCTATGAAAATTATGTGAATTTACTCCACGAGGAGGATACGCATCGGTAGTCCGTTTTGGCCCAGGGCCAAAGGAACCTGAAGAAGGGCAGGAAGCGGCGGCTTTTCTGCCTTTTTGCTTTGATTAGCGCCTTTCATGATGTAATTTTCACATCTAAATACGAAAACATGCAAGTGCACCAAACCCTAGTGCTCACGCACAGGCAAATCGAACAGAAAATTCGCCGCATGGCCTATGAAATCTACGAGCGCAATATCGAAGAGCGGCAGCTGCTGCTGGCAGGTATCAGCGGCATGGGTTTTCGGCTCGCGAACCTGCTGGCGGAGGAGTTGCGGCAGCATTTTAGCTTAGAGGTGGAGGTCTCGGAGCTGCGCCTAGATAAGGCAGCGCGCACCCAAGGGGACATCAGCATTTCCTCCTTTTCGGTCGCCGCGGATTCGGTGTGCATTTTAGTGGACGATGTGCTGAATACGGGCAGGACGCTAGCCTTCGCGATGAAGCCATTTTTAGGTGTTCCACTAAAAAAGTTAGAGCTGGCGGTGCTGGTTAATCGGCGGCATCGCTGTTACCCGGTGAGTCCAGACTATACGGGGCTGGCCCTCGCCACCACGCTAAACGAACATATTCATGTGGACCTATCAGGTCCCGACTACGCTGTATATTTACACTAAACCATGTCTGTTCATCCATCTAGCGCCATCAAGCGCATTACCACCCACACCCTTCAGGAAATGAAAAACCGTGGGGAGAAGATTTCCATGCTCACCTCGTACGATTATTCCATGGCGAAGATCGTGGATGCGGCGGGCATCGATATCATTTTAGTGGGAGACTCCGCCTCGAATGTGATGGCGGGTCATGAAACTACTTTGCCGATCACGCTCGATCAGATGATCTACCATGCCTCTTCGGTGGTTCGCGCAGTGAAGCGGGCTTTTATCGTGGTGGACATTCCGTTCGGTTCCTATCAGGGCAATAGCTCCGAGGCGCTCCGTTCGGCCATCCGCATCATGAAAGAGTCTGGCGCCCATGCCGTAAAGGTCGAAGGCGGTGCGGAGATTAAGGAGTCCGTACTGCGGATTTTAAGTGCGGGGGTTCCGGTCATGGGGCACCTGGGGCTTACACCACAGTCGATATACAAGTTTGGCACCTATACCGTGCGGGCGCGGGAAGAGGAGGAAGCGGAAAAGCTTTTAGCCGATGCACGCATGCTGGAGGCCTGCGGCTGTTTCGCACTGGTGCTGGAAAAGATTCCGGCGGCGCTGGCGGCCAAAGTCGCTCAGCCGGTGCAGATCCCGGTTATCGGCATCGGTGCCGGTGGGGCGGTGGACGGTCAGGTGCTGGTGGCGCATGACATGTTCGGCATCACGCAGGAGTTTCGGCCGCGCTTTTTACGGCAGTACGCCGATCTGCAGCAGACGATGACGGATGCGGTGAAGGCCTACATCCACGATGTGAAATCAGAAGATTTCCCGAATGAACAAGAAAGTTATTAATTCTATACATGGTTTTTGGCCGCGGGCCAAAGCCTCCTCACTTCTACGCTATGATAACGCAACCCATCGCCCTGGTTACGGGCGCAAGTTCTGGAATAGGTGCCGCCACTGCTAAGGTGCTGGCAGAAATGGGCTATGCCCTCATCGTCTGTGGGCGGCGAAAGGAGCGGCTGGAAGCGCTGTGTGCGGAGCTGCCGGCGGGGACTCCTTCTAGGCTGCTGACCTTCGATGTGCGCGAGCGGGCACAGGTGGAGGCAGCTTGGCAGGAACTCCCGGAAGACTGGCAGAAGGTGCAGCTGCTGGTGAATAATGCCGGTAATGCGCATGGGCTGGATCCGATTCATCGCGGGGCGGTCGAAGATTGGGATGCCATGCTGGATGGAAATGTGAAGGGGCTGCTCTATGTTAGTAAGGTCGTACTTCCCGGCATGGTGGCCCGCGAGCAAGGGATGGTGATTAATATCGGCTCTATCGCTGGAAAAGAAGTGTACCCGAATGGAAATGTGTACTGTGCCTCCAAGCATGCTGTAGATGCCCTGACGCAGGGGATGCGCATGGACTTAAATCCTTATAACATCCGCGTGGTGGGCATTCACCCCGGCCTGGTCGAGACGGAGTTTTCGCAAGTACGCTTTAAAGGGGATGCCGCGCGAAGTGAGGCGGTTTATAAAGGCTATGCGCCGCTTCGGGCAGAGGATGTGGCGGATACCATCGCCTTCGTCGTCAGTCGTCCACCGCATGTGGTGCTGGCAGACATTACGATTTTGCCGACAGCCCAGGCGAGTGCCGGCATCGTGAAAAAAAATGCACAGACGTAAAAAATGAACTTATGGAGCTACTTAACTGGAGGCTAGCAGCGTTTACACGGGTTTTTTCTCCCCGGCGAAGGGCTTGTTTGATTGGGCTGGGCGTCCTGAGCCTTTGCCTTTCCTGTGGCCCTGAACCCCGGCAGGGGGCAGTGGAGGAAGAGGTTTTGGCCGAAGGCCAAAGGGTGGAGGCAGTGCTCCGTCCCGCACCACGTGCGGCTATCGAGCTGGAGCTAGAAGCTGCGGGGCTGCTAGCAGTGGAAGATGTTCTGCCGGATGTGCTCGTGGACTTAAAATATGCCTCTACAGATAATTTTTTCGGTCAAAACGTCTATGGAGAGCTGCAGCATTGTTACCTGCAGCCAGAGGTAATGGCCAAACTGGAAAGAAGTTATGCCGCCCTGCAGGAGCGGCGGCCGGATTTAACCTTTTTGGTTTTCGATGGCGTGCGGCCGCAGTCGGTGCAGCAGGTGCTGTGGGATGCGTTAGACAAGCCGGATAGTATCAAGCCGCTGTATGTGGCGGACCCGAAGAAGGGGGGCTTACATAATTACGGCGCGGCTGTAGACCTTACGCTAGCGGATCGGGAGACGGGTGTGGGCTTAGACATGGGGACGCCCTTCGATTTTTTCGGTTATGAGGCGTATCCCGACCGGGAGGAGGAGATGCTGGCAGCGGGCAAGCTTCGAGAGGAGCAGGTGGCGAATCGTCGCCTACTTCGGGAGGTGATGCGGGCTGGCGGTTTTAGCGCGATCGGCTCAGAGTGGTGGCATTTTAATGCGTACAGTAGAGAGGAAGCGGCGAAGCGTTATGCGTTAATTCCGTGAGATAAAAATACAGATAAAATGAAAAAAGGCGAAGCGATAGTGGTCGGGGTACTCTTAGGGGTGCTGGTCCTCGTGCTGGGGCTGCGGCAGTTCCAGTCGGAGGGACCTCGGCGGATGCGGCTACCTATATGACCTTGCGGGGCGAGGCTTTGGGGACCTATTATGAGTTTGTTTTAGACCGTGAAGTGGATGTGGAGGCAGAAATAGCGGCTTTTTTTAAGGGGTATAATGCTGCTGCCAATACCTACATTCCGGATTCAGAGATTTCTTATTTCAATCAAAAGGGCTATGCGCTGCTTGAGGAGCCCTACCTACCGGAGATGCTTGCCATTTCGCGCAAGTACCGGGAGCAGTATGCCGGGCTCTATGAGCCTACGCTGATGCCCTTGATAAACGGTTGGGGTTTTGGCTTCTCTGAGCGTGCGCGGATGAGTCCGGAGCGCGTGGACAGTCTTTTACAGTTTGTAGATCTGGACTTGGTTCAGGTTTCGGGGGATAGCCTTTTGGCCGCAAGGCCGGGTGTGCAGCTGGATTTTAGCGCCATGGGGGAAGGCTATGCGATCGAAAAGCTAGCAGCCATCGTGGAGGCGAAGGGTGTGGAGTCCTATAAAATCGAGATTGGTGGGGAGATGCGCTGTCGAGGGCTGAATCCCGATGGAAAGGTTTGGCGGATTGGCATCGAGGGCCCTAAGGATGGGGTGTCACGAGAGGAGAGTGAGCTGGTGGAAATCGTGCTTTTAGCCGATAAGGCCATCAGTACGAGCGGGAATTACCGCAAGTTTTACATCGATGAGCAGGGAAATCGGCGTGTGCATGTGATCGATCCACAGACGGGCTATCCGGTGGAGCATGCCCTGTTAAGTGCGACGATCATCTGTTCGGATGCGCTGAAGGCCGATATTTTAGCGACCATCTGCATGGTGGCTGGCCCCGAGCGGGCGCTGGCACTGATCGAGGCGGACCCGGATGTGGAGGGTTTCCTGATCATTGCCGAAGGCGAAAGGTTTCGTACACAGGCCTCTTCCGGGCTTCCGGTGCTGGAGGGGAATTGATGAGATGCGGACATGCTGCTTGGCTTCGGAAGTGTTAATAAGTGAGCAAAAGATACAAGTGATATGATTCAGGTAGGTCCAGAGACCGTGGTGGCGGTTAGTTATACCCTTCACGTAGATGATGGGGAGACGGGGATGCAGTTTCGCGAGGCGATCTCGGAGGCGGAACCCTTTTACTTTTTATTCGGTGTGGGGCAGGTGCTGCCCAAGTTGGAAGCAGCACTGGCAGGTTTAGTGGCGGGGGATCCTTTCGAGGTGTTTCTGAGCTACGAGGAGGCCTACGGAGATTATGATCCTGCGAAGCGGGTGATCTTGCCCAAGCATGCATTTAAGGAGGATGGGGTGAAGCAGCGGCAGCTGCTACGTGTGGGAAAGGTGATTCCGATGCAGGATGAAGAGGGGAATCGGCTCCGTGGAGAAATCCTTAAGGTAGACTATAAGGGTGTCCACATGGATTTCAACTCCCCTTTAGCGGGTTTAGACTTGCAGTTTTCTGGGCGTGTGGTGGCTGTGCGCAAGGCTGAAGCCGAGGAAATCGCGCATGGTCATGTGCATGGTCCGGGGGGTGTGCAGCATTAAACGAGTAGCAAAACAAAAATTAAGATAGATGGCAGGAAAGATTCGTACGGCCCTCGTCGGGTTCGGTTCGGTGGCGAAAACCCAGCATGCTCCTTTGATACAGGTGAGCCTGAGCTCACGCTGACGGCGGTGGTACAGCGGCATGGGGATGAGGCCAAAACCTTATATCCGGATGTGGAAATTTACCGTTCCTTAGAAGATTTATTGGCTGCGGATGCAGCGGATTTGGTGGTGATTTTAACGCCAAATGCCCTGCATTTTCCTCAGGCGAAGTTGGCTTTAGAGGCGGGTAAGCATGTGGTGGTGGATAAGCCAGTCACGGTGCATGCTGCTGAGGCGGAGGAGTTGCAGCGTTTGGCTGTCGCCAAAGGGCTTGTGCTTACGGTGTTTCAAAACCGCCGTTGGGATGGTGATTTTCAGACGGTGCGGGCACTGGTTCGGGAAGAGCGTTTGGGTCGTTTGTGTCATTTTGAGAGTCATTTTGATCGTTTTCGTCCTGAGGTTGGGGGTAATTGGCGGGAGCAAGCTGTTCCGGGTAATGGGATCACCTACGATTTGGGGACGCATTTAATCGATCAGGCGTATGTGTTGTTCGGTGCCCCGGAGGCTTTGGAGGCGAGTATTTTAGTTCAGCGGGAGGGCACGGATGCGGACGATTTTTTTGATATACGTCTATTTTATCCGGGCTTGTATGTGCGTTTGACGGCTTCGGTGCTGATGGCCGCTCCATGGCCTCGGTTTTTGCTTGGGGGCACGGCAGGTACGTATCAGAAGTTTGGTCTTGATGTGCAGGAGAAGGCTTTTAAAGCGGGGATTTTACCGGAGGGCCCTGACTGGGGCCAAGAGGATCCTGAGCGCTACGGACAGCTTTTTACGGGAGAGCAGGTACATGCAGTGCCTACTGTAGCAGGGGATTACCGCAAGTTTTATGCGAATGTGGCTGCGGCTATTCGTGGGGAGGCGGCCCTGGAGGTACGGATGGAGGAAGCAATCGCGGTTTTGCGCTTAGTGGAGGCAGCGCGTCGCAGTCAGGAAATGGGGCGGCGGCTTTCAGCTTCGGAGATTTTCGGGTAGATGCTACGCCTTCTGACTAAATTAGAGCAATTCAAATGGAAGCGTAAGCTGCTGTAGCTACCAATAAATGGAAAAAATTGGCCAGTCGCCAACTGGCCAAACACCTCTCTTTATTCTCGCCCGATAGGGAGCATAAAGAGAGGTCAGTGGATTTTTAGGGACGTTCAGGAGCGCGGTTAGGATAGTCGGTGATGATACCGTCTACGCCGAGCTGCAGTAAGGCCTCCATTTCTTCTGTCGTATTTACAGTCCAGGGAATTACCTGCATGCCTTTGGCCTGTAAGGCCTCCACGGTCTCCTGTTTTAGCCCCCTGTAAAAGGGAGAGTAGATGGCGGGTGCGAAACCCAGCTGCTGCAAGTACTGCTCGTGATTATTCGGTAGCGTGATCAGCATGGCTAAGGTAACATCGGGATGCGCTTGGTGCAGGTACTGCAGGACGCGGAAATCAAAAGACTGGATGTTAAAGCGGCTTTTCGGAAGCACCCCTTCCAAGGCGGCGATCACCAGTTCCGAAAATTCAGCGGGGGCAGGATGGTAGACGCCATCGCCCTCGGGCATACTCTTTATTTCGATATTATAGTTCGGAGCGGGCAGGCCCATCGCTTCCACATAGGCCTCGGCGGCAGCGATCAGATCGAGCATGCGGGGCTTGCTGACATGAAAGTTTACCTGCTGCTCAAAACCCGGCGCGGGCAGGCTGCCGCAGTCGTAACTTTTCACCTCTTCATAGGTCATTTTATAAATATTATGACTGCGGTCTTCGCTCGGGATGCGGGCACCGCTGGGATCCAGGCAGATGGCTGGGTTCATCCAGGGCTCGTGGCTGACGATCAACTCTCCATCTTGGGTTACTGCCAAATCGATTTCCAGTGTGCTTGCCCCTAAGTCGAGGGCTTTAATCATGGCAGGAATGGTGTTTTCAGGCATCAGCCGCGGGCACCTCGGTGACCTTGCAGGTCAAAGGGGCGCTGCCCAAAGCTGGACGCGTGTAGCAACAGGGTGCCGAGAAATAGAAATAGGTACTTGCTCATAGGGATTTTCGTTTGGGCAAAAATAAACCTTCGGAAAATGAAATGGCTTTTCCGAAGGTTACTAAATTATGAAGCTATGCGGCAGTGGGCTTAGGAGCGCGCTTCGTCTCCTACTACATCGCCATACAGGTCGAAAGCATCCGCGTCATGAACACGCACCTGTACGAAATCTCCGATGCGGCAGTAGTGCTTGGAGGCATCGATCAAGACCTCATTATCTACTTCCACCGAATCGTAGGCGGTACGACCTACGAAGTAGCCATTCTCCTTTTTATCGATGAGCACCTTAAAGGTTTTGCCCACTTTTTCTGCATTTAGCTCTTGGCTGATGCCCTCCTGCACCTCCATGAGGAGATTCGCACGCTCCTGCTTTACTTCTGCCGGGATACTGTCTTCCATCGTGTAGGCATGGGTGTTTTCCTCATGGCTGTAGGTAAAGACTCCGAGGCGCTCGAAGCGCATTTTTTCCACGAAGCCGAGCATTTCTTCGAAGGCAGCTTCGTCTTCCCCTGGGTGCCCGGTGATGAGCGTGGTGCGAATGGCGATCTCGGGTAAAATATCCCGAATGGAGTGGATCAGCTCTTCTTGTTTTTCTCTGCTTGTGCCGCGGCGCATCGCTTTGAGCACGGAAGTGCTCCCATGCTGCAGCGGAATGTCGAGGTAGTTACAAATGTTTTCACGCTCTTTCATCACCTGAATGACCTCCATCGGGAAGCCTGTCGGGAAGGCATAGTGCAGGCGGATCCAGTCGATCCCTTCCACATCAGAAAGGGCGCGCATGAGGTCGGCCAGCTTACGCTCCTTATAGAGGTCTAAGCCATAGTACGTGGAGTCCTGCGCGATGAGAAGCAGTTCCTTCGTGCCATTCGCGGCCTTATGCTGCGCTTCTTTTACGAGCTCATCGATGCTACGGGAGACGTGTCCACCCCGCATGAGTGGAATGGCGCAGAAGGAGCAGGGGCGGTCACAGCCCTCCGAAATCTTCATGTACGCATAGTGGGAGGCATGGCTGAGCAGACGTTCGCCGACCAGCTCTTGCTTGTAATCTGCCTTAAAGGTTTTTAGCAGCGCGGGCAGGTCGCGGGTGCCAAAATAGGCATCCACCTGTGGGATTTCTACTTCCAGTTCTTCTCTGTAGCGCTGGGAGAGACAGCCGGTCACGTAGACCTTATCCACGAGGCCCTGCTCCTTCGCATCCACATACTGCAGAATCGTGTCGATCGACTCCTGCTTGGCGTTATCGATAAACCCGCAGGTATTGATGATGACGATGTTATTATCCTGCTGCTGTGATTCGTGGTGGGCGTCGATCCCATTTCCGCGCAGCTGGGTGAGCATCACCTCGGAGTCCACTAGATTTTTCGAGCAGCCCATGGTGATGATATTGACTTTATTTTTCTTTAGTGTTCTTGCCTTCACGCTTAGATCCTTCTTTAAGGTGCAAAGATACGATTTTTTCACCTGATAGAAAGCGGATTACTGGGAAGCTTTTTCAGGCTTATGAGGAGAATGTTATCAAATGGCGCATGTGATGAAAGTATTCATAATCTAAGCTTAATCCGAAATTAACCAAGAATAGGAGGGGCCGGCGTACATTTGTAGCACGTACAGCAAACGATTTTTTTCATTTCCTTGCATTCATTTTTCAGCGTCGATGGGATATCGACGCTTTTGCTTTTTTTAGGCCTCCCGCCATCCTTTGCCGCCAGGCAAAAGCCCTTTTTTATAGGCGGAAGGGGTCATGCCGGTCACTTTTTTAAACTGCGCAGAGAGGTGCTGGACGGAGCTGTAGTCCAGGAGGTAGGCCAGCTCCGACAGGGTGCGCTCCTCGTAAAAAAGGAGTTCTTTTACGCGTTCGATTTTTAAGCCGATGAAATATTTCTCCAGTGTCATGCCCTCCAGACTGCTGAAAAGTTGGCTCAGGGCACTATAATCCTCTCCCATGTAGCTGCTGAGTTTTTCGGTCAGGTGGAAGCCTGAGGGGATTTCTTCCTGCTGTACGATGTTCCGGAGGAAGGTCTTGATACGCTCGATTTTGATTGCCTCCTTGTCTTTAAGGCGCTCGAAGCCAGGCGCTGCAGGGCGGATTCGAGCTGAGCCTCCTCTTCCGGGCGCAGGGGGCGCTGCAGGAGGACCTCCCCCAGCACGACTTTCTCCGCCGGCAGCTGCAGCTGGGCTAAGGTGTTTTCTACCGCCAAGATGCAGCGAGGGCAAACCATATGTTTGATGCGGATTTTTTCCATTTTTTACGTGTATCAGTCTCTCTTAACAGTAAAACCAAAGAAAAGATTCTTTCCTAAGGATTCCTTTGAACTGCAAAATCTTGTGCCTAATTTGGTAGCAAAACCCAAAACGATCGATCATGTCTACTACGCTTCCCCATGTGCCGGCTACTGTTTTTAACCGAGATGGCTTTACTGATGCTGAACTGCTCCACCTGTACGAACAGCTGCTGCTTCCCCGCCGGATAGAGGAGAAGATGCTGATTCTGCTGCGGCAGGGGAAAATTTCCAAATGGTTCAGTGGCTGGGGCCAAGAGGCGATTTCGGTGGGGGCGGTGACTGCGCTTCATCCGGAGGAGTTCATTCTTCCCATGCACCGGAATCTCGGCATTTTTACGGGGCGCGGCATGCCTCTAGCGCGGCTTTTCGCGCAGTTTCAGGGGAAAGCCCTCGGCTACACGAAGGGGCGGGACCGCTCCTTTCATTTTGGGGCACCCGAACACCATATCGTCGGAATGATTTCTCACCTCGGGCCGCAGCTGGCAGTGGCGGACGGCATCGCGCTGGCGGACACGCTAAGCGGGCAGCAGGCGGTCACGCTGGTATTTTCCGGGGATGGTGCCAGCTCTGAGGGGGACTTTCATGAGGGCTTGAATGTGGCGGCGGTTTGGCGTCTGCCGGTGATTTTCGTGATCGAGCATAATGGCTACGGCCTGTCCACCCCGAGCGAGCAGCAGTTCGCATTCCAGCATTTCACCGAGAAGGGGCCGGGATATGGCATGGAAGCCGTACGGGTCGATGGCAATGATGTGCTGGCGGTGCACCGCTGTATTCGGGAGCTCGCGGCTTCTATGCGCACGGATCCGCGGCCTGTTTTAGTGGAGGCCATGACCTTTCGGATGCGGGGCCATGAGGAAGCTTCAGGGACGAAATATGTGCCGAAGGAGCTGATGGAGGCCTGGTCGGCCAAAGATCCCGTCCTCCGTTACACGGCATTTTTAGAAGCTATACAGGTGCTGGATGAGGCGAAGCGTGCCGAGATTGACCAGCGCATCAAACAGGCCATCGAGGAAGGGTTGGAAGAGGCCTTTGCGGCTCCTGCCGTTCTGCCTGATCCCGCTCGGGAGCTGGCGGACTGCTATGCTCCTGCACCTGCTCCGCCTGCGGCGATTCCCGCTCCTCAGGGGCCTGAGCGCCGGTTCGTGGATGCCATTCGTGAAGGGCTTTGGCAGGGCATGGAGCGTTTCCCGAATTTGGTGGCCATGGGCCAAGATATCGGTGCTTATGGAGGGGTTTTTAAGGTTACGGAAGGATTTGTGGAGCGTTTTGGCGCTGCGCGCGTCCGAAATACACCGCTCTGCGAGTCGGCCATCGTGGGGACTGCCCTAGGGCTCTCCATAAAGGGGTTTAAGGCGATGGTGGAAATGCAGTTTGCGGATTTTGTGAGCTGCGGGTTTAATCAAATCGTCAACAACCTGGCCAAGGTCCATTACCGCTGGGGGCAGCAGGCGGACGTACTTATTCGCATGCCCACCGGTGCTGGAGTGGGGGCGGGCCCCTTTCACTCGCAGTCGAATGAGGCTTGGTTTTTCCATACGCCTGGGCTGAAAATCGTGTACCCTTCGACGCCTTATGATGCGAAAGGGCTTCTGCTTGCTGCCCTAGAGGACCCGAATCCTTATTTGTTTTTCGAGCATAAGGCGCTGTACAGAAGCCTCTCGGGGCCTGTTCCTGAGGAAGCCTACCGACTGCCCATCGGCCAAGCTGCCGTCGTGGCGGAAGGGGAGCAGGCACTGATCATCACCTATGGCATGGGGGTGCACTGGGCGCTGGCCTGTCGAGAGGCGGAGGGATTGGATGTGGCGATCGTGGATCTGCGCACCCTGCTCCCATGGGATAAAGAGACGGTGCGCGCCCAAGTGAAGCGTTGTAATCGGGTGCTGGTCCTGCATGAAGACTGCTTGACTGGGGGAATCGGCGGGGAAATCGCTGCCTGGATCGCGGAGGAGTGTTTCCAAGATTTGGATGCTCCTGTTATGCGGCTGGGTGCTCTCGATACACCAGTTCCGTTCGCTGCGTCGCTGGAGAAAAGCTTTTTACCTGAGCAGCGTCTGGCGGGCAAGTTGCGGGAATTATTGGCCTACTAGGGCAGGTGTTTGGCTATAGGGGCAACAGGTAATCAGCTGGGCAGCCTTACTGAGACTGCCAAGAAGACAGAACATGTGTGTTTTGGCATAAATATTGTTTAAGGTTTAGAAATTACTAAACCAACTATTCTTGGGAAGCTGTGTCATGCGGCTTCCTTTTTTTTTATCCTTTTCTTTTAAAAAGTGAAGGAGAAAACTAAATTTGTTAGTGGGAAATCCTCATTCTCCATCTTTTCCAAACCCTTTTAACTGCCGGTTCAATCATGCCTTTCGTCACTCGTTTTATGCTGAAAAAAGTTATTCTAAGCGGAAGCAGCTCGCTACTACCACGTCGGGTATTCGGTTTTACGTCCTTGCTTTTAGTAGGTCTCTTCATCGGTGGACTTCGCCCGCTTTTGGCGCAGGATTTTTTGGTGCAGGTGGAGTCGCGTGTTGGGTTCGCGACGGGAGAGCTGCAGCGGGAGGCTCCTGGCTTGGTGATGCCTGAGCTTAGCGTGGGGTTCTTGTACCAGCTGCCTGAGTTGCCCTTAGAGCTGGGTGTGCGCATCGGCTACAGCCTGTATGGCAGCAAATTAGAAGAGCGAAATGATTTGTTTTTGAATCAGCTGGAGGATTTGCGGCTCCGCCGCTTAAACTATACCTGGAATTACATGGGCGTGTTTCGCTTCTTTCCGCAGGTGTATGGCAAGGTATTTCCTTTCGTGGAGGTGCAGGCGGGCTTTATTCGGATCGCTTCTTCCTATGCGATTCGGGAGACGGCTTTCGACGAGCCTTTCGAGCGACAGCGGGATTTCGGCACCTGGACGCAGGCTTTCCAAGGGGGCGGCGGGCTGATGATTCCGTTTAAGGATCCGAGCATCGGCAATATCGAGGTGAAGCTGCTCTACCAGAACACGGCGCGGACGGATTTTTTACGGCGCGGCGATGTGCTTTTTTTGCCTGATCCGGATGGAGAGCGGAATGGTATTTTCGATTTTAATACACGAAGAAGCGCGCTACAGCTCTTCGTGCCGACGGTGGCGCTTAGTTTTTATTTATAAGCGAGGGGCGCTGAATGCTGATCGCCTGTTCATAGACGCGAATGCGCAGTTCCTCGGGGCGGTCTTCGCCGAAGAGGGCTTCTAAAAATTGCATTTCTCGGTTACCGGGGACGCGGATTTCTACGGAAATTACCCCATCACGTACCATGTCGAGTGCCTCGGCTGCCGCGCGCGAGAGGTCGATGCTATGGGCGCTTTTTCGGGGTAGGCGGTCATTAATGGTGACCCGAACCTGCTGTCCATTCGCGGGATTAAGCACGAGCACTTCCGTGCCAAAGGGCAGAAACTTGTGTGCGGCCGTAAAGCCATGCATATCATACACTTCTCCGCTGGCAGTTTTTTTCAGATGGAATTTTTTCGCATAGAAACTGGCAGTGCCTTCCTGAATTTTAAAGGCATGTGCAGGCAGGGGGGTGCCTGGATCGTTTAGCGCCGCGGCAGGCCGCAAAAAAGGGCTAAAACAAAGCAGAAAAAGAAATAAAGCGATTTTTTTCATCTTCATGGCGATAGCAAGTTAAATGCCAAAATCCATAAATCAAAATAGAAGAAAGTCGGGATGAATGGCTGATGGAATCTTTTCTTTCTGACTGGTTATGAGTCGTTTTTCAGCAGGGTATTTGTTTTTTAGGATATTGGGCGTATATTGTGTGGAGTAAGTGAAAAATAACCCACCTTTTATGTGGGTTTTAAGCCCAATTTTTCGCTTGCTGACGCCCTAAAATACGCCTAGATAAACCCGGTTTCTGTTGCGAAATTAACAGAATTTAACCCATTGTGTATGCTTACCCCTGGAGTGGCCTCACATCTGTGGCATGTGCTTCGTCCTCTGGGTGTTTACTGTAATGATATGACAAATGAGATGAGTTCCAAGCAGCAGTCCGCCCGCCCCTTACTGGCGCCTTGCAGCTCGCTGCGCAACAAAGTGCGCTTGTATTTGATTTGCCAATTTTGGTCGGTGAAGAGGCTGTTCCGGAAACCGCGCCCAATGGAGCGGGAGCGGACAAAAGAGCTTGGCTAAGGCTAAAGCGATAGGTCATTTCCAAATATCTGCTTACTTTAGTCCAAAAATTAAGGCATGATACTTCAGGAGGTGCAGACGGAGGCCGATAAAAAGGCCTTTTTACAGGTGGCAGTGGATTTATACCAGGAGGAAAAGAACTGGATTCGTCCGCTGGATAAAGATATCGATGGGATTTTTAATCCCGAAGTAAATAAGCTTTTTAAGCAGGGTGGCAAGGCGCGGCGCTGGTTGCTGCGCGAAGGAGATCGGTACATCGGACGTATCGCGGCCTTTGTACATCCCAAGTGGAAGGAAAAGCAGCCCACAGGAGGTGTCGGATTTTTTGAGTGCATCCAAGACCAAAAAGCGGCCTTCCTGCTGCTGGATACGGCGAAGGACTGGCTCGAAGCGGAGGGGATGGAGGCCATGGATGGCCCTGTGAACTTCGGGGAGCGCGATAAGTGGTGGGGCTTGCTGGTAAAGGCTTTTCCCCGCCTAATTATAACATGCCTTGGAATTTCCCTTACTATCAAGAGTTCTTTGAAGCCTATGGCTTCCAAATCTATTTCAAGCAATTCACCTACATGCGTCCCGTTCAGGGTGTGGGCTTCGACCCTAAGATGGTGGAGCGCGCTAATAAAATTCGTGGAAATACCGCCTTTCAGTTTCGCTATTTAAAAGGGAGGGAGCTGAAAGAAAAGGCCCCTACCTACTTTATGGAGGTCTATAATAAGGCCTGGGCACGGCACATGGGCAAGTCGCTTACGCTAAAAGAGACCAGCTTGATGTTTAAGAAGATGCAACCGATTTTAGATGAACGCCTTATCTTTTTCGGTTTTCATCAGGGGGAGCCGGTGAGTTTTTTTATTAATATTCCCGAAATCAATCAAATTTTCAAGTATGTCGATGGGAAGATGGACCTGATCGGGAAGTTGAAATTCCTATGGAACAAGTGGATGAATCCACCCAACAAGATGCTGGGCTTGGTCTTCGGTGTGGTGCCCGAATTTCAAGGGCAGGGGGTGGAAAGTGCCATGATTATGGCCTATGATGAGATGTCAGGGAAGGCTTCTTTCCCGTATAAGACGATCGAAATGAACTGGATCGGTGACTTTAACCCCAAGATGATGCGCGTATGTGAGCAGTTGAATGCGGAAATTTACAAGACGCACCATACCTATCGGTACCTCTTCGATCGGACGAAGCCTTTCGAGCGCCACCCGATTTTCGATTAAGAAGGATTTTCGGGGGGGATGTTGTAACTTGCGCCCTGAAACGAAATAAGCGAAATATGGCAAAGAAATATGATGTAGCAGGGATCGGAAATGCGCTCGTGGACATCGAGTTTACGGTTCAGGAGCAGTTTTTTCTCGATAATCAGGTGGAGAAAGGGATGATGACACTGGTAGATGAGGAGCGCCAAAACGCACTGATGCAGGTGATTAACACGGAGGAGGCAAAAAAACAGTGTGGGGGCTCGGCCGCTAACTCGGTCATCGCGGTGAGTCAGTTCGGTGGCCGCTCTTTTTACTCCTGTAAGGTGGCTGATGATGCGCTGGGTCGCTTTTTCGTGGAGGACATGAAAGAAAGTGGGGTGGATCATAATTTAAATGTGCAGCAGCTGGAAAAGGGTATCACAGGCAAGTGTCTGGTGATGGTAACGCCGGATGCGGAGCGTACGATGAACACTTTTTTAGGTATCACCCAGGATTATAGCGTATCAGATGTGAGTGAGGCGGCGATAAAAGATGCGAAATACTTGTACATGGAGGGCTATCTGGTTACCTCTCCTAACGGTAAAGAAGCCATGCTGCATGCCAAGCGTGTGGCTGAGGCTGCAGGCACGAAGGTGCGCTAACCTTTTCGGATCCTGCGATGGTGAAGTATTTCAAGCCGGTTTTCGAAGAGGTAATCGGCGCTTCGGTGGATTTACTTTTCGCTAATGAGGAGGAGGCGCTGCTGTTTACAGGGGCAGCTACCTTAAAGGAAGCCCGCGAAGAGCTTAAAAAGGTCGCCAAGCACTTTGTGATCACACAGGGAAAAAATGGCGCTACCATTTTCGACGGCGATACCTTTATCGATATCGAACCTTATGCCACCACCGCCATCGACAGTAATGGTGCAGGGGATATGTTTGCCGGCGCCTTTTTATATGGTATCACGAATGGGCATAGCTATGCTTCCAGCGGCAAGCTGGCTTCGATGGCCAGCAGCAAAATCGTCAGTCAGTTCGGTCCCCGCTTGAAATGGCATGAGGCCAAAGAAATTTTAGGACGCTTACATCCTTAACTGTACGTAACACATAAAGCCGGCTCATTCCAGAGTCGGTTTTTTTGATTCCTTTTTGAGGTTTCTACTCTTCTTCTCTGTTTTTACCCCTGTTCTCTCTACTTATGCAACGGTTTTTCACACGCGTTTTTCTCTTTCTGCGCTTTTCGTTTTACTCAGGTACCTGGCGGTTTCTGGGCTACTGCGCTTGTTTATGGGTATGGGTCAGTTGTGCCGTTACTCGGCCAGTAGCTGATGGAGCGGGGCGGCAGGCTCCCCCTGTGGCGGTCAGTAGTGTTTCCCCGGCTGAGGAGCTGGAGACGCTTTTTGTTCCCTTAGACCGTCCCTTTTTGCCAGAGTTTTATGCCACCTTTGCACCGGAGGTGCGTCCGGACCGCTTTTTACTGACCTACGACTGTTTCCTGATCGCTTTCGATTCTCTTAGTCGGAATGCCAAGTGGGTGCAGTATCTGCTCAGTCGGGAGCGGCTCGGGGATGGCGTGGAGCGCAAAGGTAATTTTCGGATGGAGCCCCGCATTCGGGATCTGAGTCCACGTGATGCCGACTATCGGGGGACGGGTTTTGATCGCGGGCATTTAGCACCTGCGGCAGATATGAGCTATGCGGAGCAGTGCATGTACGAAAGTTTTTTCCTGACGAATGTCTCCCCTCAGGTGCCTGCCTTCAACCGGGGGATATGGAAGCGTCTGGAAGACTGGGTACGCACGATTACGGTCGAAAAAGATTCCATTTGGGTGCTGACAGGCCCTGTTTTGGGAAGTGATCGCCCACGCTTGGGGGCGAGTGAGCTAGCTGTTCCGGAGGCTTTTTACAAGGTGCTCTACCGGCCCGATGTGACGGGAGGGCAGGGGCTGGCATTTATTCTCCCGAATGCGGCGGGCACTGGCGATATACGTCAGTTCGCTCGCCCCATTCGGGAGGTGGAGGCCCTTACAGGCTTGAATTTTTTTCCTGTTTTCAGTCCGGCGCTCTCCGCTCGGGTGGAGGAAGAGGTGGACTGGGTGTACTGGTTCGGGACGCCTTAGCGGATATGAATGGCCAGTCCGCCGCCGGGTGCTAAGTAGTGTTCCAGCCGGTCTCCGCGACGCACCGTGCGGGTTTCGATGACGTAGGCTTGCGGGTTTTTATCCCAAGAGGCATCTGCTGCGTCTCCGTAGAGGGTGGCCTCGAAGGTTTTGCCCTCGGGCAAAAAATCTAAATCCAGCACGGTCGTGCGGCTATTTTCATTCGTGATGGCACCTATGAACCAGGCGGCTTGCCCTTTGGCCTTCCGGCCAATGCTCACGTACTCCCCTGGCTCCGCCTCTAAAATGTAGGTGTCCTCCCAGTCCACAGCCACGTCCCGGATAAACTGGAAAGCATCGGGGAAGCGCAAGTAGTTTTCAGGCAGGTCGGCGGCCATCTGCAGGGGGCTGTAAAGGGTGACGTAATAGGCCAACTGTTTCGCCAGGGTGGTTTGTACCAGTTGTTGGCTACCCGTTCCATAATAGGAAAGATCCGTCTGAAAAATTCCCGGAGTGTAGTCCATCGGTCCCCCCATCAGGCGCGTGAAGGGCAGGATGGTCGTATGGTTCGGAGCTAGTCCGCCGAAGGCTTCGAACTCTGTTCCGCGGGCCGATTCCTGAGCGAGCCAGTTGGGGTAGGTGCGGTGCAGACCGGTGGGGCGAGTGGCTTCATGGCTGTTGATCATAATTTTATAGTCTGCAGCGCGCCGGGCTACGTGAATAAAATGATTAACGGCGAGCTGTCCGTCATGATGCTCTCCGCGGGGGATTAATTTCCCCACGTAGCCGGTTTTTACGGAGTTATAGCCATGTTTTTCCATGAAGGCAAAGGCCCTATCCAGGCGGCGCTCATAGTTGGTGATCGCGCCGGAGGTTTCATGGTGCATCATGAGTTTCACCCCTTTAGAGGCGGCATAGGCATTTAGTGCTTCCACATCAAAATCCGGGTAGGGGGTGACGAAATCGAAGACTTCTTCTTTCCACTTGCCGAACCAGTCTTCCCAGCCGATGTTCCAGCCCTCTACGAGCACGGCATCGAAACCGTACTCCGCCGCAAAATCCACGTGTCGGCGTACATTTTCGGCTGTGGCGCCGTGGCGTCCATTCGGGCGGAAGGTGCTAAAGTCATCGCTTAATTTCACATTGGTGGTGTCGCTGTAGGCCCAGGTGCTTTTTCCGGCCACGAAATACTCCCACCAGATGCCGATGTATTTCATTGGCTTGATCCAGGAGACATCTTCCAGTACATGCGGTTCGTTTAAGTTGAGGATCATGCGGTTAGCGGCCAAAATCTGGCGTGCGTCATCTGCCACGATGAGGGTGCGCCAGGGGCTTTGGGCTGGGGTCTGCAGGTAGCCCTTATTGCCGATCGCATCTGGTACCAAGTGGCTCTCCAGGCGGAAGTTTTCAGCGTCCAAGTTGAGCTGCATGGCCGGGTAGTCGATGAGAGCGGCCTCATGCAGATTGATGTAAAGGCCATTCGTGGTCCCTTTTAGCATAAGTGGGGTTTGGACGGCGAGCTGGCTGCGGATGGGGCTTTGGGCATGGATCGGGATGGTAGCGGCCTCCATGGCTTGCGGGATTTCCGAAAGCAGGGAGCTGCTGATGGGATATTCATTGGTGTCATAATCTCCTGGCAGCCAAAACGCCTTATAGTCTTCGGCTAGGTGGAACTGACTATGCTCTTCCTGCAGGATAAAGTAAGTTAGTTGCTCCTGTTTTGGGAATTCATAGCGAAAAGCAAGCCCTTCATCGAAGAGGCGGAAGCGGATGTTCAGTTTTCGACCGGTGTTTGGCTGCGCGAGCTCCACGAGTAGTTCTTGGTAGCGGTTCCGAATGCGGGCATATTCTCCCCAGACGGGCTCCCAGTAGCTATCTTCTGTGGTATGTGTATGGTTTAGGAGTTGAAAACCCGCTAAGAGGTCTTCATCATCTACCAGTGCGAGTCCGAGGCTGCTGGGCTGCAGGACGGGGATTTCTTTATATTGTAGGGAGTAGCTGGGTTTTCCCTGCGTATCGAGGTAGAAGCTGGCCTGTAGGTTTTCTGAGGGTGCGCTAAGGCGCAAAGTGTCCTGTGCCCAGAGGGAAAGGGGCAGGAGAAGCAGTATAAGGCTTCCGAGACTTAGGTTTCGCATGGTATATGTTCGGTTTGATGGATGTATAGGGCTAAAATACGTGCTTTTTTGCGGACTAGGAAGAGAGTTTGTGCTTGGAGCGGAAAGCAAACGTGTGCATAAGAAAAAAAAATTTGTTTTGAATCAGTTGCGAAATTTTGGGTGTGAACAGCATTTCTTTTCCTCCTGACAGCTGGTTCGCTTGTGGTATTTGCGTGTTAATCATTCTTAAAATATAAATCAGGGGTTCAGGAGGTGTGAATGGGCTATCGAATATTGGAAAAGTCATAAAAGTGTAAAATTTGGCTTAAGGACAAAAAACAGAATTTTAATAAAATAGGGGTTTGTATGGGAAGCTGCTCGGGGCGATTCCGGTAGAATTATGTAGTACTGTGGATTTTATTGGTTTACGGATTTTTTTGAAGCTATTTTTCTTAAAAATCAACTTTTTTCGTTAAAATAGGTGTCTGAAAAAGGGGTTTATCTAGAAATTTTTGTATATGAGGTTAAAATTGGTTTCTCCTATTCTTTACGGCTACTAAGTCCTATACAAGTCTTTAAGACACTGCGCGTTTCAGTCTTTGAGGTTAATGGAAAGTGTTTTTAAAGGATTTCGATGTGCGCGTCTTGTACTTTAAATATTTTAAGAATATACACTAAAATATAATTTTTATCAAGCTTTTCAATAGGATATTTTTTAAAATAGCTGCTATTACCGATGAAATTTTATGTTTTAGCATGCTGTATTGTGCTTAGGGAGCCTTGAATTGCTTGATTTCGTGAGTTAAACCTATAGTTAGGGTCATTTTTCGTGTAGCTACATCGAATTTCACCTATTATTCAGACCGCTGGAAATAAGATATTGCCATTAAAATCAAAAGCATAATTTTCTATGGATACGAAAATCGAAAAGTGTATGTTTGAACTATCTAAATAATCAAACTATGCGAAAATTTCTACTCCTAGGGCTTATGCTCCTATTGACCAGCGTGGTGGCGTTTGGTCAAGAACGCATAATTTCGGGTACGGTGGTTTCGGACGATGACGGGTTTCCCGTTCCCGGAGCCACGATCCTATTAAAAGGATCTACGCGCGGTACTGTAACCGATGCAGATGGTAGGTTCTCCATTCGCGTGAACGCTAACTCCGATGTGTTAGAGTTCTCCTTCGTGGGCTACAAGAAGCAAGAGGTAACGGTAGGAAATCAGTCGATTATCGACGTGATTCTATTATCAGAAATTACGGGTCTTAATGAGGTAATCGTGACAGGTTATCTTCCACAGACTAAGCGTGAGATTACGGGCTCTATTTCTTCGGTTCGTGGAGAGGTGATTGAAAACTTGCCTTTACAGTCTTTTGATCGCGCGCTACAAGGTCGTGCTGCGGGTGTACTTGTACAGAATGCAAGTGGTATCCCAGGTTCAGGCGTTCGTGTGCGTATTCGTGGTCAGGGCTCTATTAATGCAGGTAATAATCCACTTTACATTGTGGACGGTGTACAGTTTAATGATGAGAACAGAGCTTCTAACGTAAGTACGAACCCACTTGCTTCCATTAACCCAAATGATATCGAGTCTATCGAGGTATTAAAGGATGCAGCGGCGTCTATTTACGGTGCGCAGGCCGCTAATGGTGTGGTGATCATCACGACCAAGCGTGGTAAGGCTGGTAAGACGAAGATCAACTTCAACACGTACATCGGATCTGTGGAGCCTATTCGTCAGTTAGATATGATGAATTCTCAGGAGTTTATCAATTATAGACTACAAGCGAATAGAAATTTTTATTCACGATTTGCTGCCACAAACCCTGCGAATACGCTTGAGGGGCTTGCTCGTAGAAATGCCTTAGCTGGGATAACTTCTGCAAGTTGGGCACCGCTGGKCTCAGCAACCCTGCACTAGGTGAGCTTCCTATCGAAGATTCAACGAATTTGTAGA
>NZ_AJYA01000036.1 GCF_000265075.1 Nitritalea halalkaliphila LW7 | reverse complement strand
GGTTATCTATCTGCGGCATAAGACGGAATAGCTCCGTCTATGCACWTTAGACGATTTTAGCCCGAGTGTGAAGGCACTTTTTCATCCCGGAGCACTATGCGAAAGAAGAAAATGACCTTGAATTTTTCCCGAGCGGCGCTGGCCCATAAAAAGCGAAGTCTCCTAGCTCCCTGGTCGAGCCTTCGGGCAGATCTCAGCAGGGCCACACCTGCATTTTGAAATTCGCGACAGCCTAGAGCGGCCCATAGACCCCCTGCGCTTTTATCCCGGAAAGGTACGCGATGAGCTGCCTCCGTCCCTGCTGGCCATTAACCTCGTGCCACTCAGTCTGGACAGCCGGGTAAATGGCAAGCATCAGCGGCTTCGGCTGCCCCTTCGCGCTACGACAGATGGCTACGCCCTCCCCTCCTCAGCCCCGATTCGCCTGCAGGGCCCAGTAGGTCTGGAAATTTTCGCGCAGGACAAAATGAACGATGTGCATCACATTTTCGGGGTGCCGCACTACCTGTTGGAAGCTTCTGATTTGGGGCTTTGTTTCCAAAGCCGCGTGGAACATGTGGACTACAGCTATGGGCGGCAGTATTATTTGCACACCCACCTGCAGCGTTATACGAAGTTGTTTCGCCTTAATCCAGCGAACCGCTTGCCCTATTATGGCCCAGAGGCCAAAATGGCATCATTCACCTCCCCCCGGGCATGGAGACTACCCTCCTGCTACAGGCTTGGGATGGGCATCAGAATCTGTCCACCCTTCGCTTAGCGGTCCGTGGCGAGCAGGAGGATGCGCAGGCCCTTCCTGCCAGTCAGGTAGATCCTGAGGGAGACTGGTTCACCTTTGCAGCTCCGCTGCGCCATGCCCGCGCCCATGCCACTGTTTTCGTAGATGGGATGCGCTATGAGCTGGCCGCCACGGGAACGCGGGGACAGGAGGTGCTGTACCACTGGCCGCTCGCTTTAGGGGTGCCCGATGCCTATCAAACTTGCGAGGACGATGCCCCTATTCCCACAGGATTTCTTCCCGAAATTCTGCCCGGCACCTGCACGGAGGTTTTTGGTGAGGGTTTCCAGCTACATGTGGCGAAAAACAGCTTGCTCAGCCCGCTCTACCTGCGGGTATTTCAGGAAGCAGATGCGCTCCGGCTAGCATCCATCCCCCATCAAGTGCTAAATGAGCCCTTAGAATGGCGCTGGCAGCAGGAGCCCACTGCCGATACCCCTCCCTTTCAGGTCTATGAGCGCCGCCCAAATGGACAAAAAAGTTACGTAGGCGGGGAGATCGAAGGGCAATTCATTCGGTTTAAGAGCAGAAATTTTGGTACTTTTGTACGCGACCGCGATCTGCTGGCACCGAGCATCGAGCCCGTACGTGTAGATCGACAGGGGCTGCGCTTCCGCATTCGGGATGCAGATTCCGGCATAGCGCGCTACACGCTGAAAGTCGATGGCCGCTGGGTGCGGCTACGGTACGAGCACAAGCAGGCACTGATCTGGACAGATCCAGCCGATAAACAAGTGTTGCAGGGAGCGGTTCAACTGACAGTAACAGACCGAGCCGGGAATGAGCAGGTCTGGAATGGAATGATTCCTTAACCTAAAACAAACCAACGTATGCCTCTAGAAGTAGGACAAGCAGCGCCGGATTTTACGGCCAAAGACCAGGATGGAAACACGATTCGCCTCAGCGATTTCAAAGGAAAAAAAGTGGTGCTCTACTTTTATCCGAAGGACAATACCCCGGGCTGCACCGCACAGGCCTGTAACTTGCGCGACAACTATGAAGCCCTACAGGCTGCGGGATATGAGGTCTTAGGCGTAAGCGCTGACTCTGAAAAATCCCATAAAAAGTTTATCGAAAAGCAGGCATTGCCCTTCCGACTCATCGCAGACGAGGACAAGCAGGTACATGAAGCCTATGGCACCTGGGTGGAGAAGCAGATGTACGGCCGCACTTATATGGGCACTGCACGCACCACCTTTATCATCGACGAGGAAGGCACTATCGAAGAGATTATCTCTAAAGTAAAAACGAAAGAACACACTCAGCAAATTCTCAAATAATTCCACATTCATGGAACAACAATCCCTCGATCAATTAAAAAAGATCAGTTCACAAGTACGTAGAGACATCCTCCGCATGGTGCATGCGGTGCAGTCGGGCCACCCCGGCGCTTCCTTAGGGTGTACAGAGTTTTTCACAGCCTTATATTTCCATGAAATGAAGCATAACCCTGCCTTTTCCATGTCGGGAGAGGGTGAGGACATGTTCTTTTTATCGAATGGGCACATCTCCCCCGTTTGGTACAGCGTGCTAGCGCGCAGCGGTTACTTTAAAACTGAGGAGCTGGCGACCTTCCGGAAGCTGAACAGCAGACTGCAGGGGCATCCTGCCACCGAAGAGGGCCTTCCAGGCATCCGCATCGCATCAGGTTCTTTAGGTCAGGGCCTTTCGGTCGCTTTGGGCGTAGCCCAGGCTAAAAAGCTGAACCAAGATCCGCACCACGTTTACGTGCTTATGGGTGATGGGGAGCTTCAGGAAGGCCAAATCTGGGAGGCTGCCATGTATGCTGCGCACTACGGGGTAGATAATATCATCGCCACTGTAGACTATAATGGACAGCAGATTGATGGTCCGACCACGGCGGTGATGGACTTGAAAAACTTACGTGCGAAGTGGGAAGCCTTTGGCTGGGAGGTCATCGAGACCAAGAAAGGGAATGATATGGAAGCGGTGCTAGCTGGCCTTCAGGAGGCGAAAGCCTCTCGGGCAAAGGGAAGCCAGTCCTCAATCTCCTGCACACAGAAATGGGCTTTGGCGTGGACTTTATGGTGGGCACGCATAAGTGGCACGGCATCGCACCTAGCGATGAACAGTTAGCCAATGCCCTCGGCCAACTAGAAGAGACCTTAGGCGACTACTAGGCTTTATTTATTCCCTTTTATTAGCAATACGCACTCATGGAACAAACATTAGATTTAAAATATACATACACAGAGAAAAAGGATACGCGCTCAGGCTTTGGTGACGGTTTAGTGGAGGCAGGCAAGCAAAATCCAAATGTGGTGGGTCTCTGTGCCGACCTTATCGGCTCCCTGAAAATGGGAGACTTTCAAAAAGCCTTTCCTGACCGTTTTTTTCAAGTAGGTATCGCTGAGGCGAACATGATGGGCCTCGCTGCCGGTATGACGATCGGGGGCAAAATCCCTTTCACAGGAACTTTCGCGAATTTCTCCACAGGTCGTGTGTATGATCAGATTCGACAGTCCATCGCCTACTCAGGTAAAAACGTGAAAATCGCAGCCTCGCACGCCGGCCTAACACTGGGCGAAGACGGTGCCACGCATCAGATCTTGGAAGACATCGGCTTGATGAAGATGCTTCCGCACATGTGCGTGATAAACCCTTGTGATTACAACCAAACGAAGGCGGCTACCATCGCTGCTGCAGCCTATGAGGGCCCTGTGTACCTCCGATTTGGCCGCCCGAGCTGGCCGATCTTCACGCCAAAGGACCAGGTGTTCGAAATCGGCAAAGGCTGGAAAATGATCGAAGGCTCGGATGTGACCCTCATCGCCACAGGACACCTGGTGTGGGAATCCGTGGTGGCCGAGGCTTTACTCCGCCAAGAAGGAATTCGCGCTGAAGTGATTAACATTCACACGATCAAGCCCCTGGATGAGACTCTTATCCTAGACTCCGTAGCGAAAACCAAGTGTGTGGTGACCGCCGAAGAGCATAACATCCTAGGTGGTTTAGGTGAAAGTGTGGCCCGTACGCTGGCACAAAACTTCCCTTGCCCTCAGGAATTCGTAGCAGTGATGGATAGCTTTGGCGAATCAGGCACCCCTGCTCAGCTCATGGAGAAGTACGGCTTAAACGCTGCTGCTATCGTAGCGAAGGCGAAGGCCGCGCTAGCGCGCAAAGGATAAACGTATTTTAGTTATTAACATTATACGCTATAAATCAGAAGCTGATGCTTTATCCTATCAGCTTCTGATTTTTTTATGCCCTTTTTATTTATAATCCCTACTTAGTTTATAGTGTAATTTTTTTTAATTAATTTTTTTATTTTTTTAAAACTTATATCCATCATTACTGTTAATACCCATATTTTAGTAAACTTGGATGAATATGCCAGCAGTAATGAAAATTTTAGAAAAGGCAGAATGGCCAAGGCTTTTGGAACAGGCCAAAAAAATAGCACCCGAGGCTTTCGGGCCTTCCTCAGAGCCACTGAACCTGATAGCAGGACGCTGGCAGGTGGATGGCAATAAAAAGCCCTTTTACTCCAGCATCGATGGCTCCTTTTTAGGGCACTACCCGAATATCGATCTAGAAACTTGTAAACAGGCCGTAGCGCATGCCAGTGAAGAGGCGAAAACCTGGGCGGAGAGCCCCCTGCATGCCCGAAAAGCTGCCGTACAAGCCACCATCGACGAGATGGAGCAGCATAAAGAACTTATCGCATTTCTGCTTGTATGGGAGATCGGCAAGCCCTTCGACCAATGTGTGGATAGTGTGGAGCGCTGCATAAGCGGTGTACAGTGGTATCTGGACACGATAGAGGATATGCTGGGAAGCCGAACCCCTATCGGTGTCGTATCCAACATTTCTTCTTGGAACTACCCCATTTCGGTTTTGGTACATGCCTGCTTGGTACAGGTACTTTGCGGCAACGCCGCGGTGGCCAAAACACCTTCAGATGGCGGACTCTTTTCCCTAACGGTCTGTTTCGCTATCGCCAAAAGACATGGCCTTCCCCTTACGCTGGTCAGTGGCTCGGGAGGTGCGCTGAGTGAAGCGCTGGTGAAAAATGAGCATGTGGACTGCCTCGCCTATGTGGGTGGAAAAAGCAATGGGCGGAATATTGTGGCCAGCTTGGTAGATAAAAACAAGCGTTACATGCTGGAAATGGAGGGCGTAAATGCCTATGGAATCTGGAATTATTCTGACTGGGACCATCTGGCCAAGCAGCTAAAGGCGGGCTTTAAATACGGTAAGCAGCGCTGTACGGCCTATGTGCGTTTCGTCGTGCAGCGTACCCTGTTTCCAGAGTTTTTAGAGATGTACTTGAACATGCTTAAGTCCATCACCTACGGACATCCTCTCCTGGTGGAGGAAGGAAGCACGACGGCACCTCAAGTGGATTTCGGCCCGCTCATCAACAGTAAAAAGGTAGAAGAGGTGGACGCCATGTACCATGATGCCATCGCGAAGGGTGCGGTATGCCTCTACCGAGGCAAAATAGATCCTGCCCAGTTCCTTCCGAATCAAGACATAAGTGCTTACTACCCGCCTACAGCCCTCTTAAATGTGCCTAAAAATGCTTTGCTCTATCATAACGAACCTTTCGGGCCGCTGGATAGCATCATTTTAGTGGACTCTGAGGAAGAGTTAATCAGTGAGATGAATATTTCGAATGGCAGCCTCGTCGCCTCCATCGCTTGCGATCATGCAGAGGAGGCGCAGCGTATCGCCAGTCAGCTGAGAGGCTATAAAATCGGCATCAATAAGTCGCGTTCGCGCGGAGATAAGGAAGAGTCCTTCGGAGGCATTGGAGAATCTTGGAAAGGCTGTTTTGTGGGGGAAAATACCTGGTGGAATCCGTTACCCAAGGGGAGCCCGGTGAACGCCTGATGGGGAACTTTACAGATTATACCTTGGCCCCGGCTACACGCTAAAAAACATTTGCATCATAACCAGTTTAGATCGATTAAACCGCACGGTGCCTGCTGTGCGGTTTTTTTCTGCCCAGAAGCGGCTTGCTTCAGCCTTACAAGACCTCATTTAGCCGATTGACACGTGGAAAAAAGCTTTCGGAGGTAATTTTGGTAAAAAGCTCCGCATGATATAACCGCTTTCGGGGTAGGCCGGAACTGCCTGCAAGTAGCTGCTGAGTTCCTCGGGCGCTTGAATTTGTACCTCCTCAGGATTTAAAAAGGCATAGCCTGTAAAACAGCCGTTTTCCACACGAATAAAGGCCTGCTCACGTGCTTTTCTACCGGGAAGTTGGAGCAAAAGCTGTCCTTTAAGGCTTTGGATCCGCTGTAAGAGTGCGAAGACCTTTTCTTCATAGATGGCTACTGGCTCAGCACCCTCACAGGCACCCGCACAGCTGCCTGCCTGTCGGTCATAGCAGGCAGCCGGTGTTTTTTGTACGCCGGATAATTTGGGGCATAGCCCAAAATCCTGGACGGCCTTTTTCCAGAAGCTCCAAGCTTCCGAGTGGCTGTCAAACAACAGCAGGGCCTCAAACCCTTTTTTGGCTTTTGCCACAGAAAATCGACTGTAGCCCAGGTGATCCTGATAGCGGTAAAGCCCCCATTGCTGCACGGGTCGCTTTAGGGCCGCATTAAAAGGAGGCCAGTGTTTTTTAATGCCCTGTAATTCTAATAGATAGGCGAGCAGCTCTGAGCCTGTTAACTCCACTGCCACATCGTGTAAATCGGCTGCAAGGGCGAGCTTGCCTGGGTCTTTTTGGGCACTGGCAAAATGCTGTTGGAAGCGCTTTTTGATGTTAAGGGCTTTCCCTATGTATAAAATATCCCCTTTTGCATTTAAGAAATAATAGATGCCCGTTTCTTCTGGTAGGGCTTCGAAGCGTTCGGGGCTGAAGTTAGGGGGCAAAAAGGCGTATTGCTTCTTTTTTTTACCTGTTCCTAGGATAAGCTCGGGGGCTTGTTGAAAGATACGACCGAAGAGCACGGCTGTGGCCTCGGCATCTCCGAAGGCGCGGTGTCGTGCAGCGATGGGAATGCCGAGCTGCTCACAGAGGCGCCCCAAGCTATAGGAGCGAAGTCCCGGAAAGGCCTTGCGCGCCAGCCGCACCGTACACAGGCGCTGTGCCTGCCAGGAAAAACCTTCCCGCTCCAGCGCGACTTTTAAAAAGGTGTAGTCAAAGTTCACGTTATGTGCCACGAACGTGTGGGGGGCCAGCAGGGCATGCAGCTTGGGCGCTAGCTCCCGTAGCGTCGGGGCATCGGCAACCATCTGATTATCAATGCCCGTCAGTCCGGTAATAAAGTGAGGAATGGGCCGCTCTGGGTTGACCAGCGTCTGGAACGTTTCCAGCACTTGCTGTCCATCGTGAATGAGAATAGCGATTTCTGTGATGGCACCAGCGTGGGCATGGCTCCCCGTGGTTTCGATATCGACGATCGCAAAGGTCATTTCACTGCGGGGGTCGAGGTCTTAGCGGCATACTTGGCCAGGAGTTTTTCAGCACAGCGCTCTCCGTCCATGGCTGCAGACATAATTCCTCCTGCATAGCCGGCTCCTTCCGCGCTGGGATAGAGTCGTTTAATTTCGATATGCTCGAAACTCTCCCGGTCGCGGGGGATACGCACAGGGGAAGAAGTACGGCTTTCCACACCGATCATCTGCGCCTCATTGGTCAGGTAGCCTTGCATTTTTTGGTTGAAGAGCTGAAAGCCCTGCTTGAGCCTTTGGGCGATAAACGGAGGAAGTACCTGGTGCATGTCCACGGACTTCAGACCTGGCTGATAGGAAGTGGGCAGCAGCTCCTCAGATACTTTATGGGACACGAAATCAAGCAAGCGCTGGGCTGGCGCCACTTGGCTCTCGCCTCCCGCTTGCCAAATGGCCTTCTCGACATCTTGCTGAAAGCGCATGGCTGCCAGGGGGCCAAAATGCGCATAGTCCGCAAGGTCTTCGAGCTCCACAGCCACAACGATGCCTGAGTTGGCATATTTACTATCACGACGGCTGGGGCTCATGCCGTTTACGACCAGCTCCCCTGGCGAGGTGGCGGCAGGCACGATAAAGCCTCCTGGGCACATACAGAAGGAAAACACGCCGCGCTGCTTGCCTTTCCACTGCGTCTGCGCTACCAGGCTATAACTCGAGGCGGGCAGATAAGGACCTCGCTCCACCGGGCAGTGGTACTGCATACGGTCGATAAACTGCTGGGCATGTTCCACGCGCACACCGAGCGCAAAAGGCTTGGCTTCGATTTTAATCCCTTGGCGGTGCAGCTGTTCAAAAATATCCCTTGCGGAGTGGCCGGTGGCCAAAATCACCCCAAGCCCGGTGAACGTTTCCCCCTTTTCGGTGATAACGCCCTTCATTTCATCTCCTTCGAGCAAAAAAGAGCTCACTTTGGTTTCAAAGTGCACTTCACCTCCTGCGTCCAAAATACGTTGGCGCAGCGCGGCCACGATTTTCGGCAATTTATTCGTGCCGATATGCGGATGTGCATCTACTAATATCTCTTCTGTGGCGCCATGCGCCACGAAAATTTCTAAAATTCTGCGGATATCCCCACGCTTTTTGGATCGGGTGTACAGTTTGCCGTCCGAATACGTCCCAGCCCCGCCCTCTCCGAAGCAGTAGTTGGAGTCGGGGTCCACGGTATGGGCTTTGTTGATGGCGGCCAGATCCCTGCGGCGTGCGCGCACATCTTTTCCTCTTTCGAGGACGACAGGCTTAAAGCCCAGCTCGATAACGCGGAGTGCCGCAAAAAGCCCAGCAGGCCCAGCACCCACGATCACCACCTCCGCCTTATCCCGTACATCGGGGTACTGCGGCATCTGAATCCTCGGGGGGAGTGCTTCTGAAGCTGGATGGAAGGAAACGTCCACATGCACCCAAACCTGCCGGCGGGAACGTGCATCTATAGAGCGCTTTTCTACGCGCACCTCCAGGTCGGCTTGAGGTGGAAAATGGGCTGCTCGGAGGGCAGCTTCTTTTAGGGCCGCTGCATCGAAAGCGACCTCTGGGGTGAGTTTTAATGCCAGTGTTTTTACCATGCGTGTAAGGGATCTATCCTTAAAAGAGAGGTAATTTTTTCACAAAGATAGGCGTTTTTTTCCAGAAAACCTGTGCAGGCCCTCAGCCCTCCTGGTCCCCTAATAGCTCTTTCAGCACCCAGCCTTTCCCCCATTCCTCCTGTTCCTGCGCGGACCAGAGACTGGGGTAAAATATCACTTTTTGGAAGCGCGGAGGCAGGTACTGCTGCCAGTTCGTCCCCCCCGTGGCTGCGATAGCTTCTGGCTTGCGTGCCAGATAGTGTACCGCTGATTTATAGTGCGCCAGGGGCCAGTAAACATTTGCTTTCAGATCGAACTGCCGCATCGCCTCCTTTAGCTCCTCGGAAGGGCTTTCTACCTGCTGGAATTTACGCCAAATGTTGCACTTTTTATAGTCCTTCATGGTTCGCTTCAGCTTTCGCCCGTACTTTTGGATGAAAGAATTTAGCGTCAGTGTTTTTTGGCCGGAGGCCAATTCTATCGCCCCCTGCTGCCAGTAAAGCGCCTCAAATAGGGTTTCCAAGTCGCCTTTTTCTGTCTCTGTGCCCCTGTGCTGCTGGGCTAAAAGGTGCTTTACGTCCGTAGCCATCAGCTCGATAAAGCGATACTGCGCCGACTGAAAGCCAGAGGAAGGCAGCAGAGACATGCGGAACTTAAGAAACTGCTCCTTTTGCATCCCTTGCCACATAACGGAGAAAGAGCTAATCAGCTGGTCAAAGTAGCGATGGATGCGCTGCAGTTTTTCCAGCAGAAAAGGCTCCCGAGGAGCAGGTCTCAGCTGATATCTGCTCCATCTCCCAGAGGATCAGGTTAAAGTAGAGCTCGGTAATCTGGTGGTACACGATGAAAATTTTCTCATCTTTAAAGGAAGTGCGGGGCTGCTGGATGGAGAGTAGCGTGTCCAGATTGATGTAGTCCCAGTAGCTCATGTAGTCTGCATGCAAGAGCCCCTCCAGATAGGAAGAGAGGTCTTGGCCCGAGGCTTTGAACTTTTCTTCTAAAAGTACTATTTTCTTATAAACGGCTTCGGGTAAGGTTTCCCTAGTCATGCGGAAATATTTTAGTCGATGAGGTAGTAATTTTCAAAAGATATGCGTTATTTCAAGCAGCGCAATTACAGAGTGCAAAATTCCATTTATTTGAGCAATAAACCAAAATATACATATGCAAGCAGTTGATGAAACGATAAAAAGCAGTAAACAAGACCTTTTCGAGGGGGTAGATTTTTACGGCATCGATGACCTGTTAAATGAAGAGCAAAAGCTGGTACGCGCTTCCGTGCGGGATTTTGTGAAAAAGGAAATTAGCCCGTACATCGAGGACTGGGCGCAGCGGGGGCATTTCCCGTATGAGATCGTGCGTAAGTTCGGCGAGGTGGGTGCTTTCGGTCCCCAGATTCCGAGTGCCTATGGGGGCGGCGGGATGGACTACATTACCTATGGATTAATCATGCAGGAAATCGAGCGCGGCGACTCAGGTATGCGTTCTACCGCTTCCGTGCAGGGTTCCCTGGTTATGTATCCGATTTACAAGTTCGGCAGTGAGGAGCAGAAGCAGAAGTTTCTACCTAAGCTGGCAAGTGGCGAGTTTTTAGGTTGCTTCGGGCTTACAGAGCCGGATCATGGCTCGAATCCCTCGGGTATGACGACGCATTTTAAAGATATGGGCGACCATTACCTATTAAATGGCGCCAAAATGTGGATTTCAAATGCGCCAAAGGCGGATATCGCAGTGGTCTGGGCGAAAAATGAGGAAGGCCGTATCCATGGTTTGATTGTAGAACGTGGAATGGAAGGCTTCAGCACGCCGGAGACACATGGCAAGTGGTCCTTACGCGCGAGCGCGACGGGAGAGCTTGTTTTTCAGGATGTAAAAGTACCAAAGGAGAATCTGCTACCGGGAAAAAGTGGACTGGGCGCTCCGATGATGTGCTTGGACTCTGCCCGCTACGGAATCGCCTGGGGAGCGGTGGGAGCTGCCATGGACTGCTACGACAGTGCGCGCCGCTATGCACTCGAGCGTATTCAGTTCGATAAGCCCATCGCCAGCTTTCAGTTGATCCAGAAAAAATTAGCCGAAATGCTGACCGAGATTACGAAAGGCCAGCTCCTGGCTTGGAAATTAGGCATGATGATGGATGCGGGTACGGCGACTACCGCCCAGATATCATTAGCCAAGCGTAACAATGTGGAAATGGCGCTGAATATCGCGCGAGAGGCGCGCCAAATCCACGGGGGCATGGGCATTACGGGTGAGTTTCCGATGATGCGCCACATGATGAACCTGGAGTCGGTGATCACCTACGAGGGCACGCATGACATTCACCTGTTGATCTTAGGCCATGCCATCACGGGCATCCCTTCCTTTAAATAAGGACCTGCGCTACGCTACCCTTTCGTGCGTCTGAAGGTAAAGTAAGCGCTGGATAGAATTACATTTTTAGAAACTCCACCTTTTTTTCTGGGTGGAGTTTTTTTTAAACGTTTAGCATCCGACTACTTCGTTTTAAAGGCATTATTTTAGAGATTCACGTAAACGCTTATGCAAAAGATCATTTTATTAAGTATCGATGGCGGCGGGATTCGAGGGATACTAGCCGCTCGGATCTTGGCACACTTGGAAACCCTGGTTCGGCTGCAAACGAGGAAGCCTACCTTACGGCTGATGGAGCTGGTGGATTTCGTGGCTGGCACCAGCACCGGTGGTATTTTGGGCTTAGGGGGACTTTTGCCCGATGGGCAAAACAAGGAGCGCTTTCGCTATGATTTTTCTGATCTTTTAGCCCTTTACCGCGAGCAGGGAGGGCATATTTTTACGCGTTCGCTTTTACAGCGGCTCTCTTCGGGCTTTCGCCTGCGTCGTGCCAAGTATCAGGCCAAGCTTTAGAAGAGCTCTTGCACGCCTATTTTGGGGATATTTATTTAAGTGAACTAAAGCGTCCCTGCTTGGTGCCTGCCTATGCGCTGGCAGAGCGAAGTGCTTACTTTTTTACGCGAGAAAAGGCGCTACGCACTGCATCTGCGGATTTCCGAGTAGTCGATGTGGCTCGGGCAACGGCTGCTGCGCCGACCTATTTTCCTACAGCGCTGATTCACAGCCGAAGTGGAGAGGAATACGGCTTTATCGATGGCGGTGTTTTCGCGAATAATCCTGCCATGTGTGCCTATGCGGAGGTTCGCAAAATGCGTTTTGGGGGAGGCCGGGAGCCAAAGGGACGAAACATGTTTTTACTTTCTATCGGTACGGGAACCAATAAAGCGCCCATCGACCCTGCTCGATCCGCCCAGTTTGGCCTGGTGCAGTGGGTGCAGCCCCTGATCGATGTGATGATGTCTGGCAATGCAGAGACAGTCGAGCATCAGATGCATCAACTTTTTGCTGCGGCGGATAATCGTAGCCATTACGTTCGACTAAACCCCCTTTTAGATCGGCGCCTTGTGGACCCAGCTATGGACGCGGCCAGCGAGGGGAACCGAGAAGCCTTACTCCTTTTGGCAGAGGGCTATATCGAAGCGAATCAGGAAACCCTGGTGCAAGTTGCGCAGGAGCTTTTACGTCTTAACGCACTGAAGAAAGAGGAATACACTTGATGGATACGTGCTTCCTGGTGTTATCAAGACTTAATCTAATTTGGCAGAATACTATTTTACAATATTAAACTTATACCAATTCCAAATTACTCCTATTTTCTTATGCTTTGGAACTTGCTTGGGGTATTTTGGTTATGTTTGTATAAATTAATTTAGCTATGAAAGTAAAAGAGATCGTAACGTTGCAGCGTTCGCTTCTGCATGATACAGAGAAGTTGTTAAACAACCAGATTGAAATGGAGGGAAAGTCATCTGCATACTACCTTTCCATGGCCTCTTGGTGCCACATGATGGGCTATGAAAATGCTGCCCAGTATTTATATCAGCATGCCGATGAGGAGCGCGAGCACATGATGAAGCTGCTGCGCTACATTAACGAGGCTGGAGGTCATGCGATCCAGCCGGAGATTACAGGGATTCGCCATCATTTTAACTCGCTTCGCGAGGTATTTGAATTGATATTAGAGCACGAGGTACAGGTGACGCGTTCGATTAATGCCATCGTAGATCACTGCTTCTCTGTGAAGGATTTCGCTTCGTTTAGCTTTATGCAGTGGTATGTAACAGAGCAGCGTGAGGAGGAAACTTTAGCACGTAGAGCGGTAGAGTTATTTGATATTATCGGCGAAGAGGGCATTGGCCTTTGGACCATCGATCAGGAGCTGGGCAAGTTACACGGAAAGGTAGCTGAGCCGGGAGCTTAAGTTTAAAATTGTCTTCATGTGAGCGACAAGGGTGACCTTGTCGCTTTTTTTTTGCCCGGAGGCAATGTGTGCGCAGCCTTAGAACCGCTTATCGGGTAGGAAGTGGCTCCAACCTTCTTTTTTAAACGCTTATAGAAACACCTACGTCAGATAGAGGGACTTTTTTAATTTTACTACTTCAAAATATTATTCAGATCATGCGAAAAATAATTCTTGTTCTGTTCATGGGCCTAAGTAGCATAGGCGCATGGGCACAAGAGCGGCCTACTGCTAACTATGAGCTGGCCGCCCGGTTCTCTCCGGAAAAAGTGAGAAAGATGGTGCACAGCACAGAGGTGAGACCAAATTGGTTCCAGTCTTCCGATGGCTTTTGGTATGAGTACCAGACCAGCGAAGGAAAAAACTGGTACATCGTAGATCCGAATAATCGCAGTAAGCGGCCCTTGTTCGACAGAGATGCTTTGGCGGCAGCCATCACCCTGCAGGTACAAGATCCCTTCGATGGACAAAACCTACCGATACAGGACCTGAAGTTTTTAGAGGCGGAAAATGCTCTTCGCTTTAAGGTGCGTAGCACGAAGGAAGTGGTCAAAAAAGACTGGGAGGAAATTAAACGTAAAGATCGCTCAGCAAAGGATTCCTTAGAGAAGAAAACCTTCTTTTTCCGCTATGATCTGCGTACTCGGGAGCTGACCGAAATAGAGGATTATGAAGAAAAAGAAAAGCGTCTTTCCTGGGCGAACATCGCGCCTGACTCTTCTAAGATTGTGTTTGCGAAGCACTACAACTTGTACTGGATGGATAAGGAAAACTTCCTAAAGGCCATTAAAGATGAGAAAGACAGCACGATCGTCGAGCATCAGCTGACAGAAGATGGTGAAAAATTCTTTGAGTGGGGTGGTGCTAGCCGTGGCGAAGACAATGTAGAGGAGGAAAAAAACAAAGACAACAGGAAGCGAGCGGGTGTTTTATGGGCGCCAAACAGCAAGAGCTTTATCGTTACGCGTACGGATAGCCGGCACGTGAAGGACCTTTGGGTGCTGCATAACATCCGCAATCCACGCCCAACCTTAGAGACCTACAAGTATGCGATGCCAGGGGAAAAGGAGCAGCCGCAGACTACGCTGCATCATTATCGTTTCGAGGGAGAAGAAATGCGTAAACTCCCGGTGCAGACCTACAAGGACCAATCTTTAGGTGTTTACTCCCTCTCCTACCCGATCGAACAGGCGGATGAAGTGTTTAAGCCTGTGGTTTGGCTCGGCGATGATAACGGTTTTTACTTTTCCATTACCTCACGTGACTTGAAGCGTATCGATATTTGTCGCTGGGATTTAGCGGAAGATGAGAAAAAGGTGCTGGTGGAAGAGCGTAGCAATACGTACATTGAGATCAAGAAGCCGTACTTGGTGAATAATGGCCGTCAGTTTATTCACTGGTCGGAGCGCGATGGCTGGGCGCATTTATACCTGTATGCGAACGACGGCACTTTCGTGCGTAGGCTCACAGAAGGCCCTTATCATGTGGAGGCAGTGGAGACCGTAGATGAACGTACGAAGACCGTTTTCTTTACGGCAAACGCCAAAGAAAAAGACGAAGACCCCTACTACGAGCACCTGTACAGCGTATCGCTGGATGGTGGGCAGCCGCGTCTCTTAAATGCAGGTAACTTCCAGCATAACACCTCGATTAAAACGAACGGTAAGTTTTTTGTTAACAATTATTCGCGTGTCAATTCGGTACCCAAGTCTGATCTGCATAATGCCCGTGGGGAGCGTGTCATGTCCTTAGAGGAAGCGGATCTCAGCCAGCTCTTTGCCGCAGGCTATCAGTTCCCAGAGCCCTTTAAAGTAAAAGCAGATGATGGCATCACCGACTTATATGGCGTGATGTACAAGCCTTTCGATTTCGATTCCACGAAGCATTATCCGATCATTCAGTATGTGTACCCAGGTCCACAAACGGAGGCAGTTAACAAAGCGTGGTCGCGAGGAATGGATCGCACCGATCGTCTGGCACAGCTGGCTTCGTAGTGGTAACGGTAGGTAACAGAGGGGGGCATCCGAACCGATCGAAGTGGTACCATAATTATGGTTACGGGAATTTACGTGATTATGGTTTAGCGGACAAGAAGGCTGCAGCGGAACAGTTGGCAGATCGCCATGCCTATATCGACGTGAATAAAGTAGGTATTCATGGGCACTCTGGCGGTGGCTTTATGTCGACGGCAGCTATGCTCGTGTATCCTGACTTCTTTAAGGTGGCGGTTTCGAGCGCGGGAAATCACGAAAATAATATTTACAACAGATGGTGGTCTGAGAAGCATCATGGCGTAATGGAGCGTGTAAGTCCAAAGGGGGACACCACTTTCGTCTATCAGATTGAGAAAAACCCAGACTTGGCGAAAAATCTGAAGGGGCACCTACTTCTGGTGACGGGCGATGTAGATAATAATGTGCATCCGGCCGGCACTATCCGCATGGCGAATGCCTTGATTCAGGCGAATAAGCGTTTTGACTTTATTCTATTACCGGGTCAGCGCCATGGATTCGGCAATATGACAGAATATTTCTTTTGGCGAATGGGCGATTATTTCGTTCGCCACTTGTTAGAGGATACCAGCACACCGCCCGTGGACATGCTGGAAATTCAGCGAGAGCGGGCGCAGAGAAGATAACTTAGAAGGCAACATGCCTTTCTGATACCTTTTCAGAGAGATAAGGGCTAAAGCCTGAGGGAATGTAAAGCGAAGCCTGTAAATTTGGAGCAAAATCAAGCATGTATGATGAAGATAGCACAAATGACACAGATAAGCTTGCTCCTCTTGGGCTTTAGCTTTTTTCTTTTCGCCTGCGGCAAAAGTGATGAAGAGAGACGACAGGAAGTTCTCGAAAAAATCGATGCCCTAGAGCAGGAGGCGGCTCTAGAGATGGCGCGCGAGCATAGTGCCCGATTGGCACTGGACTATGCAGGCACCTATAAGGGAACGCTGCCTTGTGCAGACTGCGCCGGTATCCAAACCGTGCTTCAGATAAGCCAAGACGGTACCTATGTCAAACAGCTTACCTATGAGGGGAAGTCTGAGGAGGTTTTCGAAAGCAAAGGAACCTATACGTGGAATGATATGGGGAATACCATCACGCTGGAAGGCGAAGATGCGCCGAATCAGTATTTTGTAGCTGAGGGAATGCTGCATCACCTCGACGCAGAGGGTAATCGCATTCAGGGGCAGTTAGCCCCCTATTATATTTTGCGCAAGCAGGGTGAGTAGAAGTCCTAAAAAGGTAGAAAAGTAAAAAGGTTATCGAATCCAACGATAACCTTTTTTATTTTGGCCCGTGGGCCGATAGAAATAAACGGTGTGCCGACGCTTATTTCACTTTTTCAACTACAGCTTTAAATGCCTCTGGGTGATTCATCGCTAAATCAGCTAGCACCTTACGGTTTAGCTCGATATTCGCTTTTTTCAAAGCACCCATAAATTGAGAGTAAGAGAGCCCATGCTCACGTGCACCTGCATTGATACGCTGGATCCAAAGCGCTCTAAACTCACGCTTTTTCGCCTTTCTATCTCTGTAGGCATACTGTAAACCTTTCTCATACTTGTTTTTCGCTACCGTCCAAACGTTACTTCCTCTTCCGAAATAACCTCTAGTGGCTTTTAGTACGCGTTTTCTTCTTGCTCTTGATGCAACGGAATTGACCGATCTAGGCATAATGTGTTAATTTTTGACTCTAGGTGATCGCTTTCACGATACTTAAACCTCAGCGTCTGGTGAATAATAAACCTTAAATTTAATGTGTAAACAAGTTAAGAATCATCAGATTCTCAACATGTCTTTTACTCTGTTTACATCAGACTCATGCACTTCGCCCATCTTCGTTAGGTTACGCTTTCTTTTCGTAGCCTTCTTAGTTAAGATGTGACTCTTGTAGGCATGCTTTCTTCTGATTTTTCCGGTTCCTGTTAATTTGAACCTCTTTTTTGCACTTGATTTAGTTTTTACTTTAGGCATAACTGTATGGATTAGTTGAAATTATTTCTTCGCTGACTTCGGCGCTATAAAAATATGCATCCGCTTCCCTTCCATTTTTGGAAGCTGTTCCACGGCACCATATTCCTCTAGTGCTTGCGCAAATTTCAACAACAACATTTCACCTCTTTCCTTAAACACGATAGAGCGACCTACAAAGTGTACATAGGCTTTCACCTTAGCACCTTCTTTTAAGAAATTAATCGCATGCTTTAACTTAAAGTTAAAGTCGTGATCATCCGTGTTCGGACCGAAACGAATTTCTTTCAAAACAGTCTTAGCAGCGTTTGCTTTGATCTCTTTCTGCTTTTTCTTCTGCTCGTACTTAAATTTCGCGTAGTCGATAATCTTACATACCGGAGGACTCGCATTTGGAGAAATTTCTACAAGGTCCAGCTCGTTCGCCTGCGCTAACTTAATCGCCTTATCTGTAGCCATTACCTGGTTACCTTCTTCTACAAAATCCCCCACTACACGTACTTCACGTGCACGAATTTTCTGATTCACTTTGTAAGGCTCTTCTTGCCTCTGTCTAAACGGTGTTCTTCCTCTCAAAATTTAAGATTTGGTTGTTGATGAAATCGCCTGCAAATATCGAAATATTTTTTCACTTGATAAAGCTTATACGAAATTTAGCAAGATTTGGCGCCTATTTTTTTAAAGATTCTGCTATTATTCCCTTGAAGTAGGCTGCAAACTCCTCTTTGGTGTAGCTACCCACATCCCCTTCTCCATGTTTTCTAACAGAAAGCGTGCCTTCTTGTTGTTCTTTTTCCCCAACAATCAACATAAATGGGATTTTTTTCACTTCTGCATCACGGATTTTACGTCCGATCTTCTCGTCTCTGTTGTCGATCGCTCCGATAATATCCGCATCTTCCAGATAGGCACGTACCTCTTCGGCATAGTCCTTATATTTCTCTGAAATCGGTAGAATACACATCTGCTCAGGAGATAGCCATAGTGGAAATTTCCTGCACAGTGTTCGATCAGCACGGCCACAAAACGCTCCAGCGACCCGAACGGCGCACGGTGAATCATCACGGGACGGTGTTTTTGATTGTCTGCTCCCACATATTCCAGCTTAAAGCGCTCTGGAAGCTGATAATCTACCTGAATAGTACCCAGCTGCCACTTGCGCCCCAGCGCATCTTTCACCATAAAGTCCAGTTTCGGACCGTAAAAAGCCGCCTCTCCTAGCTCGGTCACCGTCTTCAAGCCTCGCTCAGCAGCTGCCTCGATGATGGAGGCCTCCGCTTTATTCCAGGCTTCATCCTCACCGATGTACTTGGTTTTGTTTTCGGGATCGCGCAGGGAAATCTGTGCTGTATAATCTTCGAAACCTAAAGCCTTAAACACATAAAGCACTAGGTCGATCACCTTAATAAATTCTTCTTTCACCTGATCTGGGCGACAGAAAATGTGCGCATCGTCTTGCGTAAAGCCACGCACACGGGTTAGGCCATGCAGCTCACCACTTTGCTCATAGCGATACACCGTACCGAATTCCGCATAGCGCACCGGAAGATCTTTATAGGAGCGCGGCTTATGCTTGTAAATTTCGCAGTGATGCGGACAGTTCATCGGCTTAAGCAGAAATTCTTCCCCCTCATTTGGGGTATGAATGGGCTGAAATGAATCCTTTCCATATTTTTCATAGTGCCCAGAAGTCTCGTATAGGGCCTTGTGGCCAATGTGCGGCGTGGTCACTTGCTGATAGCCGGATTTGTCCTGTGCCCGCTTCATGAATTGGATGAGGCGCTCACGGAGCAAAGTCCCCTTTGGCAACCATAAGGGCAGCCCCATACCCACCTTCTCAGAAAAGGTGAAGAGCTCCAGTTCGCGGCCCAGCTTCCGGTGATCCCGCTTTTTCGCTTCCTCCAGCTTGGTCAGGTACTCCTGAAGTTCCTTCGCTTTCGGGAAGCTAATTCCATAAATACGTGTCAGCATCGGGCGAGTCTCGTCACCGCGCCAGTACGCACCGGCTATATTGAGTAATTTAATGGCTTTGATAAAACCTGTATGCGGAATATGAGGTCCACGGCAGAGGTCCACAAAATTTCCCTGGGTATAGAACGTAATACTTCCATCCTCCAAACCCTCTAAAAGGTCCAGCTTGTAGGGATCATTCTTCTCCTTAAAATAGCTGATGGCTTCCTCCTTGCTAATCGCTTGGCGTTGGTAAGCATTTTTGGCTTTCGCCAGCTCCACCATTTTCTGCTCTACTTTTTCCAGAGCGGCACCATCGAATGGCTGATCGCCAAAATCCACATCGTAATAGAAGCCGTTCTCGATATTCGGGCCGATACCGAATTTGACGCCAGGGTACAGCGCCTCCAGGCTTCGGCTAATAAGTGGGCGGAGGAGTGCCAAAAGGCCCCTTTCGCCTCGTCATCATTCCAGGTTAAGAGTTGCACCTGAGCATCCTGCTCGATCGGGCGCGTGGCATCCCACACCTCGCCATTTACCTTTGCGGCTAGCACATTTCGGGCTAAGCCCTCACTTATACTGCTGGCAATTTGTAAACCTGTGGTCCCTGCGGCATACTGCCTAACCGATCCATCTGGAAGTGTGATGTCGATGTGTTGTTCGCTCATTTTTTCTGGTTTTACTCACCTATACAAACAGGTGATACGATTTAAGCCACAAATATGCACAATAGCCCCCGCTTTATAAAATATCCATCGCAGGAGTTTATATTTGTAGGGAAATTAAGACGAAGACACATGCGATACGATGCCATCATCGTGGGAGGCGGAATAGTGGGCCTCGCCACGGGGCTGCAACTTTTACGCGCGCAGCCGACACGAAGGGTTTTGCTACTGGAAAAGGAAGCAGCCCTAGCGCTGCACCAAACGGGAAATAACTCTGGGGTTATCCACTCCGGACTTTACTATAAGCCAGGATCGCTGAAGGCGAAAAACTGTATTTCGGGATACAAGCAGCTGCTGGAATTCTGCCAGGAGATGGGTATTCCCTATGAAATCACGGGGAAAGTCGTGGTAGCTACCCAGCAGGAACAGCTTCCACTGATGCGCGGCCTACTGGCACGAGGGCTGGAAAATGGCTTAACAGGCAGCCGCCAGATTACCTTAGATGAGCTGAAGGAGCGGGAACCTTACTGTGCAGGTGTGGGTGCGCTCTTTATTCCGCAAACTGGTATCGTGGACTATCATCGAGTCGCACTAGCCTTCGGAGAGAAATTTCAAGCTTTAGGGGGAGAGATTCTACTTCAGCATGCCGTTACAGCCGTAAAAACAGACTCCGAAGGGGTCACGGTGCGCGCTGCGGGCCTTGACTTTAAGGCCAAGCTGTTGATCAACTGTGCTGGCCTCTATACCGATAAGATCGCGGAAAAAGAAATGGGAGAACGCCCAGATGTGCGCATCATCCCCTTCCGCGGGGAATATTATAAATTGAAAAAAGAACGCGAATACCTGGTTAACAACCTTATTTACCCCATTCCCGACCCGAACTTCCCCTTTTTGGGTGTCCATTTTACACGTATGATGAAAGGGGGCGTGGAGGCAGGCCCCAATGCCGTACTCGCCTTCCGGAGAGAGGGGTATACGAAAGGTGCCGTACACCTACAGGAGCTCGCGGAAACGCTCAGCTGGCCAGGCTTCCAGAAGGTGGCGAAAAAATACTGGAAAACCGGGCTAGGTGAGCTGTACCGCTCCTTCTCCAAAGCCGCTTTTACGGAGGCCCTCCAAGCGCTAATTCCAGACGTACAGGAGTCAGATTTAGTCGCTGGTGGAGCGGGTGTTCGCGCACAAGCTTGTGATCGCAGTGGCGGCCTTTTGGATGATTTTGCGATTCGTGAAAGCCGCTCGGCTGTTCACGTTTTAAACGCACCCTCCCAGCAGCTACCAGCTCCTTAGCCATAGGGCAGACGGTAGCGGAACTTTGCGCGAAGCGCTTATAACTAGCACCTCTTTAGAACTGGGCTACGAATTCGGCTAGTCGGGTTTCCGAATAAGCTAAGGGCTCTCCGGGCAGCATGAAGCCCGTATGCCCTCCTCGAGCCGGAACTTCGAGATGAATTTCCGGCTTTTTTTGCGCCAGCGCAAAGGGGTAACAATCTTTCTCTAGGAGAGGGTCGTTTTCCGCGTTCAAGATCAGCGTCGGGATTTCTATGGCAGGCATAAACTGGTCCGCGCTCACCTGTGCGTAAAAATCCTGTGCATCGCGAAAGCCGTGGAGGGTCGCGTGTAGAGCGTGTCGAAGGTATCGAAATCCTTCACGCCCTCCAGGGGCCGAGATCGATAAGCTCGGGAAACTGCTCAGCCTTTAGCCGGACCTTTTTCTTAAGCTTGCCTAAGAATTTATTCTTATACACCGTATTCGCCTTCCGGTGGAGTGTAGCGGCGCTGTCAGCCAGATTACAAGGGGTGGAGTGCACGGCGGCGGCTTTGATTTTAGAGGGAAGCTGAGTCCCCTTTTCTCCGAGGTACTTCAGGGTCTGTGCGCCGCCCATACTGACGCCCACCAAGTAAATCTTTTCATACTTGCGGGCCTGCAGCAGGTGCATCACCACGGTTTCGAGATCATAGCTGGCGCCGTGATGGTAGAGTAAGGGGCCTCGGTTCATTTCCTCTCCGCAGGAACGGTTATTCCATGCGAGTGCTGAGATGCCTTGTAAGTGGAAGGCCTTTACTAGACCTTTCACATAATGCCGCTCGGTACTACCTTCTAGGCCATGCGAAATCACCACACAGGCCGGAGAGCCTAGTAGCTCTGCCCAGTCCAAGTCTAAGAAATCCCCATCAGGGGTGTCGATGCGCTCGCGGCGATAGTGGATTTCTGGCACCTGGCGCCAGATGGAGGGCACGATGGTCTCTAGATGCGGGTGAAAGAGGTAAAAAGGCGGCTTCGAATAAGCACTGGAAAGAATCGGCATGCGCTTAGGGTTTAAAAGGCTCACTCCGAAGTTTGGAGTAATTACACGAATTTGTAACTTTTTTCACAAATTTCGGTCTTATTTAACTAGTTTCCGAATCTAAAAACGAATACATGAAGCTTTTACTCCCTTTCCTTTTCTTTTGGCTCCTTTTAGCGGCACCTCAACTTCAAGCGCAGGACAGTCGCATAAACGCGTACATTCAATACGAATACCCTGAGCTTGAGGCACTTTACAAGCATTTGCATCAGAACCCTGAGCTTTCTCTTCAGGAGAAAGAAACCTCTGCGCGCATGGCGAATGAACTGAAGCGTGCTGGCTTTCAAGTCCAAACGGGCATCGGCGGCTATGGCGTAGTGGGTGTTTTCGAGAATGGCCCGGGTCCTACCGTTTTAATCCGCACGGACATGGATGCCCTTCCGATGGAAGAGAAGACTGGCCTACCCTTCGCGAGTAAGAAAAAAGGCACTACAGCTGATGGCCAGGAGACTTATATCGCCCACAGCTGTGGGCACGACATTCACATGACGGTATTCGTGGGCACGGCCCGTACGCTGGTGGAGTTTAAGAACCGCTGGAAGGGAACCCTGGTGATGGTGGCACAGCCCGCTGAAGAAAATGGCATGGGCGCCTACCAGATGTTTCAGGACAGCCTATACCAGAAGATCCCTTACCCGGACTTTGCGCTAGCGCTCCACGACGACCCTTTCCTTCCCGCAGGCACCCTAGGCTTTAAGGAGGGCCCCTTGATGGCAGGAGTGGACATGCTGAATATCACCGTTTATGGAGAAGGTGGTCACGGAGCGGCGCCCCATACGACGATCGACCCCATCGTGCTAAGTGCGCAGCTGATCCAAAGCTTCCAAACCATCGTCAGTAGAAAATTAGCCCCGACGACGCCCGCAGTCATCACGGTGGGCGCTATCCGCGGGGGCTCGGTGCATAACATCATCCCGGATGAGGTGGAGCTGCTACTGACCATCCGCACCTATTCTCCCGAGGTACGGGAAGAGGTGCTGGCGCAAATCAAACACATGAGCCGGCACTTAGCGCAAGCGGCTGGCCTTGGAGTGGATAAGTTGCCTACCTTCAAGCTTCGCGAACCACATACGCCAGCGCTCATTAACGATGAGGCGCTAACGGCGCGGCTACGCGAGGTGATGGAAGAACATTTCGGTCAGGAGCGCGTAGTAGGTGTGGAAGCCCAGATGATCGGAGAAGACTTTTCACGCTTTGGGCTGCAGGAAAAACCAGTGCCACTGAGCATGTTTTATTTGGGGGCAGGTAATCCAGAGTTTTTGGCTCGCGCCAAAGCAGAAGGCCTAGAAATACCTGGCTTACACTCGCCTTATTTCGCTCCTGACTATAAGCCTACGATTCTAAGCGGTGTGGAAGCGATGAGCTTAGCTGCGCTTTCTCTACTACAGGCAGAAGCGGTACTTCCTACCAAAAAATAGAAAAGATGCCCCGTTAGTGATGCGCTGACGGGGCAAACTTCATATAGGCTTCACGCAGGTACACGCGATATAATAGTGGCTTAATCCCGATGCGGGAGAAGCAGCTTACCTTTGTGTGAGTAAAATTTTCTTCATAGGTATTCAAAAGAGCTAATGGCAACCTTTTTAAGGTTGCTTTTTCTTTTTAGCCCTTGACCTTATTTAGTCCAAGCAGATGCAGTAGCCAGCGGGGAAGCGGCTTTTCGGGGTCACGTTTTTGAAGGTTCAAGTACCAACCGATTTTTTCGAATATCGGGATTTTATGTGTTTCCACGAACTCGATTAGTGTACCATCAGGATCTTCACAGTAGGCGAAGTGTCCTGCTGCTTTTCCCATATCGAAGCTGTCGCTACTATCGACAGTGAAGGGGTGGCCAAATTTGGCGCAGCGCGCCTTCAGGGCCTGCATGCCGTTAATATCGAAGCAGAGGTGGATGAAACCCTGATCTCCCCAGTCTCTATCACGAAAAAGAGGGATTCCTTTTTTGTCTGTGCGTTCGATAAGCTCTAAGGTCGTTTTACAAAGTAATGGGCTGAAGGCTCTTTCGTTCTTTCGTGGGTTAGGATTGCTCGCTTTCACCGT
>NZ_AJYA01000035.1 GCF_000265075.1 Nitritalea halalkaliphila LW7 | reverse complement strand
TTTTGGGCTTTTCTTGGCTTTTATGGGTTAGGGGTGATTTCTTTGGGCTTCCAAATGATAAACTTGGGCACATTTAAAAAATACCATATAATTGCTTACCTTTGCAGCGCGGAACTTATTCCAGCTTTGATTGTAGCCAAGTTACTAATCGGTTGAATCATAGCCTTAAACCAAAGACGGAAAAGCTAAAAAAATGAGTGTATCTACGAAGGATCGTTTACAACCTGTAAAGAGCATTTTAGTATCACAGCCTAAGCCTGCTGATGTAAATTCACCGTACTTTCAGCTGGCAGAAAAGTACAAATTAAAAATTGATTTCCGCCCTTTTATTCAAGTGGAGCCACTGCCTATTCGGGAGTTTCGCAAGCAGAAGATCGAGATTTTAAAGCATACGGCGATTATTTTTACGAGCAGAAATGCGATCGATCATTTCTTTACGATCTGTAAGGAGTTAAAGGTGGAGATGCCAGCAGACATGAAGTACTTTTGTATTTCAGAGCAGACGGCGCATTACCTGCAGAAGTACATCGTTATCCGTAAGCGCAAGCTTTTCGTGGGGCAGCGTACGGCAGCAGATTTATTCGATTATTTCAAGAAGCATAAAAACGAGAAGTATCTTTTCCCATGTTCGGATATTCGTAAGGCGGAGATCCCGGATTATATGGAGAAGCATAACATCGCCATTACGGAGGCGATCATTTACCATACCGTAGCTGCAGATTTATCTGATCTTCGCGATATTAAATACGATATTTTAGCTTTTTTTAGCCCTTCTGGTATCAAGTCGCTGGTGCATAACTTCCCTGATTTTGAGCAAAATAACACGCGTATCGCGGCTTTTGGGCCTACTACGGCCAAAGAGGTGCGCGATCAGGGCTTAATTTTAGATATCGAGGCCCCGATGCCGAATGCTCCGAGCATGACAGGGGCTTTAGAGCTCTACATAAAAAAAGCAAATAATTTATAATCTTTTAGCGTGGATTTCAGTTTAAATATGTGTTAATTGAAATGGATTTCCAGAAACTTCCTTCAGCATGTTTAAACAGCCTTCTTTTTATACGTTCTTTTTAGCATGGCTCGCCCTTTTTGGCTGCGTGATTCAAGAGGGTTTTTCTCAACAGGATCCTCAGTTCACACAGTACATGTTTAATAAGACCTTTTATAACCCGGCTTTCGCAGGACAGGAGTCGGGTTATGTGTTTTCTGCTCTCCATCGTTCGCAGTGGTTTAACTACACCGGCACGGGAAATGCGCCCACTACACAGCTAATTACGGCTAATGGTCGACTAGACAAGTATAATCTGGGATTCGGTCTTAATATCGTGAATGATGATATCGGCCCGACCATAAATCAGGAACTTAACCTTTCCGTAGCCTATCATAGAAGAATCCGTAGGGGTGTATTAAGTATGGGTTTAAGCGGGGGAGCTTTCGCTAGTACCATTCGCTTCGGGGAGCTAGATCCTGTAAATCCTGACTTAGTGCTTCCAGATGCTGGGAGAGAGACTCAAATTAATTTTAATATAGGGGCTGGTATCGTGTACGATACGCGGGATTATTACGTAGGTATCAGTAGTCGGCATGTGAATCAACCCGCCTTTAATTTTGGTGATGGTGCAGAAAACCCCTTGCGCAATCATTCGTATTTGACTGCAGGATATCGAATTCGGAGTTTGGCCATGTGGGAATTTGAGCCAAGCTTTTTGATTAAAACTGTCGGCTTTAATAATTTTTCGTATGATGTAAGCGTTATTGCGACACATAATCGAACAATTAGTGGCGGTTTAGCATTCAGAGGTCAGGAGGGTGTTTCTGTATTACTGGGTTACAGCTTGTTACCAAATAATGCGCTTCGTGTAGGCTATGCGTTTGATTTGGTTTTTGGTGGTTTAGAGGCGAAGGCACCGACGAGTCACGAGTTCATGGTGACGTATAATTTGCCGCAGGCAAGGAGAGAAGTTCAGCGTGTGATTCAGCGTACACCCAGATTTAGGTATTAATTAATGATTTAGTCTTTGGATATTTAAGTAAATAAGGTCTATATTTCGAGCTTTTAGAAGCGAAGATACAGCTAAAACGATAGGTAAATATGTTTTCTGGAACAACAAAACGATATGCTCCTCTGGCACTACTCTTAGTGTTCGCCTTCACCTTTCAGGCCTGTAGCCTGTTTGGAAGCAGAGGGTCATCGAATGAAAAAGACAATAGGAGAGGCGAAGTCACCGGCGTTCCGAAGCGTGCTAACTGGCAGCAGCCGCTTCCTATGGACATGGTCGCCATTCCGGCGGGTACATTTTGGATGGGACAAGCGGATGAAGATGTAGCACGTTCGCACACGGTTATGAACCGTCAAGTGACCATCTCGGCTTTCTACATGGATAAGTACGAGGTGTCTAATAACAAGTACCGCCAGTTTATCGAAGCTGTACGCGATGGAGAGTTTGCCTATGGTACGCCGACTACGCTAAAAGACCCTCCTGTTATCGCACTAAATGATATCTTACCTGACACCACAGTATGGTCATCAAGTTTTTCGTATCATTATGGAGATCCTTTGATGGAGTTTTATTTTGATCACCCCGCTTTCGATAACTATCCTGTAGTGGGTATTAGCTGGGATCAAGCACAGCTTTATGCTTTATGGAGAACCTATCACTTAAACGCAAATAATCGCTCTGATTATGATTTCCCCAGTTTCCGACTTCCTTCTGAAGCAGAGTGGGAGTATGCCGCTCGTGGAGGAAAAGAAATCGCAAAATATCCTTGGGGTGGTCCGTATCTGAAGAATAAGAGAGGTTGCCTGATGGCTAACTTTAAACCGGGTAGAGGTAACTACATCGATGATGGATTCGCTTACACCGCCCCTGTAGACGTTTTTAGTCCGAATGGTTATGGGCTGTATAACATGTCTGGAAATGTAGCGGAGTGGGTAATGGATGCCTATAATCCGATTTCAGGTTCTTTGACCTGGGACCTAGATCCTGTATATAAGGATCCGAATGAGCCAAGAAAAATTATTCGCGGAGGATCTTGGAAGGACATTGCACATTACTTGGAAACCAGTACCAGAACGTACGAATACCAAGATGTAAAGGCTGCACACATAGGATTTAGAACAGCTATGACGTTTATCGGTCGTTCTGGCTCTATGGATTCTGGAGCAGGCAATAGAAGAAGACAACGTTAATTTAACACAACACATAAAAGCACCCCAATTTATTTCACATGAAAACTGACAAAACTTCTTTTAAGTACAAATTTTATGCAGACTGGATGCCTAAAATCTATGGTCTGGGCGCGTCCATTGTTATTTTAGGGGCCATGTTTAAGATTCTTGATTGGCAGGGAGCTAATATCATGATTGGTTTTGGCTTAACCACTGAAGCGATCATCTTTGCTTTTTCGGCATTCGAACCCAAGCAGGAAGAGGTAGATTGGTCAAAAGTATACCCGGAGCTTGCTGATGGCTCTCCTGTACCTCCTCGCGCGAAGGCAGCTACTGGTTTGGTCTCTGGAGACCCGCTTACACAGAAAGTGGACAAGCTATTAGAAGATGCTAAGATAGGCCCAGAGCTTTTCGAAAGTTTGAATAAGGGCATTAAGAATTTAGCCACCTCAGCGGAGAAAATGGGGCAGATTTCCGATGCTGCAGTCGCAACAAACGATTATGCTGAGAATGTAAAAAAAGCCTCTCAATCCTTAGTGACAATCAATGCCTCCTATGGGAAAACAGCAGAAGCTTTAAATGAATTGTCTTCTGCTTCCACAGATGCCAAGGCCTATCATGGACAAGTCGTTCAAGTGACTAAAAATCTTTCGGCCCTTAATAATGTCTATGAGCTGGAGCTTCAGGATGCAAACAGTCATCTTAAAACCCTGAATAAGTTTTACGCGAACATGGCCACAGCTATGGAGGGTATTACGGAAGCAGGTAAAGAAACTCAAGCATTTAAAACAGAGCTGGCGAAACTCAATCAGAATGTAGGTGCTCTAAATAAGGTATATGGTGGGATGTTAACTGCCATGAAAGGTTAAAAAAACGCGTTTTTTTAAGAGGAACATATAATGGCCGGAGGAAAAGAAACCCCAAGACAACGGATGATCGGGATGATGTATCTGGTGTTAACAGCTCTGTTAGCGCTTCAGGTAAGTAATCAAATCCTTCAGAAGTTTGTCTTAATTAACGATAGCTTAGAACGTACATCCCGAAATTATATCCAAAAAAACCAGTTTTTAGTTTCGACTATTGCAGGTACTGTAGAACAGCAGGGGAATAATGAACAGGATTTACCTAAAGTAGAGGCAGCACGTGAGCTACGTGCATTAAGTGCAGAGCTAACCAAGTATTTGGATGACCTTAAAAACGAGGTCATTACCGAAGCGAATGTCAAAGATGAGCAAGGAAATTTTAAAAATGCCTCGTTAAAAAATGTAGAGGTTCCTGGTTTTATCTTTAACAATCAGAGAAAAGGGTATGAGATGCAGGAAAAGCTGAACGCCTTTCCTGAAGAAGTAGTACGTATTCTAGGTAAATTGGGTATTGATGGTGTGTCATTCGGAGATATTGCCAGAGATGCGAAAGACATCGAGTTATTTAAGAATGACCGAGAGGCTAGGATCAAGGATTTCGTTAACCTTAACTTTGTAAAGTCTCCTGTAGGTGCGGTTTTAGCCACCATTTCCCAGTTTCAAAATGAGGTGCTGAATATCGAAAGTGAAGCTTTATCGCTCATTTCGAACTCCATCGGTAGCTTTTATTTTAAGTCCGATGTATTTAAAGCTAGTGTTGCCGCGAATTCCAATGTAGTAGCTGCGGGTACTAAATTTGAAGGAAATCTCTTTATCGCTTCTTCCTCCTCTTCTGTTCAGCCTAAAATGGTTGTGGATGGCAAAGAGGTAGAGGTAATCGATGGCTTTGGCCAAATAGAGTTCCCTGTTGCGCCAGCAAGCGATTATGATGATCGTGGTTTAGCCAAGAGAACGCTAAAAGGTGAGATTACAGTAAATATCGCGGGAAAAGACTCTGTTTTAACGGTAGACTATGAGTATTTTGTAGCCCAGCCTGTTATCCGCGTACAGTCGGAGGTGGTGAATCGTTTGTACGCTGAATGCGCGAATGACTTGATTATAGATGTTCCTGCTTTAGGTAACTCTTACGCTCCGGAATTTAGTGTCTCTAATGGTACTGCCATTAAAGGTACGCGTCCTGGTCAAGTGACGATCGTTCCGGGTAATAGTGGCAAAGTCGTTATCGGGGTGAGCAGTGGCGGAAATAAAATCGGGAATGTAGACTACGAAATCGTTCCTGTTCCGGATCCTACAGTTAGAATAAGTGACGGTCGTGGTCCTATCGATATCAGTAAGGCGTATCCTTCTCCAGGACCCACTACCTTACGCGTAGAAGCCATCCCTGAGCCGACATTTGGCCGTACGATGGCACGCGATGCGAATTTTGAGGTCACAGGAGGAGAGGTTATCCTTATCCGTAATGAAGTTCCACGTGGTTCAGTGCCGATTACAGGTACTAATGTAGCGGTTCGTTCGTTATTAGAGTCTGCTAGACAAGGAGATGATTTGGTTATTCGCGTAACTGAAGTAACACGGACGAACTTCCGTGGAAACAAGATCAAGTCTAGTCAGAATGCACTCATTCGTTTACCTATAAATTAATAAGCAGTCTATGGCACAGGTAAAGTATAGTATCGCTATTGGAATTCTTCTCTTCATGTTCTGCGCTACGGCATTTGCCCAGCGGGCTACGAGTGTGAGTCCGTCTGGATACGGTGACAGAAAGTTTCGCGTAGATACCTTATTTTCTGCGAAATCCATTCGGGAAGATGATAAGATGTACCAAGTGGAAATTTGGAGGAGAATAGATCTTCGTGAAAAGTTTAACCTTTCTTGGTTTGGCTCTGGTGACTCAAGAAGAAATGGTGTTATTAATAACATTTACAAGGCCATCGTCGAGGAGAATGCTTTAGAGGTCTTCGCGGATGACGAGTTCAAGCGACCGCTTTCTATCTCCGAGTTCCAAGAGAGGTTTTGGGTGAATGCAGCTGGAGATTCGATCTTTGTTAAAAATCTTTACTACTTAGATTTTAAGGAGGATTTTATTTTCGATAAGCATCATTCGCAAGTGCGTTTTGATATCAAGTATATCGAGTTAGTAATGCCTTCTCAAACGAATGCGAATGCAGGTCAGAAAACAATTGGGTTTATTCGCTTTAAGGATTTCTACGAATATTTTAGTGACCGGGAGGATGCCGTATGGTATAATTACGCGAACACAAGCAAACACCTTACCTACGATCAGGCTTTCGATCTCAGAATGTTTCGCTCCGTCGTGAGGCGTTTCACGAATCCTGATGAGGCCTTAATTGCCGATTTAATACCTGTAAACCATCCAAATCCCGATTTCCAAGCCTATATTGAAGCGCTTGATTTCGAGTACCGCTTGCTAGAATTTGAAAATGGACTTTGGGAGTGGTAACTTCCATTGTTGGCTATAAGAAAAAAGGAGGACTTAAAGTTCTCCTTTTTTTATGGCTTCATCTAAAAGCGCTGCTTTCTTTTTTCCTACGACCTTTTCCCACTCAGTGATATCTGCTTCTTTTATTTTTTTAATACTCTTAAATTCCTTTAGAAGCTTTTCTGCTGTGGCGGGTCCGAAGCCTTGTACAGTATGCAGCTGTGTTCCGAGGCTTTGTTTGCTTCGAATGTTTCGATGGAACGTGATCGCAAAGCGGTGTGCTTCATCGCGTAAGCGCTGTAGGAGCTGAAGCGCCGGTGATTTCTTATCGATATGCAAGGGGTACTGGTCTTCAGGAAAATAAATTTCTTCTAGTCGTTTCGCAATTCCTATAATTGGGATTTTACCATAGAGATTAAGTTCTTTTAAGGCTTCTACCGCAGAGGATAGCTGACCTTTTCCCCCATCGATTACGATGAGCTGCGGAAGCGGTAGGGCCTCTTCTACCAAGTGCTTATAACGTCTGCCTACCACTTCTGTCATGCTCGCGAAGTCATTCGCCCCGATAACGGTTTTAATGTGGTAATGCCGATATTCTTTTTTAGCAGGCTTTCCTTCTTTAAAGCATACCATGCTGGCTACAGGGTAGTTTCCTTGGATGTTTGAGTTATCAAAGCATTCTATATGCAGCGGTAATTCCTTTAGTGATAAATCCTGCTTAAGCTGATGCAGGACGCGATGTTTTTTGTCGTGCTGCTCACCCGTTTGGAGAGCCTTCTCCTGTTTGGAGTACTTCGCATTCTTTAACGAGAGCTCGATCAAGCGCATCTTATCACCGATTTTTGGGTTCGTAATCGTTAGGCCCTCTATCGGATCGTCGAAGACCACATTCGTAATGATTTCTTCGGCAGTGCTGTTAAATTGCTCGCGGAGGCGGATAATAGCCGTCAAAATAAGCTCTTGATCGCTTTCTTCTAGCCGTTTTTTAAGCTCCACAGTCTTGGTGATGACCACCGCCCCATTAATCACCTTTAAAAAGTTAACAAAAGCAATGCGTTCGTCAGTCACTAAAGTAAATACGTCCACATCCTTTATAGAAGGATTTACCAGCATGGATTTCGCCTGATACTTTTCTAAAAGCTCAAGTTTATCCTTATAACGCTGGGCGCGTTCAAAGGCCAGTGCCTCTGCGGCCTCCTGCATGCGGGTTTTAAAATAGGCTTTGGCCACTCCTAAATTTCCTTTTAAAATGTTTTTAGCTTGCTCGATATCCTTTAAATAATCGGGCTCCCCCTGTAAGGCTTCACAGGTCCCAGGCAGTTACCTAAGTGATACTCTAAGCAGACTTTGTACTTTTGTTCCCCTATTTTTGCCGGGTGCAAGTCTAGTTTACATGTTCGGACATTAAATAGACCACGAATTAAGCCCAAGACATTGTGCATCGCTTTTACACTTGCGAAGGGTCCAAAGTAGGTGCCCGCGTTTTTAAAGCGCTTCCGAGTCGGGAAAATACGCGGGAAGTGCTCATGCGTGATGACGATGTAGGGATACGTCTTGTCGTCCTTTAGAAGAATGTTGTACTTCGGTTGGAACTTCTTGATCAGATTATTTTCAAGTAACAGCGCATCCAGCTCTGTATCCACCAGCATGATCTCGATCTTGCGAATCTCCTTCACCATGCGTTTCGTTTTATAGGCCATCCCTACGGTCTTGGAGAAATAGCTGCTAACGCGCTTTTTCAAGCTTTTGGCTTTGCCCACATAGATAAGGTCGCCCGCTTCATTATAATACTGGTACACTCCCGGAGCATCCGGCAGCTCTCCATAAGCATCGGGCGTATAGGATGTCGCTCTCATAAAATAGATCCTGTATATCGTAAAAAAAACAGCCTGGGTGAGAGACTGTTTTCTTTTTGCTTAATAATCGTTCTGCCTATAATCGTAATCAAAATCTCGGAAGCGGCTGCTCTCTCGCTCGTATACCTCACAGTCTATCTCTACGCTTAGCGGTCGCTCCGGCCGTGGAAAAGGTCCTTTCGTATACCCTAGTGTAGGATCATCGTACACCTTCGTCATGTACTTGACCCATATCGGACGGGCTGTTCTACCCCCCTGGCCAGAAATCCAGCTCCTAAAGTGAATGGCACGGTCATCACCCCCTACCCAGGCTCCACTGACCAGATCGCGGCTCATGCCAATGTACCAGCCATCAGAAGCATTTTGTGTCGTTCCCGTCTTTCCTGCGAGTTCATTATTTTCGCGTAGCGCAAAGGGAACCCCCTGGCTCGTCCCCTGACGTTCTTCAAAACCTCCTTTTAACATGTGTATCATCAGGTAGGCATGCTCCTCACTCATCGCCGAGCGTTTTCGAGGAGTAAACTGCTGAATGATATTCCCATTTTTATCTTCGATACGGTCGATGTAAAAGGGCGTGATGTGCTCTCCCTTATTTAAAAAGGTACCAAAAGCGCCTACCATCTCATAAACAGAGACATCTGATGTCCCTAAAGACAATGCCGGTACCTCGTCCAGAGGACTTTCTATGCCTAAGCGTCGAGCAGTCTCCACAACCACCTTTGGCCCCAGCTTCTTCATCATAAAGGCAGTGACTGTATTAATGGACTGTGCCATGGCCGCTCGTATCGTCATCTTCTCATAAGAGAATTTACCGTCGGCGTTTTTAGGCCTCCACGCTCCTGCCCGGGGGTTGTGATCTCTACCGGCTGATCCACTACCGAATAGCAGGGACTGTAGCCGTTTTCGATCGCAGCAGCATAGACAAAAGGTTTAAATGTTGACCCCGGCTGTCGCCTACTTTGCTTGACATGGTCAAACTTAAAGTGCTTATAGTTGATGCCCCCAACCCAGGCCTTGATATGCCCTGACTTAGGGTCTAAGGACATAAATCCTGCTTGTAGGTAGCGTTTATAATGACGTAAAGAGTCCATGGTACTCATGAGGGTGTCTAATTCCCCTTCCCAAGTAAACACACGCATGCGTTTCTTCTGGTTGAGATAATAGTCCACTGAATCTGGACGATCTTTAAAACGGTTATTCAAATTTCTGTAGGCATCGGTACGTTTTACTGCATTTTCTATGAAACCAGCGATGACCCGACCATTACTGTCTATCCAGGGCTCTCTACCTGCATTCTCCCTCATAAAGGCCTTCTGTAGCTCTGCCATGTGCTCGGTTACAGCCTCCTCGGCATAGCGCTGCAAACGGGAATCTACCGTCGTGTAAATGCGTAAGCCGTCGCCAAATAAGTCATAAGGCGTGCCGTCCGCTTTTAGTGTTTCTCGCGCCCAGCGGATGAGATCCGCTTTTACGATTTCTCTAAAGTAGGTAGCCACCCCCATATTTTGACTTTCTACAGCATAGTCTAAAACGATAGGCAAAACACGTAACGAGTCATAGAGACTCTTCTCCAGATATCCATACTTATGCATCTGCGCCAGCACAGTATTCCTTCTCCGTAACGAGTTTTCTGGATTGTATATCGGGCTGTAATAACTGGGAGCCTTAAATAGGCCCACGAGAGTAGCAGACTCTTCGATGTTCAATTCATTCGGAGCCTTGTTGAAAAAAGTTTTAGCAGCCGTCTTAATCCCGTAAGCATTACTCCCAAACTCAGACGTATTCAAATACATCGTTAAAATTTCATTCTTCGTATAGGCCCGCTCTAACTTGGCCGCCACGATCCACTCCTTCGTTTTAATAATGAGCATGCGGAGCCCCGGCACCCTGTTGAGCGGACTTTCATTAACAGAACGCCGGGTTTTAAACAGGTTTTTAGCCGTCTGCTGACTTAGCGTACTTCCTCCACCAGCACCTTGGCGCAGGATAAGCGACTTAAACAATACCCTTCCCATACTCTGAAAATCGATTCCAGAATGCTTCTCGAAGCGCACGTCTTCCGTCGCGATTAGTGCATTCACTAAATTCGGCGAAAGATCGTTATAGGACACGGGGCTTCTATTTTCACGAAAATAACTGCCCAGCAGTACCCCATCTGCAGAGTAAAGCTCCGAGGCTATCTCACTACGCGGGTTTTCTAAGGTCTTAAAATCCGGCAAGGGGCCGAAAAGCCCCAGAAAGTCTGCACTCACCGCCCAAATGAACAAAACGATTCCGAGCAGTAGCGCCGTAAACCCTATCCAAATTCCAATTATTAATTTCTTCGTCATAACACACTCCTAGCGCTTAAAAGCTGTAGGCACGTTTATAAAAGCGTAAATATTCATGTAAATCTTTTCTGCGGTTTAGCTGCTGGAAATTTTCTAAGGAGATGATAAAGCTATTTGCCAGCTCCTCCTTCGTTAAGAAAGACGAATTCTCCTGGAACTCCTTTAACCTATCAAGGTACTCCAGCCCCGTAGCCGCGTTATTAAAGGGACTAATCAGCACAATAACCTGATCGGAAGTTAAGCTCATATTTCCACTCCTTAGCCTAGAAGCCTCGAAGTAGAGGCGATTAAACTCCTCCAGCTCGGCTAATAAGCCCTTCACATCGCCCTGCTCCGGACCTAATGCCAGCACAAAGATATGGGTTTGCTTTAAATTTTCTTTGTAAACCACCTCCTTATCACCGGCGCCACTACAGCAGTATCCGGCTTAGCCTCTGGTTCTTTTGCCTGCGGCAAAGCTTCCGCAATGCGCTCCTCGGGTTCCTCCGGATCTCCTATCAGCGCACGCAGCATTTTCCTTGCCAAATTTACCAAGTCCTGATTCTCATTCTCCCCTATAAATTTCTCCAGCTTATACTGGTACATGCCCTCGCTTTCCAACTTGCCACTTAGCATGATGTCGAGCAGCACCAGTCGATCCGTATTGCGCGTCAGCGGATACTTTTCTAAGGCCTCTGTGACCAGACCTTTCGCCTCCTCATAGGCGCGCTCCTGATACGCGGTGTAGGCCCGATCATAGAGCCTGGAGGATTCTAAGTAGGCCAAGTTCCCCGTCGGCTGATTCGGGTTATTAACAGAAAAGGTGAAAGGTGAGCGCGGAAATTCTGCGTTCAGACGTGCCTGATAGTCCGAAGGCTTTCCCAGCTCCCGATGCGCCAGATACAGTGTGTAGTACGTTTCCGGACGCTTACTCGTCTCAGGGAAATCTTGGAGTAACTTTTCTAAGTTGTCGATGGCTGACTCATGTGCTTTAAAGCTGAAATGCAGCAGCTTGCCTAATTCGAATAAGGCATCCTCCAAGTCTGTCTTTAAGCGCTGCTGTGCGCGAGGACTATTCGGTATAGCATCTAATAGGGCGCCCCTATCGGGCAAATTAGCCAAAGGCCCTGGGTCTGCCTCTTCCATAGCTGCTGTGGATGCACGAGGGCTAGGCTCTTCTTCCCCGCCGAAGCTCTGAGCAGCACTCCTACGCCAGTTATCCTGTACAGGGCGAATTCCCCAAACTCGGTTAAACTCGATAGCGCCCTGCTGCATCGCTACGGGGTTTTCAAAATAAAATGTGTTCGCACCACCACCTCGGCCCCCACCAAAGGCCAATAAATTATCAAAAACGCTACTGCTTTTAGGAACCACTTTGCGCTCCGCTTCTCGAATAAGGCGTTCCTCCTCCGCGGCGATAAACTTGTCTACGAACGCCTCCTGCTCCTTCGGGCTGAGCGTGGCTAAACGAAGTAAGCTGTCGTTTTCCTGTACCGTCTCGTAATATTTTACATAGGGATGTAAAATCGCGTGGCGCGCATTAATTTGCGCCACAGGCGCATCCCCTTTTCGAAAATGCAGCAACGCAGAATCGTAGTAGTAGCTGGCAGCGCGGTAGTCCTGATCCACCTCGAAAGACAGTGTGCCTAACTTTTCGTAGATGTAGCCCTTCGTGACTTTGTTTTTTCCCTGCTCGGCAGCGCCTCTGCGTAAAAGTGTGCGAGCCAGGTCCAGGTCATCCTGTTTTAGCTCGAATAGGGCTCTTTCGTACAGAATTACATCGCGGAATTCTACGTTTTTACTGTTTTCAAACAGCTCATCGTAGTAGCTACGGATTTTTTGAAAATCTTTACTTCTATTGATATCAGCGACTTTCTGGGCGTAAAGCTGTGCGAAAAAGTACCGCTCATAGGGAGGGTTTCCTTTCTGGGCCTCCCTGTAAAAGGAGTAGGCGAGGGATTCTATCCCAGCTTCTTCGTAGAGCTGCGCGAGGATAAAATTAAGCCGCGATTTCTCTTTTTTGTCACTGGCCAGCATCACAGCCTGATCTAAAGCTCCGATTTTACCATTTAAGTCGTTTCGTTTATCGTAGTAATACGCCAGCGTTTTATAAAGTAAAAAACGATTCTCATCGGCTATAGGACCTTCTTTCGATAAATAATCGATGACGAAGGTGGCATCTTCGAAATAATCCAAATCGATGAAAGCACGCAGAAGCTGTATCAGGGCTCTGTGGCGCAGCGCATCGTCCTTACTGGTGACATTAATGTACTTAAACGTGTTGATGGCATCATCGAAATCGGCGCGATAATAGTCCACGATGCCTAGTAGTAAGTAGCTGTCATCCACCCATTTACTGATGCGATGCCAATCGATGGCTTTAGAGGCCAGCTTGCGGGCATCCTCTAATAAAGCGTCATGTTCTTCTACGATGGCACTATCTATGGGGTAAAAAATAGGAAGGATGGTTGTGTAATCCTCTTGATGGGTGGTAGCGATTATTTGCTCTAATTCCTTAATTTTGCTGTCCGCTAAGAAATAAGCATTGAAGCGCGCCGTTGTATTGTGATACAGGCGATTAGTAAACGTGTTGCGCTCCGAGGAACAGGCGCTCAAGCCGAGGACAAGCCCGATAAGGCAGCTCGATAAGTAGAATAGAATTGGGCTTGGGCACTGTTTCATAAAAATCCAGCAGCAAATAACGGGAATTACTCCATAATGTAAACGCCCGCTCGCCGTAAAATTGTATAAAAAGTACATATAGCCTTGAGTTTAAAACAAAAAGCCCAAGAATGGGTAAATAAAAAGTTCATCATCGTCATTCGTCGTGAGATCGATTTCTCGGTCATTCGTTCTTTCTCTGTGAGCAAGGCGAGCGGACTGGTCCTTTTTCTGGTGGCTTTCGTGATGTTTTTTATTCTGGGGCTTATAGGGGCGAATACCTTTCTGAAACGCTGGGCTGATCCGCGGTTTTTAGAGACTGAAAATGCCTGATCCTTCGAGAGCTGAGCCTCACAGTAGATTCTCTGTTAGTGGAGGTGGATAGAAAAGACCGTTTTATAAGTGGCCTACGGCAAATTATGGTCGGAGAGGATCCTGAGCAAGAGCCGACTCCTGCGGATAGGCTGGAGGGGGATGCACTGCCTCAGCGAAGAGATCTGGATTTATTTGAGAAAAACGCCGACACGGAGGCCATCATCGCTGAGTTTCGCGAAGGGGTAGGTCCCTATGCAGATCGGGTGGAGGGAATCCGCACGCCAGGAGGGGAGACCTATTTCTTTGCGCCCCTGCGCGGCATGGTCATCAGCGCATTTAATCCTGGGCAGCAGCACTTCGGGGTGGATATATTAAGTAAGGAAAACGAGCCTGTAAAGGCAGTAACGGGAGGTCGCGTGATCTTTGCGAGCTGGACTTTAGATACCGGTCATGTTATTGGCATTCAGCATGATGGGGATTTGATTTCCTTTTACAAGCATAATTCAGTATTATTGAAAAAAATTGGGGATGCCGTGACTGCTGGTGAGCCTATCGCGATCATCGGGGGTACTGGCGAGCTGAGCTCAGGAGAGCACCTGCACTTTGAATTATGGTACCGCGGAAGTCCAGTAAATCCACAAGAATTTATAAAGTTTGATTAAAATCCATACAACATGTTCAATAGTAATAAGCAAGAGGACAAAAAGGCGACGACCCAGCTGGTGACTTCCAGTAATGTTATTTCGAAGGAAACGACGATCGTAGGGAACATTACCAGTCAGGGGAACATTCGCATAGAGGGGAATTTTGAAGGGCGCTTAGAGTCTAAGAGTAAAATTGTATTGGGAGATTCCGCTCGTGTCAAAGGGGAAATTTTCGCCTCGGAACTGGAAATCGCTGGAAAGGTAGATGGTGTCGTGACGTGTTATGGACTGCTGCTACTGCAGAAAACGGCGCACATTTCAGGTGATATCATTACAGAAAAATTAGTAGTGGAGAGTGGGGCCCATTTCGATGGGAAGTGTCAGATGGGTACCACCCAGAAGCAGAGTGCTGGTCGCGTGGCCGAAAAACAGGAAAAAGCTACTGTGGCATAAGGTTTATGAAGGATTCATCCAAATCAGATAAACAAGTTCCGGCCTATGTTAAATACATAGGCCTTTCTTTTCAGCTGTTCGGCATCATCGGTGGTGGAACGGGCTTAGGCTGGTACCTGCAGCAGCGCTCTTCCATGCAGTTTCCCCTGTGGCTGTTACTCTTCCTTTTTTTTATCGATAGGGCTGGCCTTTTATCAACTTTTTGTATCGATGAAAAAATGACAATAAATAAGTTTAGTTTAGGTAAAAATTTTAGGAAGTAATGGCTTCGTTTTGGCTGCGTCTGATGGGTCTAAGTGGGATTGTAGGGCTTGCTATAGTTATTTTGCAAAAATATCTGGGAGCCCTTGGSTTGGCAGTTCTCAGGTTTGGAATATTCTTCTGTTCTTCACCTTATTTGTAGGGATTACAAGGATTGTTATGGTGAGAAAAGGCCTTTTTGCAGGAGAAAATACTACAAATATGCTTTTGGGCCTGACGGTAATTCGGGTTTTAGGGTGTCTAGCGTTTATCAGCTATATGCTGTTATCAAACATAAACGACGTATTATGGTTTATCGTCAATTTCTTCCTTATTTATTTGTTGTACTTAATATTTGATATTCACTCCTTAATAGCTAATTTGCGCCCGCATTCAAGGTAGGTTCTAAAAAACAATTTGATGTTCCGTAAATTTCTTTACCTAAGTTTCTTACTGTCAGCATTTTTCCTAGCTACAGTACCCCAGGTAGCCGCCGCATCTGATGAAGAGGATAAAACAGGCTTCATCATGCACCACATTATGGATTCCTATGAGTGGCATTTTGCTACTTTCGGAGACAAGCATGTTACGCTTCCCTTACCGGTTATCGTCTACGCGAAAGATCATGGGCTAAAGGTGTTTTCATCGTCTGACTTCCAAGATCCTGTTACGCATAAGTTCGGTAAAGAGTTTGCCCATGAAGGATATTATATCGATGATCATGAGCATTTAGGCCGTCTCGATGGTGCGTCTTTTGTCGACATATCCATTTCGAAAAACGTGATGATGCTCTTTTTAGTGCTTGTAGTACTTGTAGCGATTCTTTTAAGTTCATCTTCTTACTACAAGAAAAACGGTGTGAAAGCACCTAAAGGAGTAGCTTCTTTTATCGAGCCGATCGTTATTTTCGTTCGCGATGAAATCGCAAAGAAATCTATCGGTCCGGGTTACATGAAGTTTGTTCCTTACTTGCTTACTTTATTTTTCTTTATTTGGTTCGGAAACCTTCTTGGCTTATTACCAGGTGCTGCTAACCTTACAGGGAATATCGCTGTAACCTTTACCTTGGCCATGTTAACTTTTGTAGTGGTGAATCTAAATGGGAATAAAGAATATTGGAAGCATGTTTTCGCAACACCAGGAGTGCCTTTCCCCATTTTGTTTGTTATCGTGCYTGTGGAGATCTTAGGACTCTTTACTAAGCCATTTGCCCTTATGGTACGTCTTTTCGTGGCGATTACTGCGGGTCATATCGTTATCTTGGCCTTCATTGCATTGGTTTTTATGTTTGAATCTTATGCTATCGGAGTGGTAAGTACGCTAATGGTGACCTTCTTAAATATCATCGAATTACTGGTTGCGACTATTCAGGCTTACGTATTTACGCTCTTCACTGCGATGTACATCGGTTCTGCTGTAGCGGAGCATGAGCACCATTAATTCTTATTCTAAAGCAATTTCTTTGTTCAATTTATAACTATAACACGTATGTTAACTTCATTATTGTTGTCTGCAGGTCTAGCCCTTTTAGGAGCTGGCATCGGTGCTGGTATCATCGCGATTGGCGCAGGTATGGGTATCGGTAGAATTGGTGGTCAGGCTATGGAATCTATTGCTCGTCAGCCTGAGGCTGCTGGTAAGATCCAGACTGCCATGCTTATCATTGCAGCACTTATCGAGGTAGTTTCCCTGTTCGCAGTAGTAGTAACCCTACTTATTGCGCTTAACGCAGGTGGCCTCGAGTTCTAAGAACAAAAGAATCCGGAGGGTAGCGTTAGGCTGCCCTCCTCTTTTCATTGAATTTTAGTATTTATACAGCGATATACTCATGGATTTAATAACCCCTAGTTCCGGATTAATTATTTGGCAGCTTCTTGGTTTCCTAGCTTTGTTACTCATTTTAGCGAAGTTCGCATGGAAGCCTATTCTAGCGGCTTTAGAAGAGCGCGAGTCCACCATCGAACAAGCTTTAAGTGCTGCGGAAGCGGCTAAGGCAGAAATGGCTAACTTAAAGTCTGAAAACGAGCGTTTACTCCAAGAAGCGCGCGCCGAGCGTGACGCTATTTTGAAGTCTGCAAATGACGCAGCTACTAAAATGCTTGAAGAAGCGAAAAATCAAGCGTCTGCACAAGCTACTCGTATGATTGAGGACGCTAAAGCGGTTATTGAAACAGAGAAAAAAGCAGCGTTAACAGAGGTGAAGGTCCAGGTGGCTCAGCTTAGTTTAGACATTACAGAGAAATTGTTAAGAAAATCTTTAGCAAATGATACTGAGCAGAAGGCGCTAGTAGATACCTTCGTGAAAGATTTGAAATTGAATTAAACCCTAAGCCTCATGTCTGAATTTAGAGTAGCGTCGCGCTATGCCAAGTCGCTGTTAGAGCTAGCGGTTGAAAATAAGGTTTTAGAGGCCGTGAAAGCCGATGTGAATCGGATCATGGAAGCCTGCCAAGCCAATAAAGAGCTTGTGTTTGTATTAAAAAGCCCCGTAGTGAGTTCGGACAAGAAATTCGCGATCTTACAGGCGCTTCTTGGTACCTCTGGGCAGAAGTTAACTGTAGATTTTCTTCGCATCGTAGCGGATAAAAACAGGGCATCACTTACAGTGGATATCCTAAAGCAGTTTGTACGCTTGTATAATGTACATGAAGGCATCCAAGAGGCTACGGTTACCACAGCTTTTCCGCTTACAGATGAGCTTCGCAAAGCCTTCGAGGGCACAGTGAAAGAAATCTCTGGCTTAGCTAAAGTTCAGCTGGTCGAGACAGTGGACACAGCTATTATTGGTGGGTTTATCCTTCGCGTTAACGACCGTCAGTTAGATGAGTCACTAAGTGGTAAGCTCCGAGCCCTGCGCCTTCAGCTGACGAAGAACCAGTACGAAAAATTATATTAATTAGCATTAACAATTTAATCATACAGAATAATGGCAGAAGTAAGACCTGATGAAGTTTCGGCTATATTGAGAGAGCAGCTCTCAGGCGCCCGAACTGAAGCTGAATTGGAAGAAGTAGGAACTGTCCTCCAAGTAGGTGATGGTGTAGCCCGTATCTATGGCCTCTCTAAAGCTCAGGCGGGTGAATTGCTTGAGTTTGAAACTGGTCTGAAAGCGATGGTGCTTAACCTCGAAGAGGATAATGTGGGTGCGGTACTTTTCGGCGACTCTAAAGGAGTGAAAGAAGGCGATACTGTAAAAAGAACCAAGCAGATCGCTTCCATCAACGTAGGTGAAGGGATGTTAGGACGTGTGGTTAACACGCTCGGACAGCCTATCGACGGAAAAGGACCATTAGCAGGTGAATTATACGATATGCCGCTGGAGCGTAAAGCTCCTGGTGTAATCTATCGTCAGCCTGTAAATGAGCCATTGCAAACAGGTATTAAATCGATAGACGCCATGATTCCTATCGGTCGTGGCCAGCGTGAGCTTGTTATCGGTGACCGTCAGACAGGAAAAACTGCTGTAGTTATCGATGCCATCTTGAACCAAAAAGAGTTTTACGATAAAGGCGAGCCAGTATTCTGTATTTATGTGGCCATCGGCCAAAAAGCCTCTACCGTAGCGGGTGTAGTAGCTGCTCTCGAAAAAGGAGGCGCTCTTCCTTACACAGTAGTGGTTTCCGCTTCTGCTTCTGATCCTGCACCGATGCAGTTCTTTGCACCGTTTACCGGTGCGGCTATCGGAGAATTTTTCCGTGATACCGGTCGTCCTGCACTCGTTGTTTATGATGATTTATCCAAGCAAGCTGTCGCGTACCGTGAAGTTTCCCTACTTCTTAGAAGACCTCCAGGACGTGAAGCATACCCTGGGGATGTATTCTATCTGCACTCAAGATTATTAGAAAGAGCAGCGAAAATTAACTCTTCTGATAAAATCGCGCAGGAAATGAACGACCTTCCAGAGTCTATCAAGCATCTGGTAAAAGGTGGAGGTTCCTTAACTGCACTTCCAATTATCGAAACGCAAGCTTCTGACGTTTCTGCCTACATTCCTACAAACGTAATTTCGATTACAGATGGTCAGATCTTCCTAGAAACGAATCTCTTTAACTCAGGTATTCGTCCTGCCATTAACGTAGGTATTTCGGTATCACGTGTAGGAGGTTCTGCTCAGATTAAGTCCATGAAGAAAGTAGCCGGTACACTTAAGTTGGATCAAGCGCAGTTTAGAGAGCTCGAAGCCTTCTCTAAATTCGGTTCTGACCTCGATGCCTCTACGAAGCGTACAATCGAGCGTGGTAGAAGAAACCAAGAGATTCTGAAACAAGCGCAGTACTCCCCAGTAGCCGTAGAGTTACAGGTGGCGATTATCTACGCTTCTACGAAAGGTCTTATGGATACTGTTCCAGTAGAAAAAGCAAGAGCCTTCGAAAAAGAATTCTACACGCTATTAAGCGCAAGCTATACAGAAGCCTTAGATGCGATCAAGGCTGGTAAAATCGATGTTGCCGCTCCTCTTTTAGAGAAGGCTGCTAAAGAACTTGCTCCGAAATACGCATAAATAATTTTGGGGGAGCAGCGCTCCCCCGCTTTACGATACTTGTTGTCCGATATCCCTCATGGCAAATTTAAAGGAAGTTAAAGAACGAATAAATTCTGTCGTCTCTACGCAGCAGATCACCAAAGCGATGAAAATGGTGGCGGCAGCTAAACTGCGTCGAGCTCAGGATAAAATCACGCAGATGCGTCCCTATTCTCAGAAGCTTACTGGCATTTTAAATAATGTAACGGCTTCTTCTGAAGGGGAGACAGACGTGATCTATGCCCAAAAAAGAGAGGTTACGCGTGTGCTTTTAGTTCCTGTTACCTCGGATAAAGGGCTTTGTGGCGCTTTTAATTCGAACGTTTTAAAAGCGACCAAAGCGCTCTTAGCCGAATATGCCACCCTCGATGTGCACATCATGCCATTAGGAAAAAAAGCTTATGATGCCTTCAGACGTGGCCCACATACCGTAATCGACACTTTCTACACGGTGTTCTCTGATGTCTCTTTCGAAAATGTGAATCGCGCAGCCTCTTTTGCCATGGAGTCTTTCGTGAATGAAAATTTCGATAAAGTGATCATCGTTTACAACCAGTTTAAGAATGTAGCGACACAAGAAGTAATGGCCGAGCAGTTTCTCCCCATGGAGCAGCTCGCCTCTGAGGATACAAAAGCCGTGGAAACGGACTACATCTTAGAACCTTCTCGCGAATACATCATCGAAGAGCTTGTTCCAGCCGCCCTAAAGATCCAATTCTTTAAAACGGTGCTTGAAAGTAATGCTTCTGAGCATGGTGCGCGAATGACGGCTATGGATAAGGCAACGGAAAATGCGGGTGAACTACTGAAAGACCTACGTCTGATGTACAACCGTTCCCGTCAGGCTGCTATTACGAATGAAATCTTGGAAATCGTAGCGGGTGCGAATGCACTCGAGTCGAAATAAATTTTCCTCTGTTTTGTAAAAAAAGGTCACCCTCGGGTGACTTTTTTGTTCTATTGCCTATGGGAAAGCTACTTCGTCAAGTCCTTACTGTTTTTTCCTTACTGTCCTTAGACGTCGTGTGCGGAAGCCTAGGAGGCATGGCCTTTTTCTCCGCTCTTCTGGAGGTGGCTATCCCGCCGATTTACTTCTTTTTACTAGGCCTTTTTGTGTGGTGCATCTACACGCTGGATCACCTGCTCGATGCCAAAAAAATAAAGGAGCAAGCGATCAGCAGTAAACGCAGAGCCTTCTATCAGCGGTATACTAAACCGCTATTTTTCGGCTTACTCACCGCTGCTGGGCTTTTAGCCCTGCTCTGCATCGTGTACACCTTACCCGTAAAGCTCCTGCTCTCGGCTGGTCTCGGCGGCCTCGCTGTTTTATTACTCATTTTTGCTTATAGTTTATCGCCTAATCTGCTTCCACACTGGAAAGAGGCTCTTGTCGCTCTGCTGTATGTCGCAGGAATCGCTTGGGTGCCCACGTATTACGCCCTTGAAGTGAAACCCCTATCCTTCCGGTCCAGTTTCGAGCTAGCACCGATAGGAGTTTTGTTCTTGTTGTACGGGAATCTTAGCTATACGAATCTGCTTCAACTCGCCTACCAAGACCGAGAAGACGATAGGCAGTTTGGGTTTAGCTCCGCAGTTAAGCCTTTAGGAGCAGCCAAGTTGAAAAACCGTATTTATGCCTTGCATGCGATAGGCCTCTCTTTTGGGCTGTGCGGTCTATTTTACTTTCCCAGTTTTTATGGTCCTTTTTTCCTCGTCGTGGTACTGATGCAGGGAATTCATGCCCAGGTGTTTCGGCAGCCCAGGCTTTCTGCGCCGCAGCAGCGTATGCGCACTGAGGCCAGTTTTTCCCTTTCCTGGCTGGTTTCCCTTTTGCGCTGAAGCGCAAAAGAAAAGTAGGATGCAGTCCCTTTCCGAGCTTTACCACCGAGTTAGCAGCAAAAGCCTGATGTGTACTGCCTGCCCTACGTGGAATAAAAAAAGGACCATCTCCTACCGAAATGGTCCTCGTGGGTCAAAACAGGGGAAGGAGCCACACCCGCCTTTAAACAAAGGCCGAGTGCCCCGTAATGGCCCTTCCCACGATCAAGGAGTTGATTTCTTTCGTGCCCTCGTAGCTGTAAATCGCTTCGGCATCTGCCACAAAACGCGCGATGTCATGCTCTAGCAAGATGCCATTGCCGCCAAATAACTCGCGAGCATGGTCCACGATCGAACGCATCCGCAGCGTACAAAAGACCTTTGCCAGCGAGGCATGTTCGTCTAAAAGCGCCTCCTCATCCTGCATCACACTTAAGCGATGTACCATCGTCTGCATGGCCGTGAGGTCTCCCAGCATGGTGACGAGTAGGTCCTGCACCAGCTGATAAGAGGCTATCGGCTTTCCAAACTGCGCCCGCTTATTCGTATAGGCGAGAGCAGCCTCATAAGCACCTCGGGCACAGCCCACCGCTTGCCAAGCCACCCCGGCCCGTGTCATGCGTAATACGGCGGCGGTGTCTTTAAAGCTTTCGGCCTTTTGCAGGCGTAAAGACTCCGGCACTCGGCAGTCCTTAAGCGTAATGAGGGCGTTTTGGACGGTTCGCAACGCCATCTTGTTTTCCATTTTTTCGGCCTGAAATCCTGGCGTATCTTTCGGCACGATAAAGCCTTTCACCTGCTGGGAGTCCAGGTCCCGTGCCCAGATGATGGTAATGTCGGAAAAGGTCGCATTGCCGATCCACTTTTTTTGACCATTTAGGATCCACTCATCTCCTTCGCGCTTGCAGGTAGTAGTGAGTCCGCCCGCCACAGCAGAACCTACCTCTGGCTCAGTTAATCCAAAAGCCCCTATTTTCTCCAGTCGCTGCATAGGGGGAAGAAATTCCTGCTTTTGTTCCTCACTGCCACACAGGTAGATGGAACCCATCGCCAAACCGCTCTGTACGCCGAAGAAAGTAGAAATGGAGGTATCTACCCGTGCCATTTCCATCGCGATGAAGCCTTCCAGTAGGGCGGATTTCCCGGGACAGCCGTACCCTTTATAGATCAAGCCCCCTATGTTCAACTCGGCCATCTTCGGGATAATGTGCATAGGAAATTCAGCCCTGTTCCAGTAGTCATTTGCGATCGGGCGGATCTCTTCCTCCATAAAAGCACGCACTTTCAGCTGAATCTCTCGATCCTCTGCACTTAGGGTCTTTCCTAAGCCATAAAAGTCGCCATTTACTTCAGGGATCTTTTTCTCCTGGCCGTTTTGACCTGCCCGCTCGAGCATTTTCATCATTTTAGCCAGGGAAGCCTCGTCCATGCGACTCACCGTCTCAACTAATTTTCCCAGATCCACCTTCTCCGAGAGGGCGGCTATTTTCTTTACATCTAATGCACCTAAAAGCTTTTGAAAGTCCATGGTTTTTGGGGTTAATGTGGATAAAAAACATATATGATTTTATTTTACGGTGAATTGGGAAGAAAGTTTTTAGCCGCTTTCCCTCTAAAGAGGTGGAGCTAGCGCATGCTTTGCCCGAAGGCAAAGGGAACCTCTAGCACCGCTTTACCCTAGGCCCCCGGCACTTCCCCCAAACCTATTTTAACTCTTGGAAGAAAAAACATGCTTGAAGTAGGTGTCTCCAGGGGTGAATTGGAATGCGCTGTGCTAAATTGCATTATAAAATATAA
>NZ_AJYA01000034.1 GCF_000265075.1 Nitritalea halalkaliphila LW7 | reverse complement strand
GTTACGGTGCCGCTACTCCGAGAGGAAGAACTCCCGCTACTGCGATTTACGGTACCGCTACTCCGAGAGGAAGAACTCCCACTGCTGCGATTTACGGTACCGCTACTCCGAGAGGAAGAACTCCCGCTGCTGCGGTTTACGGTACCGCTACTCCGAGAGGAAGAACTCCCACTGCTGCGGTTTACTGTGCCCCCAGAGTTGCGCTGCTGTGCCGGAGGGGCAGCCTGCTGACGGCTTCTCTGCTCGGCAGGAGGAGCTGCCTGCTGCTGACGGCCTGCTGTGCCGGAGGAGCAGCCTGCTGACGGCTTCTCTGCTCGGCAGGAGGAGCTGCCTGCTGCTGACGGCCTGCTGTGCCGGAGGGGCAGCCTGCTGCTGACCACGAGCATTGCGCTGCTGCTGTAACTGTTGCTGCTCCCGCGCTCGCTGGCGACTTGTAGGCGCTGCACTTTGCGTGCCTCCCTGCGTACCGTTATACACTGCATCGCGCTGTGCTGCCCGTCCGCTTGATGGAGCTGCTGCCTCACGTGCTGCATTTCTGCTTCTATCTGAGCTGCCACCAGCTATGGCGGCATTTGGGGCGCTCTGTCTCGGCTGCTGACGGCTGCGGAATTCCTCCCTGCTCACCGCTTGACTAGGTCGTGCGGCAGCACCCCCCCGCGTGGTCGTCAAGTTCGGACGGTACACCTCTATGGCATTGTTGCCCACTTGGGTTTGCCCTGCTCTTCTTGCCTGGCGCACTTGGTAGACGGGCACATTTTGGTTTGTCGCCTGACGAATCTCCTGACGGCTAGGTCCAGAGAAGAAAGTGGCATTGTTATACACGGTGGTATGGTTGATAATCGTCGTATTCTGGTAGATATTCACCACCTGAGTAGGCCCTACGAAGTGGCGATGAAAATTTCTATGATAAAACCTTCTACGTGGAACGAAAACCCAGTGGTTAGTGGGAATCCCTGTAAACACGGTGACATTCAAGCCCGGGCCTAAAGGTGCCCAACCGAAGTGTCCGCCTCCTTGTCTCCAGGAGACCCATGCTGGCGCCCACTCATAACCAGGAACCCATGCCCAGCCATAGAAATCATCCCAGAACCAGCGCCCATAATGGAAAGGCGCCCAGCCCCAAGGGTACTGTGAAACCCAGGTGTTGCCAAATTCCGTCATAGCCCAGTAGCCATTCGTGACGTAAGGCTGAAAGTTCCCCCTTACATTTGGAATCCAGATATACCCATGTGTAGGATCTATTACCCAGTCCCCATAAGGACTTAACTCCTGATAAAACACTTGAAAATTTACGCCAACAGCCTGTCTTGCTTCCGACTGAAGGATTACTCCCATTCCTAATCCCAAAATAAGGAGTAATCGTATAACGATCTGCTTTTTCATATTTGCTTGGTTTAGGTCTTTGTCTTATTACACGTCAACGAAGCGCATTTGTTTCGCAAAAATTATTTTTTATGGAATTTTTATCTGATTAATTAGCTAAAAACATAAATAAAATTTTGATAAATGATTTTGAAACAGCCCTAAAGCAAATGGGGCAAATACACTGCCAACACTTGTTTTTCCCTATGTTTATAACGCCAAATAAGGAAAATATTTCCCTGTACGCCCGCAGATGGCTATTCGCCAAATCGCCTAAAAAGCAAAAAGCAGGCATTTGCCTGCTTTAGCATGTATACATGGTGAGTATGAACACTTTTTAAACCCCTAGCTTAGCCTAGCTCCTTCTTTAAGGCATCAATTTTTTTCGCCACCTCTTCGGCTTCTGCCATCAACTTGTCCGCAGCAGTGCGGTCACTATGGGACATTTTGTGGGCTTTTTCCATCAGTCCCTTGTACTCTTCTTGTAGCTTTTCGATGGGCGTCTTTTTCTTAAATAATCCGAACATATCGCTGTTTTCTTTAAAAAACCCTTCTGCATAGGGAATTGTTCGCCCTCTCGGGCAATAAAAAAAGAGCCGCAACACGCTATTCGCATTGCGGCTTCCACCTTCCTTGACCTTCAAATAAATTTAGAAGCGCTGGAAATTTATCTCAGGCTCTGGCTCTTGCTCTGGAACCAGCTCATCATCATCGAAAACAAGAACCTCTTGCAGACGACCATTGATATTAAAGTAGCGCCACTGCCCCTGCTTTTTCCCCTCGATCATCTCTCCTTCGGAAGCCTTGCGTCCATTTTCATGGTAATAAATCCATGTTCCCGTAGCACGGCCATCGCTGTACATGCCCTCGGACTCCTTACGACCATCGATGTAGTAGGTGATGCGAACACCATTTCCGTCTTGGAGCGTTCCCTTGTCCCACGTTTTACTGCCATCAAAACTAAAATAATCTCCCACGTTCATCAGACGCCCATTGGTCCAAAACTCTTCCTGCGTGAGCTGCTTGTTGTCATAAAACAACCCCCAAGTACCGTGCTCATTACCAAGGCGGTAGCTGCCGATGCTCTTCAGCTGCCCCCCATCATAGTAGTACACCCACTGTCCATTTTCTGCTCCTAAAAGGTATTCGCCTTCCGCTATTAATATCCCGATACGGTTAAAGTATTTCCAGTTGCCCGTCTTCACATTATTCCGATACTCTCCGATGCTGTACAGCTGACCTTCTGGATGAAAATTTCTCCAAATTCCCGTGCGCATCCCCGACTCATTAAACTCGCCCGTCACTGAGGGGCTGCCATCTGCATGAAATTCTTCATATTTGCCGACAGGCACCCCAAGCTTATAGGTTTTACGCTTCGAAAGGGTGCGGTCGGGATAAAATTCCTCCCAGGTGCCCACGGGAATATCATTTTCATAGCGTTCGATCCGGGCTATCCGACGATTTTCATAATAATAGGTCCAGGTGCCCGTTCGGTTACCACGGTCATCATAAGACGTTTCGGAGGCCACGCGTTTGGTGCCTGGGAAATACGTCACCCAGTCCCCTACTTTGCGCCCCATGTTGTACTCTCCCTCCTCTTCGATCACATTCGCAAAGGAGTAGCGTTTAAAAGGACCATGCGGCTCCCCTCCCTTATACATCACTTCTGAAACCAAAAAACCGTCTGGGTGGTACTCCATATAAGGACCCTCTTGGACACCCTCTTTAAAGGTCTGCACCATACCGAGTTGACCGAAATAAAAGTACGTCATCCAGCGCCCATCTTTTTTTCCGTTTACATACTGACCTTCTTCTTTCACCTGGCGAGGATCCACGAAGCTGGGCACATTTTCTCTACCGAAAAAAGACTTATAAGGGCCTACTAAGACGCTGTCCTCATAGATTTTCTGCTCGATAAGCGCTCCAGACTGGTCGAAAGCGGCAAAAGGCCCGTTCAAAATCCCGTTTCGGTAATTTGCCTCTACGGCTTTTTGGCCAGAAGGGTGAAAGGCCTGCGCCGCCCCGTCTCGCTTGCCGTTTAGGAAATTCGCTGTCTGCAGCAGCCTCCCTGTCTTCGGATCTTCGAAGCGCCAAAGCCCCTGCATGCTTCCCTGTGCGATAACGCCGGATGCTTTTAGACTGCTGTCTGCGCTGTAAATCGTTTGGATAGCGGCATCCCGCTGCTGCCCGAAGGTGTGGAACATACCCCCGAAGTAGCAGATGCTTACGAAGAGAGCGAAAAGACTTGGACTAGTTCGAAATTTCATGGTCTATGATGTTATTTAAGTCTTACTTGCCCGTCACCTAAGAGGGACAATGAACTTAACAGAAAAACAGTTTTCTCTCTATTTACCTGATAATATTACGCATTTAAATTGGTAATGTTATTTTATTCTCATCCTTTGGCCGCGGCCAAAAAACGGGCCAACAGATGCCCTTACCAGCGTAGGAGCGCAGATGCCCACGCAAAACCACTGCCAAAAGCGGCCAGGCAAACCAGATCTCCCTCCTTCAGGCGGCCCTGCTCCCAGGCTTCGCTCAGCGCGATCGGAATCGTCCCGGCGGTGGTGTTCCCCACGTACATGATGTTATTAAACACCTTTTCATCCGGAAGACCCATTTTCTGCTGAATATAATTACTGATACGAAGATTCGCCTGATGGGGCACGAGCAGGTCGATGTCCGCTGGCTGCATGCTATTCGCTTGGAGTGCCTCTAAAATCACCTCTTGGAAACGCACCACAGCATGCTTGAATACGGCATTTCCGTTCATACGCAAAAAGTGGCTGCCTGTCTCCAGCAAGGCGGCGGACAGACGGTCTTCGCGGCTGCTACCGGGATCTTTACAGTATAATTCTTCGGCGAAATTTCCATCTGCGTGTAAGTGCGTGCTTAAAATATGCGGCTGATCGTCTTCTACAGCCGTGAGGATGGCAGCCCCCGCTCCATCGGCGAAAATCACGGCGCTGGAGCGTCCTTCATCGCTTTTATCGAGCGCGGAGGATTGGATTTCCGCTCCTACGACCAATATATTTTTATACATGCCCGTGCGAATGAACTGGTCTGCCACGGAGATCGCGTAGATAAAGCCGGAGCAGGCATTCCGGATATCGAGTGCACCGATGCCTTCCATACCGAGTTCACGCTGCAAGAGCACGCCATTCCCGGGCAAGAAATAATCGGGGGTGATGGTAGCGAATACGATAAAATCGATGTCCTTTGGGCCGAGGCCCGCCCGCTCCAGTGCCATCTTAGTGGCTTCCACGGACATACTCGTGACGGTATCCTTCCCCGGCGTAAACCAGCGACGGGATTCGATGCCGGTGCGCTCCACGATCCACTCGTTATTCGTATTCATGAGGGTGGACAGGTACTCGTTAGTGATCACTCTTTCGGGCAGATAATGGCCTACGCCGCTGATTCTGGCTCTTTTCATGGTAGGATAAACGTTTATTTGGGTTTATATGAAAACGGAACGTGGGGTCCGCTGTTCAGTATTTTCTTTGTTTGGGCCTACAAAATACGGCCACTTGCCTTTAATTTCCAAAAGCGAAGTAATCCTGCCACGGACATCCAGCTGGGATTCGCGTACTGATATACCTGTATGAGCGCATCTGAACATCCTTTTTCGCGCAGCTGTCCCTCGGTATAGGCCATAAAAGCAGGTGTAATTTCTGCCGGATTGGTGCCTGCGTCGAAGTGGGGCTTTATCCAGCCGGCCCAGTCGTCGAGGATAGCTTCCAGCGCCTGTAGGTGTGCGTCGACCTCTTGGATTTCACCATAATGGGTGAGCAGCAGGCGGGCGGGGCGCTCCTGTCGGAGCAATGCGATGGAGGCTTTCCAGTCTGGGATATGAATATCGGGCGGTGGACAGGGGGGCACCACAGGGCCTGCCTGGATTTTTACACCGGCCACATCACCGGTAAAGATACTGTCTCCGAGCTTATAGGCGACATGGTGTACGGCGTGACCGGGCGTATGCAGGGCTTTTATCGTTAGCCCTCCGATCTGCAGCACTTCCTCATGGCTTACGGCGTAGAGGTACTCTTCTGCGATCGGCTCCATGCTGCCCCAGAGGCGCTCCATGTCGTCTCCGTAAATCTGGGCTGCCGAGTTCCAAAGCTTTTCAGGTGAGGCCAAATGCGGAAGACCGACGGGATGTACGTAGACTTTGGCCCCGCGGGCCGCCCACTTCCACGCTGCACCGGCATGGTCAAAATGGATGTGGGTAAGCAGCACATGGCGCACGTCAGCCGGGTCAAAGCCCTTCTCCCGGATGGCTGCCTCTAGCTGGGCATGGGTACTTTCGGGGCCAGATTCGATGAGCAGAAGCCCGTCCTCCGGTGTTTCCACTAAAAAAGAGGCTATCGCTTCGGCGGCCTCCTGAAATTTCAAGTCTAAAAGATGAATGTCTTGCATATTTTTATCCGAATAGGGTATAATTTCCAAATTGATCCATGGGATCAGTGCGACGGATCATGCTAGGGTGGTCCTGGGCGGCATGATTCACCATAGGCGACACGGGGTAGCTCAACATGCGCTCCGCGGAAAAGGGTTGTAGGCAGTCCTGAAGGGTTTGTGCCGAGCTGTACGGGTCGAGCCAGCGCTGCTGTGCTTCCCGATCTAGGATCACAGGCATACGGTCGTGCACCTCCTCTACCAGCGCATTCGGGCTGCAGGTGATGATCAGAAAGGTGTGGCGCGACTCTCCGGAGGTGGTCTCATACTCTTCCCAGATGCCTGCAAAAGCAAAAAGCCCCCCATCTTCTAACGTAAAGCGGTAGGGAATTTTCGTCTTTTTCCCGACGCGCTTCCACTCATAGAAGCCATCAGCAGGAATGATGCAGCGGCGCTGCTGGAAGCCCTTGCGAAAGGAAACCTTCTCCTGCACCGTTTCTCCGCGGGCATTGATAAGCTTTTCAGCCACTGGCTTGTTTTTCGCAAAGTCCGGAGTGATGCCCCAGTAAAAAAAGGAAAAGCCTTTTCGCTGAGCCCCAGTGATGAGGGGTAGCAGCTGGGTGGGAGCGGCATTATAGCGCGGCTGAAAAGGGGCCAGCATTTCCGCTTGAAAATACTTTTCTAGCTCCTCTTTACTCTTTGAAAGCGTATATCTACCGCACATGTTGGGATCGTTTTTTTTGATTTCCAAAATTTACGCAATGCCTTCCATAAATTCAACTACTCTACGCTCTGACCAGTAAGTTTCTGCACGATCTTTTGGGGTAAAGCCCACATGGCCGCCTTTTTCCGGGAACTCGAGGTGTAGGTACTGGGATTTTTTGCCTAGGGCAAAGGGAAAGCAGCTAGGGCTAAGAAAAGGGTCGTTTTGGGCATTTAGTAGCAGGGTGGGCACGCGGATTTCAGGCATAAACTGCAGGGCGGCGCATTGCTGATAGTAGTCAGCAGCTCCAGCGAAGCCATGCAGGGGAGCCGTGATGCGGTCATCGAACTCGGCCAGCGTCCGGATATTGGCCAGCCCCTCCTTAGGTAAGATTTCGGGGAAAGTTTGGGCTTTTTGGGCTACTTTTTCTTTTAGTGTCTTTAAAAACCGTTTGGTATAGAGTATGTTGTCCGCTTCTGCGAGCCTGCGGGAGGCATCGGCCAGGTGTACAGGTACTGAGAGGGCTGCCACGCCTTTTATTTTGCCGCTGGCGGCCCCCAGTTCCCCTACATATTTTAGCGTAAGATTACCTCCTAGACTGAAGCCGACGAGGTAGATCTCTTCATATTCGCTGCTAGCGAATTTTACTACTTCATGCAAGTCTTCAGTCGCTCCTGAATGATAGAAACGAGGAAGGAGGTTAGGTTCACCGGAGCAGCCCCTATAATTCCAGGAAATCACATCGAAACCTTTAAAAAAGAACGATTTCGCCATTCCGGTCATGTAGGGCCTATTACTATTTCCTTCTAAACCATGGCTAAGAATGAGAATTTTTTTGCTATTTTTGTGACGCAGGCGATCAAGTGCTAAAAAATCCGCATCTGGCGTAAAAATTCGCTCCCGAACAAAGGGTAAGGGATGGGGTTTACGAAAGAGCGCCGGATAGATCGTCTGGAGATGACCGTTAAAGAGCCAGCTGGGTGCTTGGTAAGTAGAGTCAGAAGGGTGTAAAGTGGGCATGAAGGGTGTGGATCTTGACTTCAGGTACTGTAACGTAGGCGAATTTACGGCGTTTAAATTTGAATAACGTAAGCAAACAACTATTTTTGAATACTTCTTTAGAAAAGAACTCATAAAGATATGGCAGAAATCATACGCATGCCGAAGATGTCGGACACCATGGAAGAGGGTGTTATCGCGGCTTGGCTTAAGAAAGTTGGTGACGAAGTGAAGCCGGGAGATATTCTCGCGGAGGTAGAAACAGATAAAGCGACGATGGAGCTGGAGTCCTATGATGAGGGCATCCTGCTGCATATCGGAGTGGAAGAGAAAAACGCCGTGCCGGTAAATGGTGTGATCGCCATCATCGGTGAGAAGGGTGAAGATATAGCGGATCTACTTCAGGATCTGGAAAACGTTGGCGACGGAGAGGCTTCAGATTCTTCTAAAAAAGAAGAAACAGCCGATGCTGACAGTGCTAGCGAGGAGAGCAAGGCTGCAGAAACGGCAGAAGCGGAGGAAGCGGAAGAAGTAGACACCTCGGATATCGCGGCCACGGTGATCACGATGCCGAAGATGTCGGACACCATGGAAGAAGGCACGATCGCTTCTTGGTTGAAAAAGGTGGGTGACGAGGTAAAGTCTGGTGATATTATCGCAGAGGTAGAAACCGATAAGGCGACGATGGAGCTGGAATCTTACGAAGACGGTGTGCTGCTGCATATCGGTGTGGAAGCCGGTGAGGCCGTGCCTATCGATGGTGTGATTGCGGTCATTGGAGAAAAAGGAGCGGACTTCGAAAAGCTTTTGAAGGCCCATGGCCAAAAAGATGCTCCGAAGAAAGCAGAAAAAGCCCCCGCCCCTACTAAGGAAAGTGCGAAGGCGGAAGCCCCTAAACAAGAGGAGCCTGCGAAGGAGACCCCGAAAGCAAGTAGTGCGGACAGCAGGGCGAGCAGCACAGATAATGGCCGCTTGAAAGCTTCCCCTCTGGCAAAGCGTCTAGCAGAAGAAAAAGGCATCGACATTCGTGAGGTAAAGGGTTCCGGAGAAAGTGGACGTATCATCAAGCGTGATGTAGAAAACTTTACGCCGAAGGCAGCCCCTGCGGCTCCTGAAGCGGCGGCAGCTAGCAGCAGTGCAGCAGCAGCTCCGGCTATCGGTCAAGAATCTTTCCGTGAGGAAAAAGTTTCTCAGATGCGTAAAACCATCGCCAAGCGTTTAGCGGAAAGCAAGTTTACGGCTCCGCATTTTTACTTGACCATGGAAATCAACATGGACAAGGCGATCGCGGCACGTAAGAGCATGAACGAGATTTCTTCAGTGAAGCTTTCCTTTAATGATATGGTGATCAAGGCTGCTGCGGCCGCTTTGCGTAAGCATCCGAAAGTAAACTCCTCCTGGTTAGGAGATAAAATTCGCTACAACGACCACATTCATATCGGGATGGCGGTAGCTGTAGAAGAAGGTCTTTTGGTACCAGTGATCCGTTTTGCGGACGCGAAATCGCTGTCTCAGATTTCTGAGGAGGCGAAGAGCTTGGGGGCTAAAGCGAAGAATAAAGAATTACAGCCGAAGGATTGGGAGGGGAATACCTTTACCATTTCGAACCTTGGCATGTTCGGTATAGAAGAATTTACTGCGATCATTAATCCGCCTGATGCGTGTATCATGGCTGTGGGTGGCATTAAGGAGACGGTCATCGTGAAGGATGGTCAGATGCAGGTAGGTAATGTGATGAAGGTAACCCTTTCCTGCGATCACCGTGTGGTGGATGGCGCGGTGGGCTCTGCTTTCTTGCAGACCTTCAAACAATTACTAGAAGATCCGGTTAGGATTTTGGTTTAATAGTATCCTTTCTTTGAAGAAGTCCTGCACGGTGTAGGACTTCTTCTACTTTTACAGAAAAATAAGTTTATGGAAACGATAAAAGCAACTACTGTAGTAGCGATCAAACATGCGGGGCGTGTGGTGGTCGGTGCCGACGGGCAGGCGACGATGGGCAACACGGTCGCTAAAAGTAGTGTCAATAAGGTGCGTACGCTCCTCGGGGGTAAGGTGGTAACTGGTTTCGCTGGCTCTACGGCGGATGCTTTTACGCTGCTGGAAAAGTTCGAGGCCAAGCTGGGTGAGCACAATCAACAGATGAAACGGGCTGCGGTGGAGCTGGCTAAGGAATGGCGTATGGATCGCATGTTGAGTCGCTTGGAGGCGATGATGATCGTGGCGGATGCTGAAGATGTGTTGATTATTTCCGGTACTGGAGATGTGATCGAGCCGGATATGGGCATCGCGACGATCGGTTCTGGCAGCATGTACGCCCAGGCGGCTGCGCGGGCGCTGATGAAGTTTGCACCTCAGCTGAGTGCCGAGGAGATGGTGCGCGAATCGCTTACGGTGGCAGCGGACATTTGTATTTACACGAATCACAATTTTGTTTTTCAAGAAGTGAAGCAGTAAGGATTTCTGTTTTTTTCATTCAGAAAAGCCCGCTGTTCTACACATAGCGCCTCGGATAATCTGGGGCGCTATTTTTTTTTACGCGTACATTTTGCGCGGAGCGCGGCCCGAAAAAAAATGAGGAGGAAAAAGCAACAAGGAACCGTGGGCAGGCAGAAAGAAAAAGCAATTCAAGCCCTATTTCGCTATGAAATCCTAAACTTAAGCGGGGGTTTGGCTGTTAAAAGGGAAGTAAGTTGATATATTATGGAGAATACGACAGCACAGCAGCCGTCCACTGTGGACCCAAGAACGGCCATATTAAATGGTTATGTTTTACATGTTTTAGAAGAAGGCAAGGAGCCTGCGTCCATGTTTAAGTTCGCAAAGAGTTTAGACATGCAGGAATCCGATATCTATACCTATTTTACTTCCTTTACGGCGATTAAGTCGGCTGTTTGGGTTTCTATATATGATGCTACCCTGAAGCAGTTAGAGGAGCAGGAAGTGTATGCCACCTATAGTGCGCGGGAGAAATTACTCGGCTTTTTATTTACCATTATCGAGGAGTGGAAGAAAAACCGTTCCTATCTATTAAGTCTATACGGGCACGACCCGAAGGCCTTAAAGCAGCAGTTTCCGGAGGAGGTGAAAGCCTTTAAGGGGAAGTTTCGTGACTTTGCGAACGAGTTGATTTTAGAGGGCAAAGAAACGGATGAAATCGCAAGTCGTCCGGTGATCTCGGATCGCTACGCGGATGCCATGTGGTTTCAGTTGTGGTTTGTGTTCCGTTTTTGGATCAAGGACACCAGTCCGGGTTTTGAGAAAACGGATGCTGCGATCGAGAAGTCTGTCAACTTGGCATTTGACCTGATGGGAAAAAGTGCGGTGGACACGTTCATTGATTTTGTGAAATTTATGTATCAATCTAAATAATCGCCATGAGTAATAAGGTGCAAGAACAGGAAAGCATTCCGGTATCGAAGGTGCAGCGTGCTGCTAAATTCATTCGGACGGGTGCAAAGGTGGGCGGAAACTACGTGAAGCACTATGCAAAAAAAGTGGTGAATCCCTCCCTTTCGAAAGAGGAGCTACATACCAATAACGCTACCGACATCTATGCTTCGCTTAGTGAGCTGAAGGGCTCGGCGCTGAAGGTGGCGCAGATGATGTCTATGGATAAGAACTTGTTACCGAGGGCTTATCAAGACAAGTTTACCATGGCCCAGTACAGTGCCCCTCCCCTATCGTATCCTTTGGTCGTCAAGACCTTCCAAAAATACTTCGGCAAAACGCCTGAAACCATGTACGACACCTTTACGAAGTCTGCGGTGAATGCGGCTTCTATCGGGCAGGTGCATCAGGCGACGAAGGATGGCAAGAAGCTGGCGGTTAAAATTCAGTATCCGGGGGTGGCGGACTCAGTTTCTTCTGATTTAAAACTGGTGCGTCCTTTCGCGCTGCGTCTGTTAAATATGAATGAAAAGGAGCTGGATCACTACATGGAAGAAGTGGAAGAGAAGCTCTTAGAGGAAACGGATTATAAGTTGGAGGTGGCGCGCTCTTTAGAGATTTCAGCTGCCTGCGCGGACATCCCGAACTTGGCTTTTCCAGATTACTATAAGGAATTAAGTAGTGAGCGCATCATCACCATGGACTGGATCGACGGGCAGCATATCAAGGAGTGGCTGGAAACGAACCCAAGTCAAGAAGATAAAAATAAGATTGGACAGGCGCTTTGGGATTTCTACCATCATCAGGTGCACAACTTGCTGCAGGTGCATGCGGATCCGCATCCGGGTAACTTTATCGTGCAAAACGACGGCAAGTTGGCCATCATCGATTTCGGCTGTGTCAAGGTCATCCCTGAGGACTTTTATAAGGGTTATTTCTCCCTGATCAAGAAGGACTTACTGATGCGTGAGGAGGAGTTAGACCAGATTTTCTACGGTCTGGAATTTATTTCCGATAAGGATACGCCTACGGAAAAGGCTTACTTTAAGGGGGTCTTTAAGGAAATGATTCGCCTGCTGGGCAAGCCTTTCCACGTGGACAGTTTTGATTTCGCGAATGATGCCTACTTCGAGGAAATATTCCAGCTAGGCGATAAGATTTCGAATGATAAGATGTTTAAAAAATCACGTCAGGCACGAGGTAGCCGACATGGTTTGTACATCAACAGAACCTATTTCGGGATCTATAACCTGCTGAATCAGCTGCAAGCGCATGTGGTGACGACCAAGCCTAAATGGTTGGAAGCCATCCCTTCGGAGTCTAAATAAGTGGATAAAGTGGAGGGAGTTCACAAAGGGATGTTCCCCGCTGGAAAACACTCCGTCTGAACCTTCATAAAAATCCCCACCTGCTGTTCGTAAGGTGGGGATTTCTTTTTCATAAGCGCTCACGCGCAAAGGAGGTATTGATGCGCTACCAGGGCCTCTTCTTGTACGCAGTCAAACAAGCTGGTCGAGAAGGAGCTTCGTGAGCGCAGCGTTACAATCTTCTTCTATTGGGATTGATATGCGTGTAACCGATAAGTTCATCGTATCGAGAGCCCATATCGCGGTAATAGATAAATACTTCGTATTCGTTTTCGGTCTCGAAGTGATCGCCTTCAAGCTCTGACATGACGAATCCATCAGGTGTCTTGTAGGCGAACTGATAATCGTACCATCCCTGCTTGAGCAGCAAGGTCGTCTGCCAGGTGTTCGTTTCCTTGTTGAGGCTCATCTTCGCGTCATCCATAGTTCCCCAGCCCGTCAGTGCTCCTACCACATAGGGAGTATCGCGCACCCCCTCGTTTTTCAAGTTGAAGGTGACCAGCATATACTCACTTTCCAGGTCGAAATTTTGGCGGTCGGCGGTAAAGATTCCGTACTGACCATTCATGTCCAGGTACTGGGAGTAAGCTTGGCCGCGGCGAATGGGCTCGGGCACGGTCTCCGCATAGACGATATCCTCCTCCATGGCCACGCGAGCGATATTGGCACCCCGGGTGCGCACGAAACGCAGGTCAGCAAAACGAAATTCGTTTCCGGCAAGAAAGGCGTTGGAGCCATCGAAATTTCGGAACTCCATGGTCTGCTGGTTTTCCCGAATCATAGTTGGCGTCAGGCCGTAGATCGCATTATCCCAGCGCTGGTTTTGGCGCACCACCACGCGGATGGCATTCCGGGGATCGAAGACCTCACGCGCGCCATAGTTGAGCATGATGTTCAACTGCTGCATCAAGCGCCGCTGGGAAGTTTGTGAGGGCGGCACGATTTCCACACCGGCTTTCACTTGGTTATCGAAAACCATAAAGCGCTGTGTGAGGATGGTTTGGCTCTCGTTTCTGCCCTGTAGACGCGAATCACATAATTTCCCGACTTGGTGACAGACGGAATATCGAAATTAAAGTGGATGTAAGGCACCCGCGTATCGATGGCATACTGATAGTCGGTCAGGTTAAATTCATTAAACTGATCTAAAAAATCATTATCGCGCAGGTCGGAAGGCGTCCAGTCGGCATTACAGTGGATCAGTTTCGCACTGTACATATCCGGATCATAGGCTAGGTCATCGAAGGAAAGTCTTAGCGGTGCGCTCCCGCGCAAAGGAATAACAGCGGGTCGCATCTGCGCTGCGAATTCGGAACTCCGAGGAAAAAGGCGCACAGAGACGATATTTTCTTCCATCACTTGGTTGTGCAGCACTTGCGCCTGAAGTGATAGGCTACTGATAATCAGTAACAGGCTGCTGAGTACCCACAGGAATTTATCTGAGGGCAAGCGTTTCCTCAGCCTTCTGTCTCGGCTGTAAGTTGATCGACTTCTTCTACTAGCTGTTCCCATTGTGTCGTTTTAACGTTTAGATCTTCTTGGTATTGCGCATAAAGCGCTTGTTCCTGCTGCATGCGTGCTGCATCGGCATAGAGCGCTGGGTCTGCGAGCAGCGCCTCCTGTTCTTGGCAGCGTTTTTCGGCCAGCATCAGCGCCTTTTCGATTTCTTCAAGCTGCCGTTGTTTTTGTTTCAAAGCCTTTTTAGCGGCTGCCTGTTCGGGGCTTTGTTTTTCGCTGCGGGGCTTTTTCGGGGCAGAGGTCTCAGCTTTCTGCTTGGCTGCTTCTTGGTTTTTGCCCGCTTCCTCCGCTGCTTTTTCGGCTTGTACTTTGGCCTGGAAGGCCTCAAATTCCGCATAGGTTCCTGGGTATTCCTTGAGCTCCAGGTCTTCTATGTACCAAATTTTATTTGCCACGCCACGGATAAACTGTCGGTCATGGGAGACGGTCACGAAGGTCCCCTCATACTGCTGCAGTGCTTGGATCAGAATATTCACCGACTGCATGTCCAGGTGGTTAGTAGGTTCATCTAGGAGCAGGAAGTTGGCCTCGGAGATCAGGGTTTTGGCCAGCGCCACGCGAGATTTTTCGCCACCGGAGAGTACTTTAATCTTTTTAAAGACATCTTCATCGCGAAAGAGGAAGCATCCCAGCACATTGCGCAGCTCCATTTCCGTTTTATCGCTGCCTGCTTGTGCCAGTTCTTGCAAGATTTCGTTCTCTACATTCAGTGCTTCGAGTTGGTGCTGCGCAAAGAATGATTTGATCACATTATGTCCTGACCTGCGGGTGCCAGTCTGTATAGGCTCTGAGCTATCGATGATGCGGAGGAGGGTGGATTTACCCTTGCCATTCGCGCCGATAAGGGCGATTTTATCTCCTCTTTCGATTCTGCCGGAGCTATTTTTCAAGATATGGATGTGATCTCCATAGCTTTTGCTTACATGCTCCATTTCCAGCACATCGCGACCGGACTTCACACTGAAGCGGAATTTAAAATTGACCTCTACTGTATCGTCCACTACCTCATCCACGCGGTCAAGGCGCTCGAGGCTTTCACACGAGACTGCACCTGATTGGCTTTAGTGGCCTTAGCGCGGAAGCGTTCGATAAAGCGTTCGGTCTGCTTGATCATCTGCTGCTGGTTCTCGTAGGCATTTTGTTGGATTTCCATGCGCTCCCGCTTTTCTCTTTGGTAGAAGGAATAATTTCCGGCATAGGGAATTAGGTTTCCTCCGCTCACTTCCACGATGGAAGAGACACAGTTGTCGAGAAATTCTCGGTCATGGGAGACTACGATGACAGCCCCTTCATAGGTTTTTAGGTAGTTTTCCACCCATTGGATGGAAGGCAGGTCGAGGTGGTTAGTAGGCTCATCGAGCATGAGGAGTGCAGGCTTTTCGAGGAGGAGTTTGGCCAGCATGACGCGCATGCGCCAGCCTCCTGAGAAGGTTTTCAGGGGTCGGGAGAGTTCTTCTGTACGGAAGCCGATCCCTTCGAGGACGGCGGCGGCTTTCGCTTTAAGGGCATAGCCATCTTGGCTTTCAAAGCGTTCTTGGAGCGATGCCAGCTTGTTCAGTGTCTCTTCGGAGTAGTCTGTTTCCAGTTTTTTCAGGATCTGATCGATTTCCTCTTGTAGGGCGAGTGTTTCTTTAAATGCCTCGAGAGCCACATCGAGGATGCTGTCGTCAGAGAGGTAGGACAGCAGGTCTTGGTTCAGGAATCCGATGGTGGTGTCCTTTGCTTTTTGGATCTCCCCTTCTGTGGCTGATAGTCTCCCACAATGAGTTTCAGGAGGGTGGATTTCCCTGTACCGTTTTGGCCTATGAGGCCAATTTTATCTTTCGGTTTTATGTGGAGGGAGGCATTTCGATAGAGCGCGCGACCTCCGAGGTAATAGGCCAGATTATGGATGGTAAGCATAAAACAAAAATAGGGAAAAAGCAGCAAAAAATGGCAGTTGAAACGCACTAAATCCAGCTCACTATTTTTTACGTATTTTAGGATAAGTTAAGTGTTTATCAATTATTTATACTTAATTTTAGAGCCGTTTTCCAAAAGATTAAAAGCGGGCTTCACCTCGGTTACATTATTATTCAATTACGTGAGATTATTGGATTTTAAATGAAGAGAAAGCCTTTTCCAAATTCCCAAATACGCGGTAAACAATCATTCTAGTAAGGTCAAGCAATCATGAGTTTCCTTTTACCCTTTTTATTGAGTTTTTTCTTATGCTTACTACTGATTCCCATACTGATTCACTTTTTACATGCGAAGAAGTTAACTGATAATCCGGGTGGAAGAAGAATACATCTAGAGAAGACTCCTTCTATGGGGGGGATAGTTATTGTAGTCAGTATAATTTTAACAAGCGTAGTTTGGATGGATTTATCAAGTTTTAGTGAGCTTAAATTTCTATTTTTAGGTTTGTTTCTCCATATGCTTATTGGGTTTTCTGACGACCTACTAGACTTAAGCCCCAAAACAAAACTTTTTAGTCAATTTTTTGCCAGTTTATTGATTATAGGCCCTGGAGAACTCTATTTTTCGGAATTTTATGGTTTTTTTTGGCATCCAAGAGATTTCTCATGAAATAGGTGTACTAGTAACTATATTATTTTTGCTGGGGGTTACGAATGCGTTTAATTTCATTGATGGCTGCGATGGATTAGCTGCTACCATTGCTTTAATCATAATGACTTTTCTAACAGTATGGTTTTTCCAAATAAATGAATGGAAATACGCCATGCTTTGCCTTTCGATCGCTGGGAGTCTATTGGGTTTTCTGATTTACAACTGGCATCCTGCCAAAATATTTATGGGAGATACGGGATCTCTTTCAGTTGGATTCATTATCGCAGTACTCGTAATAGTTTTTGTGAAAAAAAATGGTGCCTTATCACCATGGGACTATTACAGGTTTAATTCGCCATTTGCAACTTCCTTTTCTCTCCTCTTATTACCACTATTTGATACCTTACGGGTATTTTACCGTCGGATCAAGCGGAGGCAATCTCCATTTCTTGCAGATAAAAGCCACATTCACCATTTTTTAATGCGAAGTGGCATTAAATCTGATCGAGTGGTATTTATTTTAGGCTTGTCAAAAATTGGCTTTATCATCTTAGCGCTTATAGGAGCTAAGAAAAGCGAATATCTCATGTTGCCCGCTTTGATGATGCTGACCTTGCTTCTAACATTTATAATGGAAGAATATACAGTTCGAAGAGTCAGACTGACAAGCAAGAAAAAACCACAATCCCTCAACCAAGTAATCCAGAAAGTAAATCGTGGAAAATTAACAAGTACCAAAGTATTGGAATAGACTAGGGTACCACAGGAAGCGGAAAATCGTACTTACTCTTGAGATCGATCTCTTTTGGGCTAAAAAAGTTACCTAGGTGGACGCAGAAAAAAGAAAGCACCTATAAAAGGCGCTTCCATAACAAGTTTCACACTATGAGTAATAACTATGCTTACGCTATACTTTCACCCTCGTCTCCGTTCTTAGAAGCGCTTTTTTCTTCATCCATACGTGGCTTGAAGGTACGCTCCTGTGGGCGATAAGGAACGAAGCCTTCACGCTTAAACTTATACGGTTCAGTACGCTGATTCGGCGCATGGTTGGCTAAGTCAAGCATACCAAAACCCTTATGGGTAAAGGCTCCCAACCCACACTGGAAGACAAAATCCTGTACTTCTGCGGCTGCATAGAGGGTAAACGGAAGCGTGTAGCCACGCACCTCATACTTCACATCCATGTCAAAAACCGAGTAAATACGGGCGAATTTCTTCTGCTGCTCACGGAGTTTGTTGATGTAGTTCATGTCAGGTACAACTTGAAACTTGTAGAAAGATTCCATCTGTTCAGGGGTGTACCAGCCAGACTTTTCCATACGAAGTAGGGTGGATTCGTAGAGGAGGTCTGAAAACTCATCGGTATCCGGATTGATAAAACGCTTGCCCGAGTCGTCGTTAAACGCTGGGGTGATGAGGACAAGCGGGGAGATACACACGAACTTGTTCGCGGTCTCGAGCGTCGGCATTACCTCTTGCTCCGTGTACTCTGGCGATAGAATTAAGTTGCCTAATTCTATTTTGGGCGTAGCAAATACCTGCTCCAGTAGGTAATCCATAAATTCCTCGTTGGGTGATGAAAGGACGAGGGTTACGAGACTGGAATAGTAATGCAAACCACTTCTACTGACTTTAGTCTGACCTTTAAGCCCAGAAAAGTTGAAGTAGTTGTAGTTAAAAAACTCTTCACGGCCTCCTTTTACGATGAGGCCCTTTAAGAATTGCGCCAGGATGTACTGGTGATGAAAGGGTAAATAAGCGCCTTTGTTCTTTAAAGAAAATACAAGTCTTATTCTCACGGGTATTTAAAAATAAATATTAAACAATAAGTTAACGGAAATAATTCTTTAATTGTTTGTTAAGCGACAAAACAAAAGTACGAAATTATTCCCAACTTACTTACACATTAAACCTAAAATGCATGATATCCCCGTCCTTAACTATATATTCTTTGCCTTCGATGGCTATTTTCCCATTTTCACGACAGGCGGCCTCTGTTTTGAACTGCTCATAATCGGGTAGTTTTATCACTTCTGCCTTAATGAACCCTCTTTCGAAGTCTGTATGGATCACGCCTGCAGCCTGCGGTGCCTTCCAGCCACGACGTATCGTCCATGCGCGCACTTCCTGAGGGCCTGCTGTAAAGTAAGTGATTAGGTTAAGTAGAGCGTAGGAAGCCGCGATTAGCTTGTTTAATCCGCTCTCCTCTAATCCGTATTCTCCCAGGAACATGGCCTTCTCCTCAGCGTCTTCGAACTCTGCTATTTGCGCTTCCAGCGCGGCGCATAATACGATTACTTCAGCCCCTTCTTCAGCTACCTTATCGCGAAGCGCTTCCACGAAGGCATTTCCCGTAGTCACACTGCCCTCATCCACGTTCGCCACATAAAGCACGGGCTTGATGGTTAGGAGATGTAGGTCGCGAACCGCTTCGAGGTCTTCTTTCTCCACTTCGATCGCGCGCGCATTTTTCCCCTCAGTAAGCCCTTGCTTGAAAAGCTGTAAGGTTTCTAAGTCCTTTTTTGGCTTTGGCATCGCCCGACTTTGCTACTTTTTCGATGCGTGCGATTTTCTTTTCTACCGATTCTAAGTCTTTTAGCTGAAGTTCGGTGTCGATGACTTCTTTATCAAAGATAGGATCCACCCCGCCAGCTACGTGCACGATGTTATCGTCCTGAAAGCAGCGGATGACATGAATGATGGCATCTACCTCCCGGATGTTTGCCAGAAACTTATTGCCTAAGCCCTCTCCCTTAGAGGCTCCTTTTACCAGACCCGCGATGTCTACGAACTCGATGATGGTCGGGAGGACACGCTGTGGCTTCACGAGCTGTTCTAACACCTCCAAACGGCTGTCTGGCACAGTAACGATCCCCTTATTAGGTTCGATGGTACAAAAAGGAAAGTTCGCTGCTTCGGCTTTGGTGTTCGATAAGGCATTAAACAAGGTGGACTTCCCTACATTCGGAAGTCCTACGATACCACACTGTAATCCCATTGTATGTTTTTCTTATGATGACAACTTAAATATTCTGTAAGCGCGATAGCCCTTATAGAACTCGATGATGGATACGCGAAAGATCGTATAAACAGGAATGGCAAAAATCATCCCCAATATACCGGCTACTTTTGCGCCCACAAAGATAATAACAAAAATTTCAAGGGGGTGTGCTTTTACTGATTTTGAGAAAATTAATGGCTGCAGCAGCACATTATCGATGAGCTGTACAAGGCCAAAAATGATTAAAATTCGGGCGATGTAGAGCACGAATTCACCCGATTCGGCGAAGTTCATCGTACTGATACCTACGAGCAGCCCGAAAGAAGCCCCCAGCACCGGGCCAGCGTACGGAATAAGATTAGCCACGGCAGCAAAAAAGGCGATGGTCAACCCGTATTCTACTCCGACGAAGGTAAGCCCAAGTCCAGCAATCGTAAAAATAGAAGTGATTTGAAAGAGCAGACCGATGAGGTAGTTGGACAGCAGGCGCTCTACCTTATTAAAGGTGGCCACGGACAGTTCGAAGTACGCATTCGGCACCAGGTTTAAAATATTTCTCCGCAGGAGACCATTTTCCAGCAGGAGAAAAAAAGTAATAAAAGCCACGGATATGACAGCGATAAAAAAGGAGCTTGTCGTACTAAAAACGGTATTGATAAGCCCCTGCACATTAATTTTTCCGATACTTCCGATAAGCGTTTCGCGCACCTGAATAATTAAAAACCCAGGCTCCGCATTCACTAGATTGTAGGTAATTAAAAAGTCTTCAATTTTCCCTACCGGATTCTGAATTTGCTCGTAGAGCACATCTAAATCGAAGCTGCCCAAACGCTCAATCTGTATGGAAATTAGGGGAACGAAGAGGAGGGCGATGCCAAACAACAGGCCCACGATGACGCCAAAAGAAAATAAGATCGCCAGCCAGCGCGGAATGTGCTGTCCTAAGATGTGGACCGCATTTACCCTGTTTGTAACTGGCCGGAGCACTGCCGCGATGACAAGTGAAAGTATAAAATAAAAACTGATCGTGGAGAAGTACCAGCCTAATGTAACTAGACAAATAATGATTAGGAGAAGGTACAGGATAAATTTTTTCATGGAGGATAGGACAAAAAAAGCACTTGCTCGAACACTAAAATAATAAAAGTTTCGAACAAGTGCCTCTACGCACTAGGGAGAATTATGCCTTTATTCCCACTTTAGTTCATCATCGAATCGCGATTCACTGGTTTCCACCTCAAACTGTGAAAAATCCACATCCGACATCAGGTCATGCTTGACATGATCTACCGCCTGATTCAGTGCCTCCACGAATTTGGCAAAATCTTCTTTATACAGGAAGATCTTGTGCTTCTCATAAACGAAACTGTCATCCTTCACCCGACGCTTACTCTCTGTTATGGTCAGGTAGTAATCGTTGGATTTTGTCGCCTTCACATCGAAGAAGTACGTACGCTTACCCGCTTTTACTCGCTGTGAGTAAATCTCATCTCTGTCGTTACCTCTGTTGTCTTCCACAGTCTAAAGAATTTAAAGTAGTTTTAGTTTGGTCTTAATAGGCAAGCAAGTTAAACACTTTCCAGAAAATAATTAAATGTCGCCCCGTATTTTTTGTAATGAACAGCAAAAGAGACGCAACCAACCACCCTAAAATGTAAAAAATAATATATAGCGTATAAAAAAAGAAGGGCGAACCCTTCTTTTTACGCGTTTCGATAAAATACGGCTAGTAAAATAAACCGATGTGGCGCAGCGCCTCTTGTTTATTCGCCGTGCATAAAGACCTTTTTCTGGAGCAGCTGCTCTTCAGACTCGCGGTGGTCTGGATCATCTACACAGCAGTCTACCGGACAAACTGCAGCGCACTGCGGCTCCTCGTGGAAACCCGTACACTCGGTACACTTGTCTGTTACGATGTAATAAAATTCATCCGAAACGGGCTCCTGCTCTTGGTCGGCATCTACTTCCTGACCATTTAAAAGCGTCACCTCACCACTTAACTGCGTTCCTCCACTCCAGTTCCACTCGATTCCTCCTTCGTAAATAGCAGTATTCGGACATTCCGGCTCGCATGCACCACAGTTGATGCATTCGTCTGTTATCATGATTGCCATAGCGTATCGTCAGTTTAATTTTAGTGGTACAATATTACACACAATAACAGGAATCAAGAAATAAAAGTTGTTATGCGAACTAATTTAAATTCAGTCTATCTAAGTCCTAATCTTAATCACCAAAGGTTCAGATTGAATTTAAAACGCCCACTTTTAGTAAGTAAATCTGTTTTTAGCTCGTCCCTCACTTCTAATTTGGCTTGTTCTGTATCCACAGCAAGCCTATTCGTACATGACTTAGCTACTTGAATCAGGTTTTTCGTGGCTGTCCCTTTAGTTTTTAAACACCTCTCTTTATCCACTGGGAACAAAAAAGCTGCAGCTTCTACACCCATAGTCAAACTTCCGTTTAGAACCGCACCTTCCTCGACAACTATCTGCTTACAAGACACTTCGCCAGAAATCCTAGAATTCATTTGACAAACTAACTTTTCCTCTATCGTAACATCGCCTCTTACTAGGCCTGAGACAACAGCCGAAATTGCACTTACGTTGCCAAATACCCTGGCATCGTCTGAAATGACTACTTTTCCACCGGCATGTATATTTCCGTAGACCGTGGCATCTACGTGCACATCATAGGTTGTTATAATATCACCGTGAATGGTTGTTTGCCCACTTAAAATACAAACATTTACGGGCTGCACCTGCTTTGACATAATGAATTTAGTTTATGGTTTTTTATAGTTTCTCTTGTAACCTCATATTTGGGATAGCACCAGTCATTCCACAACCGGAAATCCATACACTTACACATAGTGCTCACTACCTTCATCTAGCTAATTTCTGTAAGGAAAAGAATCATGAGAACCTTAGCAAACAAAGGCGCATTCGTTCTCTCTCCTTTAAACTGAGTTGATTTCCCAAAAACAGCCCTTTTTAAAATCTTGTTGCGTATTAATACGCGTTAGCCCACCGTTACAAACCAACTAGGACAATTAAGAATTGAAGTATTACGCTTGTAATATAGGGCATCCCATCATTTTTAGCAATGCCTTTTCTTTAAAAGAGATCTGAATTTCAAAAAAAATTTCGTGAGACACGCTCAACTTGTATACTTCGGATAAAACAAAAAAACGCTCGTAAAGAGCGTTTCTCTGTATCTAAAAAGACCTAAAACTTACTTCGCTACACTTGACTTAATCAGGTTTAACGCAGATCCGGCCTTAAACCATTCGATCTGACCAGCATTATAAGTATGGTTCACCGTGATTTCGTCAGAAGAACCATCCGCATGTGTCAGCACGACGGTAAGCGGCTTGCCTGGCGCAAAGCTTTCTAAGCCCTTAATCGCGATCGTATCGTCCTCCTGAATCAAATCATAATCAGCAGGATTCGCAAACGTCAAGGCTAACATCCCCTGCTTCTTCAAGTTTGTCTCGTGAATACGTGCAAAAGATTTCACTAAAATCGCACGAACACCTAAGAAGCGTGGCTCCATCGCTGCATGCTCACGAGAAGAACCTTCGCCGTAGTTTTCATCACCTACCACGATCGTTCCCACACCATGCTGCTTGTACTGACGCTGTACCGCAGGTACCTCGCCGTATTCACCCGTCAACTGGTTCTTTACTTTATTCGTCTCTTCGTTGAAGAAGTTGACAGCACCGATGAGCATGTTGTTCGAAATGTTATCCAAGTGACCACGGAAACGTAACCATGGACCCGCCATCGAGATGTGATCCGTCGTACACTTGCCTTTCGCTTTAATGAGAAGTTTTAGACCTTCTAAGTCGGTGCCTTCCCAGGGCTGGAATGGATCTAATAACTGCAGACGGTCTGATTTCGGATCTACGACCACCTCTACCTGAGAACCATCCTCAGCAGGAGCCTGATAACCCGCATCTTCTACCGCGAAACCCTTCGTCGGAAGCTCTAAACCACTTGGCTCATCTAGCTTCACCTGCTCGCCCTTATCGTTCGTTAGGGTATCCGTCATCGGGTTGAATGTAAGGTCGCCCGCGATCGCCATCGCCGTTACGATCTCTGGCGAAGCCACGAAAGAGTGCGTATTCGGATTGCCGTCCGCACGCTTAGCGAAGTTTCTGTTAAAAGAGGTAATGATAGAGTTTTTCTCCTGCTTCTCGGCACCATGACGCGCCCACTGTCCGATACATGGACCACAAGCATTCGCGAGCACTACACCACCCATTTTACCGAATACATCTAAGAAGCCATCGCGCTCCACGGTGAAACGTACCTGCTCAGAACCCGGTGTAATCGTATATTCGGACTTCGCCGTTAATTGTTTGGCTACGGCCTGCTCGGCCAAAGATGCCGCACGTGAAATATCTTCGTAAGAAGAGTTGGTACAAGAGCCAATCAATCCTACCTCCAATTTGGCTGGCCAGTTGTTCTCCTTCACCGCAGCGGCGAACTTCGAAAGCGGCCAAGCTAAATCTGGCGTGAAAGGACCATTAATGTGTGGCTCCAACTCGGACAAGTTGATGTCGATGATTTGGTCGAAGTACTGCTCTGCATTTGCATATACCTCTTCGTCACCCGTAAGGTGTTCTTTGATGGCATTCGCCATGTCGGCGATGTCCCCTCTTTCTGTTCCTCTAAGATAAGCTTCTGACTTCTCATCGTAACCGAAGATAGAAGTCGTAGCACCGATTTCAGCACCCATGTTGCAGATCGTTCCTTTTCCGGTAGCCGAAAGGGAGCGGGCACCTTCACCGAAGTATTCTACGATAGCTCCTGTTCCGCCTTTTACAGTCAGGATACCAGCTACTTTCAAGATCACATCTTTAGCGGAAGCCCAGCCAGAAAGTTTACCTGTAAGTCGAACACCGATTAGTTTCGGGAATTTTAGCTCCCAAGGAAGGCCAGCCATCACATCACAGGCGTCTGCACCGCCTACCCCGATGGCGATCATGCCGAGACCACCCGCATTCGGCGTGTGAGAATCTGTACCGATCATCATACCCCCTGGGAAGGCGTAGTTTTCTAGTACCACCTGGTGGATGATACCTGCCCCAGCTTCCAGAAGCCGAGGCCATATTTATTCGAAACAGAAGAAAGGAAATCATACACCTCTCTGTTCTTGTCTTTTGCTTTCGTTAAATCCGCCTCCGCGCCTACTTCCGCCTGAATCAAGTGATCGCAGTGCACGGTAGAAGGTACCGCCACCTGGTCACGACCCGCCTGCATAAACTGTAAAAGCGCCATCTGTGCCGTAGCATCTTGCATAGCCACGCGGTCAGGCTGAAAATCTACATAAGAGACACCCCTTTCATAAGCGGTAGTGGCATCGCCCTCAGATAAGTGTGCATACAAAATTTTCTCTGCGAGGGTTAGTGGTCTACCGACTGCCTCACGAGCAGCTGCTATCCGGGAAGGAAATTTCGCGTAGACAGCTTTGATCATTTCTATATCAAATGCCATGGGAAACTGATTTTTATTTGTCGAAAAGGTTTATTTTAATCGATTGCAAATATAGCCATATAGGCCAAAAAAAGAAGCGTTTATACCGTATTCTGACTTATTTATAAAGAATATAAAGAAAATTTTCCCTTGTTAAAAATTCATACTACGCAAGAAAATTCGTCAATTAAACGGTAAATTAAAATAGATCCCGATTCCATGTTGCTACATCTGTTGCTTTCCTGTCCGCCAGCCCCCGAAGCCATCCCGAGCAGGCCCTCAGGCAAAAATGAAAAAATCCATAAGCATTTTACCACAAGTCTCCAGCTCCGCAGCGGTCACACGCTATCTAAAAGCTGCGAAATTTCGCTTTAATAGCATTTTATGCATGATTTTTACCTATTGAGAATGCCACGAAAAAAAGCCTTCCCCCCAGCCTAAAAACTGGAGGGAAGACTTTACTTTTAGGGCGCATATTCCTTCGTTTTTTTTGCGCGGAAGCGCAAAGCAAAAAGAGCGGCGACCTTATCCCCCTAGCTCTAGCATGGGGCACTTAACCTAACGAAAGGCAAAAGGCCAGGGTGTCCACATGGTCCGCATAATCCCGAAGGCCGGGACGCTGCGCCTCACCGAAGGCCACCTGCCTAGCGGTGTGCCCGCCTCCAGCAGTGCCGGCTGCCCCGCGACCAAGCACTGTATTTCCGAAGCCCGCGCCGCCAGATCCTGCTTCAGGCGCTCTTCCTGCTCATAAAAGCCATAATGCAGCACCGCGATGGGACTCACGAGCGCTTCCTCCTCCCGGGCTAAAAGAAAGCCCGTATCCAGATGTGGCACCTTATTGACCAAAAAGATACTTTTATTGTAATCGTAATTGTTTACGTACTTATGATGCTCCCGCACCCACTCGAAATCCGCGATGGCATCAAAAAAAGCATGTAGCTGCTCCTCCTTTTGGACATAGACCTTCGAAACATTTCGGCAGCCCAAGCCATAATAGGTGAACACATCAGCGGCCAGGGCACGCAACTCCTCCGCGGTCTCCGTCCCCCGCAGCACCGCCACCGACGTGCGGTTCTGGCGAATAATATGCGGATAGCGA
>NZ_AJYA01000033.1 GCF_000265075.1 Nitritalea halalkaliphila LW7 | reverse complement strand
ATGGTGCCTTGGTCAGTCTCAGTTCGGGGATGACGAATACGCTTAAAAATCTGATGGGCCTATCCATCGTCCTGGTCTCCTATGGCTGGATGGTGGATCGGGTGGCACTTTTTTCGATTGAAAGTACCTGGCTGGTCTATCTGCTGGCCTTCGTGGGGATGGATTTTGTGGGCTACTGGAGCCATCGTTTTGACCATACGGTAAATGCTTTTTGGAACCGGCACATCGTGCACCACAGCAGTGAGGAGTTTAACCTGAGCTGCGCGCTGCGGCAGTCTATTTCCTCCATTATCGGCATCTATTTCTTTTTATATATTCCGATGGCCCTCCTCGGGGTGCCTGCGGAGGTGGTGGCCCTGGTGGCGCCGATTCATCTTTTTGCACAGTTTTGGTACCATACCCGGCTGATCGATAAGATGGGCTTCTTAGAGTATATCCTCGTCACGCCCTCCCATCATCGGGTGCACCACGCGATCAATGACGTTTACTTGGATAAAAACCTTTCCCAAATTTTCATCTTTTGGGACAAGTTATTCGGCACCTTTCAGGAGGAACTGCCAGAGGAGCCGCCCGTGTATGGGGTGAAAAAGCCGGTGAATACGTGGAATCCGATTTGGATCAACTATCAGCATTTTTGGGGGCTAATTCAGGACGCTTATCGGACGAAGTCTTGGCGGGATAAGGCACGTATTTGGTTTATGCCGACGGGGTGGCGCCCGGCAGATGTGGTGGAGCGCTATCCGATTCAGTATTGGAAGGATGCCCATCAGCAGGTGAAGTACGATAGCCAGCCCTCTAAAGCCCTCTTTATCTGGTCTTGGATCCAGTTTTTGCTCAATTTTGCCCTTGTTTTCCACGTGTTGATCGCCTTTGTTCAGTTTCAGTATGGCGAGGTGCTGCTTTATGGGGGCTTTTTGATGCTTTCTGTTTTCGCTTACACCACTTTGATGGATCGTGCGCGTTTTGCCTTGTGGGCGGATGGGCTACGGCTCCTGGCTGCACTCGGAATTTTCTTCCGTATGGGCAGCTGGTTTCATTTGGATCAGTTTTTCCCCGGAGCCTCTTATCTGATCCTGACGTATTTTGCCCTTTCCCCCGTGATTAGCTGGTATTTGCTCGGTACTTCGGGCTCGGATCAGGCCTCTGGGCCTTTGCGCTCTGCGCCCCTGCTGGCGTCTGTAGGTTCGGCCTCCGGCCAAAGGAAAGGTCCTGAAGTGGTGGCGGCGCGCCTAAGCAAGGATGCTTAACGGCCTCTTTTTCGAAGTAGATGTTTTCAAGTAGGCTGCTGAGTGGGTTCCTGTTGGGAAATCGTCGAGACCTGTAAGGCATTACGTTTCGTCGGAGGCTGTGGTGCCGAGTAGTTGCCGCTCGATGACTTCCGGGAAAAAGCGGTATTCTAAGGCATGGACTTTTTCTGCTATGGTTTCCACGCTATCTTCTGGAGACAGGGCGACACCTGCTTGAAATAAGATTTTTCCTTCATCGTATGCCGCGTTTACGAGGTGAATGGTGATGCCGGTATGGCTCTCTCCCGCCGCCTTTACGGCTGCGTGAACATGGTGGCCATACATGCCTTTTCCTCCGTAGGCGGGCAGCAGGGCAGGATGGATATTGAGCATGCGCTCTGGAAAGGCGGCGATCAGGTGAGGGGGGATTTGGAGTAAAAAGCCCGCCAGAATGACCCAGTCGATAGCTCTTTTTTGGAGTTCTTCTAAAAGTTTTCCAGACTGCAAGTCACTTTTGCTGAAGGCCAGCCCCTCTATGGAGAGTTGTTCTGCACGTTTCAGGACATAGGCATCGGCTTTGTTACTTGCGATGAGTGCAACTTGGATCGTGGGGTGTCCCTTAAAGTAGCGGGCGATATTTTCGGCATTGCTGCCACTTCCGGAGGCTAGGATAGCGATTTTCTTCACGAGCATAGGTTTTTAAGCGGATAGAGGACAAAAATGGGGTTTTTAGGCGAAAAACCTTTCCTACAGGTGAAAAAATACGTGGAGGGGGGCAGATAGGKTTTCGGACTTAGAGAAAGAGCATGCTGAGAATGCTACGAGCATGAGCACTTTCGACCAGAGGCTGAGCTGGCTGAAATGGGCTTTGCGGTCCGCGCGGTAGATTTTATAGAGGTAGTACAAGAAAAAGATGCCTAGGCCGCCGAAGTAATAAAAGAGAAGGGGATTGTTGATTTTTATGGTTACGATGATGATGACGGCGATAAAAATAAAGGCGATGAGAAAAATGGCGCGCTTCGTATTTCGAAAGCCAAATACAATCGGGATGCTTCGCACGCCATGCTTCCGATCTCCCTGCCGGTCTTCGATGTCTTTTATGATGGCATGGATGAGGTTTAGGAAGAAGGCAAACAGGGCATAGTCAATACGATGAGCTCTGCTTTTTGATAGTAATAGCCGACGATCCAGATGCTGCCCCCTGTGAGGAGCGCCACGACCAAATTGCCCCAGAGGGGAAGTCTTTTTAGGCTGTTACTATATAGCCACAGTAAGAAGGAGGCGACAAAATGCAGGACAGCGATGCGTGGACTAATGAGGCGCCGATACCGATGCCGATGAGGTTGAGCGTAGTATGGAGGAGCAGTGCCACACGTCTTTTCATGCCCTTTCCGATGATGACCTCTCGTGGTTTATTGATATAGTCGATTTTAACGTCGTAGTAATCATTAATGACATATCCTGCAGCCATCAGGATAGTGGTAGAAAAAATCAAGAGGTAGAGGTTGGGGTCCTGAACAACAGGTAATCCCTGGCGGCTGGTTTCCACCAGGCAGAGTGCTGTCATAAACTGTGCAAAACCCACGATGACAAGATTGTAGGGTCTACTGATCCGAAAGAGGCCGGATAAGGTGAGTGTCTTTCCCATGTGGTCGCTGGCTCAAGGCTTAAAGGTACGCTTTTTCGCAGGCTTATTGCTCATTCGCTAGGGCTATCTTCAGCTGAAAATACGAAAATCTTTCTTGAAAATGTTCTTTAAGTGGGGTAAGTCGGCGTGAGTTTTCCCGTCGAGCCTGCAGGCGTATGGTTAATACATCGTCTTTCGATAAGAACTCAGATTCTTCCAGTAGCCCTTCCTGCACGGCGGTCACGAGGTGGCTTTCCACTGTTTTTAGGCTTAAATTACGCGCTGAAGCTGTTTTGTAGAGGTTGTGCGATTTTTTATACTCCTGTAGCGTGGCCAAAACGGTTCCAGAGGATGCTCCTTTGGCGCTAGCCCCCTTCCCCGCACTGGCGCCGGAATTTTTCGCTTTCAACGAATGCCGTTTTTCGGGCAGCTGATGCTTTTCTGCATAGCGACAGATGAGCGACAAGAAGCGGGCGCCGTATTTTTCAGCTTTTACCTCACCTACTCCTGTGATGCGGAGGAGGCTAGGGGTAGACTGGGGCAGTACGGTGGCCATTTCCTGGAGCGTATTGTCTCCGAAAATTACGTAAGGGGGCACTTGATAATCGTCTGCGAGGCTGACGCGGAGAATTTTCAGTTCGTCGAGAAGATCTTCGTGGATTTCTGCCTTTGTGCTGCTTTGGCTGTCACGAACCGCGTCCCGAAGTGCCTCACCACTGATGGGGAGCATGATTTTTTCTTTGCGTTTTAGCTTTTCCCAGGCCTTTTCGGTGAGCTTCAGTAAGGGCAAGGCCTTTCCTGCTTCGGCGAGGTAGCTTCCACCTGTAGGCGCTCGCCGAGGCTGCGCCAGAACTGCTCGGGCCTGTCTTTTCCGATGCCATACAAGCTTAAGGCCCGCTGTTCTTCGCTTATTTTCGCGCTTTTCGAACCTCTGAGTACGAGGATGGGGTGCTGCAAGCCATACTGCTGCCCGGTGCGCACGATGGCGGAGAGCAGCATCTGCGCGGGGACGGTGACATCCTCTAATCGGCTCTTCGCGAAGCAGCGGTCACAGTTGCCACAGTCTTCCGTTAGCTGCTCTCCGAAGTAGCCGAGGAGGTAGCGTCTGCGGCAGGTATTGGCTAGGCAGAAGCCTTTCATTTTTTGCAGCTTCTGCTGCATGGTGGCGTTAAAAGCGGCGTTTTCTCCGTTATTTAAGATTTTTTCGAGGATGATGACATCGGATACGCCATAAAAAAGGAGGGCTTCGCTGGGTAGGCCATCCCTTCCGGCGCGGCCTGTTTCTTGGTAGTAGCCTTCGATGTTTTGGGGCATGCTGACATGGACGACGTAGCGGACGTTCGGCTTGTCGATGCCCATGCCGAAGGCCACGGTAGCCACTATGATCGGCACTTCGTCTTTAATGAAGGCCTGCTGATGCTGCTCGCGCTGCTCTTTCGGGAGGCCGGCGTGATAGGGGAGTGCCTGGAAGCCCCAGCTTCGAACGAGCTCGGCGGTATCTTCCACATTTTTTCGGGAGAGGCAGTAAATGATGCCAGAGCTTTTCTGTTTGTCGAGTAAAAAATCGCGCAGCTGCTCTTCCCAGTTCGCTTTTACTGCGGACGTGGTAGGTGATGTTTTTTCGGTCGAAGGAGGTGGTGAACCAGGTGGCATTTTGGAGTCCCAGTTTTTCGGCGATATCCTTTCGGGTCATTTTGTCGGCGGTAGCCGTTAACGCGATGAAGGGGATTTCCTGAAAGTGATGGCGTAGCTTGCCGATGTTCAGGTAGTCGGGCCGGAAGTCGTGCCCCCACTGGGAGACGCAGTGCGCTTCGTCGATGGCGACGAGATGGAGGTCTGCTCGTTTTAAAAAATCGATGAAGGCCATATCTCCGCTTTGGAGGCGTTCTGGTGCTACGTAGAGCAGTTTTATGCGGCCGTTTTCGACTTCCGAGCTGATAAAGCGCTGCTCGCTGAGGCTTTGGGTGGAATTTAAGTAGGCAGCGGGGATGCCATTAGCGTTTAGGGCATCCACTTGATCTTTCATCAGGGAGATAAGTGGCGAGATAATGAGGGCGAGCCGGGCTTCATAAGGGCGGGGATCTGGTAGCAGATCGATTTACCACCGCCGGTGGGCATGAGGACGATGGCATCTTTTCCGCTGTGGATGTGTCTGATGACGCGTTCTTGTTCGCCTCGGAAAGCCGTATAGCCATAGTAATGCGCGAGGAGTGCATGGGGATCGCTGCTGCTTAGGGTGTTCGGTGCTGAAGAAGGTGAAGCCATCATAAATCATCCAGTTCTGGGGTGCAAGGCGGGAGGGGTTTTCTGGTTTTTCCCATTAAAGTTCAGGTAAAATTAATAAACTGGCAGGGAGTTTATCCACTTTTAAGCGAATTTAATCCATTAAAGTGGGGATATGGATTGGGGATTGCAGCCTTGCACATGCAACAGCAGTCTTGAGGCTAGAGAATATGGGGATTTTACGCTAATTCAGAGGTGTTAATTTTTTTCTATGCACAGATTTGATCTCTTAGGTATTCGTGCCTGACCGCTTGTTAAGGGTGCCTTTGCTTCGCTACACGCGTGATCGTTTGCTTTCGATTTTTGGGCTTTTCTCTTTCGTTTGCTTTCGATTTTAGCGAAATTGCTTTCGTTTTCTTTCGTTTGCTTTCTTTTTCATGTTCGTTTCTGATCGTTTGCTTTCTTTTTGGCCTCCCGGCCAAAAGCTCGCGCGCCTGTTAAACGACTCAAGACTACGGGGATTTAGGTATAAGGGACCATGAAGGGGGTAAGGCGACTCGTAAGTTCGCTAGTTACATTGGGTTTTTAGAAAATTTTAGTTTAATTTAATATACCCTCTACTGAACGTATACGATGCCAGTCTTTGGCGACTCATTTACTGGATCAAGGCACAGTTATGCGGTATATTACAATTTGCTCCATGGACAAAAACGGCTGAGGCTAAAGCAGTGATTACAGAAAATACACTTGGGTATGGTCCGAAAGGAATGGGATTTACCCAAATCATTACAATATCTTATCAGGTTGACGATTCAGTTTATGTTCAGAAGAAAAAACTTTCTCAGAGGATCAATAAAAAGGAAATTGGATCGCAGGTCTTAATAGAGTATGCTGTCAACCTTAAAAGCGGGTCAAATGCTTTGAAATGGATTAGGACTATAGGTTAACCAATAGAGAGACCCTCCGATGAGGGGTTGCCGAGACAGCTATCAAACGACCTTACGCTGCATGATTGGTAAACCAGTATATGGTGAGCGGTAAGGAAAAACGGGGACATTGATCCCCCTAGGTGCGTACTGATGGAGCCGAATGAAAATGAACCCGTGACGAAGCCTCGATAAGGCAAATTACGATGTGAAAAATAGGTACTTACGTTTGTAACTATGACAAAGTGTGGCGGGCAATCGGATATACTGGCCAAATCGAGAGAGGAAACCTGCACCCGTGGTTGGGTGAGGCATGGGGGCAGTATCGGCCGGAATTTCCAGACCACAAGAAGCGAATTGATGACGCTTTTTCGAGGTCTTTTTAGGGAATCTTGTCCTTTGGTTCTCATCGGATCTAGAGGGCTTGTTTTCCAGTTCTGGGCTGAAAGGCGGGAGGGGTTTTCTGGTTTTTTCCATTAAAATTCAGGTAAAATTAATAAACTGGCAAGGGGTTTGCTCTATTCTAAACATATTTAATCAATTAACAACCTTTAAACTATACACACATGTCACTAAAACTGAAAGGAAACTGGAACGAATTAAAAGGAAAACTGAAAGAGAAATATGGTGAGCTCACCGATGATGATCTAGCTTATGCGGAGGGGCAGGAAGACCAGCTTCTCGGTAAGTTACAGCAGAAGACGGGGGAGGCCAAAGAAAAATTAGAGGCCTTCCTTTTCGGTGAGGACGATAAGGCATAAGAGACGCCACCGCTAACCCGGACCCGCTAAGGTTCGGTTTTTTTTGCGCCCCGCCGCCCCTTTTTAAGTGCTTCGTTTGGATTCTGCGGCTGATGATGTAAATTTACTCTATCAGCTATAAACCCAATATCTAAGCTATGGCCTATTACTATCGACTCGGGGAGATTCCACCGAAACGTCATATTCAGTTTCGTCAGCCGGATGGCTCCCTTTATAAGGAAGAGCTCGTAAGCTCTAAGGGCTTCTCGGGCATTTATTCCAACTTGTACCATATCCATAACCCGAATGCGGTGACCCAGATCGGGGAGCCTATCCCGTATCACTGGGAGGCAGCGAAGGAGCATGGGCTGCGCCAAACGCACCTGAAGACGGCAGGCATCGAGACGACGGGCAAAGATTATATCACTGCGCGGCAGATGTTGCTCATTAACGGGGACGTCATGATGGGGATTTGTGCTCCTGAGGAGCGCGTGATGCAGCATTACTTTAAAAATGCTGATGGGGATGAGTTGATCTACGTCCACGATGGGCAGGGCGTGCTTTTCTCTCAGTTCGGGCGTCTGGAGGTGCGTAAAGGCGATTACATCGTTATTCCGCGCACGACGATTTACCGTTTTGAGTGGGAGGAGGGGCCGCTGCGGCTGCTAATCACCGAAAGTGCGGGGCCGATCGAGACGGTCAAGCGCTACCGCAATGAGCTCGGACAGCTTCTGGAGCACTCGCCTTACTGTGAGCGGGATATTCGCCCACCCGGTTCCCTGCATACAGAGCCGGAAAAGGTTCCTACACCGTGTATATTAAAAAAGGAGGCATGCTGTATCCGTACACCTATGCCACCAGTCCTTTTGATCTGGTAGGCTGGGATGGCTTCTTGTATCCCTATGCCCTTTCGATTTATGATTTCGAGCCGATTACCGGGCGCATTCATCAGCCACCGCCTGTGCATCAGACCTTCCAAGCCTGGGGTTTTGTGATTTGTTCCTTCGTTCCGAGGCTCTTTGATTACCATCCTTTGGCCATTCCGGCCCCCTATAACCACAGTAACATAGACTCTGATGAGGTGCTGTATTACGCGGAGGGGGAATTTATGAGCCGAAAAGGGATCGATAGGGGCTCGTTTACCCTGCACATGGGAGGCCTGCCGCATGGGCCGCATCCGGGCACGGTGGAGAAATCGATCGGCGCCAAAGCGACGGAGGAGTACGCCGTTATGCTGGATACATTTAAACCGCTCTATGTGACGACACAGGCACTACAGTATGTGGATGCCGCGTATCCGATGAGCTGGACACCTTCTGAATCTTAAATGGAAACTTTATGATCGTAAGCACCACCCCCAGTTTAGAGGGGTACACCATTACCGCCTATTTAGGCGTAGTCTCCGGTGAAACCATTATCGGAGCGAATATTTTCAAAGATTTCTTTGCGAGCATCACCGATATTGTCGGGGGACGTTCGGGCGCTTATGAGCGGGTTTTGCGCGAAGCGAAATCCACTGCCATGGCCGAAATGGAAGCTCAGGCGCGGGCTTTTGGCGGGAATGCTGTCGTGGGCATCGACTTAGATTATGAGACTATTCGGGATGGCATGCTGATGGTTACGGCCTCAGGAACGGCGGTCCGCGTGGAGAAAAACAATGCGTATTAACGGAAAGAAGATGAAAAAAATAACTCTGTGGCTCCTGCTTATTGGCTTTGTAATTAGCGCCAGGGCGCAATCGTATTTTGATGACGGGCTGCCGGCCAGTTTCCATAAGGAGCGTCGGGAGGCGGCCAGGGCAGCTCTGCCTGAGCATGCGGTGATGATCGTGTTTACCAATCCTGTGAAAAATCGCTCGAATGATACGGAGTTTGCGTATCGGCCGGATTCGGACTTTTATTACCTGACTGGTTTTCGGGAGCCGAATGCTGCGCTGGTGCTCTTTCAGCAGCCTCAGCAGATCGGGGGCAAGACCTACACGGAACTCCTGTATGTGCAGCGTAGGGATCCGGCCCGCGAGCAGTGGGAAGGTACGCGCCTCGGTGTGGAAGGGGTGCAGGAAAAACTGGGCATAGAAGCGGCATTTCTGTACGAAACTTTTCTGCAGGAGCCGGGGCCGATCGACTTGGGAAGCTTTTCTCAGGTGGTGTATAAGGATTTAGGGCCTATCGAACCGGGGCATAATAAGGGGCTGATCGCCATGACGAGCAAGCTCAAAGAGGGGGTTCAGGAGAATCCTTTCGTCGGGCAGCGTACCTTTCAGCAGGTGATGAGTGGGCTTCGGGAGGTGAAAACTGCTGAGGAGCTTACGCTGCTGCGAAAGGCTATCGCGATCAGTGGCGAGGGGCATCGTGCTGCGATCAAGTCCATCAAGCAGGGGTCAGCGAGCGGGCGTATTCAGGGGTGTGCATGAGTTTGTGCATAAGGCATATGGTGCTGAGGATGTAGGCTATGGCAGCATCGTCGGGGCAGGAAATAATGCCACTATTTTACATTATGTGTACAACTCGGAACGGGATCTACGTGCTGGGTTGATGCTGATGGATGTAGGTGCGGAGTATCGTGGCTATTCGGGTGATATCACGCGTACGGTTCCGATTTCAGGTACCTTTACAGAGGAGGAGAAGTTGATTTATGAATTGGTGTTAGCCTCGATGGAGGCTGCTTTCCGAGAGATCAAGCCGGGGGTATCCTTCCGAGCGGCAAGTGCTGCGGCTTCGGAGGTGATTAATGCGGGTTTAGCAGATTTAGGTATCATCCAGAAGGGGGAGCGTCATCGCTACTTCCCACATGGCTTAGGTCATCATTTGGGCTTGGATGTGCATGATCGTGGAGGCTATGATCCGTTAAAGCCGGGCATGGTGCTGACGGTGGAGCCGGGCATTTACATCCCTGAGGGCAGTGACTGCGATCCCAAGTGGTGGGGTATCGGTGTGCGGATAGAGGATAATTTGCTGATCACGGAGACAGGTTTCGAGAATTTATCGGACTTTGTGCCCAAGACGGTGGCGGAGATAGAGGAGCTGATGCGTCAGGAGGGTGTTTTGCAGCAGTTGTATCAGAGTGTCGGTGCTCGTTCTGCTGATTCCTGGGGTGGTAAAGAGTAGAAGGGCGCGTTTTGATTTTTCAGTGGCGCACATCCTGATTCGGGGTGTGCGTTTTTTTGTTTTTTACTGATCATGGTAAGCGTTAGGGAATGTCCACTGTGGTGAAGTTTTACCGAGGACTAATTTTAGGGCAATGATGTTCACTTTGGGGTGGAACCCGTTGGTGGCTGGAGATAAAAAAACCCAGCAAGTGCCGGGTTTTCGTTATTGTCGTGGCTATTATGTAAGCAGTAAGTCTCGGTTATAGGAGTCCTTTCCAAGCCCCACTAATCCCGCTTCTTCAAGTCGCCCCGCTTAATGGATTTAATGAAGTTAGACCAGGCGATCGGGTCTAGGAGCGTAAAGGGTCTGGGGCCGTAGCGATCCTGAATCTGCATGCCCTGACCGCGGTAGAAGCCCCGGAAGTTTTCATTTGGCGAAGCCGGCATATTCTCTGCATAGAGGAGCAAGGTCTCTGGATTCATATTCCCTGCACGGTTTCCTGCCAGCGGATCTTCTAAGTTCATGGCCAATACGGCGCGCTTAAACTCTTCTTCCGTAGGATAGGGCATTACCTCCACTTCAGCTAGGCCCATCTCGTCATCTTCCATCGTAACGATCAAGCTAATTTTATCTTCCGTCACCAGGTCGGGCACGCGAAAAGTCTGCCGCTTCAGGCCGATGAAGCTAAAAACTACAGAGTCGCCTTCTAAAACCGGCATGGAGAAGTAGCCAAATCGTCCGGAGGAGGTTCCGCGCCCTTTCTTAGGGACGAAAATATTCACCCCAGGCACGGCATCCGTGCTGTCGGCATTCAGCACCACTCCCGATAACTGGATGACTCGCCGCTCCCGCTGTTCCCCGCTGCCACTTTGCGCCTGCGCAAAGGACACCGTCAGGAAAAATCCGAGGAGAAGCAATAAATGGGGGTATAACTTTTTCAACACTTTTTATTTTAAGTAACGTAATTTCAACCGCTCGGTTTCGTTACACGAATTTATCTATAATATTAAGAAATTCCGGCATGATTTGCTTATTTTGAGGCCAGGAAATTGATTAAAAGATCTTAATGCGGTTAAAAAACATCAGTCTCAGCTATGGGATGCGGATTTTTAAGTGTCTTTCGGAGGAGCCGCGGGTACGGATTTTGCACCTGCTGCTCCAGAACAAGGAGCTGACCATCTCCGACCTGGAATTGATTCTAGACTTTACCCAGACGAAAACCAGCCGGCACCTGGCCTATCTGAAAAATGCGGGCCTAGTCGGCAGCCGCCGGGTGGACCAGTGGATTTTTTACTACCTGCTGGAGGAGGCGCAGGAAATCATTTTGCAGACCTTTAAGTTTATACAGAAAGATGTCCATCTCATCCGCGACCAAGAGGTGTACCGCATCCTGGACAGCAACCGTGAGCTGGCAAAAAATAAAATAGATACTAACCCCTACCGAAGCGAGTGAAGCGTTACGAACACATTTTCTTTGACCTGGACCATACGCTCTGGGATTACGACACCAATGTCCGGCATGCCCTCCATGCCCTTTATGGGCAGTTTGGCCTGCAAGAGCGGGGAATTCATTCTCCTGAACGTCTTTTGCAAGCCTTTAATCAGGTGAATTTTGAACTTTGGGCCATGTACGATAAGGGCGAGGTGGATAAGGTGAGCCTGCGGCAAAGGCGCTTCCCTTGGATTTTCGAGGTGGCGGAGGCGGATCCTCAGGCGGTCCCGGCAGGCTTGGAAGAGGCGTTTATGCAGCAGACCAGCAGCCAGCCCGGCCTGATGCCCCATGCCCTCGACCTGCTCCACTACCTCAAGCCCCGCTATCCGCTCCATATTATCACGAATGGCTTCGATGAAAGTCAGGCGCTGAAGATGCGTAGCAGCGGACTGAGTCCTTTCTTCGAGCTGGTGGTCACCTCCGAGACGACGGGCCATAAAAAGCCCGACCGAAGGATTTTCGACTATGCACTGGAGCGCCTGCAGACGCGCCCCGAGGCCTGTCTGATGGTAGGAGATAATCCGAATTCCGATATGCTCGGCGCCCTTAATGCCGGGATCGACCGGGTCTTCTATACGCCGAATGGCCGCAGCTGCCAGCATCCAGTGACGCATACCATCCGGCAGTTGGATCAACTGAAATCCCTTCTCTGAAAGGGATAAATCCGAAGATGCTGTGGTTGGGCGCTGGAAATTAGTATCTTTGTTTGACAGAAAATTAAACTCAAATAGGCTATGTTAAAAGGTTTTTTTAACGTGCCGGAACCGGTAAATGAGCCCGTAAAGGCCTATGCGCCCGGTTCGGCAGAACGAAAAGAATTGCAAGCGATGTTACGTCAGCTCCGCGCTAAGCAGGTGGACATCCCCATGTATATCGGCTCCGAGGAGGTGCGCACGGATCGCAAGCGGCCCCTCAGCCCTCCCCATGATCATCAGCACATCTTGGGGCACTTCCATGAAGGGGATGCCAGCCATGTGGAGCAGGCCATCGCCGCTGCTTTAGGCGCCAAGTATGCCTGGGAAAACATGCAGTGGGAGCAGCGTGCCGCCATCTTTTTAAAGGCTGCTGACTTGCTAGCGGGGCCCTACCGGGCCAAAATGAATGCTGCCACCATGCTGGGGCAGTCTAAAAACGCCTATCAGGCAGAGATTGACTCCGCTTGTGAGTTTATCGACTTCCTGCGCTTTAATGTCAAGTACATGACAGAAATCTATGCGCAGCAGCCACCTGTCTCTGGAAATGGCGTTTGGAACCGTGTGGAGCAGCGCCCACTGGAGGGCTTTATCTTTGCCCTCACGCCCTTTAACTTTACCGCCATCGCCGGAAACTTCCCGCTGCCCTGCCATGATGGGAAATACCATCGTGTGGAAGCCTGCCTATACGCAGATTTATTCTGCCCAAGTGCTGATGGAAGTGTTCCAGGAGGCAGGCGTGCCTGATGGGGTGATCAACCTCATCTACGTCGATGGACCTACCGCAGGCGATATTATTTTCAAGCATCCTGACTTCGCAGGAATCCACTTTACGGGGTCTACAGGCGTTTTTCAGCATATTTGGAAAACGATCGGGGAGCATATTCACGTCTATAAGTCTTATCCACGTATCGTAGGAGAAACAGGAGGAAAAGACTTTGTGCTGGCGCACAAATCCGCCAACCCGAAAGCCGTAGCTGTAGGGCTTTCCCGCGGGGCATTCGAGTTTCAGGGCCAAAAATGCTCCGCCGCCTCACGTGCTTACATCCCGTCCAATATCTGGCCGGAGGTCAAGCAGTACCTATTAGAGGACCTGGCGAGCATGAAAATGGGCGGTACAGAAGATTTCACCAATTTTATTAATGCTGTAATCGACGAGAAGGCCTTCGATAAGATCGCTGCCTACATCGAGGAGGCCAAGGCTGCCGATGGTGTGGAGCTGATCGCGGGAGGCACTTACGATAAGTCGAAAGGTTATTTTATCGCCCCTACCGTGTTCGTGACCACCGATCCGATGTATCGCACCATGCAGGAGGAAATTTTCGGCCTGTGTTGACCATCTATGTGTATCATGAGGAGCACTTCGAAACCACCTTAGAGCTGGTAGACCAGACTTCCCCTTATGCACTTACGGGTGCGGTCTTCTCTCAGGATCGCTACGCCATCGAGCTGGCCACCCAGGTGCTTAAGAATGCCGCCGGAAATTTCTATATCAATGACAAGCCGACTGGTGCCGTGGTAGGGCAGCAGCCTTTTGGCGGTAGCCGTGCCAGTGGAACGAATGACAAGGCGGGCTCCATGCTCAACCTACTGCGCTGGGTGTCTCCGCGCACCATTAAAGAGACTTTCGTGCCACCTGTGGATTATCGCTATCCTTTTTTAGGGGAGGACTAACGTCCAAAGAGCCCCTTTTCGCGAGATAGGCTTTATTTTAGATGAAAAGTGATTGCTGCTGAGTTAGCAATCACTTTTTGTTTTTTACAGCGCTTTGTCGTATTATTATCCTATAATTCACGCACATGATGAAAAAAAATACGGTTTTTATGGGGGCCGCCCTTTTAATGGCGAGTCTATGGTCCTGTGGAGGCGCTTCTGAAGGCACCTCCGAACTCACGCACCTGCATGTACAGGCTGCAGACATCGTTTCCCTGGGGGATGCGCTGGAGGAGGTGGAGTTTATTGCGCTCCAGGTGCCCGAGGATAAGCCGCTGAGCTTTACGATGGGTAATCCCGTTTATGCGGTAGGCGATACGCATATTGCGGTGGCAAAGGTGGACTTTGCGGGGAATTCCGGGGTGTACATTTTTGACAGGCAGGGAGCCTTCTTGCTGCATTTTGATAAGAAGGGCGATGGCCCTGGGGAGTATAGTCGCGTAGAAAGTTTAGCCATCGAGGGTGAGTATGTGCACGTTTTCCCTTCTTTGACCAAGCGTCTGCGCTACCGATTAGCGGATGGTAGTTTTGTGGATGAGTTAAACCTAATGGATCGCTCCATGTACGTTCCTAGCATGGTGGATTTAGGGAATGAGCGCTACCTCTTGGGACAGGATATGGAGTTGGAAAATCAGGGAGATCCAGGCACTTATTTCACGGCTTTTGTGATTCGGGACATGAAGCTGGACACCCTGATTCCTTTGCCTGTAAAGGCGCCCCTATTGCCTTTTCTTTAGGGGAGACCTATGCGGCGAAGCTTCGGGAGGATTTGTATGTGTTAAATGCCGGCGGGCTGGATACCTTATATGTACTGGATGGGGAAGATCAGGTGCGGCCGATCGTACACCTAAAGTTAGGGGATAATCCCATGCCAGAGTCGGCGAAATCCGATTATGAGGGTGTAGATGAGTTGATTATGCAGCAGAAATATTCGTTTAATGTCGGGACGATCGCGGCGGCGGGAGATATGATGCAGCTGATGGTTTTCGGTTTGAAGAAAAATCCCGACATGGACATGGAGGACCTGAGCACGGCGCCGATTTACAATTTATTTATCCGTTATCCGGACATGAAGTACACGGTAGTGGATTTTGTAGGGGATATCGAGCGGAAGAATACGGCGAAGGATGCCTTTTCGGAGCTTTTGTCGCCCGCTGGTGTGGGGCTGCTGGAGCGCAAAGGTGGGTTGAAAGGGGAGCATCTGGAGGCTTTCGAGGCTGCTCAGGCAGCTTTACTGGATGAGGAAGATCCGATTTTAATGCTTTTTAAGGTGAAGGTGCGGTAAGGACGTTTCTTTCGGTACGTATACCATAAAAGTAAACAAGCGAGAGGGGCTGCAGAATTTACCGCAGCCCTTCTCGCTTTTATTATGCTTGTCCGGGCCGCTTATCCACGGGCTGCCAGCAGATAGAGGACGGCCATGCGGACCGCTACTCCATTTTCCACCTGCTGGAGGATGATGGCCTGTTCGCTGTCGGCTACATCGCTGTGGAGTTCCACGCCTCGGTTAATCGGCCCAGGGTGCATGATGACGATTTCCTTATCTAGCTTAGCTAGACGCGCCTTGTCTACTCCGAAAAACTGCGCGTATTCGCGGAGGGAAGGGAAATATTTGATTTGCTGGCGCTCGAGCTGAATGCGCAAAACGTTTGCTACGTCACACCAGGCGAGAGCTTGGTCCACATCATGGCTGACCTGCACGTCGAGGCTGCGGATGTAGGTGGGCAGGAGTGTGGCGGGGCCGCAGACCATGACTTCGGCGCCTAATTTGCGCAAGCAAAAGATATTCGAGAGGGCCACGCGGGAGTGGAGGATATCGCCGATGATGGCCACTTTTTTACCGGCCACCTCGCCGAATTCTCGCGGATGGAGAAGGCGTCCAGGAGGGCTTGGGTGGGGTGCTCGTGGGTGCCATCGCCAGCGTTCACGATGTTCGCTCCGATATGCTTGCTGAGAAAATGGGGGGCGCCGGGGCTGCTGTGCCGCATGACCACCATATCCACTTTCATGGACAAAATATTATTTACGGTATCGATGAGCGTTTCTCCTTTTTTTACGGAGCTATTGCTAGAGGAAAAATTCAAAACATCTGCAGAGAGTCTTTTTTCCGCCAGCTCAAAACTGAGCTTGGTACGGGTGGAGTTCTCAAAAAAGATATTTGCGATGGTGATATCGCGCAGGGAAGGGACTTTTTTAATGGGCCTATTGATGACCTCCTTAAAGTTGGTGGCTGTTTCGAAGATGAGTTGGATATCGGCTTCGGTAAGGCCTTTGATGCCGAGGAGGTGGCGCGTGCTGAGCTGGGACATGGTTAGTTATTGCCTTTTTCTGTGATCCAAATACCATCTTCTATGCTGTCGGGGCTACTTCCTTTCCACTGTACATGGACATATTCTGTGGCCAGCGTATTCACCTGCATGCCATAGTAGTCGGGTCGAATGGGGTAATCGCGGCTGTACATGCGGTCGATCAGCACCATGAGCTCCACCTTGCGCGGGCGGCCAAAGGCGATCATGGCATCCATGGCCGCACGTACGGAGCGGCCTTTATACAGCACATCATCGATGAGCACGACATTTTTTCCCTCTAGGAGGAAATCTATTTTCGTTTCATTCGCGAGTAGCGGAAGGTCTCGTCTGCGGAAGTCGTCGCGGTGAAAGGTAGCATCCAGCCGACCATTCGGAATAATTTTCCCCGTGATCGCCTCTAAATCCTGCACCAAACGGTCTAAAACGACCACTCCGCGTGGCTGTAAACCTAAAAGTACCGTATTTTCGAAGTCGTCATGATTTTCGATGAGCTGGTAACAAAACCGCTTCAAGGTGAGCGCCAAGCGCTTTTCATGTAGGATAAGTCGTTTCTGCATGCTGTAGATGGTCACACAAATATACAGATATTTTTCAGGCAGGCGGGAGGAGCAGCCACGAAATCAGCGTTCATTGGCCATCATTTTTGTTTCCAGGGCATCCGCCTGCAGGCGAATCGTGCTGATAAAGTACATGTCCGTCGTTTTATCGCGTCCATTTTCATCTGGTCGGCGCACACTTTGCACCCCGCTGAGTAAAAAAACATCCTCATACCACCAGTTGAGCCGCAGCGTTTCCTCCCGCGTACGCTGGATTTTTACCCCTTCTTCAGGATGCTCCAGCTCGATTTTAATGTCCTGCGCGATCCACTCGCCATTCTCCATATAACTGGCGATCAGGTCATCGTCCTGCACGTAAACGAAGTACAGGCGCTCCCCATCGAAGGCCACCTCACCGAAGCGATTGGCATTTAGGCTGAGGRTGTTTTTAAGGTCTATGCTGTTGTTCCAGAGGATATTATCTTCAGAGTCGATGAGGATAWAATGTGCCGCATTGTATTTATACTGAGAGACATTCGGGGAGCCGAACTGCCGGTAGCCGCCATAGTGCATGGGGAGGGGCATAGCCCCAAAGTAAGGTCGCGACATGAACATATGGTTCGCGTAGGCACCGTCGCGCGCGACAAAACGGGAATAGTTAGCATTAAAGTTTTCGGCATAGATGAGTGTCACGTCACCGAGTTCCTGAATTTCACGGGTGGTGTAAACGGAGCGGATGGTGGGCAGTTTATCTTTAGCTACTTGTCGGTCCAAGCTCCGGAGTCGGGTGTTGCGGGCGGCGGGCTTTAGGTAATTGTAAAATTCCGGCATATCCTCGATATTCAGGTAGCTGATCGTGTACTCGCCGAACTCATTGATATTCACTTTCGCCAGGCCACGGTAGGCCTCTGTGCGTCTTTTGCCGTAAGGCCCGATGATCGCCTGCTGGTAATTCCGTATGGAGCCGATGTTTCCGTCGATTAGCTCCAGGTCTGGGTCATCAGGCCCAGAGATTCGGACTTCTCGCAAGCGGTTACCGTCGGCATCGATGGAGAGCAGGTTCCAGGTTTTTCTTTTCCGGCGGTCTCTATTGCTTAGTAGGATGTCCACCATATCCAGTTCGGGGTCTTTTCTCAGGTGGACGATTTGGGTTTCCTTCGCATAGATGCCTTGCACCGTGATGAGGCTGGCATCTTCTGGGTCGAAGAGCTGAATCACCGGACGGAGGTCGGCCATGCCCATGAACATGACTTTGCCGCCAAAGGCAAAAAACTCGCGCATTTCCATCTCGTAGAGGTTTTCCAGTGGATACTCTTCCCAGGTATGGCTGGCCAGGTCGATGCGCAACATATAGCGCGCCATGCTGAAATCTCCTTTTTGGAAGAGGAGGTAGAGCTGGCGGCTGTCGATATCGAAGCCGAGTAGGTTGTGGTTTTTCGGTAGTGGGATGCGCACGAGGGTGTCACGTTCCAGCAGGCGGTCGGTGACGAAGTATTCCAGTGCCTGCTCGGTAGTAAAGGGCGCGGGTTATACTCACGGAAGCCGATGAGGCCAGAGGGCATGGGAATGAAGAGATAGGGATTTTCGTTCGGTTTGACCTCCTGTTCGATCCGGGCTAAGATGTCCAGCTGCCCTTTGCTGGAGCCGGTAAGCCCTAGCCAGAGGGTGATGAACAATAAAAAATAGTAGATTTTTTGCATAGCAGGCGGCTTTTTTGCTGTGGAAGCGGCGGTTTGAAGTGGAAACGCGGGGTTTCTTTCTTCTGTTTAAAGGTAAGGCCTTTGATTTTATTTTAAAACAATATTTCTGCACTTTTGTCCTAAAGATTGGACTTCCTGCGCTCAGGGGCCCTTGTACACGTTTAGATCCTTCGATTTTCATGAAATTAGGACATAAAGAAATCACCAAAACCCTGAAGTTGCTCATCAAATTAATGGAGCTGCATGGGGAGAATAGTTTTAAAATAGGTAGTTACCAGAAGGCGGTCAACACGCTGGAGCGGGGGATGGAGCAGGACGCTTCGCAGCTTTCGGAGGCCGAGCTCCGTGAGATCCCGGGCATCGGTAAGAGCCTCGCGGAGGTGATTGCTACTTTAGCTCAGACGGGGCAGCATGCCATTTTAGGCGAGTTTTTAGAGAAAACGCCTGAAGGACTGCTGGAGGTGCTGGAGCTGAAGGGCCTGGGGCCCAAAAAGGTGCAGGCGCTCTGGAAGGAGCTGGGCATTAGCTCCACGCATGAGTTGATGGAAGCCTGTCGTTCGGGGCAGGTGGCCGCGCTGAAGGGATTCGGTAAAAAGACGCAGGAAAGCATTTTGGAGGCTTTGGCCTTCCGTGAGGAGCAGGCGGGCAAGCGGCTCTATGCGGATATCGAGCAGGCGGTAGCACGGCTGGTAGCGGATATGGAGGCGCTGGAGGGGGTGCTTCGGGTAGCGCCTACGGGAGCTTTTCGTCGGGCGATGGAGATTATCGAGGAGCTAGAGCTGCTGGTGGCGGTGGAGCATGCGCCGCGCTTTATGGCGCAGTTTGGCGAGCGGTTGGAGGCTTTTGGCCTGCAGGCTGATGAGCGGCGGAGTAGCCCCTTTACCTTTCGGGGGACTTGGGAGCAGGAGGGGCTGCAGGTGGCGGTGTACGCTTGTTCGGAGCCAGATTGGGAGCGGCAGTGGTTTTTGCGCGGTAGCGCAAAGGCCCATTTACTGCATTCCATAAAAGAGAAGCCGCTGGCGCAGTGGTTCCAGGAGGGGTCCTGGGAGAGTGAGGAGGCCTTTTATGCGCATGTGGGGCTGCCTTTTATACCGGCGCCGCTGCGGGAGGGGCTGATGGAGTTCACTTGGGCGGAGGACCCGAAGGCGCTGCTGGAGGAGAAGGATTTAGTGGGGACCCTGCATAATCACAGTACGTACAGTGACGGGCAGCACACGCTTCGGGAGATGGCGGAGGCGGCGCGGCAGCTGGGGCTGACCTACTTAGGGATTTCCGATCATAGCCGAGCGGCCAGTTATGCAGGCGGTCTTTCCATCGAGGAGGTGGAGCAGCAGTGGCGCGAAATAGAGGCCTTAAATGAGGAGATGGCGCCTTTTCGGATATTTAAGGGGATAGAGAGTGATATATTACCGGATGGGAGTTTGGATTATCCAGATGAGGTGCTGGCAGGTTTTGATTTCGTGGTGAGCTCGATTCATTCGGGTCTTTCCATGGATCGGCAGAAGGCGACGGAGCGTTTGATTCGGGCGATTAAAAATCCTTATACGACGATACTGGGGCATCCTACGGGGCGCTTACTTTTGCGGCGTGCCGCGTATCCGATCGATCACCGTGCGGTTATCGACGCATGTGCTGAGGAGGAGGTGGCCATCGAGATCAATGCGAATCCTTGGCGGCTGGATTTAGACTGGCGCTGGGTGCACTATGCGCTTTCGAAGGGGGTGCGGCTGGCCATTAATCCGGATGCACATACAAAGGAGGGCTATGCGGACATGCGTTTCGGGGTGCTGGTGGGCCAAAAGGGCGGCTTGCATCCGGAGATGACCTTGAATGCGTGGTCGCAGGAGGAGTTAGCGCGGTATTTTGAAGAACGAAAAAAGAAGAAACGGAAGCAGTAGCTTTTGTGTTAGGAAAGATATGAAGTGGAATACGAAAGACGAGAAGGAGCTGTTGCGGCGCTCCTTTCTTTTTGGGCTGAGTGGCATCAGCGTGAGTTTATTGGCTTTGGTGAACGTCACCTTGGGGCTGGTGGCCCTTCCGATGGGTGTATTTTTCGGTGTGGGCACGTTCTTACAGCTTTTCGGCTTGAGCATCGCGGTGATGACGATGCGTAAGCGCAAAGTCAGCGCGGAGAGTCAGGAGAAAGCCAAGCAGATGATTTTAGTGCTCGGCGTCTCCCTGTTGTTTTTTATCTTGGTGATGTAGGGAGGGGGGATTCTTCTTAATAGCTTAACATTTAGATAATGGGTGAAGCGGGTACTAGGGCTTATTTTTGGGCTTTTCTGTGATACAACAGTCGTTTTTATCGGTCACAGAGAGCTAAAAACCCTATTATGATGAAAAAATTTTGTTTCCTACTCCTCGGGGTAGGCATGAGCTTCAGCCTCTTCGCCCAAGAGCGCGTCACGGGCCTGGTCTTCGAAGACCTGAATGGTAATGGAAAAAAAGAGCGCCGTGAAAAAGGGATCGCCGATGTGGCGGTCTCCAATGGCGTAGAGGTCGTGCTTACCGATGCTGAGGGCCGCTACTCCCTGCCCATCCAGGCGGGCCAAACCGTTTTTGTGGTCAAGCCTGCGGACTTCTCGCTGCCTGTAAATGAAAACAACCTGCCGCAGTTTTATTACATCCATAAGCCAGAAGGCTCTCCGGAAGGTCTGACCTATTCAGGGTCTGCGCCTACAGGCCCGCTACCGAAAAGTGTGGACTTCCCTTTGCTCCCCGGAGCCAAAAAGACTGATTTTACCGCCCTCGTATTCGGTGATCCGCAGCCGTACAGCCTCGAAGAACTGGAGTATTTTAACCGAGGCGTCGTGCAGGAAGTGATGCAGATTCCGAACCTGAAAGAGATGCCTTTCGGGGTATCGCTGGGGGATATCGTGGGGGACAAGCTGGACCTTTTTCCTCACTATGCGAAAACGATCGGGCAGGTGGGTCTGCCTTGGTTTAGCGTGATGGGTAACCACGACATGAATTTCGATGTTGAGGAGGATGCCCTTAGCGATGAGACCTTTACAGCTACTTTTGGGCCGGCTACCTATGCCTTTAATGAGGGCGATGCGCACTTTATCGTCTTAGAAAATATTTTGTACCCAGACCCGCGCGACGGAAAGGGCTACTGGGGGGGAATGCGTGAGGACCAGTTGACCTGGCTAGAAAATAATTTGGCACTCGTGCCAAAGGATCGCCTCGTGGTCGTCTTCATGCACATTCCGATTTTCGAGGAGAATGGGGATAGCTTCCGGGATGCAGATCGGGAGACCCTGCTGCGCCTGTTGTCGCCATTTGAGAACTCGGTTTCTTTTTCTGCCCATACGCATTATATGAAGCAGACGTACTGGGCCGCGCGGATGGCTTCGCTAAGGATAAGGCACATCATCATTTTAATGTGGGCACGCCTTCTGGCGACTGGTATAAGGGCACGATGACCGAAGCAGGTCTACCGGATGCCACGATGCGTGATGGTAGCCCAAATGGTTACTTGTTTTTACAGATTTCGGGCACGGACTACAGGACGCGTTATAAGGCGGCAGGCCAGCCGGCGGAGTACCAGATGGAGGTTTTTGCACCGAAGGTGATCGAGGCGGGCAAGCGTACCAGCGCCCAGTTTATCGCTAATTTTTTCGTGGGAGCGGCGGACAACAGCCTGCGCTACCGCATCAATGGGGGCAAGTGGCAGCCCATGCGCCAGATTGAGTCGGTGGACCCCACGTATTTCCTGAAGACCTTCGCTTGGGATGTGGCCGATGAGGTGCTGACAGGCCGCCGCCCCTCGAATCCAGTGCTGACCGATCACCTGTGGACGGCAAATGTGCCGACGGACCTGCCTGCGGGCACCCATACCTTAGAGGTGGAGGCCACAGATAGCTATGGGCAGAAGCATCAGGCGACGCGCACATTTCGTGTGGTAGGGGCTGCTGAGGCGATGCAGCGTTAAGGAAAGAATTTTGGCCCGAAGGCAAAGTTTATGAGCGCATGCTTCCAGAAGGAGGTATGCGCTTTTTTCATTCCGGGGCTGCGCAAACTTTTATTTTTCAGTATAGTTAGCAAATAGAGAAGTACGGGCATGTAGGGTTTTTTCGCCTACTTTATAGAGAAAATCTATCAAATATAGAAATTATCGATTTCCTCTATATGAACCATGGGTTTAATTTAGCGTTCGGTAAGTAAGCAATTACACTAAATAATCAGATAAATATGAAGAGAATCTTAATGATGGCTGCCTTGTTAGCTACTAGTCCGCTCCTCGTTCAGGCTCAGGAGGGGAAAAAGGAGTACAAGGGCGAAGAGGTCGATGGCTGGTCGGGTGCCACCATGCGGGCTGCTACCCGAAAAGCGGGTAAGGATGACTGGTGGCCGAATCAGTTAAATCTGCAGATTTTACGTCAGAATTCGGCGATGTCTACGCCGATGGATCCGAACTACAACTACATTGAGGCATTCAATACGCTAGATTATGATGCCGTCAAGAAGGATCTTTTGGTATTGATGACGGATTCTCAGGACTGGTGGCCGGCAGATTTCGGTAGCTATGCTGGTTTGATGATTCGTATGGCCTGGCACAGTGCGGGAACGTACCGTACGGGTGATGGCCGTGGAGGTTCCCGTTCGGGACAGCTACGTTTCGCACCGTTAAATAGTTGGCCGGATAATGCTAACTTGGATAAGGCCAGAAGGTTGCTTTGGCCGATCAAGCAGAAGTATGGAGACAGCATTTCTTGGGCGGATTTGATGATTTTAGCGGGTAATGTGGCCTTAGAGTCGTCCGGATTCAAAACCTTCGGATTCGCAGGGGGTCGGGAGGATGTTTTCGAGCCTGAGACCGATGTGTACTGGGTTCTGAGGCGGAGTTTTTAGCTGATAATGTGCGCTACACAGGAGACCGTGAGTTAGAAAATCCTCTGGCAGCGGTTCAGATGGGTTTAATTTATGTGAACCCTGAGGGACCGGGAGGAAATGGAGATCCTATCGCTTCTGCGCGTGATATTCGAGAGACTTTCGGCCGCATGGGGATGAATGATGAGGAAACCCTAGCGCTTATCGCGGGTGGACACACCTTAGGGAAGTCACACGGTATGGGTGATGTCGATAAAATCGGCAAGGAGCCTGAAGCAGCTAGTATCGAGGAGCAAGGTTTCGGTTGGAAAAATTCCAATGGTACTGGAAAAGGTCCAGATACTTTTACCTCCGGTTTAGAGGTTACGTGGACGTCTACGCCTACGAAGTGGAATCATGATTACTTGACTTTCCTATTCGCCTATGAGTGGGAGAAAACGGACAATCCTGCGGGAGGTCATCGCTGGGTTCCAAAGAATCCTGAAATGATCATTCCAGATGCATTCGATGCGGAGAAAAAACATCCTCCGTACATGTTTACTACTGACATCGCCTTGAAGGAGGATCCTATTTACAGAGAAATCGGTATGCGTTTCTTAGAAGATCCAGATGCCTTTAACGATGCTTTTGCTCGCGCTTGGTTTAAGTTGACTCACCGCGACATGGGGCCGCGCACTGCTTACTTGGGTCCTGAGGTTCCTGAGGAGGAGTTAATCTGGCAAGATCCTATTCCACTACCGGATTATGGTATGGTAAACGCGCAGGATATCGATAATTTGAAGGCAGCGCTTCGTGCTTCCGGTCTTTCTAACACGGATATGGTGCATGTCGCTTGGGCTTCTGCTTCTACTTTCCGTGGTTCGGATAGAAGAGGGGGTGCAAATGGTGCGCGCATTCGTCTGGAGCCATTCATGAACTGGGAGGCGAATAATCCAAAAGAGATGAAGCGCATTCTTACCGCTTTAGAGAAAGTTCAGCAAGATTTCAATGCTAAATCCAATACGCGCAAGGTGTCTATGGCAGACCTTATCGTGCTGGCGGGTAATGTGGCAGTAGAAGATGCTGCGAAAAAAGCGGGTGTGGAGGTAAATGTACCTTTCGTGCCGGGTCGTGGTGATGCTTCTTTAGCGCAGACGGACGTAGATTCGTATAACTTGCTCGAGCCGATGGCCGATAGCTTCCGTAACTACCTGAAGACGAAGTACACGCTTTCTACTGAGGAGTTATTGGTGGACAAGGCACAGTTGCTTACGCTTACTGCTCCTGAAATGACTGTTCTGGTGGGGGGGATGCGTGCCCTAGGTGCGAACTATGACGGCTCTAAGCATGGTGTCTTTACCGATCGTGAAGGTCAGCTGACGAATGACTTCTTCGTCAACTTACTAGACATGCGCTACGAGTGGAAGGCGATCGACGAAGACCAAGAGATTTTCGAAGGGCGTGACCGCAAAACAGGTGAGGTGAAGTGGACAGCTACGCGTGCTGACCTTATCTTCGGTTCTAACTCTGAGCTGCGCGCACTAGCGGAAGTATATGGTACGGAGAAAAACCACAAGAAATTTGTGAATGATTTCGTACGTGCTTGGACGAAAGTGATGATGTTAGACCGTTTTGACATCACGCATCAGGCACCTCAGATCTACATGAGCTCCACAGAAAAGGAATAAGATCGGTAGGGAAAACAGAAAATGTTCTGAAAACCACTGAAATAAAGGATAGGCCTGCTCCATTTTTAGGGGCAGGCTTATTTTTTTAAACGAATATTTGGTTATTATGGGCATAGAGGCCCATCTACCGTTTATTTTATTGGCTCAAATGAGATAATTCAAAGAATATACTATTTTATCTTTGAAAATGAATTGTTCGATTTTGTACATTAAAAACAAACCTTGTCTTTTTATCGAAAAGTGTTTGCTTTTTGATTTTTTCTATTTCATATTTCGTGCACATTAGGTGAGAATTACCGTTTTCACCCCCCCCCAAGCAAGGATAAGCATTTACTACCGTTTCTAATTGTGAGCATAGAGGAGCGAAGACACTGGAGAAAGTTAAAAGAGGGAAATAGCGCGGCAATCCGTTATTTCTATGATGCCCATGTAGTGGGACTGCACGACTATGGCCTGCGCTTAGGCATGGAGGCTGTGGATGTGGAGGATGCCATTCACGACTTATTTTTAGATTTGTATAAGTATCGCCATAATCTTTCCGATGTCGAGGAGCCGACCTATTACTTGATGTTTGCGCTGAAGCGCAAATTAATCGCCGCGGCAGATAAAAAGGCACGGCAGCTCCGCTTTCAGGTAGATTCCTTTCCGCCGGCTTTTCCTTCTCGAGAGGAATTTTTCTCGCTCTTTGAGGAAGTGGAAGAAAATGAGCGTGTCCGCAAAAAGATTTTTCAGGAGATTTCCAAGCTTCCGGATCGGCAAATGGAGGTGCTGTACCTGCGGTTTAAGAATGACTTTACTTATGATCAGATCGCTGCGCTGATGGGGTTAAATGTCGCCACCTGCCGCACGCTGCTGTACCGTGCGGTGAAGCAACTGCGTGATAACCTGCAGGATGTAGTGGTGGCAAAGGGCTTCGATTTTTATTTTGAAAAATAATTTACTTTTCGCGTCTATATTTCCCCTGTAGGCTTCTCTATAAAGTGAAAGAGGCCAAATTCTCTTTCTTATCAATTAACAATAACCTGTGTTCTTTTGGGACAGCATTGGAAAGATATATGGAGGGGCTTTTTTTCTTCTGAGCCGCGCATCGCCGAAGGGCGCCGCGAGCAGCTGTGGGAAGAAATCGCACGTAGCGTGAGACGGGAACGGCAGCGTGAATATCGCCGACTTTTCCTGAAGTGGGCTGCCGTGTTTGTGGCCTTGTTAGCGGCAGTGGCCGTTCTCTACGTGCATCTGGTAGAAGATTTAGAGGAAGAGCGCTTCTGGGCGACCTTACAGGAAGAGGTTGGAGATCAAGAATTTATCGCATTAGATCTCGGACAAGAGGAGCAGTTGACCTTCGAAGAGCGTGAGAAGTACTTCGACTTTTCGGGGGATGCAGCCGAGGGCTCAGCAGAGGAGGCCAAACCTTTAGGAAAGGCGCAAAACCACGTCTTGACCGTTCCTTATGGGCGTCGTGCCACGGTGAAGTTGGCCGATGGCTCTAAAGTTTGGTTAAATGCGGGTTCTCGCTTGGTATATCCGAGCCATTTTGAGGAGGGGCAGCGTAAGGTGTATTTAAGTGGTGAGGCCTTTTTTGAGGTGGTTGCCGACGCATCACGGCCCTTTCGAGTGGAAATGGAGGACACCGCTGTAGATGTTTTGGGTACTGCTTTTAATGTGCGCGCCTACCCGGACGAGCAGCGAAATACGACGGTATTAGTGCATGGAAGTGTTCGCCTAGCGGCAAAGGCTCGACGCGGAGAGGTAGAAAGTCTAACGCTCAACCCTTCCCAGTTAGCTGTTCACCAAAAGGGAGAAACGGAGTTACGGGTTAAATCTGTGGATACCGCGCCCTATCTCTCGTGGAAAGATGGGTACATGATGTACCGCAAGACGAATTTTACACGCCTGAGTAAGGATCTCAAGCGCTACTACAATGTAGAAATTCAATTTAGTGAGCCTAATTTGGCGCTGGAGACGATCAGTGGGCGTTTGGATTTACGGCAGGATATCGAGGAAGTCTTACATTTTGTGACGGCAGCCTCGGACCTCAATTATAAACGTATCGGTACACGAAAAGTCTTGATTTACAGGGCTTGAGTGATAAAAATAATAAAGGGAGAGGCTGCTGCAACAACCCCTCCCGCCCTTAAGCAAGTTCAACTATAATGTAAGCGTCACATGTTAAACCATTACTTGAAGGAAATGGTGCAGGTACGGCGTAGCTCCACGAAATCGTGGGTGCTCGCAGCCGTATTTATGGCACAAGGTTTCCACTTTGCTCCGACAGGAGCTCAGGCCGCTGAAAATAAGGCCGAAATGCGTGTTCAGCGTAAAGACAGGGACCTGATCTCTCTATTCGAGGAGATTCAGCGTAACAGTAACTATCTCATCGTTTATAACGATAAGGTAGTGGAAAAGTTAGCAGGTCAAGCTATTGATTTTTCCTTAGATAAGCAAGATGCTTTAGAAGTTTTAGGAAAAGCGGCTAAGGCGTATAACTTTAGTTATGAGGTGGATGGGCGTCAGATCATCATCAAGGCAGGTGAGGATGTGGTAGCTCAATCGGATGCGGCGAAGCTTACGCGGGCTGTTCAGGAGCGAACTATTTCTGGAACGGTGGTGGATGACAGAGGCGAAGCGATTCCTGGCGCCAGTGTTTTAGTAAAAGGGACCACGCGCGGGACTACGACGGATTTAGATGGTAAATTTAGTCTTCGCGTGAATCAGGGAGATGTCCTTCTCGTGAGCTTTATCGGGTTTAAGACTTTAGAGCAGCCGGTAGGTAACCAGAGTGTTTTTACGATTTCTTTGTTAGAGGAAATTTCTGAGATGGCGGAGTTCGTGAAGACGGGCTATGGCGTTCAGGATAAGCGTTCGATTACGGGTGCTTTGTCTTCTGTAAAGGGAGAGGTGATCGAAAACTTCCCGGTAGCTTCTTTCGATCGTGCGCTACAGGGGCAGGTCGCTGGGGTGAATATCATGGCGAACAACGGGGTTCCTGGAGGTCCAGTGTCCATACAGATTCGTGGTGTAGGTTCCATTACAGCAGGATCACAGCCACTTATCATCGTCGATGGAGTGCAGTTGAATACAAACACCACGGCAGGAAACACGGCAAGTAACCCGCTTGCATTTTTAAATCCGAACGATATCGAGTCGATCGAGGTGTTAAAGGATGGTGCTGCAGCGTCTATTTATGGTGCGCAAGCAGCGAATGGGGTAATTCTCGTGACGACGAAGTCGGGTAAAGCGGGAAAAACAGAGTTTACGCTCAACTTCTTTACAGGGATTACGGAGCCCATGCCGGAGGTACGGATGATGAATAGCCAGCAGTTTATGGACGCCCGTTTAACTGCGGTTCAGAACCGTTTTCCTAATCGTACGCCAGAAGTAAACCGTGTCAACACGCTGCGACAGCTGGGTTTTCCGGACAACTTTTCGGATGCAGACATAGCGGCATTACCTACGTTCAACTGGCAGCGTGAGGCTTTTCAGATGGGTAGAACCCAAAATGTGGAATTCAGCGCAAGAGGGGGTAACGATAAGACGACTTTCTTTATTTCCGGTTCTCATAACCAAGCAGATGGAAACGTGGTGGGAATCGATTTCCAGCGTAGCACAGGAAAGTTCCGCGTTCGTCATAAGGAAAACGAGCGTTTAGACTTTGGTTTTGATATCAATTTAGCCAGTATCGTTCAGAATGGTACCACGGGTAGTGCGGGATCTACGGGAGCCTTTGCTGCGCCGCAGTACTCCTCTCCGATGATGCTTCCTTGGCTACCGATTTTCCTCGATGACGGAAGCTTAAATGCTCCTGTTCAAGGATTCCCAGGTGCTATGGATAGAAATGCTATTTCGGAAACACTCCTTAACACGCTACAAAGCCGCACCCAGTCCATCGTGGCGAACGTGGATGCGACGTATAAAATCTACAATAACCTCAGCTTCAAGAGTTTTTATGGGGTAGATTTCCGCGTCATCGATAGTGAAACATATACAGATCCTAGAACGCGTTCTGGATTTGCTAATCAAGGTTCACTGACTACTCAAAGCTTCCGAAACGTAAACTTCATCACCAACCAGGTATTTACTTACAATACCAAGTTCGAAGGAGGACATAACCTTAATGCGTTATTAGGAGGGGAATTCCGTAGTGATATCCGCGAGTTTTCATCTATCAGCGGTCAAGGGTTTACCACGCATCAGTTTAGAACCATGCAGGCGGCTGCTGTTATTTCAGCTGCTTCAGGAAACTGGACGGGTTTCAGACGTATGGGGGTATTCTCTCAGGTGAATTATGATTATAATAAGCGATTCCTCTTATCCGGGGTACTTCGCTATGATGGTTCTTCACGTTTCGGTAGAGACAATCGCTTCGGCTGGTTCCCTGCAGTTTCGGCAGGATGGAATTTGACTGAAGAAGCTTGGCTAAACGATAAAAGCTGGATCGATCAGTTAAAGCTACGTGCTGGTTACGGAGAAACGGGTAATGATGATATCGGGAATTTCGAAGCTTTAGGTTTATTCGGAAGTAATTCGGCTACAAATTATAATCAAGAGCCAGGTTTCCGACCTTCTGGAATCGAAAATACCCAACTGGCTTGGGAGCGTAACATTACAACGAATATCGGTGTGGATTACGCCTTCTTTAACGGACGTGTTTCTGGTGCTGTGGAAGTTTTCCGTCGCTTGAGTAATGACCTGCTATTAGACAGACCTCTTCCTTGGACTTCTGGCTTCAGTAATGTGACATCTAATGTGGGGCAGCTGAAGAATGAGGGCTTGGAGATAGAGATTCGCACGGTAAACCTTCGAAAAGGAAACTTCGAGTGGTCCACTAACTTTAACATTACTTTCATTAACAATGAGGTGTTAGACTTAGGCGGAGATGATGTGTTACCAGGTAATCAGTCGGTACGTGTAGGCTTCCCGCTGCGCACGAATTTCTTAGCACAGTATGCAGGGGTTAACTCCGCTACGGGACGTCCGATGTTTTTCGATAGAAATGGGGATATCATTTATAACCCGATCGCGCCAGATGACTTTGCTACTTTTGGAAATGGCCTAAGTTCACACTTTGGTGGTTTCACGAATACCTTTACCTATAAAGGCTTTAGCCTAAGTGTTTTCTTCCAGTATGACTATGGTCGTGAGTTGTCAAATTCTGGACAGATGGGTTTCTGGTTCCGAAATGGACAGGATAACCGTAACGCACTGGAAAGCATTTACCTGAATCGCTGGACAGAGCCTGGTCAGATCACTACTGTTCCACGTCCTTTCGATGGAGGTACAGAGCCAGGAGGCCGTTCCCACGTGAGTGCGAGCTCCCGTTTCTTAGAAGACGCTTCGTTTATCCGTTTACGTCAGTTATCTGCTTCCTACGACCTTCCGCGTCCACTGGTAAACAGAATGAAGCTGCGCTCAGCACGTGTATATGCACAGGGCGTCAACTTGCTCACCTTTACCAAGTGGAGAGGATACGATCCAGAGTTAGTCATCGGAGAGGGTAACTTTACTTCCACACAGGGAGCCATTCCTCAGACACGCGCTTACACGGCAGGTATTCAAATTGGCTTTTAATTTTTGGACATGAAAAAGAATAGATTCAACTACTTTATACTGGGGCTCGTGTTTACGCTGAGCTCATGTGCGGAATGGTTAAATGTGGAGCCTCGGCAGTCTGTAGATTCCGCTACAGCACTGACCAGCCCAGAAGCCATTACGGCAGCGACGAATGCCGTTTATGCACGCCTTCGTCAGGTAACGATGTATGGCAGAGATTTTCTGGCCATTCCAGAGTTATTAGCAGATAATGCTTTTAACACGGGTGCAGGTAACCGCCTTGTTGGGCAGTTTAACAACAATCCAGGTGCGCATATGAATAACTGGCAAGCGGCCTATTTTAGCATCAATCAAATCAATTTGATTTTTGAGGCTTGGATTCGTCAGCCTTTTGTGGTGGATTTCGAGAATAACATCCGTGGGCAGCTGCATTTCTTACGCGCCTTGATTTATCACGATTTGATGCGGGTGTATGCGTATGATCCTACGGCGATTATCGAGGAAGTGAATAAGGGTGGGGTTCCGCTTTTGACCACAGGTGTTCTTTCTGTTAATCAGATCACACTTCCTGCCCGTGCGAGTATCGATGAGGTTTATACTTTTATTTACAATGATTTAGAGCAGGCTTATGGGTTCCTACTGCCTGTCGGCAATACGCGTCGCCCTCACTTTGCGACGGCAGGAGCGGCGGCAGCCCTATTCTCTCGCGTGGCGCTTTATAATGGCGACTATCAGCGCGTAATTCAGCAGGCAGAACTGGCTTTCTCCAGCGGTACGGCTACCTTCCCTTCCGACGCTGTAGAGGGCTGGAGAGCACAGGTGCATCCAGAATCTTTCTTTGAGGTGGTGTTCACGGCTCCGGATAACATCGGAGCGAATGAATCGCTACGTGCGACCTTCATGACACGTACATTCTTAAATGATCCGAATCCTGCCTCTCATGGTAATGTGGTCTTTACAGATGATTTGTTTGCGCAGTTTGCAGCGGATGATCTGCGTCAGGACCTGATTCAAAGAGGTTTAGGTGTGAATACAAATTTCAGAGAAACCAATAAGTTCGCTAGCAAAAACGGAGTTCCGAACTTGGATAATGTTCCCGTTATTCGTTTTGCGGAGGTGATCACTAACAAGGCAGAGGCGCATTACCACTTAGGGCAGTTCGACCTGGCACTGCAAGAGTTGAATCGTGTGCGCACGCGTGCTGGCTTAGAGGCTTTAAGCGGCTTAGCGGGTCCCGAGATTCTGGAAGAGATCCTTATCGAGAAAAGACGTGAATTCTGCTTCGAAGGACATCGCTTCTTCGACTTGAAGCGTCTCGGTAGGGATATCGTGAAAGAATTCGGTGTAATCGAGTTTAATGATTTCCGCATTTTGAATAACATTCCAAACCGTGAAATCGAGATTAATCCAAATTTAGAACAAAACAGAGGGTACTAAACGCTATGAAAACATTACAAAAACAAGCTACTTTCCTGTTCGCTTTCCTGATGAGCTTTCTACTCACAGGCTGCTTTGAGGATATCGATCAGCGTTTTCTTTTTACTACCTTGACCGTGGAGTTTGATGACTCTGTGGGTAGAACGACCGCACCGGGGCTGGATTTTCCTATAGTGGGGACGCTCCGTAATAACGCCGGTGTGCGTCAGTACCGTGTCAATTTATTCGGTGGTCTACATGACCAAGATATCGAGATCGAGGCGCGTATCGTGGAGTCGGCGACTACTGCGCAGGAAGGCGTTCACTTTAATCTTCCACAGGGACGCATGGTGCGCATTCCTGCCGGAGAGGCTTTTGGCTTTGTGACCGTAGAGATCCCTGAGCTAACGAATACGCAGGCTGTACGTCTGGTTTTCGAGCTTCAACCTACTGAAGAAGTGCGTGCGAGCGCAAATAACCGCCGAATCGGTATCGACATCCGTCGTTAATGTGAACATGTAAAACAATCTTCATACTTCACTTCAAAGGGCCGCTGTTTCAGCGGCCTTTTTTTATACTTAGATGGTTTAGGCCACTCCAAGGCTAGCCTTTTCGCGCAGAAAGCGTCCTTTTTAAAAGCATTTTTTTATGCCTTTAAAATCATACTATATGTAAAATGATCCATGATAAGGAAGTTTAAAATATTTTTTATTTAATACTTGCTCTATAGATACTTTTTTTTTTCTTTTGAGAAATTTATTTTACGAGCATTCTTCCACGGGATGCTCAGCAGTCTGCGTGTAGTAAACTAACCAATTAACAAGTATGAAACACTATGTACTTCTATTGACAGGTATGCTGTTTCAGTTTGCCTGCAGTGCCCCGAAAGAACCGATAGGGGATGGGGCAGTGGAGCTGAGGGAATTCGGTAAATTCTCGGAAGTAGAGCTATTCGATCTGGTTCCTTTCTTTAAAAAGGCGCACTATGTGCTGCTGGATGTGTCTGAGGATTTAGACCTCTACCAAGCCGATAAAATTCTGGCTGGTGATGGTAAGTTTTTCATTCTGGATGCGGAGCTTGGGGAAGGGATTTATATATTCGATGAAACAGGAGCTTTCGTGGCGGACATTCCCATAGGAGGAAATGGTCCTGGCGAGCTGCCTGACGTAGAAGATATCGCCTATAATGCAGACAATCAGACGCTTTTGGTGCTGGGTTCTAATGGGAGAAAGCTCTTTGAGTTTAGTAGCGATGGTACCTTCATACGTGACAGAGCTTTTCCTGACCAAAGCTTTTATAATTATATTGCCTATGGAGGAAATGATCTACTGTATATGCATACACTTCCGAGCCCCACGTTCGAGCAGTCAGAAGGCCCTCCCCTGCTTGCCGTTCTAAAAGGTGATAATTTAGAGCGAGTGGCAGAGCATGTGCCCACTCCTGGGGGCTTGAAGTTTTCCATCACGGGGGAGAAACCCCTCACGGTACAGGCTGGACAGGTAGTATTGGCCCCAGCTTTTGGTCCCCGCATCTACAAGTTTAATCAAGCGGGAAGTTTGGAAAAGGAGTTGTTTTTACCAGATGTAGCCGCTACGGATAATTTTTACCAGCGTGAATCCTTTAATCAGTTTATAGATATGTTGTTGGATAAAAATGAGCTTGTTTTTGCAGATAATTATGTAGAAACGGAGCATGTAGAGCTGATGCTTTTGGTTAAATCAGGAGCCCAAACACGCTGGGGAGTGTGGGATAAGAAAAGCAAACAGTTTCAGTTGGCCAATAGTCTATTCGATGGTACCCTACAGCTTCCCCTTCTTCCCCACATGGAAATCCATGATAAAAAGCTACTGAATCTTTTCGAGGACGAGTTTTTTGAGGCATACATCGATGAGGAGGAGCAGGCGGACTTGCTGGCCGGACTGGAAGCTGTGGTTCCAGGTTTCAAGAATCAATCTCGGAAATTTATTTTATGCGTCTATGAAAACTAAGCGATTTATCACTTTCTTTCTGCTTTGGTTTATGACCTTTGCGCTGAAAGCGCAGCAGCCCAGCGCTGCTCCTAAAGGTATGGTGCTCGTACCGGGTAATGCGGACATAGCTCCTTTTTACATGGACCAGTATGAGGTGACGAATGCCGAGTTTTATGCTTTCGTGGAGGCCACTGGATATGTTACTGTAGCCGAGCGTATAGGAGGGATCATGGCGACCGTTCCCGGTAAA
>NZ_AJYA01000032.1 GCF_000265075.1 Nitritalea halalkaliphila LW7 | reverse complement strand
TAAAGGTTCAGCAGGTAGAGGGCGCCTTCATTTCCGATGTGGCGCCCACTTTACGCTGGGAAGGAGCCTCTGGCAAAAGGTATTTCCAAGCTATTTCTCAGCTGATGCCCACTCCTTACATCTTTAAAGGAAGAGACCGGCAGCCCGCTCGAGATCCATTTAATGCGCTACTGAATTATGCTTACGGTATCTTATATGGAAAAGTAGAGGGAGCCCTAATTCGTGCCGGCATAGACCCTTATGTTGGCATCTTCCATCGCGACGATTATAATCGCCCCGCCTTAGTTTTTGATGTCATCGAAAGGTACCGCTCCTGGATGGATTATGTGGTTATTCAGCTTTGCCTAGCCGAGGCATTTCCTATGGAGGGTTTTGAGCAGGAAAACGAGGAAGCGGCACTGCTTCTGGGGCCGTTGGCCAAAAGGATTTTGATACAATCCGTAAATGACTATTTAGGTGAGATCATTCAGCTAAATGGGAAGTCCCTGAGCAGGTCGTCCCACATGGATGAACAAATGCGTAAACTGGCCAAGTTTTTTACCGAGAAAGGAGGTGACCAATGATACGTTTAGGAAAGCATGTGACGCAAGCTGGAGATCAGCTTCAAGACGTAACCATAGATAAGCTACATTTAGCGCTTCGTAATCCTGCCGGGCAGGTGGCTTCCCTGCAGCGTAAGTTGCAGGCACTAAGGGCCATGGACCCAGCGCAATATCGGCGTTTAAAAACTACCTTGCCTTATATCGTTTGTGCTCAATTTCACCCTAAAATCAGACGAAAAGAGAATTTTCTATACACGGATCGTTTTCTTCTAGATATCGATCATATGGGGGAGCATGGCTTGTCGAAGGAGGAGCTGAAAGGTAAGTTAATCGAGGATCCCCGGGTCGAGTTGCTTTTCACTTCGCCGAGCGGTGATGGCTTGAAAGTGATGTTTAGGCTAAGTCCTAGTATAACGGATCCCGCCTACTATAGTGTTTTTTATAAGGCTTTTTGTCAAGCTTTTGGAGAAGAGTACCAGTTAGGCTCAGCGCTAGACCATAAGACACATGACGTAAGTAGATGCTGTTTTGTTAGTTTCGACCCTGATGCTTTTTATCGCGCGGATGCCCAAGAGGTTAATCCAGAGGACTTCGTCCAAAAGGAGTCATTCACTGCGATAGAAGAAGTAGAAAAAGCTGCTCGCGCCATAGAAAAAGCACAGAAGGCACAACTAGCAGAAAAACAAAAAGAATTGAAAGTACATCCTGGGCAGGAGCTTCCCGATGAGGTTCTAAACTTTATAAAGCAAAAAACGGGACTGAAAGTAAAAAAACCAGTTGAGAAGCACTATGAACAACCGGAAGAGTTAGAAGCGGTGATGGAACAACTCAAGGGTTATTTGGAAGAAATTAATGCTGAAATAGAGCATGTGCGGCCTATAGCTTATGGCCGTCAGGTAAAAATTCGTTCTGGGAAAATATGGGCAGAGGTGAATGTGTTTTTTTCTCCTCGTGGGGTTAGAGTGGTGGGTACCTTGAAGACGGGTAGTCACCGGGAGTTTGCCAAAACCCTAGCGGAGTTTTTAAAGGCCAGTTTTGATAATGATGCAGTAGATGGCAAAGCCTAAATCTAAGGTGTTCGACTTGAAGGAACGGATTCAGAAAATCCGAGAGAGTGGCTTACTGGCTCACCCTGAGCAGCAGCGTCAGCAGCTAGACCCTGAGGACGCGCTGCTTCCTTTACAATCAAGGATCCAGAAAATTCTGAAAATATTTCAAGGAAAACCTATAAAAAGCACTACGATGAACTACTTTATCATGTACGACATCCAAAACAATAAGGTACGGCGTCTAGTGGCGCAGTATCTGATCAAAAACGGCTGTGTGCGTGTTCAGAAATCTGTTTTTTTAGTGCACTCTGATCATAAAAAATTCGAGGAAATTAAGCAGACCTTAGTTGAAATTAACGACGTTTACGAAAATCAAGATAGTATTATTTTGGTTCCGCTGAACATTTCGGATGCACGTAGTATGAAGTTAATCGGGCAGAATGTTAATATCGAACAAATTATAGATCCTCCAAACACCGTGTTTTTATGAGTATGGATACGATTAAAGCGCTACGTGCTGCGCATCGGCACGAAGAGGCTTATCAGCTTTCGCGCCAAGACTATGAAAAACAACAATATGCGATTTGGATTCGATCGGCAACATGCATGGTCTCTTTATTATTGCATGAAAAAATGTGCACAGGGTGGTGAGCAGGAGAAAGCGCTACATTTCCTTCGCGAGTTTGATTTAATGCAGATGCCAGCGGATGAAGTTTTACTTCATGAGCGCATCGATTATCTTCGACAGGTTGTGCGTGGTGAATATCTCCGTGTGAAATCACTTGTAGAGCAGGGGCACTATGCCGCTGCATTTGAACTCTTGATAGAACAGCATGACGTTCACGAAGAGCAACTTAGCTGGTGCATGTTTTATTTATTTCGGCAGTTTAACAAAGAAGAAAATCCAGATTGGGCTACTTTGTTTGGGTATTTTGAAACATTTAGGACGCATGTTCCTGCAAAGAAAACACTCGTTTTTAAACTGATTTTACAGCAGTTGATCAAGGTGCCCGCTGAAGAGTGGGATACTGTAAGTCAAGTAGACGCGATTCATTACTTATTAGGTTTCGAGCAGCTGGAAGAAGAGGATTATCAGGGTCAGCTGTATGAGGGGAAAAAGATTATGGCCCTAGCCGAGCGCCTTCACATCGTGTACAGTAAGGCGCTTTTAAGAGAATCTCCTCCGGATGAAGTTATTCTCGCTTATATTACACAGGTAGTGGAGCCCAAGTTAGAGATACACCCTCACATGCTTTATGTTCCTTATTTTAAGGCCAAGCTTCTTTTGGCTTTAGGTGACAGAGAGAGCGGCTTGCGTGCATTTAAGCACTTTGCATTGCGGAAGGCGAAGGAGTTTTGGGTTTGGCAGGTGTACGCAGAGGCTTATGAAGACGATCCTGAACTTTATTTTGCTTGTTTATGTAAAGCACTCTTATGTTCCACGAAGCCTGCTTTTCTGTTAGGTATCCGGGAGCGGTTGATGAATTTTTTAGTGCTTCAGGGGAGATATGCTGAGGCGAAGTATGAATTAGAGCAAATAGTGGCGGTACGCCAAAAAGAACAGTGGGGCTTACGCCAGCAGCACAAGGAGTTACTTGCTAGTCCATGGTTTACGACTACACCTAGCCGTGCTACCGCTTACACCGCAGCAGCCGTCCCAGCTGAAGCCTTGCTTGATGAGGAGGATATACGAGCCGTGCAGGTAGTGATTACGTATGTGAACGAGAGCAAAAAGCTTTTCGGTTTTACCGATACGGAACGCCAGCAGGGCTTCGGTAAGTACAAAAAAATGCCCGAAGTGGGACAGGTATATGTGTTAAAGGGGAAGTTTTCAGAGGGGAACTCAGGATATTTTCAGGTTCGAGCTCTTCGGCTAAGTGAGTGCCAAGAGCACCCGCTTTTAAAGCAGGTTGCAGACACGTTTACACCTGTGCAGGGCAAAGCTTTTGGATTCGTGGGCAAGGTATTTGTTGAGCCTTCCTTTTTAAACCTGCATCCTCTGCAGCCTGGTCAGCAGGTAACTGGCTTAGCTATGTTAGCGCCTGTAAAGGGTAAGTCGGCATGGGGTTGGAAGTTAATTCGTCTCACCGATTCTGTAGAATAGTTTCGGTAAAGATTCAGCTCATGTATTACGCAGTGCTCTGTGTGTGAATTTCCTATTTCAAGTGCTTTTCACGTGAAAAAGGCACCAGCCCCACTTGTGAAAGTGTCCAAAATGCGCTACTTTTAGAAAGAATTCTAAGAGCAAATGGCGTTTATAAACGTAAAACTAAAAATTTTTGACTCGATTTTCATTTTTAACTCACTGAAAATCAGTCAAACTGGAGTTAGCTCTCAGAGTACGCCATCCACTAAAACAAGGATTAAGACTTCTAAGAATACTTTTT
>NZ_AJYA01000031.1 GCF_000265075.1 Nitritalea halalkaliphila LW7 | reverse complement strand
GTAAAAAAACAAAATAATAAAAATACAAATGCACTAAGCAATGTCTCGCACTGTAGAAAAATATTGAACCTAAAAAACCAATTTTGGACCAACACCCCCGACCTTTCTTCAGTCTCCAGCAGACACTTTGGAATAAAAAAACCTGACTTCGACAATCCATATCCGCTCGACGAATCCCATATTTTTTATAGACGTTAGGTTTTGTAGACTTGCGGAATGGGAAGAAGAGATAAAGAATTTTACTAGGAGCTTTAACGGGAATGGGTTAGTTTTAATTAAAGGTAGGCTTTTTCTGTACGAACAGCCGACGGTAGGCCCTAGGACATTCAGGCACCAGGCTTCCTGAAACACTAGGCAGTGAAGATTTTTATAGCAAAGCCTACTGAGTCTGCGGAGGGATCCGTCGTTATCGGAGAAGAACTGACTGAAGTGCTAGAAACGAAGTCCGCATCGTTATATGTTAGGCGGTTAGGTGATGTTGGTGATCGCGTACAGGGAAGCAAGCATAAAGATTTTTTCAAGCAACTGCCTTCTGAACAGCTCAAGTACAGAGGCCAATTTTAAATCGAATACGTAGTTATTTGAACGTATAGTTTACACTGTAGAAATCTAACTCTAGTCAACAGGAGAGAGGCTAAAAAAACTGTTTTTAAACGAAAGTCAGCAAAAGCTATTAAAAATATTTTTTTTGATTTAAGGTGTTCCAATGTCGATTTCAGGAAAAAGCTGACTCTCAGCCAGGCGTATAGGAAAGTGGATCCGAAGGGTCCTTCACCAGGCCCCAAAAGTGTATTTCGCTTAGTTGACCACCTGAATAAGTCCAGAAGACACGGTAGCACTAATAAATGCTTCCCCTTCTTCCTGCGGCGAGACGCGAATAGAGGAGCCGCTGTACAGGTCGCCTATGCGGATACGTCCGCTACCGGCTTTTAAGTCGTAGCGGTAGGCGCGCAGATCATCGTTCGTCTGGATGCGGATATTTCCTGAACTAGATGAAAGTGTAGTAGAAGGCAGCAAGCCCGTATCGGAGAATGTCATCAGGCCGGAGCTTACTTTGGCTGCTTGCAGCTTATCCACATTGGAGAAGTTAGCAGAGCCAGAGCTCAAACTAAGTTCTAAAACGCCATTGATTTCCGTACCGCGCAAGTTGCCGCTAGAGGCCTGAAGATCAGCATCTCCTGTGTGGCGATTGAGACGCAAGCTGCCGCTGGAAACTTTACCCGATAAGTCCCCCCGAGTGTCGCTTAGCTCTAAGTTACCGGAGCGTCCGACGAGCTCCAGCGTTTGCACATGGATTTTCTCTGCTCTAAAATTTCCGGAGCCGATCTCCGCTTGAAATGCTTTTCCCGATATGCCGCTCACCTGTACCTTACCAGACCCTGAGGTCAAGCGCATTTCCAGCTTCTCAGGACCTTTCATGCGAATAAATCCCTGATCTCGGCTATTGATTACCGTGGTGCGACCAGATTTTTGCCGATAGGCTACCTTTAAGACGCCCTCCACTTCCACGAACACAATGTCTACATCTTGGAAATTACCTTTCAAGAAGGCATGTGCCTCCAGCGTTTCCTGTCCCGCAACGCCTTCATAGCTGACCTCCAGCCAGGCGCTTTCGATTTCCAGTGTGTGGATGCCCGTAAACTGACGCTTTACGTCAATAATGGGCGTCTGTGCTTGTAGTGCTGCGTTAAAAAGGGTCATGAAACAACAAGCTAAAAAGATACTCAAATAATTTATCGTTCTCATAGTTCGCGATTTTAAAGGACAATTCCAAAGCTTATGGGTGTAATTACGGGGTCTACTCCGCTTTCAAATAGGGGATTTAAGTCATACATCACATAGATGCGGAAATACTTGATGTCCACCTCGCCGCGGATACCGTAGCGGAAATTATTTAGGGAAAGGCCATCACGCACACGGTCTCGGTTACGCGAGCCCCCGTCGAAGGGGCGGGAGACGAAGGTAGAGCTGCCGCCCAAACGGTATCCTGCATAGGGGCCTAGGGCTACTGCCAAGCCAGACTGTCCATAGAGCATGCGCCCGAAATCCAGCTCCACCAGTGTCTGAGCCGTCAGATAGGAGGCGAAGAGTCTGCTGCGCAGGGCATTCACGTCCGTGCGTTGAATGAACTCCACCCCATCAGGCCGCGTACGACCTGCGTGTTCCGGCTGTCAAAGTTAAAGCGCATCAGCTGGGCCCCGAGGGAGGCGTTCAGATTCAGGCCTCGTACAAGCCGCTGAGAAGCCCACCAGTTTAGGCCTAAGTTCCAACTTCCCCATCCGCGCGTCGAGAAGTCCTCCTGGCTGGAGACGAATCCACCGTCTTCGTCGAGGAAGGAATTGATGCCGAAATCAACGTGGAAGTAGGTGCGAAATGCTGGCTCTCGATGGCGTCGGCGGACCACATTGACTTGCGTATTGCCCTTGGTCTCATCTACAGTGACCACGATGCCGCCTACACGGACCTCTGTTACGCCGGGAGTTTCCTTTACCCCGAACATAGGCGCTTCACCGCCTTCTGCTGGGGTAAAATTGACATTGTCTAAATCGCTGAGGCTTTTTTCATCTAAGTTTAAAGCGCGAAAGAGCTCATTTATAGACATGTTTTTCAGCGCCTCCCGATCGGTTTCCTCCGGGATGGCCACAGCCACTCGGCCACTGTTGCGGTACTGAATGATTACCGAATCAGCTGCTGCTGCTGCTTCGAAGGTGTGCGCGCGGGCTTCTACTGCCTGCATCACCAGCCAAAAGGCCAATAGAATGAAGTATCCTGTTTTTTTCATGACGATGTTATTCCATGTTTTTTTCAAATAATCCCTCCAAAAACTCGTTTTTCGCTTCTTGGAGACTGCGCAGTCCTAGCGGCCGCGGCCGTGGTTCTGCTTGGGCGATGGCCTGCTGGATACGCTCCCCGATGCCAGGGATGCGTAATACCCGAACATCCCCATCCATTTCTTCTTCGATTAAGCGAAAGCCGGAACGTTTTTCTGAACGAGTCTCCGCCATCCTGCCGCCTAATCCATTCCCCGCCTTGCTGTCTGCTACCAGAGAACCGTTTAAATCAACGCGAAACATTTCTTGCTCCGGAAGTGTGCGCTTGGGAGCTGATACGGGTAGCGGCTGCGAAGGACGCACTACCTCGGTACGAATAGACGGGCTCGCCGTACGCTGAGGCTCCTTTTCCGCCACTTCCCTTTCAGCGACCTTCAGGTCTTGAGCCGAAGGGACTGCCGCTGCTGCTTGCGCCTGTGTAGCAGGATCTTCCGAACTATCAGGCGCTGGTTGGATGAGGGGAGGAGGGAGAAGTGCCTTTTGGCCCCCGGCCTCATCCGCAGCCGTCCGAGTGGCGAGCGCTTGGCCTTCCTCTGCCTGCGGCAAAAGCCCCTTCCAGAGGGTCCTACCAGCATCCAGGTCGCCCCAGCCAGCAGGATCAAAAGCCCAGCGGCCACCATTCGATAAAGCGGGAGGCTCCTTTTGCTGTTTTTTTGTGCTGTAGGCAGTCCTGCCTCCAGCCGCTCCCAAAGTTCAGGGCTTGGATGGTGTGTGGCTTCGGATAACTTTTGCCGCCAGGCATTTTCCCATTCGTGTCGCTTATCCATGAGCACGTTGTTTTAAAGGTTGTTCTTGAGCGCGCACTTTCTGCTGCAGCCAGGTGCGTGCGCGGTTCAACTGTGACTTGCTGGTTCCCGTGGAGATGCCCAGCAGGGTACTGATTTCCGCGTGGCTATAGCCTTCGATCGCGTATAGGTTAAATACGGTTCGATAGCCTACCGGTAGGCTGTCGATCAGGCGAAGGATATCCGCGCAGGCCAGTTCGCTTAGATCAGGAGTGGGGAGGGCTCCTGCGGGGTCGATGGCTTCGGTATCCTCGGGAAGCACTTCGAGCAGCAGCTGGCGTTCCTTCCGCAGCTGCATCAAAGCGGCATTCACGATGATCTTCCGCATCCACCCCTCGAAGCTGCCTGCTCCCTTAAAGTCAGCCAGCCGAGCGAAGATTCGGGTGAACCCTTCCATCAGGGCGTCTTCTGCCGCAGCCTCCTGCCGCAGATAGCGCTGGCAGATGCTCAAAAAACGCGGGGCATGTTTCTCATACAGGTAGCGCTGTGCTTGGGCATCCCCCTTCAGGCACTGCTTGACTAAAAAAGTCTCGTCGCTATAATCCTTTCTAAAAAACATGTGAGCGGTTCGTGTTTATAAGGTAGATGCAGTCAGAAGCGAAAGGGTTGCATGGGGGTTTAAAAAACGTTAAAAAAAATTTTCAAAGCCCCTCGAAGAGCGCCACACTTTCCAGGTAGGCGGGGAGCTGTGCCTGCCAGCCTAACTCCGTTTCCAGTTGCGCACGCAGGGTTTCCAGCGCCTCCTGCTCTCCATGTACGAGAAAACAGCGCTTCGGCTTACTCACAAATCCCGCTGCCCACTGCAGCAGTTCCCGCTGATCGGCATGGGCGGAGAGGCCCTCTATCTGGTAAATTTTAGCCCGCACCGGCACATCGATGCCATACATGCGCACCGATTCCTCTCCATCCACCAGGCGCCTCCCGCGTGTCCCCTGCGCCTGATGGCCCACGAAAATCACGGCATCCTGCGGCTGGGGTAGGCGGTGGTACAAGTGATGGAGCACACGCCCTCCTGAAGCCATCCCGCTGGCTGACACGATGATAGCATCGCCTCGCAGCTGATTTAGGCCGATAGAACCCTCCTGGCTGCTGACATAGTGGAGGCGCTTATGCCGAAAGGGATTGCAATTATCTTCCTCGATCATGGCGCCGAGGCGATGCTGCTCCCCGAAGGATTTATAGAGCCGGGTGACATCGATGGCCATGGGGCTGTCCACGTAGATGGGAATGTCCGGAATGCGACCTTGCTGCTGCAGGCGGAAGAGGTAGTAAAGGAGTAACTGGGTGCGGCCCACCGCAAAGGAAGGGAGGATGCTACCCCACCTGCTCGGTAGGTACGCCGGATGGCAGCGGCTAAGGCTTCCTCTGGCCCAGTCTCAGGGGCGCGGCGATTGCCATACGTGGCCTCTAAAAACAGGATGTCTGCGAAGGCACCATGCTGGAGGATAGAGCACCGGATCATGAAAGCGCCCTAAATCGCCCGAAAAGACAATTTTCTTCTCTTGCTGTTCCCCTCGAACGACTAGCTTAATGCTAGCGGCACCTAGGATATGGCCCGCCTGATAGAAGGTGATTTTGGCCCCAGGGCCAATGTCCACTGCCTGCTGGAAGGGGTAGGGCTGCAGCAGGGGCAGCGTTTTTTCTACGTCCTCCACGCGGTAAAGAGGTTCGGGCTTTTCATGCTTGGAATAGCCCTTTTTCTGGGCGTAGGCAGCCTCCTCCTCTTGAAGCTTAGCTGAATCTAAAAGCAGTATTCGGGTCAGCTCGGCGGTGGCTGAGGTGCAGTACACAGGGCCTCGAAAGCCCTCGCGCACTAGGCGTGGGAGGTAGCCGCTGTGGTCGATATGCGCATGGGTGAGGAGTACGCAGTCGATGCTTTTCGGGCCACGGGGAAGGAGGCCCAGTTGCGCTGGCGCAGTTCTTTCAGTCCCTGAAAAAGGCCGCAGTCCACTAAGATGCGGAAATTATCTACTTCTAAAAGAAACTTAGAACCTGTGACGGTGCCCCCTGCACCTCCTAAAAACTTTACTTTTACATCCATAGCGGTTTAGTTATTTGCAGTGAGAAAAGGCTTTTTCCGCCCAGCAGGAGCAGAAAAAGCCCGAATTAGTTGAAAATTACAGCTTTTCGTCCAGAAAGTCTACGCCTTTAGCGCATAAAATAGGCCTTTTCGTGCCGCTGCCGCGAAAGTGAGTCGGCGGGGCTGTTTTTATGGCTTTCGGGGCAGTTTAGGCAGAGCAAGCCCTCCCGGTTGAAGACCCAGACATTTTCTGCTTGCAGGTCCCGTAGGCGGTAGCCATTCGCATAGAGGGTTTGGCGGAGGGCGCGGCTCATGCTGCGGTCCATGCGGAAGGGGCGCTCATGGGGCAGCTGCAGTTCGAGGCGCAGCTGCTCCTGCCGGAGGGGGTTTTGCTGTTCAAAGTGCGTAGGAAAGGTCCACACACTATCTGCCAGCAGGGGGGCGTAGGGAAGGGCTTTTGCGGCCTGCCGCGCACGCTCCCGATCCGGGCCAGAAGAGCGCTTCACCAGTCGCAGCTCGGGCTCGGTAATTTCTGGTCGGGGGAGGAGGCTGAGGGTGACGCGGTCCCTTTGGCCGAAGGCCCGTTCGCGCCTTTCTTCCCCCTGAAACCGAAAGACTGGGCACTGCCTCAGCCGTGTAGCGAAACGTTTCTTCCACGGTAGCCTGCTGGCGGTAGTCCTTGGCGATAAAGCCGATATTCAGGCCCGAAAGGAGTACGCTCAGCAGCCAAAGCCCAAAGAGCATCAGGCCAGCTTGCCATTTATGATGCTTTTTCGGATCAGGACGCTCACCCCCGCTAGGAAGATGGCCAGGCCCGGAATAAAGACCGCTAGCATCAGGCTGATGGCTAATAGGGTTCAGCATGTCGTTAATTTCGCGGATAGGCCAGTCGTAGAGGACTCCTTCGGACCAGGGGCCTTGCAGGCCAAAGTAAGAGATGATAAGGGCGAAGGAGGCGAAGATCAGGGCGATGCCTACCAGCATGAGGACGAGTCCCAGAAAGATGCGTAGGATGAGAACCAGCACGAGTCCCAGGGGTCCTAATGCCTGTCCGAGCGCCTGTAGGCCCCTTCCCAGCCAGCGAAATGGCTGCAGAAGCGGGCTGCTTGGCTGCTGCTGTGCGGGCTGAGCACCTAAGTTTTGCTTCAGCGTATCGTCGATTTTAGTCAGCGTCACAGCTTCCCCCTTCATGCGGATTCGGTCGGTGATGCTGGCGGCACTGGGCGTGATGATCCATAGGATGAGGTAGAGCACTACGCCGGTACCTCCTACGAAGGCGAGGAGCAGAAAGCCTACGCGCACGATCATAACATCAAGCTGGAAGTAGGCTGCCAGACCGCCTGCCACCCCGCCGATGACCTTGTCGTCAGGATCTCGATAGAGTTTTTTTATGGTTTTATCCTCGGGAAGCTCGTAGCTCACCGGCAGTAGCACCCAGAGGATGATGTAGGCCAGCAGCCCGAAATTTCCAAAATACACATGAACATTTGGCCAGCCCCAGCCGGTGAAGGAGTCTACATTCAGGAAGGTGATGCGGCCACTGAAGAGCAGCAAAATCGCTATGAGCCGCACCCAGAGGGGGTCCATTTTCACATAATGGGCGATGCCGGCGCAGACACCTGCGATGACTTTTCCATGGTGGAGGCGGCTGAGTTTTTTATAGCCCTTCTGGTCTTTCGGGTCGGGGGTCACGTAGCGGTAGTCCTCGGCGTTTTTCGGTGCTTCCTTTTCGCTGTCTGCACCGAGGCCGAGGTCCTCCGTTTCATGTAGGCGCTCCACGCTTTGGAAATCGGCGATGTTTCCCATTTTTTCGATCAGGAGGCGCACATCCTCTGCCGTGATGACTTGTTTGTTGTTTTTCAACTTCGACAGAAAGATTTCTGCGATGCGCGTTTCGATGTCCTGAATGACCGTGCTGCCGTCGGGGTAGCTGCTAAAGTGGCGCTGGATATTCTCTAGGTAGCGCTTGAGCTGGCTGTAGGCATCTTCTTCGATGTGGAAGAGGATACCGGAGATATTGATGCTGATCGTTTTCTTCATGGCTGATCGGAGCTTAGGTATGGCTGAAGGAATGCTTGGAGCAGCTGCCGCTGCAATGTTACTCTTTTTAGGGCGTTTTTCCCTTTTTCGCTGATAAAATAGCGTGTTTCTGCCGGAAATTCCTCCCTTTCTTTCGCGCTGAGGGTAGCGGACACCACCGCGGCGGGGCGTCGTTCGAGGTACTGTCCTTTTTCCAGACGGTGGAGCAGGAGCAGGTATCCGCCTTCCTTGATGGGGAGGGGTGCTTTTTCGAAGATGGCTAGGAGTTGGGCCTGCGCCAAAGCTCCTTTTTCGAGCAGTTCCAGGGTGCTGCTGGCGATCCAGTGCCAGTGGCAGGGGAGTAAGGGGGTAGGTATTCGATGCATACTTGCTTCATTTGGGAGGTGTAAGGGAAAAAGTGTACCAAAAGCCCCGACCTGTGGCTGCTGCCGAGGTGCTGAGGCTTTCCTGCCGGCTGACCAAGGGAAAAAAGGGCCTTTCCAGCGTTTAGGGGCTGTTTTTTTCTCGTAGGCTTAATTTCATGGGGATAGTTTAGGCCTTAGAGACAGCGGTGGGGGAGTATAAAAAGTGTTCGAAATCGTACGGTATGCTCCATTCGGTGTTCGCTGCCTGCACTATTCAGGGTAGGTGATAATTTGGGGAGAAGTTTCCACAGTTTTTGGGGAATGGCTGCTACAGTTGTCGAGGTATTTATGTGTATAAGCAGAATCAGGTTTTGTATAAATGGATTTTATTGTTACTTTTATTTGGTTTATGTGGGTGAATTCCTGTTATTTGCTTTGTTTAAATTTTTGGCCTAAATTCTGAACTAGGACAGGCATGAAAAAAATGATGATTTATATCGCTTTACTACTCAATGTACTCTTGGTGGTCTTGGGGGTCCGGGCTTTGGTCAACAAGCAGCCGGGTACCTGTACGAGTCAGTTAGAGCAATATCAGGCGCAGCGCCTGGAGCGTCATTTTTATGTGCCGTAAAAGGTAGCTCCACTTGGAATTCGTGCTTCCATTAGCAAATTGAGAACTATTTCGTTTAATTTGTTATTGAAAGTTCGACGTAATTTAAAAACTAAGCCGAAAAAACCTATGCCTCCTATTCTTTTAGTGGAAGATGATTTTAGTTACCAGCGTTTACTTAAAAAATTTTTAGAAAAACATGGGTTTGAAGTTGAAGTAGCGGCCACGAAATCGGATGCTTTACGTTGGGTTCGCGAGAGGCGATTTGAGCTTGTTTTGTTGGATTATTGGCTACCTGATGGCAATGGCCTAGAGTTATTGGAAGAGCTTTTTACGAAAAACAAACACCTTCCTGTGGTGTTTTTATCCAACTATACCGAGGTAAGGATAGCCGTTCAGGCCATTAAACTGGGTGCGAAGGATTACATCACGAAACCCGTTAATCCTGAGGAGCTACTGCAAGTAGTTAAAGAAGTTTGTCAGATTAAGTCACCTGAGCAGCAGTCTAGTCCCACATTTTACCCCGGTGAAAGTCAAGGATTCCAGGAGACCTATGCTTTGGTGGAGGTGGTGGCACCTACCGAACTGACGGTTTTACTCATGGGAGAGTCAGGAACGGGAAAAGAGTTTTTTGCGAGAAAAATTCATGCACTCTCCGCTCGTCAGGCTGCACCTTTCGTGGCTGTGGACTGTGGTTCTTTATCTTTAGAGTTAGCGGCTTCAGAGCTTTTTGGTCATGTAAAAGGAGCTTTTACTGGAGCAATTACAGACCGTCAGGGCTACTTGGAGGAGGCGCAGGGAGGCACTTTGTTTCTAGATGAAATCGGCAATCTACATCCAGATGTTCAGGCGAAGATGCTGCGAGCCATTCAGGAACGCGTTATTCAGAAAGTCGGTTCACAGGCCTCTATTCCACTGGATATTCGCATCATAGCCGCGACTAATGAGGCGCTGGACATTCGAGGAGAGCGGAATTTCCGCTTGGATCTCTATCATAGGCTGAGTGAGTTTAGAATCGATGTACCCCCTTTGCGTAAGCGTAAAGAAGATATTTTGCCCTATGCCACTTATTTTATAGAGAGAAGTAATAGACAGTTTCATAAGCAAGTGGAAGGTCTAGCGCCTGAAACCCTAGCACTTTTTCAAAATTATTCATGGCCGGGGAATTTACGGGAATTAAAAAACTTGGTTCGTCGCGCTGTTTTAATGGCAAAGGGACCCTTCCTAACACCGGATTTATTTCCCGAAGGCTTCCACGTTTAGGGAGTTGGATCAGCTCCTGCCAGAGGAGTCTAAGCCATCTGTGCAGGATATGGAAGGTGTGAAAGAGCAGCAGGAGGCTATAGAGAAAAAGCTTATCGTGGAAACGCTTCAGCGTTTTAAATACAACAAGTCCAAAACGGCTGAATTTTTAGGGATAGATCGGAAAACACTTTATCAGCGATTAAAAAAAATATGAAATTGAAGGGTAGTCCAAACGACTACCCTTTTTTGCTTTTAGTTGAAAATATAGCGCAGTCCTAACTGCATTTGCCAAACATCGCCGATGTTCGCTGTGCGTACAAAGGTGTTAGTAGGCAACTCTCCTCGGCTTGGGTTAAGCTGGTAGACGGGAGTCAGGTTATCTGGTTCTATACGCGATATCGCTATAGGGCTTTCGTTCGCGATAATGCTTCCCACCCCCCAGTTGCTATTGATCATGTTCGTGATGTTAAAGATGTCCATACGAAATTGGAGTACATTCTTTTTTCCTTTCAGGTTCAAGAAGACATCCTGCACGAAGGAAAAGTCTAAGCGACCTACCATAGGGAATTGTACGGCATTTCGCATAGCATAACCTCCTCTTCGCGTTCGCAGATGCGCGTCTTGTTCGATGAACTGATCGAAAATGGCGCGCTGTTCCTCTGGACTAAACACCCGGCCGTTAAAGGTGAGCGGATCGAAAGCCATCTCTTGTAGCTGAGATGAGGTAGGCACGAAGATGAGGTCGTTACCTACGATCAAGTCTCCATTAACATCGGTATTATAGACGAAGGACTCGACGCCTTGATTACGCAGCTCATAGAAGAGTGAAATGTTACTTGCGAAACGTTCTCCGAAGGTTTTTCGATATCCAAGTGCTCCTATAAGGCGATGGCGCTGATCATCGAGTGAAAATCCCAGTTCCGGAAAGTTCCCTCCCCTTACGCTATGGATGTTTTCAAAGGATAAAAAGTGCTGGGTGTTTCCATCTACCATGTTTTTTGCTACGGCATAGGTGTAGGCTGCCATCGCCTGTAGGCCATTTTCGAAGTATTTTGTAAGCTGTGCCGTGAGGCTATAACTGTACCCCTTACTGGTATTGTCTAAGACCACGGCATTCGTGATTTGCTGATTTCTCCTATTCTGCTCATCGCTAAAGCCATAAAGCGGACGGTTATCAGGACCATTCAGGTTTCGGGTAGGGTTGTTTAAGTTGGCATCGTAAAAAAGTAAATCAGATACTTGTGCGGTGTAGATCCCTTCAAATGTGGCTACGATACCACCAAACAGCTCCTTATCGATACCGATGTTGGATCTCCAGACTTGTGGGTTTCTGAAATTAGGGTCGATGTAAGCGACATCGTAGGTTTCAGGACGTCCGACGACGGCTGGAATATGCGCATTTACATCGGGTGAAAAGGCAAAATCGCGTGTATTATCTGCTCGGATTTGTCCTTGTAGCATGCCATTGGTATTGACCATGTTGGAAATGTTGATGTAGATGGGTCTTCCTGAAAATAGTCCTGTTCCACCTCTAATTTGGAAAGTCCGATCACCGAGGACATCCCAGTTGAAACCCATTCTGGGACTCCACATAAACTGCGGTTCGGGTAGTCTATCCGTTTCTATAGTGATGGGACTACCGTCGGGGCGGCGAAAATCCAGAGTCGCGACCTCTGGGTTAAAGAGGGCGGTTTGTGCATAGAAGGGAACGTCAAGGCGTAGGCCATACGTGACTTTCAGCTGAGGGGTAACCGCATATTCATCTTGAATGTATGCGCTGGCGATATAGGCTCGTGTATCTGCAGTGGGCACTCTTCCATCAGGAAGTGCTGAGAATTGCCGCTGAAAGCGTCGAAGTTCCACTTCTTGACCGCTGGCATGCTGGAAGAAATCGTCTAGGCTGTTGTACACGTAGTGGCCGAAGAAAGTGGGTGTAAACGTATAGGCGAAATCAAACATTTCAAAATTCACTCCAGCCGTTACCGTATGATTGCCGAGAAAAGCGGTAAAGTTGTTTTGAAACTGCCATATATCCGAGTCTAGCGCGCGGTTTGGCGAGAGCAGGTCTGTGCCGAAAGAAATATAGTTACGGCCATCTTGGAGAATATCCACGGCGGGAAAATTACCCCCTTCCCATGTTCTAAAGTTCCTGTTCGCTGTCAAACCGAAGCGCAGCTCGTTTGAAAACCGACTTCCAAAGGTGGAGTTTAACTCCAAGATGCCGGAGTATATATTATCCTGAAGTGTGTAGTTTGAATTTTGGAAATTAAGGGAAAAAAGATTTTGATTTCTACCTCCGAAACCCAGAGAGGTTCGGGCTACAGGTCGCTCTGCGGAGGAAATCAGGGTGTTAAAGCGAAAACTCAAGCGATGCTGCTGGCTGATGTTATAATCGAACTTGATTAGGAATTTATCGGAGACTGAATTTAAATTATAGTCTTCAAAAAGTCCTGGGTCATAATTGAAGTTTTCGACTAGAAAGCTTCTTACCGCATTCATATCAGTTTTTTGAACACGTGTGACATTTGCGCCCGTTCGCCCTTCAGCCGCTGCCACAAAGGGGGAGTTAGGATCAGATCGCCTTTCAGATTCTGCCGAGAAGAAGACGAAAAGCTTATCTTTGATGATAGGGCCACCTACACGGAAGCCGTATTGTTCGACATTGAAATCAGACGTGACCACTTCGGTACCTCTGGCTCGCGTACCCACGAAGGATTCATTTCGTGTGTTATAGAAGGCAGAACCTCTCCACTCATTGTCACCAGAGCGGGTGATGGCATTAATAGCGGCGCCAGTGAAGCCACCCTGCGTCACATCGTAGGGTGCGATGTTTACTTGAATTTCTTCTATCGCATCCAGTGAAATAGGCGTAGCATTCGTAGGCGCTCCTGGGATGGATCCGGAAAGTCCGAAGGCATTATTAAAAACACTTCCATCTAAGGAGAAATTTATGGCCTTCGGGTCCTGGCCGGCGAAGGACTCTCCATTCGACTGGGGGGTAAGTCGTGTAAAATCTTGTACGCTTCGACTTAAAGTGGGCATCGTGTTTAGTGCTTCTTTGTTGATGGTCGTAGCCGCTCCTGTACGTTCATCATTTAGAATGTTATCTTTAAATCCAGAGATCGTTACCGTTTCTAATTCCATGTCTCCATCTTGCATCTGTACATTTAGCACGTAGCGCTGTCCGAGGCGCAGGGAAATATTCTCGAAGACTTGCGTCTCGAACCCGATAAAACTGACTTCTACCCGGTAAGGCCCTCCGGTACGCATGTTTGGAATGGTAAAGCGACCATTTGGCTGCGTAACCATCGAATAGGTGGTTCCAGAAGGGAGGTGGGTATGGCTTGGATAGTCGGCTCCGGCAGTGATCATTCAAGTCATCTTCAATGAGACCTGTCAGTCCGGCACTTGTTACGCCTTGACCCTGCGCCGCAAAGACCAAAAAGAGTAGACTGTAAATGGTTAAAATCGTAAAATTTCGCATGGTTATTGGATTTTGTACAAAAAATCCTTTGCCAAAGGTATGCCTTTCCTAAAATCTGCTTTTTTAGCCTATTTTATCGATGAGGTTGTGGGTGTAGACTCCCATACTGTTGCTGACCATGCGCACCTTTCCACAGCTATTCATCCCTGAAATCGGGGTATCCGTCCCAGGGTTTTGGCCGAAGGCCGAACATGTCGTAGCCTTGTGAAAACAAAACACAAGACCTATGCTCAGCAAGACCAAACTTAATTTTCGCCAAATCGAATGGTGGGGCTTTTCTGCGGCCACGTTCCTACTGATCGCCATCAGCTTCCTTAATTTTATTTATCCTTTTGAGAACGCACCTTTTTTTATTTGGTCAGCCTCGGGAACCCTCTTTTTGGGCTTGTTTTATTTTTTGCGCATGCGCCTGTGGGTACAGTTACGGCAGGATGGAAAAAAGTGGAAATTTGGGTTGCTGAGCCTGCTGCTGCTTACTTTTGGCTTTGGGCTGCACCTCCTATTCGCCGAAATCGTCCATGGAAGTATGGGGCCGGCGCCGATTTACTTCCGCATCCTCCTGCTTTTTGGGCTTTATGGGGCCTTTGTTCTCCTGCTCGATCAGATCGCCCAGCAGCGGGAGAGTCAGGACCTGCGCTGGTATAACGGTGTCCGATTGGCACTTTTTTACCTCTTTTTGACCCTGTATCTGTTTCAGTTTTCCGACGGTCGTTTTACGCTGCTCACCCGTCTATTTGCTTTTTACCTGCCATTCGTGGCTGTGGTCAGCTATGTGAATTTCTTTTTTATCTATGGGGAGAAGCGCGCGGGTAACCCCGCAAAGGCGACGCGCAATTATATTTTCCTCGTCTCGGCTATCCTTCTGGGGGGGCTGCTGCTGTGGATTGGTAATCCATTTGCGGTATTTATCTCTGCTGTCTGGCTGCTTTTCGTCGTGGTCGTGCTCATCATTCCGATAAGCGACCTGCTGTTTACCCGCTATGAGGACAACTTGCAGCAGCTGACTCGGCTGCATGTACAGGTGAATAGGAATGCTGCGCAGTTGGCTTTTTTAGAAAGTCAGATCAATCCGCACTTTATTTTCAATACCCTGAACAGTATCTATGGCACGGCACTCCAGGAGGGGGCGGAGCGTACGGGGGAAGCGATTACCAAGTTAGGAGAGCTGATGCGCTACATGTTTACCCAGCATGAAAAGGCAAAGATTCCTGTAGAGGAGGAGCTGAGTTATATCGAGAATTTTGTGAGCTTGCAGCGTTTACGTTTTCAGCAGGATGATAATCCTGAGATTAGCCTGCAGGTGCAGTTAGAGGAGGGCTGGAAAGGTACGATCGCACCGATGCTGCTCATTCCTTTTGTCGAAAATGCTTTTAAGCATGGCGTTAGCGTACACCATAAATCGTGGATTAAGGTGCATGTGAAAGGGGAGGGTGAGGTGCTGCATTTTCATGTGACCAACAGTGTGCATGCGGGTCAGGGAGAGGATCCGGAGGGGCATTCGCATGGAGTGGGGGTAGAAAATGTGCGGCAGCGACTGGCGCTCCTGTATCCGAAGCGGCATGAATTGAAGATTTATGAGGCGGGCGATGCGTTTTTTGTGCATTTGAGTATCTTTATCGTATGAGTAGTGGAAATCTTCGTGCCGTCGTCATCGACGATGAGCCGATGGCGATCGAAATCATCAAGGCGCATGCTGCCAAGGTACCTTTTTTACAGTTAGAGGCCACGTTTACGGATGCTATCAAGGGGTTGGATTTTTTACGTCAGTCTACCTCTCGGCGGCCCCTTGTCGTGTTTTTGGATATCAAGATGCCTGACTTGAATGGCTTGGATTTGGCGAGTTTGCTGCCGGGGCATTGCTTGCTTATTTTTACGACGGCGTACTCGGAGCATGCCTTGCGTAGTTTTGAGCTGGATGCCTTGGATTATTTGTTAAAACCTTTTGGTTTGCCTCGCTTTTTAAGGGCATGTCAGAAGGCGCGTGATTATCAGCGTCTGCTGGAAGCGGACGTGGTGGAGGCGCGGTTTCTGAAGGTGGGTGCGGAGCATGTACGCATTGTTTGGGAGGAGTTACTTTATGTGGAGGTACGTGGAAACTATGTACACTTTTTTTTGCACAGTGGTGAGGAGTGGAGCGCTCGAATGACGCTGACGGAGTTAGAACAGGATATCCCTGCTTCTATTCTCCGTGTCCACCGCTCCTTTATGGTGAATCAGGCGTATGTGTTACGTGTGGAGCGGCATCAGTTGACGTTAAAAGGGGGTGTACAGGTTCCCTTGAGTGCGCGTTATGAGCAAGCTGTCAAGCGGCTTTTAGAGAGTTAGCGGGTTTTGTATTAGGGGATGCTAATTTTCAGGAATTTTTTTGGGGCGTGGAGCCCCTAAAAAAACGCAGTATGCCCCAGCCGGAAAGGAGTAAGAAGAGTAGTATAAGGCTGATTTCCCAGGCGGCATCACCTCCGGCTAGTGCGCTGTAGATGTCTGCTGCCAAGTAGCCAGAGGTAAAGGCGAGCAGGGTGCGGGGGAGCATGCGAGGAATCCCAAAGGAGGAGGGTTTCCAGCCGGCGCGGAGGGTGGCGAAGAGTACGTTAGAAAGTGCGAAGGGGATGATGGGGCTTATGCGGACGAAGAAAACGAGATCTCCCATGCGTGCAGCGCGCTGCTGCAGTAGCGTTTCTAAGCGCGGGAATGCTTGGAGGAATCCTTGCTGGTCTTTTTTGGTGTCCAGTCGGAGACCGAGCGCATAGCCGATCGCGGAGGCCAAGAGATAGGCGGCGGCAAGGAGCGGGAATGCTTGCCAGCCGAACAAAAAGCCGCAGGAGATGGCGACGAAGGTGGTGGGCAGCAGGGCGAATCCCATGCTTAGGCTTAGCGCGGGAAAAAATAGAAGAGGGGAGCTATTTTCGGTGATTTGAAGTAGGTATTCTGGATCACGTAGGAAGTAGGCGCTGAGTAGGGCACTGCCAAGGAAGGGGATGGTACTGACCCAGAGGAAGGCGAAAAAGAGCTGTTTTTGTCCTTGGAAGCGCTTGCGCCAGGCGTTTAAAAGAGAAGTAAGAGCTTGCATGTGGGGGCAAGATACGGGATTTTCGTTTTCGGACACTATCCCGATAAGTGTGTAAACTTTAAAATATGATTTTATGGTCAGGTTTGAAGAAGCCTGACCCTATCACCAAATATAAGCAGGAAACTGTTAAGAATAGTACCCCAGTCTCGAAAGGTGTATTTTTCGATGCTTCTCTTGCAGCGAGGAAAACAGACTTCATAACAGCATCATCTGTTGGGAAAGAGAGCTTATTTTTGGTGTATTTTCTGATTTCCCCATTTAGATTTTCAATCAGATTTGTGGTATAGATAATTTTTCGGATTTCAACCGGGTAATCAAAGAAAACTGTGAGTTCATCCCAATTGTCCCTCCAACTTTTGATAGCATACGAGTATTTTGAATCCCATTTTTTAGCAAAATCGTTGAGTGCTGCCCATGCTGCATCCTTAGTAGGGTAGGGGCGGTATAAATTTCTTTCATATCCCTTGTAAAGGCTTTACGGTCTTTCCACACGACATATCTACATGCATTTCTGATTTGGTGTACATTTTCGGGTGTTATAAATTTTCGCTCAAAACCAAAAGACTTTTCATAAAACTCTATTGATTTTGTTACGTCTTTAACGTATAGAATTGTATATCCAAATTTTACCATTTGTTTTAGTTGTTAATTGATAAATAAATTTCCACATCTGAATTTTCTCCATCTTGTGATTTTTCTCAATAAACTTCAAAGTCATAGCTATATTTTCTATCGAGTTCACTGTCTCGTTGCCAAATGTCAATCCAAGTATCTAAAACTGCTTTTGGCATTTCTCCTTTTGCTGTAAACTTTTGAAAATTTTCAGATTTAAATTCACGTCCAATTAATCCGTTAGGAATTTCATCAAGTGTCGAAACAGGAACTCCGATTATTGTCGTGTATTCGTCTGTAAAGTCACCTTTATAGTCTGTGTAAATTGAAATAATTTAAAACGAACTTTTGTTAGAGATTTTTTCATTAATGTTCTCAGCAAAAAATCATTCCCACAGCTTTCCTAAATCTTCTTTTGATTGGTTATTTTTATTTGTCGTTCGGGTTGAAATTCCGATTATTTTAAATCCGTTTGTCATATTTTAAACTAAGGTTTTATTTTTAAGCTGTGTCGTTCTACACTTGCCACCAACGGTAACGTATAAGAATAGTAGCGGATTTTAAGCTCTTACCTTTCGGTTTATTATTGTTGTTTGATTTGAAAAATTCACTTTCGTTTGGCGATAAACCGCTATTATTTTTATACAATGTTGGTAGCCGTTTTTTATTCAGTTCAATTGTTAAAATCTATATTCCAATTTCAATAACACAAACCTTGGCAACAATCTATATTCAGTCGTTGATGTTCCGATGTCGCTGATAGAAAAACTTCTAAATCTTTCGGTATTGAACAAGTTCTTTCCAGTAAGTCCTAAAGATAGTTTGTTTTCAATGAGTTTATATCGAGTATCAAAGTCTAAAAAATAATAAGTATTGTCATTTGGTAAGTTCCCAAAATAATAACGTTCGGATTGTACTTGAACATCAAATTTTTGTTGAACACAAAAGATAAATCCATAAAGCTCACGTTGTCTGTAAATGAATTATTAATAGTCGTCTGTATTTCTGTAGTTGTCCATTTTGTGCCTATGTGATAATTAAAGATGCCTTTAAAGCTAGAGCGTAGTTCCAGTCCGTAATTGTAATTTGTTGACGTAACTTCACGAAAATCAGAACCATTTACGATATTCTTAAATTCACTTTGTGAATAGCCCAAATCTAACTTTAAGTTAGACGATATGAATTTAAAATAATAATCGAGTTTTGAGTTAATACTAATAAACTCACGGTCTTCTATAACTATTTTTTCTGCTTGTATATAGTTTTGCTCTACTATTGTATTTGTTGAAAAGAAATCGTGATCTTTGTTGTAAAGGATAAATGTGTTTGCAAAAAAACGGTCGCTCCAATTACCCAATTGATAATTAAAAACCACACTCGAAGCATTTAATTGATTAAAGTTGCCAGTTGCTTTTGAAAACGAACGAAAATCATTTTAAACAAAATCGCTGTAAACGTCTAAAATTTTGGCATTGGTCGTGTTGTAGGAATAGGAAAAAATAATTTTATTTTTATCATTTATTTTCCAATCAAAACCTAAGCTTGGATTAATGAAAAACGGATTTTGATTACTTCTTGCGGTATTGTTTTCTAATTGATTAAAAAGCTGATGCATATCTAATTTACCGACTATTCCAAAATCTTTAAGTCTCAATCTGTATTTGCTTTTAAAGTACAAATCATTGACGACATAATTTGTTTGGTTTTGGTAGCCAATTGGTTGTTCTAAAAGCGTATTGTTTTCTAAAAGTGAAAATGTAGATTGCAATACATCTTTTCTAAGCTCGTTACCTAACTGTAATTCTAATAAATGTCCATTGACCTTGCGGTCTAATAAATGTGCATTTACACCAGCAAATTCCATTTGGTTTGTGCTTTGTTGTTTTACATTATTAGCATTGGTAAAAGCAGGAAATAAATCTTGATAAAAGAATTGATTTATAGCATAATTCTGTGGTGTTTTTTCATTGATAAAACGACCCGTCAATAAAAATACTTTTTTGTCTTTAAACTTATTGGTATAGCTTATTTTTTGGTCAAAAAGTGTGTTTTGGTGCTGTAGACTTTCGATTGTCGAATTGCCATTGAATACTAAATTAGAACCATCGTTAAAGTCGCCAATGTTATATTTTGTGGTTGCTTCTATCATTTTGGTTTTAGAAATATTATAGATAACATCTACCCTACCAAAAGCGATGAGTTTTTTTGTTTTGTAATTGATAATCTTCAGTATTTGTAAAATTTGTACCACTAACAGCTACAACATCTATAGAATTTCTAAAAAAGTCTGTTTCATCCCAATTGAAAAAGCCGAGTGTTTTTACTTTCAATTTTTCTGTTGGATTAAAAATAGCGTTTAGAGAAAATAACTCTGCATTATTAAAGTTGATTCTGCTTTGCTTGAAATTGAGTTGGTTGGGCGAAAAATTTAATAACGAATTTACACTTTGGTTATCTCCTATACTTGCTGGCTCATTCATACGAAAAGGACGAATTAAATTTTCAATATCGCCCGTAGCATTGAAACCAATAGAGTTTAGATTAGTTAAAAAGTAATATTTATTTATCTTGCCAAAATTCATTAAGTTGCTTTTTAACTGATAAAAACTGTCGTACCCAATACTTGTTTCTATATTTCCAAACCAAATGCGTTTTGATTTCTCGTCAAGTTTTAAGTTTAAAGCGACCTTTTCACTTTCCTCAACACCTTTAAGCAACCTGTTGTTAGAAAATTTTTCAGTACTTCTACTTCCTCAATCGGATATGCGGGCATATTCTTGGATAGAATTTTATAGCCTCGCTCAAAAAGGTCTTCGCCATCTACCATTAACTTTTCAATTTCTTGATTACCTACTTTTATGGTTCCATCGCTATCAATTTGCAAACCCGGTATTTTTTGAAGTAATTGTTCTACTGTTTGTTCTGTACCATCAATAAAATATTTAGTTTTAAAATTAATCGTATCTTTTTTGATAGAAAAAGGTCTTTCGAATTGAATAATAACCTCATTTAAATCCATTGTTTTCTCTAGCAAAAAAGCATCTATCTTCTTTTCGTATTCATTTGCTACAATCCCAAAATCAATACTTTTAGTTGAATAGCCGATGTGGCTAAATTTCAAATTAAATTTACCTATTTTTGTAGATTTCAATTTGTAAAATTCATTAATATCAGTGAAAGTGTAGTCAATAACTTGAGATTCTGCTATGTCTGTAAGGACTACACTTGCTTGTTGTATTTCGAGGCTGTCTGTACTATAAACTTTACCGCTTATAGTAATTTGCCCAAAGGATTTTAAAGAAAAAACAATGGATATTGCAAAAAGGCTAATCCTTAATTGTTTCTTCATATTCTAATTCAATATCATTTGATTTACTTTTAGTTGTTTCCATCTTAGCTCCTCTAGGAAGTTTTGAACTAAATAATTTCTTAACTTCTTCTACTTGTTGATTTTTTAACTTTATATACTCAGATAACGATATTTTATCGTAATCATCGCTAAATGAAAATTCATTGTTTGAGATTGAAGCTGAATTAAATGGTACTTTTATTGATTTTGCATAAAACATAACTTCATTTTTATCATCAAATACGCTTAAAATTAAACCAGGTAAACCGTTTAATTTCCAAGGTCCATATTTAATTGGAATTTCATTAGTGAACCAAGCAATATATCTTCTTCCTCTAAATAACCCTTCAGCTTTTTGAGCTTTGAAACCGCTTATTGTTTTAAATTCTTGGGTAATATTCCATTTTATGTTGTTAATTTTTTCCTCAACTATGTAGGTTTTTTGTTTGCCGTCTCGGAATAATGAAACTTGACTTTGAATGCTGTCTTTTATAAAATCTGTTAATACAATATATTTACTACCATTAAATTTCACATCAAACGCTAGATCAAATTCATTGTCAGAACTTGGTTTTAATGTAGTTTCTTCTTTAGGTTCAATTCTTTCTTCGTAAAATATTGAAAAATCTGGATTAAAAAATAAACTAAAATCTGTGGTTTTTGGATTTCCTTCAAAATTTAGAATACGCTCATAAGTTACTTTACCGTAATTTTTATTTTCTTTAGTTTGAGCAATTAAATACGAATTTTGCAATAAACAAAGTATCGCTAGTATCAATTTGAATTTCATAATATAGTTTGAATTAAATGTTCAGTATTCTATTTCAGAATACTGAGCATAATTGTAAAAATGTTAAAAATTTCTCTTCCACCAAGCTGCTAATTGCATTTTGGTGCAATCCCACCAAGAGACATCAACAAAAGTAATCTCTCCTTGAATAGTGGAACCATCTTCTAGTTCATAATCCAATCTTACAGTACAAACTTTTAATAAAATTGAATTTTCGCTAGTTTCTGCTGGATTTTCAGTTGTATTTACAACTTCAAGCTCGCTGTCGTTATTTTTCTATGAAATAAAATTAAAAGCAAAACTTGAAGTTACAAAACTGCAAACGAGTAATAGAATTGATAATTTTTTCATAATTAATCAGCCATCATTTCTTTTAAAAACTCAGTACAAAATTACCCAACTATCGTAAGAGTACCTTCCCAAGAATAAGTAGAGCCATCGGAAAAGGTTATAGTAAAATTACCTCTTAATGTACAATCTTTTAGAGTTAATAATTCAGATTCAGTTAAAACTACCTCATTTAAACTAAGTGAATAATCACTTGAGTTTTCAAGAGCTAAATGTTTCAGCACTAGTTTTTGAAAAAGTTTTAACTGATTCGTTAGAGTTTGCAAAAGCAAACGTTCCAATTAGCATAAAAGCTAAAGCAAGAAATACATTTTTTATCTTTTTTGTATTTAATGATTAACCAACTTTTTTATAGTTGGGGTGGGAATTATTCCCGTTTGGCATTGAATTTAACTTCCACACTTTGCTATTTTGCTTCGGTTTTTCTCTATTAGCGAGTGACTTTTAGGTTATTTTTTGTGTTTTTTTACACGTTAACCTCTTATTTTTAAACGTTTGCATTTCACGCTGTGTTTGGTCAAATGTCTATCAATGTTTCGTGGCTTTGCGTAGTTGCGAATGAAATTTACATAATTTTCAATTTAGAACCTAATTTTATTTAAACTTTTAACTTTCAACTAAGTACAAGCCCCGTATTTACGCAAAACAGCGGTGTAGTTCATTAAACTGTGTCTTGGTTTTTCTTTTTGTTGGTGTTGTTTGGGTCATTCGGCCTCCGGCCTCCTACCCTGACAACCGTGAACTAAATTTTATCGGGTACTCTTTCGTGGTAGCGTTCTATTAATTCCCTTCGTGCCGATTTCCATCCTCTCGCTTTAGTCTTCCATGACTTATGGTTTCTATTAATCGACAGATAGAGCTGCTTTAACAAAGCCGTTTCTTATACCCAAGCCCCCTTACTTTTGATCAGCCTACGCATTATTCTATGCAATGCTTCCGCTGGGTTGGTGGTATAAATCATGCGGCGCATTTCGGTCGAAAAATCCATAAAAGCCATAAGTTCATCCCAATTGGTCTTCCATTGCTTGACGATGTAGCCGTATTTTTTGCCCCATTTTACCTCGAATGCCGCCAATGCTGTACCCGCCATTTCTACCGTGGGAGAGGTATAAACATAGCGTAAATCTTTGGTAACCTCCTTTTTATCTTTGTCGTCAACGTGCTTTAATGAGTTACGAATCTGATGGACAACACATTTTTGTATAATCGCATAGGGAAAGGAATCTTGAATCTGTTCAGAAAACCCTTTTAAATCATCCGTACAAATAACTAAAATATCGACTACCCCTCGCATTTTCAGATCATCCATAACCATCCCCCATTTCTTGGCTCTCTCACCTCCTGAGCTCATGTAAAGGCCTAAGACGTCTCTGTTGCCATCCATATCAATGGCGAAAACAGTATAAATTGCACTGTTGCTGTATTTGCCATCCTCGCGAACTTTGAAGTGGATAGCGTCCAAATAAACAATCGGATAAAAGCTTTGGAGGCTTCTAGAGCGTCATTCTTGGATCTCAGGAAGCACCTTATCTGTTAACTGAGAAATACGCCCTGAAGAAATACTAATACCATAAATATCCGCTAAAAGACGTCTAACATCTTCTATGGAGTTACCCTGGGCATATAACGCTAATATTTGATCGTCTAGCCCACTTGTAAGTGATTTTTGACGTTTACCTATAAGCTCAGGCTCGAAGTCTCCATTACGGTCGCGTGGAGTCGCAATATCCAAAGGACCAAATTCACTAACAACACGCTTGCTTGTCCTACCATTACGCTTGTTCACCTTGCCGGCGGCTCGACCTTCTGAAAGAAAATCTTCAATCTCTCCTTCAAGCATAGTGTTCACCATCTGCTGCAAAAGTTCACTAAAAGGGCTCCCCTCTTCCAGTAAACGCTTCTTCCCATATAGCTGAGCTTTTATGCGCTCACCCATCTCTGGATCCTTTAGTAGGTCCTCAATCGTCTTTCTCTTTTTTCATTCTCGTAAAGTTAGTAGACACACTTGAATGAACAGTCTCCAAATTTCCTATTCATCCGTGTATCCTGTGTTTCCCTAGAAACAAAATCACTGCTGGTAAAAACACAAAAAAAAGAATCCCATGCGCAACGACGGAAGTCGAGGAACCTACATCGAAAGCGGACCTATATCGCTTGCTGAAATAGTAGATGAAAGATAAGCCCTAAATGAGAAAAAAAAGGAATAATGTAACCTTTCTCTACACCAAGCGACTACCCTACAGATTTTGCAGATGAAAGCGTAAAGCATGCAGACCGTTTACACTAAGCAGCTAAAAAACGCTACGTTATCACTTGCTTTTATCAAAATTTTTCTATTAAATGCATTCTTTTTACACCCTATTTCTTTTGCACATGAAGCGCATGAATCGTTTTCTCTCCTCCTCTTTGTGGCTTGCACTCAGCGCAGGCACCTGTCTACTGGCCTGTACCGGCGAGCAAGAAAAAAAAACCAACCCCAGCACCCAAGTGCCTGAGTTAAGTATTCAAACAGATACCCTGTTTATAGACGGCGGAGAAGCGTTCCTCTTCATCCAAAATGCCCTGTTCTTTTCCAGCCTTTCTCCGGATGGAAGCCTACTCTATAACTATGATCGAAACGCACATGCCATCGAACATATCGATCTGGAAAATCGGAAACTGCTTAAAAAAGTACCCTTTGAAAAAGAGGGACCTAATGGTACAGGGGCTTACTTCTCACGCTTTGGCAGTAGCCCAGAGGGCAACCTACTTTTCTGGGCCCGTGATAAAAATGCTAAGTTTAGCCCGGAGGGCAAAAAACTGATGGACATCACCCTTCCCATGCCTAAAACGAAAGAGGGCGAAGAAGGGGAGTTTTTCCTGCTCCAACTTATCGAAAATCCTAAAAAGCCAGAGGAATTCTTTGCCCTGTACCAAGATGTATTTAATGGAGGTGCACCTTTTTTACTACGAACCGACAAAGCAGGGAACCTAAAGGAACGCATCGAATTTCCTGAACTGGAACGCATGCAAGAAATGGCCACCAAAATTAGCTACGAAGGACAGTGGATGGGTGCCTTCGGAGCCTCCGCGCTCATCAGCCACACCGACGATCATCTCTTCATCCAAAACTCAGGATTTAACGAGGCCTATCGCTACCACTTTGAGTCTGGAAACTTAGAGTTTTTTAGCTGGGAGGGACCTTACGTGGGCCGCCAAAACCCCTATAAAGGGCCTAAAGAAGTGGAACCCGACTCCGAAGGCATGTGGAATGCCCTCCGCAACTTTGAAGAAGGTGTTTCCTATCTCAAACTTAGCTATGCCCCTGAAAGCAAGTTGTATTACCGCCTCGCCAATAAGAAGATTTTCTCCGACGAAAAAGAAGACTATGGAGGGTACAAAACTACAGGTCATCTACTCTTCCTCAGCATCTTCGACGAAGAACTACAGTTGATCGGAGAGTCTGAACTGGGCATAAAACCATCCAACCTCGGCCAGTTTTTTATCCGTAAAGATAAATTATGGTTGTTTCACACCGAAGATGATGAACTGGGTTTCATCCGTATCCAAGCCCAGCCTAAAAGCGAATAATTACCTCATAAAAGCATAAACGTATGACGAATAACCCTGCAAAGAATATATTTTATTAAAAAAATGCTTTAATTCAGAAAAAAGACTTGCTTTATTTAGGTGTTCTGAACTAAATTGTGCAGATGAAACATGCACCTGTATCTTTCGCCTTCCCCCCCCTTTTGGCCTGCCTGGCAGGCCTTCTGCTGGCCATCGCCTGCGCCCGTCCGATAGAAAAAAAAATGAGTAGCCCCATGCCTGTTCCTGAAGTCAAGGTGGTTTGGGACACCCTTACTTTTCCAGACATGTTGGAGCCGATCAACTTAACGACGGGCTTCTCTAGTGCCGTAGCTTCTTCGGATGGGCTGCACCTCTATCGCTTTGATTCGAGAACAACCCGCGTGGAGGCCTATGACGTAGAAAACAGAAGGCTGAGCGGCGTGCACCCCTTTCAGGAAGAGGGGCCAGACGGTATCGGCTTTGGGATAAAAAAGATCTCCCTGGCTGCTGATGGCGGCCTGCTGATATCCTCCGCCACGCGCCAGGGGCACTTTCACCTCGACGGCAGACTAAAAAAGGAAATCAAGCGCCCGAAGTTCGCCAATGATCAGGACCAACCCCTGACCTACACCTACCTGCTCTTTATCGAAAACCCAAAAAAAACTGGTGAATACCTCACCTTAGTGCAAAACCTGGATAAGGGGAATGCTCCCTTTCTCCTCATCTCTGATGCGAACGGCAAGCTTTTAAACCGAGTAGAATTTCCAGAACTCAATAAAATGACCGAAAAGCTGGCTGTCATTCGGGATGGTGGGCAGTGGATGGGTTCCATGGGTGCCTCCCCCATGGTCAGCTACACGGACGAGCAACTACTGATTCAAAATAGCGCCTTTAACGAAGCCTATCGCTATTTTTTTGCGGATGGCCAACTCCAATTTTTCCGCTGGCATGGCCCCTATGTAGGTGCCGAAAGCGCATTTATCCCTCCTAAAAAGTTGAAACCAGACACGCCGGCAGTTGCGGAAACCTACAAGGCACTGGACGAATCCATCCGCTATGGCCGCTTAAACTGGGACCCACAGCTGCAGCGCTACTACCGCCTCAGTACGCGGGATAAAATGAGCCAGGACCCCGACTCAGGTGGCTTTTACCGCAGTCTGGGGACGCAAACATTTGTGAGTGTATTTGATGCAGATTTAAACCTGATCGCAGAGAGCAGGCTGGACGGCCTCCACGTGCACCCGGGACATGGATTCGCGCGGCAGGGTCAGCTCCTCACCTTTCGCGACCGCGATGAAGACCTTATCGGGCTCCGTTTCCAATTCGACCTCACGGAGGAAGAGTAGCGCAAGGAGGTGAAAAATAAAGCGTGTAGAAGGGAGCCGTCTGCCCCTTTGCGGCTCCGCCGCAAAGCAAATTTCGGCCTTTAGCGCATCCCGCCTTCCCCCACCGTACGCAATGCTTTCTGGCAGATAAAGCGTGTAGCGGGCACCGGGCTCTTTTCCAACCACTCCGCGCAGAGCTCACGAACAAAGTCCGGCTGGGTTTTAGAGGCATCGTTCAGCCAGTTGCCGACACTGAGCTGCACATAACGCGAGGGGTCAGCATGTAGGGGTTCCAGTAGTGGAAGTCCCCATGCCGGCTCAGCCTTCAGCAGCGCACTATGTGCACACCAAACCCCTCGGGGACGGGTGGCCTCACAAGCAAAGCGTCGGATGTTTTCGTCTGGATCTTGGACCATGGGAGCAGGGTCTCCACAGCCTCAGGAATGCGCGGGAGGAGTTGGGGGCGCAGGGCCATCCAAGCCACCTCACGCACGCCAAAATGGGGGTCAGCCGCTAAGGGTCGCAGGGCATCCAGCATCTCCTGCACGCTAAGTGACTCTTGTTCTGTTATAAAATAGGCCGCCCAGCAGCGAATAGTGTCCGCGGGATGCTGAGCCAGAAGCTGCCCGAATGCACCGTCGCCCGCCTCCGTAGCGAGGCGATAGAGCTGCTTCCCGATCTGTTTTTGGAGGGCGTTCGCTGTCTGCTTTCCACTGAGCTGTTCCCATAGGCCAGGCAAATAACTGGAGCGCCCAAACTGCTCCAATACATGCTTTAAGAGCCTTTGCTGGTCCACGGCCAGCCACTCCACCAGGTTAGCTGAAGAGATTTGGCCCGTATTCAGGTGGTCCAAAATATCGGGAGGTATCTGCCCGATCGAGCGGGCTCCTTTTCTTTTTGATGGCATTCAGGTATTTTTCGTTAGAGGCGTGGGATCATGTACTACCTGAAAAACTGATTTTCAGCGTAAATGCCTGCGGCACCTCCTTATTTAAAATTTATAAAGAAGTTAAAAGTACAAAAAGAACTTCGTGAACCGAAATAAAGGCTAACTTCGAGTTTTTGGAATTAGTAGCTATGAATGAAAAGGTATTACTTATAGATGATGAGTTAAAACTCTTAACCCTAATTTCTCGAATTCTAGAATTAGAAGGGTATGAGGTGCTTCGGGCAAAGAATTTGGCACAGGGCAAAAAAATCCTTAAAGCTGATGCACCGATGGTCGTGCTTAGCGATGTAAAGCTACCTGACGGAGATGGTGTGGCCTTTTGTATGAACTCTAAATCTGAGTTCCCGGATTCAGAGTTCATCCTCTTAACTGCTTATGGAAAAATCCAAGATGGGGTTCGGGCTGTGAAGGCGGGGGTATTTGATTACCTCGTAAAGGGAGATGATAATGAAAAATTAGTGCCCTTAATGGCCAAAGCCATGGAAAAGGCACGTCTTCAGCATGAGGTCACCAGGTTAAAAAAGAGCCTGATGCATCGGCACTCTTTTGCACATATTTTAGGAGAAAGTGATGTGCTTGTGCGCACCAAAGCACTAGCTCAGAAAATAGCAGGCAGTGAGGCCACCATTCTTTTAACAGGGGCGACCGGAACTGGTAAAGAGGTCTTCGCTCAGGCGATTCACTACGAGGGAAAACGGGCGGAAAAGCGATTTCTGGCGATAAATTGTAGTGCGATTAGTGGTGAAATTCTGGAGAGCGAGCTTTTTGGGCATAAAGCGGGAGCATTTACAGGTGCCACGAAAGAAAAAAAAGGATTGTTCGAAGAGGCGCACATGGGTACGCTTTTTCTAGATGAAATAGGCGAAATGCCCTTAGATTTACAGGCTAAACTGCTTCGGGTCTTGGAAAATGGTAGTTTTATCAAGGTTGGTGATACGAAAGAAACGCGGGTAAATGTAAGAATTATCGCCGCTACGAATAGGGATTTGGCCGTAGAAGTCACTGAGGGAAGGTTTCGGGAGGATCTGTTGTATCGACTAGCGGTGATTCAACTTAGGCTCCCATCTTTAGCGGAAAGGAAGGAGGATATACCCCTTTTAGCTGAGCACTTTATCCGACACTTCAGCGCGAAATCGAACGTAGGTGTGAAGCGTATGCATCCTGAATTTCTAAATCGCCTGAAATCCATGGCGTTTAAAGGGAATATTCGAGAATTGAAAAATGTAATTGAAAGGGCTGTTATTTTAAGTGAAGGAGACGAGTTAACAGCCGATCTTCTTCCCATGATGCCTAGAGATGCGTTTTCACAGGATCCGTCAGACTTTAGTCTTGCAGCTGCAGAAAAAGCACAGATACAGCGGGTCCTCGCACTTACCAATGGAAACAAGACACAAGCTGCGAAGCTCCTTGAAATAGGTTTAACTACGCTTTATAAAAAGTTACAAGACTACGCATTAGGCTAAATTGCATACGCTATCCTTCCATTTTTGCATACTACCCTTCGGAATCCGAAGTTTTTTTTATGGTCTTCTTTTTTTATTTTCATACACTGTATTTTTTATTCCATTCACTATCAATAGGTTACATCACATCCCATCCTCCTTTATGGAATAAGGTCCCCGCTTTGCCATTGCCTAGCCAAAATAGCAACACATCTATGGATTTCTTCTTACTGATAGCCATGCTTACTCTTGGGCTAAGCATCCTATTTATGATTTTAAAAACCATTTCATTCTTTGAAAAACTATGAAATTAACTTGTGATCAAGAGCTCTACAGCGAGTTCGACAGACAGCTTCCAGAACTGTCTGTTGAGTTACGGAGTGAAGCTACACTTCAGGAGCAGCAAAAGCTTATTCACATTATCGTGCAGTTTGCTGATTATACAGAAAAAAGACTGCTTCAAGGAGATAAGAAAAGCTTAAAAAAAGTGTCTGATGCTGGCGGAAAAATTGTACAAAAAAGGGAATGATGCTTTGAAGCTTGCTATAGAGCATGTCTATCTTCCACACCTTCACTTGGAACCTAATGATCCGATGCGACGCCACGTGAAAGCGCTTTTACCTTTCTGCTTACTCAGGACTTACATCTTACTTTACGAACATCATAACATCGAAAAATGACCTTCATTCTAATGCTTTCTCTATTGGTAGGCACCTACCTCACCTATGCTATCTTAAAACCTGAACGCTTTTAATTATGATAACGGAAATTCTTGGGGTATTACTCATCTTTACCCTTTCCTGCTTGCTCGCATGGCCCTTAGGAAAATACATGGTCCGTGTTTTTAAAGGAGAAAAGGTCTGGTCTGACGTTTTCTCACCTTTAGAACGTGTTCTCTTTCGGCTCTCAGGTATAGATCCTGATGAAAAATGGGACTGGAAGAAAAATATGCTTGCCTTAGTAACTTTAAACATTGGTTTCTTTATCCTTGCTTTTATATTTCTCGCATTCCAAGGTTTTCATCCCTTTTGGAATCCAAATGACTTCGGAAATTGGGAGCCTACTCTGGCCTTTAACACGGCGGTCAGTTTCACGACCAACACTAACCTACAGCATTACAGCGGTGAGTCTGGGGCTTCTTACTACACACAGTTACTGGTTTTCTGCTGGTTACAGTTCGTCAGTGCGGGTACTGGTATAGCGGCTTGCGCCTTACTCTTTCAAGCGCTGATTAATAAATCAAGCGCTGTACTTGGTAATTTTTACACACTATTAGTAAAAAGCTGCACGCGTATTCTGCTGCCCTTATCTGTGGTAGTAGCACTCCTTCTAGTGGCGAATGGCACACCCATAAATTTCGAGGCCATCCAAGAAGTGAAAACTTTAGAGGGGGAGATTCAGCAGGTGGCTGCTGGTCCTGCAGCTCCCATGGTGGCCATTAAGCAAATGGGTACGAATGGAGGAGGTTTTTTCGGGCCGAACTCCACCCACCCCTTTGAAAACCCAAATTACCTCACCAACATCGCGGAAAACATCGCCATACTTTTAATTCCTATGGCGCTCGTTTTTGCGTTCGGGTTTTACACCGGTAGAAAGAAGCTTGCTCTCCTTTTTTTCGCTGTGATGTCCCTACTGTTTGTAGCCTTTACCGCTATCTCCATCCATCAGGAACACGCTGGCAATCCTTTCTTTGAAAGCGTAGGCCTAGCAGAATCCCGAAATATGGAAGGTAAAGAAATACGTTTTGGGACCGCAGCATCCTCTTTATGGGGGGTATCTACCACTGCTACTTCTAATGGGTCAGTGAATTCGATGCATGATAGCCATACTCCGTTATCTGGAGGTATTTTTCTACTCGACATGTTCATAAATGCCATTTATGGTGGCGTGGGTGTAGGTTTTATTAACTTCTTTATTTATGTGATCGTGGCCGTATTTATCGCTGGCCTCATGATCGGAAGAACGCCGGAATTCATGGGTAAAAAAATCGAGGCTAGGGAAATAAAAATCGCTGCACTCATCATTCTTTTGCACCCTTTCCTGATTCTTTCGGGTACGGCACTTTCTAGCTACCTCGCAGCAAAAGACCCCAGTCTATCCGCTGAATGGATTCACAATCCAGGTTTTCATGGCTTAAGCGAAATGCTGTATGAATTCACCTCATCGGCGGCGAATAACGGGTCAGGGTTTGAAGGCTTAAATGACGACACCCCATTCTGGAACATCTTAAACGGTATCGTCATGCTTTTAGGGCGCTTCTTACCCATTATAGGTCCCCTAGCCTTGGCCGGTTCTTTAGCACTAAAAAAACCCGTTCCTGAATCAGCAGGCAGCCTTCCACTCGATACACCTGCCTTCGGAACCGTTCTGTTAGCTGTCATTCTTATCGTAGCCGCTTTAGCCTTTTTCCCAGTATTGGCCTTAGGCCCGATCGCCGAATATCTATCTCTTTAACTCTAGACTCGTATATGGAAACGAATAAAGCATCTTTGGCTTTCCGCCAAAGCGTACAAGCCGCCTTTCTAAAATTACATCCTACACACATGATGCAGAACCCTGTGATGTTCACGGTAGGATGTGGTACGCTTATTATGGTGGGTGTCACCGTACTGTCGGCCCTCTCGGCCAGTACATTTATAGGAACCTTTGGGTATAATTTGACCATCACCCTTTTACTGTTTCTGACTGTTCTTCTGGGGAACTTTGCTGAGGCCGTAGCCGAAGCTAGAGGAAAAGCACAGGCGGATACACTACGAAAAACACGGTCTGAAACTCCCGCTCGACTCCTGGTAGACGGGGTGGAACAAACGGTAAGTTCTTCAGACCTTAAAAAAGGAGACCTTTTTCTTTGTGAGGCAGGAGACGTCATTCCAGCAGATGGTGAACTGGTCGAAGGACTTGCCGCCATCGATGAAGCCGCTATCACAGGAGAGTCCGCCCCTGTTATCCGCGAAGCAGGATCAGATCAGAACACCGTTATAGGCGGTACACGCGTATTGAGCGATCGCATCGTCGTCCGCGTAAGCTCTCATCCTGGTGAAAGCTTTTTGGATAAAATGATCGCTTTGGTAGAAGGTGCAAATCGACAAAAAACACCTAATGAAATCGCTTTAACCATTTTACTGGCTGCCTTTACATTGGTGTTTCTCATCGTCACCGTTACCTTAAAACCCTTTGCAGATTACCTGCAAATAAGCCTATCCTTAGCCGCTTTAATCGCGCTCTTCGTCTGTCTTATTCCGACGACGATCGGCGGTCTTCTATCTGCCATCGGTATAGCGGGAATGGATAGAGCATTAAAAGCGAACATCATCGCGAAATCCGGTAAAGCAGTAGAAACTGCTGGAGACATCGATGTCTTGCTTTTAGATAAAACAGGAACGATCACCATCGGTAACCGGAAAGCTACTGCCTTTATTCCCGCCCCAGATGTGTCGCTTGAGCTCCTTATCGAAGCAGCTGTCTTGAGCTCTTTGGCTGACACTACCCCAGAAGGAAAATCTGTAGTGGAACTAGCTAAAAAGCAGAAGCCCAACTTCCAGTTGAACGAACCTGAAGGTGCGGCTTTTATAGACTTTTCGGCGGAAACGCGTATGAGTGGGCTAGACCTGGCTACAGGAAGTTCCATTCGCAAGGGCGCATGGGATGCGATAAAAAATTGGGCAAGCGCCTCTGACGCTACTACCCTTAATGCTGTGGAACAAGAGGTAACGAAAGTCGCCCAAAAAGGTGGGACGCCTTAGTCGTCGCCTTAGACCATAAAGCGATAGGCGTCATCCAGCTAGAAGACATTATTAAACCGGGTATCCAACAGCGCTTCGAGCGCCTGCGAAAAATGGGCGTAAAAACGGTGATGGTTACAGGAGATAATCCTCTAACCGCAAAATTCATCGCCAACCTGGCCGGTGTAGACGACTTTATCGCTGAAGCCAAGCCAGAAGACAAAATGAACTACATCAAACAAGAACAGGCTGCTGGTAAACTTGTCGCCATGATGGGGGATGGCACTAATGATGCCCCCGCACTAGCGCAAGCAGATGTAGGTGTAGCGATGAATTCAGGAACACAAGCCGCTAAGGAAGCTGCTAATATGGTCGATTTAGACTCTGACCCTACGAAACTTTTAGAGGTCGTAGAAATAGGCAAACAGCTGCTCATTACCAGAGGAAATATCACCACCTTTTCTATCGCTAACGATGTGGCAAAATACTTCGCAATCGTGCCTGCACTCTTCGCGGCAGCCATTCCTGGGCTAGCAGCATTAGACATTATGAACCTACACAGCCCAGAATCCGCGATCTTATCCGCAGTTATCTTTAATGCCCTAATTATTCCTGCGCTGATTCCACTGGCACTAAGTGGCTCTACCTATAAGCCCATAGGAGCCTCTGCCTTGCTGAGCCGTAATCTTCTCATTTACGGACTTGGCGGCATTCTTCTGCCTTTCTTAGGCATTAAACTTATCGATTTAGCTGTCTCTATACTACTTTAATCTTACTGGTATGCTACGTACTACCTTAACACTCATCGTCACTACATTAGTACTCTTCGGAATACTTTATCCCCTAAGTATTTGGGCCATAGGCCAATTACTCCCCCATCAGGCAAATGGGAAGCCACTTTACATCAATGGGGAACTGAGAGGATTTGAAAATATCGCGCAAGCGTTTACCTCTGCTCCTTACTTCTGGAGCCGTCCCTCCGATGTGGATTACAATGGAGCAGATACAGGAGGGTCGAATTTTGGCCCCTCTAACCAGGCGTTTCACGAACAAGTAAAAGGTCGCATAGCCTTTTTGCTGGAACAGCACCCAGAGAAAAAAGCAAGCGACATTCCCGTGGATTTAGTGACTAGCTCCGGAAGCGGCCTGGATCCTCACATCTCCTTGCAGGCAGCCATTTTCCAGCTAGAAAGAGTCGCGAAGGCAAGAGGAATCTCAGAAAACACGCTTATGGAGATGCTGGAAAGGCATACCCAGGGGGCACTTTTGGGCCTATTCGGCCCAAAAGAGACCATTCATGTACTTAAACTTAATATCGAATTAGATCAAAAATATCCCCTTACCAACCCATGAAAAAAGTAACCCTACTGCTGCTTCTCATCTTTGCATCGCTAAGACTAAGCGCACAAGAGTCTAAAAGACCTGAAATTAACGTAAGCGGTTTTGTAGATGTTTATTATGGGTTCGATTTCAATCGCCCTTTCACAAACGAACGTCCCGACTTCCTATTCAACCATTCGCGACATAATGAAGTAAATCTTAACCTCGGACTCATTCAAATGAATCTCGAAGGAGCAAACTACCGCGGAGGACTTGGACTTATGGTCGGTACCTTCCCGCAGTATAATATGGCCGCTGAGCAGCCCTTGCTTCAAAATGTTTTCGAAGCTTATGCGGGAGTCGCCTTAGATCAAGAAAGAAAACTGTGGATTGATGCGGGAATTTTCGCCTCGCACATCGGCTTCGAATCAGCCATTTCTGCTGAAAATTTTACGCTTACGAGAAGTTTACTAGCAGAAAACTCGCCCTATTTCCTTTCTGGAGCTAAGCTCACCTATACCCCTAACACACGCTGGGAATTCGAAGTTGGTGTTTTTAACGGTTGGCAGCGCATTCAGCGCCCTGATGGGAATACCACCCCTGCTTTCGGTTCTCGTATCACACATACTCCAAGTGAAAAACTTACATTAAATTGGAGTACTTTCGTCGGGAATGACTTTCCTACAGAAGAACGTCGTATGCGGTACTTTAATAATTTATATGGGATTTTCCAGTTATCCAATCGTCTAGACCTCATCTTAGGGTTTGACTTCGGTTTCCAAGAAGCTGCAGCGGAAAATGTAGCAGCCGAGAGAAATATGGATACATGGATAGCCCCAGTAGGAATTTTACGTATGGAACTAAATGAGCGCTGGGCTGTAGCGCTTAGGGGGGAATACTACCAAGACAAAGAGGGCGTGATTATCGAAAGCATTTCACCCGATGGTATCCGCGCTACCGGCGCGTCTTTTACCTTAGACAGAATGATCACAAAGAACATCTTGTTTCGAATGGAAGCCCGACAGCTGTATAACGCAAGCCCCATCTTCGAACAAAACAATCAACTGGTTCGAAACAATACCCATATAATCGGGTCTTTAGCCATTACTATACCGTAACTATACTGTAAAGCGCTACCTGCTGCTGGTAGTGCTTTACCTTTCTTCTATGAAAACGACACCGGATTACTTTTTACAACTAATAAAAAAGGCCAAAAAAGGAAGGTTGAAAATCTACCTTGGAATGGTAGCGGGAGTGGGTAAAAGTTACCGCATGCTGCAGGAGGCCCATGAACTCTTACAGGCAGGGGAAGACGTAAGGATCGGCTACATAGAAACGCATGGCAGAGTAGAAACGGCTAAGCTAGTAGATAACCTTCCCGTTATTCCGCTGAAAGAAGTTTTTTATAAAGGAAAAACGCTTCAAGAACTGAATCTAGACCTTATACTGGAGCAGAGGCCCACCATAGTTTTAGTAGATGAGCTGGCGCATACCAACATACCCGGTAGTAGAAACAAAAAAAGGTGGGAAGATGTGCTCGAATTAATAGACGCTGGAATTCACGTTATCACAGCCTGTAATGTCCAACATGTGGAAAGTCTTTATGATAAAGTAAAACAATTAAGCGGTGTAGCAGTAAACGAAAGGGTGCCTGACACATTTTTTAGGCAAGCAGATGAAATCGTAAGCATCGATTTACCCGCTGAGGACTTGATAAAGCGTCTTAAACATGGAAAAATTTACAAGAAAGAGAAAATTGAGCAAGCATTAAATCATTTTTTCCAAGTAGAAAAAATATTACAGCTCCGAGAGCTGGCGCTGTTAGAAGTAGCTAAAAATTTAGAACACAAAATTCAACATGTACAAGGAGAAAAAGGAAGTATCGTCGAGCGGTTCATGGCATGCATTAGCACGGACGAAGTCAAAGCAAGAAAGGTAATTCGTAAAACTTCACGTCTGGCCAGCAATTACCGGGCAGAATGGCTCGTGGTCTATGTACGTACACCTCAAACGTCAACTGAACGTTTAGCCAGCAGAAAGGAAACCAAGCTACTACAAAATCTCCATTTGGCCAGTACACTTGGAGCTAAAATTTACATTTACGAGAGCCACTGTACACAGGATGAAATCGAAAAACAACGTTCTATGCATCAGCAAGAGCATGGAGCGAAGATTTATTACAGCACAAAAACTAAAATAGCAGATGTACTTTATGAAACGGCACAGTTTCATAATGTCACGAATATCGTGATCGGTAAACCCAATCAAAGTCTTTGGCGAAAATTACGAGGTAAAAACCACTTTCAAAATCTCTTACAGCATATTGCGACCACGGATATCGATCTTATCGTAGTCACCTAACTCTCAACTTACTGCAGACCCTCATGTCCTTAAAAACAAAACTATACCTCTCTTTCGGCTTCTTATTTTTACTTATCGTAGTGCTTTCAAGTCTAGGAAGTCTGTTTATCCGACAGTTAGCCACAGATTCTAGGGCCATCATACAAGACAACTACAGAACCCTAAACTACATGCAAGGGCTGAAAGAAACTGCAGACGAGTTAACGGCCTCTTTAGTGGTTATTGAAAACCCAAAAACCTCCACTCAGGAGGACTATTTATCTCTAATGGAGGGTCTCATTGCGCTTCAGCGCAATAACATCACCGAACCTGGAGAGGATAAACTAACAGAAACACTAGAAAGGCAGGTCAAAGGGCTTGGCCTTCTTACGGAAACAGGAAGCTTAGAAGAAATTATCGCACAAATAGCCGCGATACAACAAACTGCGTCTACGATTTATGCGCTCAACGCTGAAACATTATTAAGAAAAAACGAGAGGGCCAATACCACTGCAGAGAGAAACGTGCTTTATATGGCGATTATAGGACTAACTGGGTCCTTTTTGAGCTTTCTATTTATTTTTGGATTCCCTGAAATTATTTTTGAACCGCTCACGAAATTAAATGAAGGAATTAAAGCCATTACTTCTAAAAAATACAATCATCAGCTTACCATAAACCAGCAGGACGAAATCGGAGAGATCGCCCATTCGTTTAATGTAATGGCATCAAAACTAAAAGACTATGAAAGCAGTTCCATAGCCCAACTTCATTCTGAAAAAACACGCATCGAGGCCATTATAAATCAGATGCATGAGGGTGTTATTGGAGTGGATGAAAATGGTCACTTGATTTTTTTAAATGCATACGCCGCCGAAATAGCTAACGTAAATAGAGAGGAGGTCATGCACCTTCCGATACGAGAAACGGCCCTTAAAAATGATTTTTTAGCTACTGTAGCAAGAGATATAGCCGCATTTACTGATGGTCAAACGACTTTAAAAACGATTCAAATCATTATCAATCAAGAAGAAAAAACATTTACTCAGGAAATTATTCCGATTCCTCTAGCACAGGAAAACACACTGCAAGTGCAGCTTGCAGGGTGTGTTATCGTGCTAACAGATATTACCCAATTTAATGAGCGAGACAAGGCGAAAACGGCTTTTATCGCCACTGTTTCGCATGAACTTAAAACACCCATAGCATCCATAGGCCTTGGCCTTCAGCTCTTGCGTCATCAGCAAACAGGCCTGCTAAATGAAGAGCAGCGTAAACTAATAAAAGGACTTGAAGAAGATAAAAACAGACTGCTCTCCATTACGAGTGAACTTCTAGACATCACACAGGCAGAGTCTGGAAAAATACTGTTGGAAAAAGAGATATTTTCCATTCACTCATGCATACAAGTTGCTCAAGAAGCACTTCAGCGCCAACTGGACGAAAAAAATGTAAGCCTTGAACTAACTCTTCCCAAAAAAGCAGAAGCTTATGGAGATGAAAATAAAGTCACTTGGGTAATTATAAATCTATTATCGAATGCTATTCGGTATTCGTACGAGGATACCCGAATTTCAGTGCGCTGCACAGAACAACCTGAGCACTCCTTTTTGATCGAGGTGGAAGACTATGGGAAAGGAATACCTGATAAGTATCAAGATCAGCTCTTTCAAAAATATTATCAAGTACCGGGATCGAAAAAAAGAGGGACAGGGCTTGGTTTAGCTATTAGCAAAGAATTTATTGAAGCCATGGATGGCCAGATTGGGGTATCGAGTCAAGAGGGCCAGGGAGCACGCTTCTGGCTTACGCTTCCAAAAGCGTAGTATTCAATATTTACCCTCTTTTACGGTTTCTGCCCACAGCCACAGCTCCCACAGGCACCAGGCGTGGAATCTGGCTTCGTACCCTTTGGCCGAGGCCAAAACCTCCACACAAACCGCAGCAGCACCGCCGCAAAAAGGAGAAAAACGATAATCTCTTGTACACCCATCCTATCCTGCTTAAGCTAAAAGTGCATACGTGCAGGCCGCCACACTATAGGCCAGCACGGTCATCACCAGTGCCTGCAGCAGCGGCCACTTCCAGGTTTTCGTTTCACGCCGCATCACGGCCAGCGTGCTCATACACTGCATCGCGAGGGCATAGAAGAGCATCAGCGACCAACCTGTGGCCGTCGTGTAGACCTTTTCACCTGTGTCGGGATGCACCGCCTCGCCCATTTTTTCCCGGATGGTGCGAACATCCTCCACGTCCTCTCCCACGCTGTAAATGGTAGCGACCGTGGCGACGAACACTTCGCGTGCCGCGAAGGAGGTCAAGAGCGCGATGCCGATCTTCCAGTCATAACCAAGGGGGCGGATGGCAGGCTCGATAAACTGTCCCAGCATGCCCATATAGGAATTTTCTAGGCGCTGGGAGGCGAAGTAACGCTCAATCTCTTCCACCTGCTCCTCGCCTTCCGCCGCGGCCAGCTGTAGCTCCTGCTCCGCTTCTAATGCCTCCATTTTGGCCGTAGGCCCATAGCTAGCCAGCACCCAGAGGACGATCGAAATACTTAAAATAACGCGCCCGGCCTGCCACACGAAAACGCGGGATTTCTGCACCATCGCCTGCAGCACCGCCACCGGACGCGGCCAGCGGTACAGCGGAAGCTCGGTTAATAAATAGCTTTTCTCCTCCGTTTTCAAAAGGCGATGCAGCACCCATGCCCCTAACAGGGTGGCTACCAGCCCCAAGACATACATGCCCAGCAGGGCCAATGCCTGCACCCGAACGCCTAAAAAGCTCGTGTCCGGCAGGATGAGTCCGATCAAAATGATGTAAATGGGCAGGCGTGCCGAACAGCTCATCCAAGGGGTTACCAACATGGTAATAAGGCGCTCCTTGCGGTTCGAGATGCTACGTGCAGCCATCACGCCAGGAATCGCGCAGGCCATACCCGAAATTAGAGGCACCACACTTTTACCGTGCAGCCCCAGTGGCCGCATCCAGCGATCCATCAGAAATACCACGCGGGAAAGGTAGCCCGAGTCCTCTAAAAAAGCCAAAAACCCAAAGAGCAAGGCGATCTGGGGAATAAAAATCACTACCCCCGCGATGCCAGGAAGCAGCCCCTCCGTCAGTAAATCTGTCAGCGCACCTGCGGGCAGCGCCTCCGCCAGCAGGGCCGATAGCTCCGCCATGCCGGCATCGATCCAGTCCATAGGCACTTCCGCCCAGGTGAAAATCGCCTGAAAAATGAGTAGCATCAACGCCAAAAATACGGCGTAGCCACCGAAAGGATGTAGGAGTAGACGATCCAGATCCCAGCGGCTCGCAGCAGCCTGCACTTGCGGAGCTGCCTCCACCACCACATCCCTTAAAAGCGCCTGAACCTGTGCCTCCCGATGGCGCATTTCTTCCTGCTGCAGCGTCTCCGGATCCAGTTGGTACATGTCGATTTTCTCCTGCAGCCAGGCTAAATCCTCCCGACCGAGCTGGGGATTAGCTGCAGCGAATAAGGTCCACAAGTAGGCCTGATAGGGATTGGAAAGGCCAAATTTACTTTGCACAGCCGCCAAAAACTCCGTCGGTAGCAGTTGCTCCAGCGGCAGCTGCACCGCTTCCTGTGCGCGCAGGGCCTCCCCTGCCAGCAGCTCCTTCACGCCCGCGATACCCTCCTTTTTCCGCGCATCGCAGAGCAGCACCGGCAATCCTAAGCGCTGATAAAGCAGATGGGTTTTCAGCTGGATGTTTTGGCGCTCCGCCACATCTTTCATGGTCAGCAGCAGCCCTACTGGCAGCCCTAAATCCATCACCTGCGTGGCCAGCAGCAGCCCCCGATCCAGCTGGGTGGCATCCAGCACCACGAGCACCCCATCCACCGGCTCCTCCAGCCCGCTAAGCACCCGAAAGGCCACCGACTCATCTTCCGACTTAGGCAGCAGCGTGTACGTTCCGGGCAAGTCCAGCAGCCGCAGCGTCTCCCCATCGAGGCTCAGCCGGCCCTCCATTTTATCCACAGTCACACCGGGATAGTTGCCCACCTTTTGGGACAAGCCCGTAAGCGCATTAAACAGACTGGATTTTCCGACGTTCGGATTTCCGATAAGAGCGAGTACGGGTGCGGGTGAGGGTTGGCTGTGGGGCCATTAGAACTATTATTTAAGAGTACAGAATTTTACTTATAAGAGCAGGAGCGACACGGTGGGCGGTCAGACCCTTCACGTGGGTGTTTGGGCTAGCGCCAAAGCAAACGCAGGCATCTCCGCTAGTGCCTTTTTTTAGCCTCGGAGCGGAACTACGGCGATGGTGGCTGCTTCTTCCTTTCGGATGCAGATGCGTGAGCTTCCCACCTGAAAGGCCATGGCACCCCCGAAAGGGCCTGCTGGAGCAGTCGAATGGGCTTGCCCACGAGCACGCCGAGGGCTTGAAGCTGCACTTGAATAGGAGAAGTATGCAGGGCACTGATACGGAACTCTTGCTCCCGAGGCATTTCGGCAGCAGAAAGGAAGGTAGAACTCATGCAGTAAAGGCTAAAACGTAATTTTAACGTCATGCCTTCGGGAAATGTTCGCCCACCCTCCTAGAAAAAAAGCCCGGATTTCACGGGAGGGTAAAAATCCGGGCCACAGGACTTGCTTGGCCTTTGCGCTGTGGCGCAAAAGAACACAAATTATAAGCGCTTACTGTCGCAAGCGCTCATAGTGGTAGAGCACAGGAGTAATCGCATTACTGAACTCGCTAAGGGTAAAATACCCCTTTTCAGCATCGAAACAGATGGCTTCTCCCTGAGGTTCCACAGGATTATAGGGAGCCAAAAGGGGTGTTTTCTGAAAGAGCTCACGCATGGTCTCCCCTTCCTCACGCTGCCAAAACAAGACATGTTCATACGTTTTAAGCAGCATCTCGCGGCCATCGAAGGAGATATTCCCGCCCACAGCACGTGTAAAAGGGAAAGAACCCACTAAAATGGCTTCTTGGGCATTCTCTGTATCTTGTGGGTATGGCAAGACATAGATCATAGAGAAAAAGTCCCGCTTGGTGACCAGAAAAAGGTCTTTGGTCCAGGGGTCCAGCAGTAAGGTTTCCACATCATGACGCCGCCGGTCGGGATAGGTAAACAAGATAGTTTCGATCTGTTCATTCGAAATGACCTGAGGGCCAGCGGATCCATCCAGCAGCACCTCTGGCTCTTCTAAGCGGTAAATCTTATAGTCGCGATACACCCGATCATTATCTCCGACCTCTCCGACGTAGAGATACTGTTTATTCGGATCAGGTCCGGGGCCAAGCTCGATATCTTCCCAGTCGCGATTAAAAAGGGTACCTAAGCGCACACTTTTCACGGTTTCCCCTGTTTGGGCATCCAGTAAAAAGAGTTCATTCGTGTTGCCTTTGTCCTCATGTGTCCAGAGAAAGCCGGGATTCGCCTTACTCATGACGATGCCTGAAGCTTCGATAAGGTCACTTTCTCCCATAGCCGCGCCTTCCGGCGCAAAGAGTCCTTCCGCACGATTTAGCCCTAAGGGCAGGGTATAGTCCAACTCAAAGGGTGTTTCTGCTCCCCAGTCAAAGGCTTCTGCCACCGGCTCTTCACCTGCTGCACAAGCGGCCAGACAGCTGGCTAAGAAAAGGGCTTTACTTGTTTTCCAACTCATGATAAGAAAAAAGGGTGCTCCACTTGGAAGCACCCGCTTATATTAAATACGATTTAATTTGCACCTAAAGCGCCCATAAACTCACTTGGCAGTGGCGTCGTGTAGGTTTTGCCATTCACCTCATAGGAGCTGAAGATCGGCGAAAATGCTGTATTCCCTCCTGTTAGTGCAGGGCTTTCTGGGCTCAGCTTGAATTTCTCGAACATATTCGTGATAAACCCGACGTCATTCAGCGCACGAAAGTTAGCTGGCGTAAAGCTTCCTACATTGTAATCGACAAAAAGTGGGTCATTTTCCCCAATTCCGCCGAAAACATCGGAAGATGGAATAATTACATCTTCATAACCTGGTACGTTCATTCCTATTAGACCATTTTCCGGATGAAAACCTTCGACAGATTCTGCGTTATTTCCATAATAATAATGATTTCCCCAGCGCATATTTGGCATATCGGGCTCATCATCTGGTGGGAAAAGACGCAAGCCATAACGGCTATCGACTACTAAATTATTAAACACCTCACCTCTAGCCCCATTTTCGTAATTTAAAGAACCTCCACGACCTGCTTGAGACCTTCTCCAGCCTGAGTTCACGATGGTATTGTTATAATAATTGTTGTTACACTGTGGCTGACGCCCTTTTGAATTGGCCGCTTTCAAACCGTTTGTTGCGATACCATAAAAAATATTGTAGCAGAAGTCTCCTACCACACCACTTTTCGTATTCACTGACTCTCCGCCTGTCTCGCCGTTAAAAGCAAATTCACTGTAGGCAATAAGTGTTTTGGCACCATTTAAGCGGATAGCGTCGTCTTTGGTGTACGCGATACGTGAATGCCACATGATAAAATTACCTTCAGGATTCACCATATAAACGGCATAGCGCGGCTCTCCTTCATCGATTTCCCCTTCGGCTACGATAGAGGAACCCGCCTCAGCTGGAGCACCGGCGAATTCTATACTGGTATATTCGAACACCATGTCTTTAGCAGTGTCGGTGCCAATCACCCCTCCCCAAAATCCACGGAAAATATTTGCGACGGAGCGCTTACTTTCCTCTACGCCGATATAATTTGGTTTTTCGGCTGTACCATAGCTGTACAAGCTACCTGCCACATTAATTTCGGGGCTTCCTCCAGGACGGCCATTTCCATCCATAATAAGTGTCGTCCCTTCCAATAAGGTAAGACTTTCTCCCTCACGAATAAACAGATCACCCGTTACCCAGTACTGTTGATCTGGACCTAAAGTACCACTTACTTCTCCTTCTAGCCCGATAAATCCCTCCGGAACGTTCGTCTCTTCTCCTAAATTTGGATCATCGTTGTCCTCAAAAAAGGAATTATCGCCGCAGGAAGCCAGCAAAAGCGCTAGCACACCTATGTAGATAAAGTTTAGTTTACGTTTCATGTTTCGCATGATAGAATTGAATTGATTATGAATATTGATTTTATAGCGCATTGAATTTATAGCGGACACCGAGGCGGAAAGACTGCCAGAAATAGTCGCGCTGAACGATCGTCTGCCCTTCTCGATCTTGCAGAGGAAAGCTAAGCTGCTCTGTCTTTCGGGGCTTTTTCACGAAAAGTTCGTAAGGCGAATTCAGTAGGTTGTTGGCTTTCACGAACAGCACCCAAGAACCGATCCGCTGCTCGGCAGAAAAGTCTAGCTGGGTAAAAGGCCGTGACCAAATGTCCAGCCCTAACCATGGGGATACGATCTCGATCCGCTCACCTGTATACACTGCACTCAACTGGATGTCCGTGCCGCTTCTCTGATTTTTATACAGCAAGCTAAGATTCCCGATATGATCAGCCTGCCCCTGCAGCGGGCGGGTCTGAAAGGATTCACGAAGAATTAACTGAGAACTAGGATCCTCAGGATTTTCACGTACCCGTTCACTTTTCATCGTGGTAAGCGATGAACGTGTAAAAGTATAATTCATCCTGAGCCCAAACTGATTCCAAAATTTACTGTAATCCATCTCCAAGCCCCAGTTAGTAGCCGTGCCCGAATTCGTGGGTGTTAAGTTTCGGGGACCTGTGGTCAAGGAGTTTTGTCGCACAAGTAAAAGCTCGATAGGGTCCTCTATCCGCTTATAAAAGGCCCCAAAAAGGAACTGCTCATTCGCTCGTGGAAAATATTCGTAGCGTAAGTCTAAGTTATCTGCTATCGCCCGTGTTACGTTCGGGTTTCCACGAAAAGGAAACTCATCATCCTCATCAGAAATACCATCTACGATTTCAAAATAACCGGGCCTGTTAATGGCCTTATAGTAACTACCGCGCACATTTACATCCTCTTTAGGTCTCCACTTAAATCCACCACTCGGCAGGAAGTCGGTATACACCTGAAAAAGCTCCGAAATCTCAAACTGATTGGTCGTCCGCGACACATAACCCTGATTCGTATGTTCTACGCGAAGGCCACCCTGAAACTCCACTTGCCCTACCGTACCATGTGCAGATAGGTAATAGGCTCCGATCTGCTCGAGGGCATTGTAGTTTAGGGCATGGCCCAATGTTCCCGTTGGATTAAGCAACTGCCAGCGTACCTCCGAAAAATCATTCCACTGCTCACCTTCCACCTGTAGGGGTGGATCAGGGTCGAAGCGATAGCGGTTAAAGAGAGCGCCCCGTTCTTTATCACGATACATCCCACCGAATTTCACATAACTTTCCTTTAGTCCACTTAAGGCGAAGTTATAGCGCAGATTCACATGCACCGTAATGTCTTCATCGTAATGCTTTTCCCAGCGTCGCGGATTTCTTCTTTCAATGTTTTGTGGCATGATGCGACCATTTTCTACACCTCCATTTCGGATGAATATAGCATTATCAGGGCGATCAAAGTCCGCGCGAGACATCAGTGCCGACCAGTCGACTAGCAGACGATCGTAGAAAAAAGCGTGGGTTCCCTGTAGCGTCGCGTTTCGAATACCACTGTAGGTAGAACGCACGCGCGTTTGGTACAAATAGGTAGCATTCACATTGTCTGGAGAAATGTCGCGATCACTACTGATCATTTCACGGACCTCAAAGTCGTTAAGGGTGAAGTCCCCATAATACAAACTTAGCTGATGGGCAGAATTAATCCGATAATCGATTTTGCTGTGCACGCCTAACCGAAACTGCTGAATGGACGTTTCCCGCTCTTGATAACTGGATAAAGAAGGGCGGCCAGTGCCCAGGGGATCTGCATCGATCTTGTACCAGTCTCTGTCGGCACCTCGGAAAGAGTTTTGGACAGAGGCACCCACCATAATTCCTAACTTGTTATTTAAAAATCGGTTGCCAATCGTAAGCCCACCAAAAAGATCCGGAAGCGGCTGGCTGGATTGTACCAGCAGGTTTTGGGTGGAAAAATCAGCCATAGTGGCCTCATAGCGTGAACCGAAACGCTCTCCTGGCGACAAACGATTCTCTGTACTTCGGTCATAGCTGTAAAAAGGGCGGTTAAAATGAATCGTATTATAGCCCATCTGAAAGTCTGCATTCACTTCGAACTCTTCAGGTGCGCTTTTCATGACCATGTTAACACTTCCACCGATAGCATCTCCCTCCATGTCTGCGGTCAAACTTTTTGCTACCTCAAGGCGCTCCAACATCTGCGCAGGAAAAATATCCAATGGCACATAACGGTTGCGATTATCAGGAGAAGGAATTTTTACACCATTTACTAAGGTATAGTTGTAGCGTTTATCCATTCCACGCACAATCGCATACTGCGGATCACCGCTGGCATTACGCTCAATAGAAAGCCCTGAGACACGCTGCACCACATTCGCGACAGTAATATCTGGAGAAAGCTCTATGGATTTCGCAGAAACCACATTAATGGTATTAAGCGCTTGCTGTTCAAGCTTCCGTGCCTGTGCCTCCGAACCTCTGTTGGCCTCACCTAACACGACGACCTCTCCAAGCGTTTGGCTGTCGGCCTCCAAAAGGATGTTCGCTAGCTTCGTGCTTTCCGAAATGGTCACACGGTCTTCATACGTTTTATAACCGAGATAGCTTACTTCTAAACGATAAGTGCCTGCTGGAATGGCTGAAAACTGAAAAGAACCATCTAAACCGACTATAGCAGCGTGCAGCTGAGGGCTTGCCATAAGTTGGACTACAGCTCCGATCATGGGCTCTTTATTTTCATCGAAAACAAAGCCCTTCACGGGATGGACGGCTTGCCCTTGCGCGGCCAGCGCAAAAAAAAGGTAGCCGATAAGAAAGCCAAATAAACGTTTCAAGGCAATAAGGTATTAGCGCCGCTGGGGAAATCGCGACGTACAGTTTAGGGATAGAAATGGGATAATCAAAGAAGGTAAGGAAACCGATAGGTGTACCTTGCAGCATACACCTATCGGTTTTAACTAAAACTCAACTACTCTTCGCAGTTCTCAAAATCACCTGCCACGGCGGACCACTCTAACTCTCCTTCAGGAAAGTTTCCTGTCCAAGCATTAATCAGACAAAGATCAGTGATCGCATTATTTTGAAGATCCAAAGAAATTTTATTGCCATACTGCGTAGAAAGTGCTTCTGTAAAAGCGCCAGCTTCGAACAGTGCCACTAATGGAGCCACAGATGTGATACCCGTGTTACGGACATTAGACTCTACTAACTGCGTTTTATTTGCCATAAGCTCAGCGAAAAGTTCGTCTCCGAGATTGGTGTTACGCAGGCTGAGGTAATAGAGATTTTCGAAAGGAATGATTACCTCAGGATTATCGATACCATTTCCACCACCGGCACGATTCAAGTTCAAAAACTCTAGCTGTACCATGCCTTCAAGTGCACTGATATCGGTGACATCTGTTTCTCTGAGATTGAGCACTTTCAGATTTGTTTTGCCCGAAAGAGCGGAAATATCGGCTACAGCCGTATTTTGTACATCTAAAGCGCGTAGATTTTCAAGCGCACTTAACCACTCCAGACTAGTCGGCAGTACAGCATCACGTAAGTCGATTTCTTCTAAGTTTACTAGACCAGAAAGTGGACTATAATCTGCTACGTCTAAGCCTCTACCAAGCAGGACCTCTAAGTTTTCTGCTTTTTCCAGACCAGAAAAAGAAGCTACTACGGAATTACTTAGATTTAAAGAGGTAAGTCCTTTGATACTTTCCTCATTCAAAGCGGCTGCAGAGTTAAGATTAAGTGTCTCCAGGACGATGTCGAGTAGTTCTGGATCAGTGATCGTTACTAATTCCGGCTCTGGATCATCTTCCACGATCGGATCTACCTCATCACTGCACGAGGACATAAGAAAAAGAGCAGACAGACAGAGGGCGAAAAAAGAGTTCGCACCAATCCTAGATAGAACAGGGCTTTTCATACTTGTTTAGTTTAGTTCTGTTTTTAATGATGCCCAAAACTATACAAGTCAAAAAATGGAGACAAGCCCTATTCCCTATCGTAAAGAAAGGGTAATCTATACGCTAAAAGGTTGGCGGAAGCATAACCCCTAGGTAACAGTAAAGTAACAGCCCGCCCTATTTTCACGGCCCTAAAACATCTCCTTTAAATCACTTTCACTCATGCCCTTCGAAAAACGGCGCAAATTATACGTGAACGTCAGCATCACATACTGCTGCAGCACATTCGACTGCACATCTTCGATAAACGTCTCCGTAATATTTCGGCGCACATTCGCGTTTTGACCGAAAAGGTCATAAACCATCAAACTGACCTCGCCCCGCTGGTTTTTGAAGATTTTCTTCCCCAAACTCATATTCACCAACACAAAATCCGCATCAAAGCCCGGCGCTAAACCGCGATTTATCTGATGGTTCACATCCAAACGGTAAATAAAACCCTGCCAAATGATCCAGTTAAAGTTAAAACGGGTGCGCTGCTGAAAGAAATCATTATTTAGCCGCGGATTCAGATTGTTTTCCACTTGGTTAAAAGAAGAACGGGACCACAGATTAAAATCTACGCGCTCGCTAATGTTACTGCTGAGGGAAAACCCTGCACTGTAGCGCAAGCTATTATTAAATCCGATCAACTCATTAATCTGTCCTGGGCGACGAATGGCACTGAAACCTGAGTTCAGACTCAAGTTAGACTTGATGAAGTCCACCGGGAACCCGTAGCTGAACCAAGAACGAAATTCACGATAGCCGTCTAAGTTGACCGGCTTATTCAGCTGACTGCCCCGCTGCAGCACCACGCCACCATCTAAGATAATCGGCTCCTCGGCGATCAGCACACTGTTCGTAATCAGGTCATCCGTGAAGCGCGCCTGCGCAAAGAGAAACCAGTTGCGGTCCGTATCCGGGTTATTGCTGCGGAAGCGAACCCGCATACGATTGGTAAAGGCCTGATCTAGCTCTGGATTTCCTGTGCGCAGCTGGAGCGGGTTATTATTGTTGATGGCTGCCTGTAACTGCTCCACCTGTGCTCATTCGTATAGGTATCGTAATCGAACTGCACATTCGTTTTCGGTGTAAAGCGATACTCGAAGCGTAAGCTGGGCAGTACGTTTTGGAAGCGGCGGTTAATCAGTTCCGGGGAGGGGAAAATCTGATCGTTATTCAGGAGTGCATCCTGAAGACTGCAGCTCAGTCTGAAAGCGAAGCTTTTCTGTATTGTACTGGTAGCCGGCCTGGTACTGCTGTGTAAAATAATTGCTAAAAAACACATTACTTAAGGCAGTATCGAGCAAGGCTTCCTCAGGGCCGATATCTGAGAGGATATCGAAAAGCAGCTGCTCAGAATCATCTTTGCGGTTCCCCACGCCATATTCGAGGGCGAGTAAGCTGTTCTCTCCCAGAGGCTCTGTAAAGGAAAGGCGTGTATTCCACATCGTCCCCACACGCTCCCGTGTGATGAGCTGGTCCAGAATCTCTTCCGTGCTCATGTTCTCCATAAAGAAGGTATTCACGGCCACGCGGTTCGACTCATCCTCATTTAAGGACTTGCGAAAGCGGAAGCGAGCCGATAAGGTCCTGCCCTCTTTCGCGAATTTATGGCTGTAAAACATGCGGTGGAAAGTCGTCAAGTCCTTAAACCTTCCGATGCGGCTGTTTTCGACGGTATTCAGGGGTACCCCCATATTCCCTCTCGTGATTCCCTCAAAACCCGAGTCTTCATTCTCAAAACGCGCACTAAAGCGCGGAATGTAGACGAGCCGATTCCGCTCATTTATCTGATACTCCAGTCGCATATCCGCCTGATGGCGCCGACTTATCCGCACATCTCGGCTATTTTCATCATAGGTTTGATCATTATCCTCTTCGGTCACAAACTCCCTAAACCTGCTCTCCAGCCCGAAATTCTCCGTCTCTGTAAAGGTATAGCTTGCGGTCACTTTTAACTTCTCCGACCAGCTATCCGAATAATTAAACCCGAGCAAGTTGGTCGTGATGATCCCCTGCTGTGGATTGCCATCATTCTGTGTGTTCGGATCCGCCGCATACTTTTGAATGTTAATGTTATTACTCAGACCGGTGAGCGTAAAGCGGCGGTCCTCATCGAAAAAATTCACACTCGCCCCTAACAGGTAGCGCTCATCGCTGCCATAGCCCGCAGTGCCGCGCCCAAACTGCCCCTTGCGCCGGTCGGGTTTGGTGATGATATTAATGGTCTTTAGGCGCTGCCCGTCGTCGAAGCCCGTCATTTGCGACAGCTCACTTTGCTGATCAAAGATTTCGATGCTCTGAATGACCTCAGCAGGCAAATTTTGCAGCGCGGCGGCCACGTCCGTACCGAAAAAAGGTTTTCCATCCACTAAAATCTGGGCGATCGTCTCCCCTTGAGCCTGTAGGGAGCCTCCATCCCGATCGATCCCCGGCATTTTCTCCAAAAGTGTCTGCGCAGAGGCGTCAGGCATGGTCTTAAATGCATCGGCATTAAAAGCGGTCGTATCTCCCCGCACCGTGCCCGTAGGTCTGCGGGCCTGCACGACGACTTCAGACAGATCGGTGGCCTCCTCGGCCAAAGGAATGATGCCTAAGCGCACATTTTCTTGCACATCTACCTCTAAAACCTGGCTCATGTAACCTAAAAGCTGGATTCGAATCAAGTACTCCCCTTGACTTACATTATTAAAACGGAAATTCCCATCGATATCACTCACCGCTCCCTGCAGCTGCGTAGAGTCACTAGTTTTCAGTAAAAACAGGTTCGCGAAGGGAACGCCCTCTGCTGTGCCAACTTCCTGAATTTTCCCTGTGATGCTAAATTGCTGCGCAAAAGCAGACCCCATCAAAAGAAAAAAGACAGCTATAAAAGATAATTTTTTCATATAAAGAGCCAATCAATGGATAGATGGCATTAATTTTTTTTCGATTAAATTCAAAATTAAAGAAAATGATCCGCCTCCTATGCGAGAACTTGCTGAACGGCATGAAAACGTGGAAAGCGGATTTTTTTTTAAAAATGCGAGGAGTAATAACCTCAAAACGTGGAATCCATGCCACATAATCTTCGAAAAGAGAGTTGGAGGAGGCCGCTAAAAAAAACAAGGGTGGGGACAGAAAAAAGCCCGCTCCAAAGGGAGACGGGCAAAAAATACATGTAAATCAAGCTAGTTTGAATCGTTTTCGACACTTAGCGCACGGCATACAACTGACGGAAACCTTTTTCGCTTTCCACGAGCACGCTCACTGTAGCAGTGGCCGATAGCGCCTTCGTGTCATAATAGCGCTTCAGCTGACCAGCATCTTGCAGCATTTCGGTAAAAACTACCCGATTATCCTCTAAAATAGAGATTTTAACGGACTCCTTATCGGCACTTTGAACGAGTAAGCGTACGCGATCCTGCTGGACACGATCCACTTTCGCAAGCACTGCTGGCATCGTTTCTGCAGACCAAACTAGTTTTTCATCGAAAAGCTCTTCCTTTTCTTGCGTCACACGAACGCGGAGCCCGTTTACGCTGGTCTGACTTAGATCATAATACTGCAGCCTTCCTGGCGAGCTGCTATGTACTTCATTCCATAACAACTTACCCTCCAGATCGTAAATGCGAACACGGTAAGGCGCCGGATAGACGGGAGCTACTAGAAGGCGTAAGCGCTGATTTTCACTTGCCGTAGCACTTACGTGCACCTTAGCAGCATCCTTTTTTTCTTCTTTCTCTAGCTGTGTACTGGCTTGGACAGCTGAAGCTGCAAAAAAGCAGCTGATTAGGGTAATTAACACTGTTCTCATGATTTCAATTGGTTTAGGTGAAATAAAATACCTCTAATGAGGCAGAGAGCAGGCTATTTGGGTGCTGTGAATCTGACAAATTTTTGCCTTTATCCACATCACAAAGGTCAGCAAATCCAGATAAATTTAAAAATTCAATAATGATAAACACGTATCATTACGAATACAAAAACTGAAACAAAATATTGTTGCAGATTTAAAAATTAACGAAAAAAAAACCCGGCAATCGTTTCTGA